>CAYOJG010000009.1:24352-42677 GCA_964404265.1 uncultured Desulfurococcaceae archaeon | reverse complement strand
GTAAGGCACCAGTATGATAGGGAACGGGGTTACGAAAGGTAGCAGATATTTTAGGACTTCGTAAAGTCCTCCAGCGAGGAGCTGAGCAGTAACCGTCCCGATATTGCTGAAGGAGTTCAGCTTCCCGATAACGTCCTTCGGTTCAGGGAATAGTGATGCCAGTGCTCTTGAGACCGGCTTAAAGCCGCTTGACCCGAACACTATGAGAGAAAGACCCATGAGGAATAGGATGTAGTTGGAGGGGATCATGATAAGGATTCCTGCTATGGAGACCCCTATAGAGATTTTCAGGAGGTTTTCGAGCCCATACTTATCCGCGAGAAACCCTGACACTAGCTTTATTGCTAGGGCCATCATGTCCACCAGCCCTAACAGGAAGGCGACAGACTCCTTGGTGAGGTCGAAGGTTTCCTTGAGGTAAACATAGATTGCCGAGAATCCATATAGGCTTGCTATCCCTCCTATACCGAAACCGAGGAGAAGAAGAGCGTTCTTACTCATTGTGGTTTTAGTATGCTTAACTTCCTCCTTACTCGACGTTTTCACCGGGGGCGCTTCCAGATTGCTTCCCGAAGCCGAATTGTATACCAAATACGCACCAATGAAAGCTAAGAGGGCTGATGCGAGATAAAAAATCCCTGAGAAAACGACGGAGGAGTAGATAGGCATTTCAGCTAGGAATGCGGCATATATCCAATTGCTTGCGGGGCCAGCTATTGAGCCCGCAAAGAAGTATGAAGACATTATGCCTCCTCTAACACCTCTCCTTACCGTCGTCGCTACCACTGCCTGAATAATTGGCCAGGTAAGCCCCATTAGGAACCCCTGAATACCTCTTATCGATGATACTAGGATCCAGCTTGTTGCGTATGGGTAGAGAAAAACTAGAAGAAATGAAACTATTAGAGATAACGGGGGGATAACATAGGTGTTTTTTCCAGTTATTATTCTGCCGCTGAAGTACGCTGAAAGAGATCTTCCCAGCATGTAGGCTATCGTTAGGGAAGATACACCAAGAAGAGAGGCGTTGAGGTCTTCCCTCATGAAGAAAGACAGAGCAGGTGTGAGGATTCTTAAGGCGAAGGTGCCAGTGAAGGAAAGCATTACCAGTGAAATAACTCCAAGAACTCCTCTTGTCGGTCTAAAGCCGCTGAAAGACACGCTATTCCCTCCGCAGCCTAGATGCTTTCTTGTATTGGTTTCCTGAAAATAAATTCTCCTTTAGCTGAAACTAGTCGTTTGTCGATATTTCTCCGAGGAAGTTAACTCAATTACTTTCACCTATCTCTCCCCCTCTCTAAACCTCCTCAGAAACTCAGCCATTCTTACTGCCTTCAGGGTTTCCCTAACATCGTGAGTCCTTATGATGTGTGCGCTGTTATAGACGGCAATTGCTGTCGCGGAGAGGCTCCCAATTAATCTATTGCTTGGGCTTTCTTCATTCAAGGTCTTTCCGATAAACGACTTCCGTGACACCCCTACGAGTATAGGTCTCCCTAACTTTCTCAACTGAGTGAGGTTGGAAAGAATAATCGAGTCCCACACATACCAGGGAAAATCATGAAATCTGTTAAATCCTATTCCCGGATCCACAACTATTTTTTCGGGATCTATGCCTTCCTTGATGGCTTTATGTAGAGAGACGGAGAGAGCATTGATTACATCAGTGACTGGGTCATTGGTTTTCTTCTCTGTGACTTTGGCGACTATAACTAAAGAGGCTCCATACTCCTTAACAGACTTAAGAATTGAAGGATCATCATTAAGTCCCGATACGTCATTAACTATTTCTGCACCAGCCTTCAATGCCGCCTCAGCAACCCTCGATCTCGTAGTGTCTACGGATATAGGAACCTTTATCCCCCCTTCCTTTAGCACCTTTATTGCCCTGGTCACCCTTTCCCTCTCTGTTTCTTCGTCAACATATGTCTCGAGATATGGGGCTGTAGATCTTCCCCCAACATCAATTATATCCGCACCTTCCTTCAGCTGCCTGTAAGCCTCCTCCAGAATTTCTTCTTCACGAACCTTCACTGATTTCTTATAGAATGATTCCGGGCTCACGTTAATTATCCCCATGATTCTAACGGGATACTTATCCCCAACCTTCAGTGATCCGAGCCTTCCCTCCATAAGCATCCTTCTACCAAGGAAGTAGAGGTTTATACCTAATAAAATGTGTGAGGTTTCCGCATATTTAAGGAAGCGTTCTGCTTACTGCATCAAATACATTCTTGAGGATCCTATACAGCACACCCTCATTTAGTAAGTCCTCAAGGAATTTCAGAGGAATTGGGAGATACTCTGACCCAGTATAGTATTCATATATAATCTCATATAATGCTCTGTCAACAATCCACGGAAATATCTTCTCAAAATTCAGTGGATCAAAGTTTCCCATCCCCTTACCTCCACTTATATATCCCTTTAGGAGATCAACCACAAATCTCTCAAAGAGGGCGGGTTTCATACCTGGATTAATAGGGCTCAACTCCAACAGGTAATTAATGCTTGTTATAAGGGATGCTATGTCTTTATACGGGGGGTACCCGCAGTAGCTAATTTCAAAAGCATTTCTCCTCCAGAGCCATGAGTAGGGCTCCCCCCTAAAATCCATCAGGGTGAGTTTGGAAGTCTTTGGGTCTCTGATGAACTGATTCAGGTGAAGATCCCCGTGAGGTCTTATTAACACATCATTTTTCAAAAGATCCGCAGCCCTATATAGTATCTCAAGGATCTTCCTCTTCGGTAATTTCACTCCTTCAGGCAGGAGACTGATTTTCGCATCGAATTCTTCCATAAGCCTCCCAATTTCTGTATTCGTTATCCTTACAGGTCTGCATACATCTTCCATACACCTCAGCATAGCATAATGTAGATCTCGGGTAATTTCGCCAACTGAGGCAATGACTGCTTCAGCATTCCGGAAACCGATATTGTCTAGTTCTCGCTGTAACCATATACCTAATTCTTCTCCCTTTATGTAGGATGCGACTAGACCGAAGTCGTAGGAATTAATCTTTAGGCCACATAGAGGAGGAAGCGATATACCAAGATTGAGGGAGTGGAGATATGTAAGAACCGGGTATTCACTCATACATCCGTGGAGAACCCGACTCAGCTTGGCTACATATGTGCCTTCAAATGTTTCTAATCTATAGATAGCGGAGAAGAGACTGTCTTCAATAACAGATATACCCTTAATAGCGGGGTATCGGCTGCATCTTACGTCAATTCCTGCTTTGCTTAGTTCACTTATGTTGGAGGAAAGCATCTTAATTATTTCGACACCATCCTTCCAAGAAAAAGGAAGGCATAAGGTTCCATTTTTTGTTTCCCTAAAAATCCGCAATAGCATACCAGAGGCTTGATTCCACTCCCTAATTTTTTCATAGGGTCTACCCGGAAATAATTTCTCCACATACACTGTATTTCTCGCGGTCCTCATTCTCCATACCCTTAAGCTATGTTATACTTTAACGTTGTAGAAATTAATGGGTAACTAATATGATTGCGGTGGATCCATGAAAACAGACGTTCTTATTATTGGTGGAGGGCCTGCAGGAATTATTACAGCTACCACAGCCAAGAACTGCTATCCAGACAAAGACATTACTGTGGTTAGGAAGGAAAGTATGGTCGTTATACCTTGCGGAATTCCTTATATTTTCGGCACTCTAAACAGTGTAGAGAAAGACAGAATTCCTGATGAGGTCCTTACAAAGAATGGGATTAACCTCAAGGTTGACGAAGTAGTGTCTATAGATCTTAGCACCAAGACTGCTAGACTAAAGAGCGGAGAGGACCTCAAATTCGAGAAATTAGTTCTGGCTACAGGATCTAAGCCTTCAGTTCCTCCGATCAAGGGAAAGGATCTAGACGGAGTTTTCCCCATCTATAAAGATCCTGTCCATCTTAGGGAAATGCTTGAGTGGGTAAGGAAATCTCGAAAAATAGTGATCATTGGTGGAGGTTTCATAGGTGTGGAGTTTGCGGATGATTTAGCAAAGGTAGGTAAGGAAGTAACTATAGTTGAAATTCTTCCACACGTGTTGGGTGTGTCCTTTGATGAAGAATTCTCGCTAATGGCTGAAGAAGAGTTAAGGAAACTGGGTGTGATACTGAAGACCGGCAGGAAAGTTACAGAAATAGTGGGAGAATCAGGGGTGGAGGCTGTCAAGCTAGATAACGGAGAAAAAATAGATGCTGACATGGTGATACTCGCGACAGGTGCAAAACCTAATACAGATTTGGCGGAAAGCATGGGTCTTCAGGTAAGCAAGTTCGGGATTGAAGTTGATGAATATATGAGGACAAGCCATCCAGATGTTTTCGCTGTAGGTGATTGTGCAGCGAAAACCGACTTCTTCACAAGAAAGAAGAAGCCCGTAATGCTTGCTTCAGTAGCTACAGCAGAGGCCAGAATAGCTGGAGCAAACCTATACAAGATAGTGGCTTTCAGGAAGATGAGGGGTACACTAGGAATTTTCGCTACGAAAGTAGGAGATCTAACATTGGGTGTTGCAGGGCTTACAGAAAGAACCGCAAGGGAAGAAGGATTTGATTACGTCGTAGGAAGAAGTAAAGTTATAGATAAGCATCCTGGGTCTTTACCTGGAGCTAAGGAAATTCATACGAAGCTTATCTTCACTCGTAGAGGAGGGTTCTTCCTTGGAGGCCAGTTAGCTGGAGGGATAACTGTCGGAGAAATAGTGAATCTAGTTGGCTTTGCTATAGAAAGCGGTTTCACAGCCGCTGAATATGTAGATCTTCAGATAGGGACTCATCCGTTCCTAACACCGCCACCTACTACACCAGCAACGCTGAAGGCTGTTCAAGATGCCTTAAAGAAAATATATTCTCTCTCAAGATGACTAATTTATTTTCTCAATCTTGATTGCTCCAACAGGACAGGACTGAACAGCGGATGCTGCACAGTCATATAGATCTTCAGGTATGACTCCTTCCGAAAAGCTCTCATCTGTCCTAACTGAGTACGCTTCTACCACCCTATTCTTGCCGTTATCAGTGCCTAGTTCGAAAACTTGACTGCAGATGCTTGGTGCTACACCGCATCCTATGCAAAGGGATCTGTCTACCGTAACTTTATACCTACTCAAGATTTGAACCGTAGAATAATTCTATAAGGCAATATTTTAACTTCCCTCTCTAGGCAAAGGTATCCTTAAAGATAAGAGAGTAGTTATTAGGCCTACCAACCCAAGAAGAGAGATCATCAGCCACATCCCAGTTTCAGAGATTGATGTTATCAGAACAGATGTAAGGGGGCCGACTAAAGCAGCCGAGTTAGATATCAGGCCTAAGGCATATCCTGCTTTTGTGACTACGTTCTCCGAATATGCTGTAGAGGGAACTGACCAGAATGTAGGTGCAGTGCCTTGAATAACAGCAATCAAAACTATGGCTAGGAGTAGCATCTCTACAGAGCCAGCCATAAAGGCTATTGCAGCCCCTACTGCTGAAATGACGAAACAGAGAGCTTGTACTTTAGCAAATGTAGTGAATAGCTCTTTAGGACTCTCTCCACTTCTCCTTGCTAGCACGTAAGTTAGAGCCCCAATAGCTATTGACCAAGCAAGATATGACGCCTCCAAAATCTCAGAAGCAATCTGACCGAATCCGGGTGCTGTCCGTGACACTATAAAATGTATAAGAGGAGCTAGCGTGAATATTATCCATATGCTGGGAAAGAAAGTGAATCCCCAAACCCACGTGAACTTAATTCTCCAAACTGAAACTGAAGAAATCTGTTCACTAGTCTTTCTAGGTGTTGGAAGCGTCTCCTCCGGTGTCAGAAACCACCAGACAAACGCCGTAGTAACCATCAATAAGCCGAAGACCATATAAGTAGCCCGCCACCCTATCACGGTTTGTAGACCAATCCCAGCTTTCGCCCCTATCAAACCACCGATAAAGATCCCTGAAAGAATTATACCTAGGGCAAACGGTCTAGCCCGAGATAGAAGCTTTCCCACCTGTGCAGAAAATATTGGGACAGCCATCATTACGAGTCCTTGTAAAAACCGAAGTATGCTAATGACTAAGCCACTAGACACCAAGGGAATAAGAAACTGAGGAATGGCAGCAAATAAAGAAGCTAGGACAACTGTTAACTTAGGGTAGTTTTCGGACAGTCTGGAATGCCCAAGGAAAAAAGCACCAAATATACCCACAGAATATGCGGCGGCAGCTATTTGAACCTCAAAACCAGTCATAGGGATTTCAGAAGAAATGTAGGAGTGTAGGGTTGAGAAAAGGGTTAATGCACTAAAGTTTATTCCCATGAAGAGGAGATCTAGAGCTACAACTCCAGCAGTTCTCCTCAATCCCTTATCACCTAGGGTGCCCTTTTTCCTTTAGTCTTCTCTAGGAAGAGCTGGTGGTGATAACCACCTTCTCTCACCAAGACAGCCCCGCAGTTAGGGCACCTCATCTCACGGCAGGGAACTCCAGGCTGCTTAGGGACACGATAGCCACATCTTAAGCAAATACAGTATCCTGCTGGTCCATATCCTCCTCCCGCTCCAGCACCAGAGCCTTGCCTTCCAGCTCCTCTTCCACCGCCTCGCCTTCCTCTACCACCTTGACCTCTTCCCATACCGCCGTAACCGCCATATCCATACATGAAATAACTCCCCGCCTATAGCGTGTAAGGGAAATTAAGCTCTCCGGTGAATGCTATATTACTTCTGGAAAACGCTTTTCTGTTATTAGGTCAGTATTCTCTCTCAGCAATCTTACAGCGAAGGGTAGGTATTCTAGGATATCCTGTGCGGTAATTCCATCCTCTCCCTTAGCCTCAGATGCCAAATCTCCAGCTAATCCGTGAACTAGGACGCCCATCCTAACAGCTTCCCCTATATCATAGCCTATGCCCATCATAGCGGCTATTGTTCCTGTTAATACATCTCCAGAACCTGCCGTAGCCATACCTGGATTACCCGTCATATTCACAAATATCTTTCCCGTAGGATAAGCAATTAAGGAATGAGCAATTTTAAGAACGATGTAAGCCCCCAGCTCGATCGAGGCTTCTTTAATAATATCTATAGGAGATGATAGAATTTCCTTAACGTTCTTCCCGATCAACCTACTCATCTCTACAGGATGTGGAGTGAGGATAGTTGGATGTGGTCTTTCTTTCAAGATGGATAGATTCGACGATAACGCAGTTATACCATCACCATCCAGGATTATTGGTCTATCTATTAATCCTGTTAAGCGTCTAATTAATTCCTGAGTTTCTTCATTTAGTGACATTCCTGGCCCCAGAATCACGAAATCTATTCCATAATCCTCAATAACGCTCAAGATTTTTTCTTCATTCTTCAAGGAGAGTGATCCTTCCTCAGTCTCCTCCATAGGGATGTAAACTACTTCGCTAGCCTTTCCTCCAAGTACAGGAATTAGAGATGCGGGTGCTGCTAGGCGTGAATATCCTCCTCCAGCCTTCAGGAAAGATAGTGATGAGAAGTAAGGTGCCCCAAAATAGTTTCTTGCACCTGAAATAACTAAGAGCTTCCCGAAGGTGCCTTTATGTCCCCATCTAGGCCTTTCAGGGGGAGGGATAGGGTAATTCAGTTCTATCCCTGTCTCTCTTTCTTTGATAAGTTCTTGAGGATAAGATATATAGGAGACATAAAGCTTTCCGCAGTAATAATAACCCGGATACAATATGTTTCCAACCTTAGGCAGGCCAAATGTCACAGTATAATCAGCTTTAATTGCGGTTCCATAAACCCTGCCATCATTGCCCCCTATTCCAGAGGGGATATCTACACTCACAACGATCTTACCTGAGTTGTTTACCGCATCAATAACTTCCCGATATATCCCAGTAATCTCTCTTGAGAGACCTATACCAAACAGACCCTCCACAACGACGTCACTATTCTTTAACAGAGCTTTAAACTTCTCAACATCCTCAGGGGAAGTTATAACATGTATTGGGAGACCTATCCTTCTCAATATTTCATAGTTAGTTTTAGCAGGTTCCCTATATTTATCCGGATTACCCACAATAACAACATGCACGTATGTACCCATAGAATGAAGCTTTCTAGCCACAACTAAGGCGTCTCCCCCATTATTACCTATCCCTGCAATAACCAAGAAACGCTTCCTTTCCAAGCCTATCTCTCTCTTTATGAGATAATACACAGCATTGCCTGCATTCTCCATAAGGAGATAGTCTCTAATCCCATACTTCTCATCCGCTAGCCTATCCAGCTCTCTAATATGTCTGGATGAGCATATCTTCATCTACTCACCATACTACATACATTAAAACACCATAAAGAATTATTGTATGGATGATGACTACGCCAACGTCAGAATTATGAAGAAGGCCCGACCCACCTGACTAAATAACCTCCATATATCTCATTGTCAGTTTGCTGCAGAGCGGGATTCCCCGAATTAAGACACCATCAATTAGCTTCTTGACCTCCTTGCCTTTAATAGAGAACATTCCTTTCGACTTAAGCTTAGAAGAAGCCGTTATCATTGTTCCGCCTCCAACATTAATGGGAGTAATAATCCATTCAATCCTTATCACAGTTTTTTCTGCACCTTCAAACAGGTAGACGAGTCTTCTGCCTTTCTCCTTCTCAACAACATTTAGAATAAAGCGAATATCTCGGGTGCCTCCAAACCTTTTCATAATGAAAACAACCTCATATGTTGAGGAACCCATTTCCCGCACATTTCTAACTAAATCAGTAACGAGAACGTTGCGTGGATTAAGTAAGCACTTCATAACTAGGGTTGGAGGCAAAGCCAAGATCTTCCGCGTAGTGTAGTCTGGCAACTCTGCTCACAAATTATTGCATTTCGTAATTTATTCGGTTTTATGTCTATAAATAGAGATTTCATGGTTTAGGTAGTTTATAACTCTGAAATATTTTATTCCCAAGGCAGGAATCCGTAATTGGCTAGGTACCAAGTCTTCACATACCCTATATATACGCCTGCCGCCGTAGCTGTGCCTATCACTCCGGCTACGTTGGGTCCCATTGCGTTCATTATTATGTAGTTATTAGGGTCAACTCTTTGAACTTCACGCTGAACAACCCTGGCAGACATAGGAACGGCAGATACCCCAGCCGCACCTATTGCTGGGTTTACCTTTCCTTTAGTGATAATATACATGATTTCTCCGAACGCTACTCCTCCCAGCGTGGATATAGCAAATGCCAGTAATCCCCACACAAATACTAGGAGGAAGCGTGAAAGAAATGTTACTGGCTCAATACCCATTTTCTCGGCATACTGCATTACGTAGTCAACGGAGAGAGTGCTTCCGACCCCTATGGTGAGAATTATTATTAGGATATCCATAAACTGTTGTCCCGATGTTTTAGCTAGCCTTTCAACAACTTCCGTGATTTTAGACTCTCGGAATATATTTCCGAGAGCTATCATAGCAATTAATGGGGTTGAGGCAGGAACAAGCATTGCTGCAATACCAACTAATATTATAGGAAATAGGATAGCTTCAGTGTCACTTACAGGCCGAGGAGGCTTCATTTTTACTGCTCTCTGCTTCTTAGGGAGGAGCCTAATTATAGGTGGTTGAATAATAGGAACCATGGCCATATAAGTATATGCTGCGAGGGCTATGGGACCCAGCATATATGGGGCTAGTTCTGCACTGGTATAGATTGTTGTAGGACCATCGGCTCCACCAATAATTCCTATGGCTGCAGCCTCATTAAGATGGAAGCCCATGGCTAGAGCACCTAAGAGGGCCATGAAAACACCTAGCTGGGCAGCTGCCCCCAACAGCAGGGTATAGGGCTGAGCGATAAGAGGTCTAAAATCTGTTAATGCGCCTAACCCCAGAAATATAAAGATAGGGACAAGCTCCGTCTCTATTAATGAAGTCCTCAATAACGCTAGAAATCCTTCCGTAGCTAGATGAATACCTGGAATATTAGCCATTATAATCCCTGCACCAATGCCTATTAGTAGAAGCGGCTCTATTTTCTTAACGAGCCCTAAGTAAACAATTCCAAGGCCTAGGGCGAGAAAAATTATGTGTAGAGGTGTAAGTCCTGCAAATCCTGTAGAAAAGAAGAAATCCTGTATTGCTTCGAGAATGGGCTCCATACCCTTCACCCTACTCGATAATAGCTACAGTATCTCCTGGGGCTACAGTATCTCCTTTCTTTACTAGGATCTTTTTCACTACTCCTTTCTTAGGAGATTTAATTTCCAGCTCCATCTTCATGGATTCTATGGTAACTATGGTTTCTCCTTCAGAAACTTCACTTCCCTCACTCACGAGGACCTTCAATACTCTACCAGGAACCTCTACTGTTACAGGCACACCTCCCTCAACAGCAATAACCTCTTTCTTTCCTACTGGTAGAGGGGGAGCGGGTGTTGCGGGAGTTGTAGAAGTGACTTCAACCTCTGCAGGCTTCTCAGGAGCAGTAAGGACAACCTCTTCCCCCTCAGAAGTGACAGAAACTAAGTACTCCTTATTACCTATACGTACTATATATTTGTCGTATCCTGCCTCACTAACCTCTGCCTCGTATTTTTTGCCTGCAATCTCGACAATAAGCTTTTTAGCCATTGGAACCACCTCCTCTGCTTCGATAATTCTTCTTTAAGAAATATGGATTTATCTCGCTTTTCTCTGTCGCCTCGGTAAGCCACCTAGAGTACCAAACCGATTGAAGATGTGGTACCATAGCCAGTTTTCTACCTTCCTTAGCTATTTTTAGGTAATGCCTAACCGCCGCGACTGCAGCCGCCACCTCGAAAACGTCTACAGCCTCCGCCTCAGGTGGAGGAAAAGGTGTTGGGACAGCCCCGGCTTTCTCAACAGCTTTACCTTTACTCTTGGACAAAGCCATTGAGGAAAGGTATATGGCTATCGCTAGGACTGAGAGAACGAAGAAAGTGATGAATAAAGCAAGAAATGCTAGTACTACCCCTGCCTCCCATTCATTAGGAGTCGTCGTCATTATCTGTTGGCTTGGAAACATAATCATTTCTAAGCCTCCTTAACATTTGAGTTTTCCTCTATCCTTTATAAGTTTGCTTTAATATTCTCTTCTCCTTATCTTAAACCATGAATATGCGTAGATGGCTAAGATTCCAATAACTGCTGGCAGGTACACCGGGTCTAGAGAGCTCTGTCTGAACCCCCATAAAAGGTATGTGATCAGAATCCAGGACAATAAGGCAGCAGTGGTTAATACACGGATCCAAACAGCAATCTTTGCTAGTGCAGTTACTATTAATGTACTTAACGAGACAACTAGAAGAACTAGGAATGTGTAATAAGGAGAGCCTCTGAAGAGGAAAACAACGGAAACAAAAAGCAGTATCCAGAGAAAAGCCCACTTCCTCAAACTCCTACCCCTCATTCATTAATGAATAAGGTGTTATTATGGTAAACGATTCGGAAAGTTCATTAAACACTTTTCAGACATATAAAGGGTTTAGATCTGTGGATGAGGAGATACGCCCTGAGATAAAAGAGCTTCGAGAAAAAATTGAGAAGGCTAAGCTCGGAGGTGGAGCCCCGGCCATAGAGAAGCAGCATAAGAAAGGCAAACTGACTGCACGTGAAAGATTTGAGCTTTTGTTCGATTCAGGAACCTTTCTAGAAATAGATATGTTCGTCACGCATAGAGCTACTGAGTTCGGCATGGATAAGAAGAAGGCATACGGAGATGGTGTAGTTACTGGAGTGGGAAGAGTTAATGGACGTCCTGTAGTTGGGATTGCCCAAGACTTCACTTTCATGGGAGGATCCCTAGGGGAAATGCATGCTTCTAAAATGGTTAAGGCCATGAAGATAGCTCTTTCAGCGGGAATGCCCATTGTTTTCTTAAATGATTCCGGAGGAGCCAGGATACAGGAAGGTGTGGACTCTCTGAAGGGCTATGGGGATGTTTTCTACTTGAATGTCCACGCATCAGGTGTAGTGCCGCAAATAGCTGCAATTATGGGTCCTTGTGCAGGCGGGGCGGTTTACTCTCCAGCGCTCATGGATTTTATAATAATGGTTGAGAACACATCATTCATGTTCATTACAGGGCCTAGAGTGGTTAAAGCAGCTATAGGGGAAGAGGTAAACGAACAGCAGCTAGGGGGTGCTACTGTCCATGCAACCAAGTCAGGGGTCGCACATTTCGTAGCTAAGAACGACCAGGATGCCATAGGAATAATTAAGAAGCTTCTAAGTTACCTACCTTCCAATAATATGGAGACCCCTCCAAAAATCGAGACAGACGATAGTCCCTATCGCATAGACACACAGCTAAACAATATAGTACCTGAGGATCCCCTTAAATCCTATAATATGTATGAAGTTATTAATCGTGTAGTGGACTCTGGTACATTCTTTGAGGTTCATAAGGACTACGCCAAGAATGCTATAGTTGGTTTCGCTCGACTTAATGGGTGGGTTGTCGGTATAGTGGCTAATCAACCTGCCTATCTTTCCGGTGCTCTCGACATAAATGCTTCCGATAAAATCGCTAGGTTCATTAGATTCCTAGACGCCTTCAACATCCCTATAGTGACCTTCATGGATGTTCCAGGCTTCATTCCGGGGACTCAGCAGGAGTATGGAGGCATTATTAGGCATGGAGCGAAAATAATCTATGCTTACAGTGAGGCTACAGTACCGAAGTTAACCGTAATCACGAGGAAAGCATATGGAGGCTCATACATAGCCATGGGCTCAAGGCATCTGGGCGCAGACTTCGTGGCGGCATGGCCTATGGCTGAGATAGCTGTTATGGGGCCTAGAGGGGCTGCAGAAATAATTTGGAGGAAGGAACTAGCAAAAATAGAGGATCCTGAAGAAAGGAAGAAATTCTTGGAGAATCTTGAGAGGGAGTATAAGGAAAAAGTTGCTAATCCATATATCGCTGCTTCTAGAGGCTACATAGACTCAATTATTGAGCCTGCTGAGACCAGGCCTGTACTGATTCAGGCACTGGAGTATTTGCTTACAAAAAGGGAAGTGAGGATTAGGCCTCCACCTAAGAAACATGGAAATATACCTCTTTAATGATCCAAAGAGGTAAGACCTAAGTAATACTTTTCCTCCCTAATTATGGTCTTATAAGTTATTACTCAGGTAAGAACCTCTTCGGGAGAGGGAGTTATGGAAGACTCAGTTAAAGTAGCTATAGGGTTCATGCTTTATACTTTGGCTTTCTTCGCAGTAATGTTTTCTATAGGCCTCATTAATGATATAGATCTGCTTATGTGGACAGGTGTTGCGGGAGGTGCTTTTACGCTACTGACCCTAATTACTCAGAAAAATTTTTTCCTCAAAGCCGTCATTATATCCTATATTGCCTCCATAATTGTGTATCCATTAACAGGTCGGTGGTTCCATGTAAGCGCTTCAGTTGCGGGCCTACTGCTCTATTACGTGGCAGAAAAAACTGTGGAGGCAGAGTCATTTTGGCATATGGATGAGAAACATAGATATTTTTAAACTGAACACCTTTCTACTCAAAATATAAAAATCCTAAAATTCTAATAGGATAAAGCAATAGCTTTACCTAGGTGTTTCGGCGGATGATTGAAGAAGCTGCAGAAATTAAGGAGGTCTTCAAGGAAGGTTCTGTCGGAAAAGAAATCACTGTAAGAGGATGGATTCACAGAATCTTTAAAGTTGGAGGTAAAACCTTTGCATGGCTCCGTGACTCTACAGGAATAGTTCAGGTTCTTCTCGAGAAATCAAGACTCACACCTGATGAGTGGAGAATAGTCAAGAAACTGACACGAGAGACAAGTCTAGAGGTCTCTGGAAGGATTAGAGAGGATGCTAGGGCCCCTGGCGGCAAAGAAATCTTGGCAGATAAAATTGTTGTTTATGGACTCTCTCCACCCTTCCCCATTAGAGGAAAGGAGGAGGTTGAGTTCCTTCTAAACAACAGGCATCTATGGCTTAGATCAAGAAGAATGATGGCAATAATGAAGGTGAAACATACAATTCTAGAGGCTCTCAGAGAATGGCTTATCTCCAACGGCTGGTGGGAAGTCACTCCTCCAATATTAACGGGATCTGCTGTTGAAGGTGGGGCTACCTTATTTGAGGTGAAATACTTTGACAAGAAGGCCTATCTAAGTCAATCCGCGCAGCTATACTTGGAAGTACTTATTTATACTTTAGATAAGGTTTGGAGCCTTACACCATCCTTCCGTGCAGAAAAGTCAAGAACTAGGCGGCATCTCAGCGAATATTGGCACCTTGAAATTGAGGGCGCATGGCACGATATGGAAGACACAATGAAAGTAGCTGAGGAGATGGTTGCCTATACAGTTAAACGGGTGCTGGAAGACAGATATAATGAACTCGCGTTTCTTGGTAGAAATCCTGAGAAGTTACGGCCAGCATTAAGTACGCCATACCCTAGAATAACTTACGATGAGGCTATCTCAACGCTTCAAAGGAAAGGATTGAAGATAAAGTGGGGTGACGATCTAGGTGCAGATGAGGAGAGAGCACTAACAGAGGAATTCGATACCCCATTCTTCGTAACTCATTTCCCTAAAGCAATCAAGGCATTCTACATGAAGACTGATTCAAGGAGACCAGAAGTCGTGCTTGGCTACGACCTTCTGGCCCCTGAAGGGTACGGAGAAATCATAGGTGGATCGCAGAGGGAAGACAGCTACGAGAAATTACTAGAAAGAATCAGGGAAGAAGGACTAAATGAAGAAGACTATAAATGGTACTTAGATCTAAGAAAATACGGGTCTGTTCCACATTCCGGGTTCGGTCTAGGAATAGAAAGACTTGTTATGTGGATCTGCGGATTAGACCACATCAGGGATGCCACACCTTTCCCGAGATGGAGAGGAAGAATCTACCCGTAGGATCATCCCTGCAGATACTTTAATAGAGACCTCATTTTAACACTCATTAATATAACAAAGATAGCGTACAGAATTGAGGATAAAAGAATTACCAGATCAGCTCCTCCGGAGATCACCACATAAATAATGATGAATACAGCATAAGCAACCGAAACAGGGATGAGAATAGGTATCGGCGTGTTCATGATGAAGAAGTAGCCTGCCAGGGCTGGATTGCTTGACTTGCTTGCCTCGTAACGACCGTCTGGAAGCTGGCTGACGAGACCTTCTGCCTTAAGCCTATCAAGATGGTACTTAACGGTTGAGGCCGATTTAAGACCTACAGCTCTCTGAATCTCTCTAACTCCCATAGGCTTTCCACTATTCAGAAGAGTCATATAGATCTTGAATGCTGTACCCGTTATAGGCCTCTTACGTCCTAAACCACTCAATAGAGATGTCCCCCAAGCAGCACTATGTATATATTTAATGAACGGAAAGAAAAATAATCCTACTTATCTCCTTAACGCAAAATAAGTGAGAGCTCCTGCTATTATGGCTGCGGCTAATGCAATAACTAGCCCGAAGGCAGAGGCTAAAGGATAAGGAATTACCTTCCTTTCGCTTACATTTATATTATATTCAACGCCTTCATTGCCCACTTCTGGTATTGTACTGGAGAGTTTCTGTGTTTGTGTGGATACAAGTGTGGTCTGTTCCTGAAGCAAATATACCTTAGAAAAGTTTGTGGATCCCTTAATTAGGCTGTATGTAGTGTCTATGCCAAGGGCATTAGACTGAATCTTTAAAGTCGTTATGTTGGTTAAGGGGGCTGAAACTTTGAATGCAAAGGGCATTCTTTCCACATCCCCTTCACTCGAGTAATAGTTCTTTATCCATCTGAAGTATCCTTTCTCTGTATAGACTACTATTCCTAGGTCGGTTCCTGAAGTCGCAGGAGGGAAAGAAGAGAGATTACCTTTAATAATTGTTTCTTCGTTTAAGGGCAGAAGAGTAATTTCTCCTTTTATATTAAGGGTCTTGTTATCCCTATATTTTATGGTCGTGTCGATACGTATGCATTCAGTGAGGCTATCCTTTGAACTCATTTCCGTCTCTACACTCTTTTTGGGTCCAGAAGGTATCATAAATCTCACCTCCAGCCTAGGATTGTTTATGAAGACGGTTACTTCACGGATACAACTCTCGTTGACTTCCATACTAAGCGTCTTATACATCGGTAGATTTTCTTGCTCTATTACCTCAGCAAAGGCTTTACCATTACTCCACTTGTATATTTTCTCAAGACCTACAACTTCAAGATCTAGGTAAGGCAGCCCGTAAGTTATGATGTTCTTCCCGCCTGCAGGCTCAATCATTACATTAGCTGTGATTTGGGCTTTACTATTATTGTAGTTTACATCCAGCTGGATAGAGGCCTTAACTGGATATGTGTCACCACTGATTAGGTCCTTAGCAGTAGCGTTAATTATTTTCAAATATTCCCCATCAAGACATACTGGTGTTTTACTTTCCTCCAATGCCTTCGCACCCCAATAAACAATGCCGACAAGTATTAGGGGGACAATCAAAAGAGCTATTATTTCCTCCTTCTTCAGCATTCTTCAACTCCTTGTTAAGTATGGTGTTTATTACTTAATAGTCTAGAGTTTAGTTCTGGTGTTCGATAAACTAGAATGTGTGGAAAGATTTATTACTTTCCAGCTACTCCGCATTTGCTGATAAGTATGCTTTCAGTAAGCGAACAGATACTGAAGATGGCGTCTCACCTGAGACAGAAGTATGATTTCCCCGTTCTTGTTTTCAGAGGAGCCGTGTTCAAAGCCCTTATCATAGGGGGAACTATGGAGCTTATTTCTTTCTTAGGATTTGAAGGAACTAGTTCCTCCTTCCTAGTAACAAACACTCCAGCAGGAGACTTAACTATTTGCTCGGTTAGGGCCATTAGCGAGCCAAAGGTATACCGGAACAAAATCAGGGATGAAGGTAAGGTAGAGGTTATTAAGTGTAGAGTTTGCGAAGATGCTTCAGGGAGGAGAGAGGAAGTAGAGTTCATTGATTAGTAGTTTAAGTTCTTCTCCTATATTACCTAGGCCTTCACTCAATGCTGCAGCCAGAATTCTTCTCTTGCTCCATAAGGGAAAGTATTTTCCGAGCATCCATAGAGGTGTGTCCAGCCCTAAGGGTGGAATAGAAGATAGATTACTTACCCTTCTCCACACTTCTCTAACAATCTTTGGAGTCCTTATGAGTTGGTCTGCTGCGGACTGAACACATTCTATATCCATGCAACCTCCAGTATTAATTGCTCCGGAGGAAATACTTAGGAGAGCCACTCTTCTATCAACAGGTATACTAAGACATCGAGGAAGGTCAACTCTTAAACCAGCACTCTTTAATCCATAGTAAGCCATCTTAACGGAGAAAACTACGGTCTTAGAGTTTCTGTCTGCGTGCAAACAAAGAGAGAGTGCTCTCCAATAGCCTTCAAGGTCTCCCTCCAGAACTCTCAGTAGAGAAGGGAGGCAGGCTCTAATGCGTGACAACCTGTTCAGTTTGCTATTCAACAATCTCTTATTATATCTCCGAGTAAACTCCTCAACCAAGTCCAGGAGTTCATAATAATTCTCTCTCCCAAACCTACATCTTTCTATTGTGAATGACTCGAACGTTTTCCAGTAATCCTCCCCTCGAAGTGGTAGCATATATGTCACTGTCCCGTTAATAGCCATGACAAGAGCAGATAATTTCCCACATTTAAGACTTATTGACCTAGCCACTCTATATTGGACATCAAGTTTCTCAAATGCCTCTATGGTTCTGGTCCCGCATCGATGGAATGTATCACCTAGTTTCCTCACCCTATGCTCAGAGATCCTGAAGCGCAACATCTTAGCAACGAGTAACCCTTAGTGAGCCGAAATAAATGCCTTGCTAAACCCAGAAACATTAGAACAATAGATAGTTATTTGATTAAAAAGATATAATGTATAAGGTTAGAGCTTAATTAGCCCCTTCTTAGCTAGGTCCTCTACTTCTTTCTTGCTGAGGAACCTCACGACCTTGATTCCGGTCTTGGGGCTGGTGCCAACGACCGCCCATCTGCCGTTCTTCATCTTCTGGAACTTAGGATTCTTTATCTTAACCTTTTCTTTGGCTTTTACATCAAATGCAATCCAATCTGCCATGGTTTTTCACCAATATATATTCGTAACTCTCCTATATAAACTCATCGCCGGTTTTTCCTGTAGTTTTTCGTAAATAATTTTCAAAAATTTTCTATTTATTATAGAGAAAGATAATCATGCCTATTTAGGTAAAAAATTGTTAAAAAATGGAAAAATTAAAAGATATGATTTCCTCTCAGCAGGTTTAAGGCCTTCTTAGGCAAAAAATTATTAACACTAAATCCAATAGCACAGTTTACATGTATTCCTGAGAA
>CAYOJG010000009.1:0-24252 GCA_964404265.1 uncultured Desulfurococcaceae archaeon | reverse complement strand
ATAATAGCTAAGGAATTTGGTGAAGTCCCTGTTAAGGCTGACTGGAGACTGGAACCGGAAGCAGCATCAGTAGACTCGCTTAGAGAGCTGAGTCTCTATAAATATTCCACAGTTTTTATCGTAGGGCATGCTCCTAGCCTAGACGAGATAGGCAGGTACCTAATAGGAGGAGGGAATTTTAGGCTCCCAGCCGGTGGAGCTTTAGGAATAGAGATCAAGGAACTCGATTACGGGAAAGGCTTGCTGAAGTTTCTTGTTACTCCAGATGTAGCTAGAAAATGTCAAAGATAACCGCTTTCTCTAAGGGGATGATGACTTTTCGGGGAGCTTGAGCAGTGATTGGGCGGTTACCCTTCTGACCCTGAAAGTTTTATGGAGAGGTGTTGGATGTTTTTAATTCCACCTACTCAAAATAGTCTTGGTGTGAAGAAATACTTGAACTGGCCCTAATAATAGCACTTTCGCTGCTGCCTGCCGTTGAGGTTAGGGGTGCTCTACCAGCAGTATACTATTTTTTTCATGAGGATCCGTTCATGAAGCTAGTCGGAATATCGGTGGCTGTCGGGGCTAATCTTGCGGTTGCTCCACTTGTACTTCCAGCACTAAAAGTAGGAGAAGAATGGCTCCTCAAGCAAAGCTCCACACCGTTGAGGCAAATACGCAATGCATACATCTGGGTTGTATCTAGAACAAGGAGTAGAGGAAGGAAATATGTGGAGAGATGGGGATATCTCGGTCTTGCTATCTTCGTTGCCGTACCTATTCCAGGGAGCGGTGCTTGGACAGGATCACTTCTGGCTCATATCCTTGGGCTCCAGTGGGGAAAATCGTTGGTAAGTATTTCGGCCGGTGTTATTATCGCCTCGCTTCTGATTATCGGTATGCTTGAAGGAGTTCTGGGCGCTGCATACTTCATTCATTGAGTTCTTTGTTTCTCCTAATTTCAAGTGGAAGGGAGTATCTAAGGATAGCGATAATGCCTCCTAATGGCTTCAGCTTTATAGCGGCAGGCGACTCAGTAGGAACTATCCTGACCTTCGCCCCCCTATTCTCTGCTTCATTGATAAGGAGGTCTACCTTATCACCATATTCACCCATAAGCATGTCCTCTAAAACCAAGATCCTTTCTGCAGCGTTAGAAGATACAGCGAACTCCACATCCTCCAAACCCATAGCCACTCTTTCCGGTTTAGAGCTTAGAAGCCTCATGAATTCACTAAGTGTTTCCTCCGCTTCAATAGCTGCGGCTTCCTTAAGAAGGCCCTTAACACTGTCTCTCCTAACCAGTTCCTCTATTCCAGCCCTTCCGCCAGTAGATACTGAATCAGTTATGATTCTCGCGTTTTTGCCTAGCTCATCCTTCAGCTTCTTAGCAAGCAGCTCCCTCAGAATGCTTGGCGACCCTACAATAACGAATTCAGGCGATTCCCTCTCATAAACCCTCTTCAAGTTCTCTACTATTCTGTCAATGATTCTACTGATTGAGTACTCGTCTCTCTCATTTACTCCTGGTAGCGAAAAATCAAGTATATACCTTAATCCCTGCTTGTGCATCATTGCAACAGAAGCTTCATCGAAGTCTGCAGCAATAAGTAAAGCCCTCACCCATCTGGAAGAGGATTTCTTCAAGCGCCGCAGAATAGAATCTGTCCACGAATCCTTAATTATTTCTAGCTCTGATCCCACATCAATGTTCAAAGTATGGTGAGAGCCCCGCAATCCGTACCCTTCTGGAGCATCCTTAATAATTCCATGAACCCTCAATCTACTTGCGAAAGGTTGGAAATACACATTCTTGACCTCGAGGAGAATAGTCATAGGTTTTCGGCGCTTTCCCTCGCCGTCAATTTTCACATCCCTTAGAGTTCTGGAGATAACTAAATCACCCTCCCGAAGGACATTCTTTAATGTCCACAGGTCATCGATATCTTCCACTCTAAGCCGCAGTGCTTTCCGCTTTTCATCAAAGGAAATAATTCTCATGACGCATCCACTCCTAGAGGAATATTCACTAATGACGTATAAAAGAGGAGCCACCCTAATTCTTAATATTTTCTGAGAGTCCTAATTAGATTGGTAATAGGCATTGCTAATAGCTGTAGTTACATCAGGAACTGAAGGGCTTGATGATGTGCTTCCTGAGTTTTGTGGTCAGGCCCCTTATGTGACATTAGTAGAGGTCATAGACGACAAGGTGAGAGTTAAAGAAGTTATTAAGAATCCAAGTCAAGACTTCAGCTATGGTAAAGGGCCCATCCTTGTTAAAGAACTAAAGGAGAGAGGGGTTGATGCCTTAATTTGTCCTGAAATGGGGTACTCGGTCAAAAAACTTCTAATGGAGCAGGGAATAAGCTTCTTCTTAATCGATAAGGGCACCAAGGTTAAGGATGCTGTGGATATTTTCCTGCGGAAATTCCGTTCTTAGCTTTCAAGCTGGGAGGTTAGGTGGAAGCTCAATTCCTTAACCAGTTCTTCACCGATTAGCTCATTTAGGGGCTTCCTCACCTTCCTTTTTGACTGAGGCCTTACAGAGTAAAGAGACTTAAGAATTTCCGCAACCAGCCGCTTAGTTTTTAAGTATGCCCCATCTACTTCGCTGAGCTTCTTGTCATGATTCAAGTATTGAGTCAGAATTTTCCGCTTCTGGAGACTCATAAGGTACTTCGAGACGAACTCGCCGCCCATAGCTGAGGTATAGAAAAGCAGAATTAAGTAACCTGCCCCTGGAATTCCGGATAAGTCTATCCATTGGCCAACCGTTATCCCTACTAATGAAATAAGGGAAAATGTAAGTATTATGTAACTCCACTTCTTTCTTGTGCAATATTCGGCAAGTACCTTTGCCGGGAACTCGTCCCTGCAGACGCTTTTCTTAAAGACTACCCGAATTCTTCTCCCCTTTCTGTAAATCTCCAAGCAGTCGCCTCCTTTTTGCTCCAGAGTTATGGAAGACGCATCCCGGAGATCTTTCAGAAAAACATTCCAACATTTGAGAGCAAAGTCACGAAAGCTTGTCAGCGAGGTGAGATCATCCATTCTTTTTTCCCTTCTTACTCGGTCGCGTGAAGACCAATCTTAGACATTGAGGGTTTAGATTGAAAGCAGGAACCCGCTTCCGGTACTCTATGTACTCTTCCTTGAAGCGTTCTATCGATTCTTTCTCGTCAATCAACACAGCCATAAGAAGCACTAAGACAGTTTCTAAGGGCCCCACAATTAGCACCATTGATGGTGAAGAGAAAATTAGCCCTATAGAGATTGGGGAAAGCGACAGGAATAAGTGCATAGGGTGCCTCATGCAGGAATAAGGTCCTTCCTTAACAAGCCTACTTAAATCGCCGAATGATTCTGAATCACTTATTTTTCCGTATTGAGCTAGCCATCTTCCCGTTGAACCAGCGACCCACATAATAATAAGTAGAAGAACCACACCGAGAGAAACAGAAAGTAACGGATTGAATCGTATAATTAATACCTCGTCTAAGAGAAGCTTAGAAACCAAGAGCCCCCCAATAATCATACCGCCCCATATAGCGAAGCGTACCTTATTACTTACCCTCACTTCTCTGACCCTTAGTAGACTTTGCAGATCTATAAGTAAAATAATCACAAATAACTTGCTTTTCCAACCTAGGAAGCTTCCTTAGCCTCCTCGTCATAGCCAGAAAATCCTTCTTAAAATATCTATTATGCGGACGGAGATATCCACTGAACGTCCTTGGGATGTGGGCCAATTCATGCGTAATTGTAGCTATCTTCTCTTCGCAATTAAGCTTTTCAAATAAATCATCTACGAGCTCAATAACATATATAGCCTTAGGATTGAGAGCTTCCTGCAAAATCCTGTTTACCCCCCATATTCTCGCGTATGCTCTCGAATTACTCGTAGTCCTTACCACCCGGATCTTATCTGGGTCGATATGAGAAAGATTAAGAAACCCCACCAAGAGCTGCAACCCTTTTTCAGCTTTCGCATCGCGTCTAACATTCACTTACTCCCAACTCCCTTTAGCGTTATAAACTCAGTAATTAAAATATCGAGTCGGATGCAGATTGAATGAATTAATGATATTATTGGGGTTAGGGTTGTTTGCGATAGCAACTGTTCTCTTAGTGGTCGGCTTTCTAGGGGAAAGAGAAGAAGGTGAGCCCCACACAGAAAGCGAGGTAGGTGGTGTGGTAATTATTGGTCCTCTCCCAATAGTTTTCGGGAGCAGCAAGAAAGCCGCAACCGTAGCTGCGTTGCTAGGTCTCCTACTTCTCATTTTCTCAATAATCTTAACACTAATTCTTCAGGGGGTGCCCTCATATGGCTAGGGACTTTGTGAAATTCGGAGTATTACTTATGTTTATCTCTATTTTACTCATTGTAATTGGAATATTACTACCTTCTCCTCATGAAATATCGGGCGGATTCGCTGGATGCGTAGTTATTTTCTTTATACCTATATGCTTCGGTACAGGAGAAATTTCGCCTTACCCACTCATTATAATGAGCATATTTCTATTTGCTGCAATTGTTTTCATTATCTATGTACTAAGGCCAAAAAAGGAGGAAAATTGGTGATTATTGAGGAGTTGGAGCTGGCTGGGTCTCAGTCCCTGAGTCTTTCTGCTCCTCCTGCTCAAGCTTCTTAAGCTCTTCCTCTATTTCCTTCTCTATTTCCTCTATAGGCTTAGGAGGCGGAGTTGTCGCTAATGTATACCCTATCCAAGCCAATATCCCGAAGACACCGATTATAGCTACTGCTCCCGTAAGCTTTAGCACAATCATGTCAACACCGGGCGCAAAAGGAAAGAATAGAAGCCATAAGTATGCAACTATAACGATTACGGAAGCTACAACCATTAATGCCCCTATAGCCTGATCCCTGCTCACAGTTAACACCGAGTGAAACTGAGGCAATGAAATAAATAATTTACTGTACTGACACTTAACTGAATGCAAAAGTATATATTCACTGCATCAGCGCTCAATTGTTTTTTAGGCAGAACCAAAATGATGAAAAGGGTATGGAATTGAGTGAGCTAGAAAAGTTTTTCTTTCCGCGCAACGTCGCGGTGATCGGTGCTTCCAGGAAGCCTGGGAAGGTCGGCCACGAACTACTTAAAACACTTAAACGGTTCTATAAAGGCAAGATTTATCCAGTGAACCCTAAAGCAGAAGACATTCTAGGACTGAAAACATATTCCTCACTTAAAGAAATCCCAGAGAAGGTTGACCTAGCAGTTATCGTTGTTCCTGCACCCTTAGTGATTGATGCTGTCAAAGAGGCCGGAGAGGCTGGAACTAAACACGTCATCGTTATATCTGGAGGATTTAAGGAGGTGGGCCCTGAAGGTGAGGAAAGAGAAAAGAAATTGGTTGAGGTACTAAAGAAGTATGGCATCAGGCTTATTGGGCCCAACTGCATAGGGGTGTATGTACCTAAATCGGGAATAAACACGGTTTTTCTCCCTACTGAGAGACAGGGATATCCAAAGCATGGATCAATAGCCTTCATTTCTCAGTCTGGAGCTTTTGGCTCAGCTGTTCTTGACTGGGCATCCATGCGTGGCATAGGGATAAGTAAGTTCGTTAGCTATGGAAATAAGGCCGATGTCGATGATGTTGATTTACTTGAATATCTGAGGGAAGATCCGGATACTAAAGTGATTACCATGTACATAGAGGGAGTAGAAAATGGAAGAGATTTCTTTGAGGCATTAAAAGAGACCACCCCTGTCAAGCCCGTGGTTGTGCTTAAGTCGGGAAGAACTGAAGCTGGAGCCAGAGCAGCATCCTCACATACAGGAGCTCTAGCGGGCCAAGACTTTGTTTATTCAGCAGTGTTTAGGCAGGCAGGCGTTATAAGAACCTACGGAATGGAGGAGCTGTTTGACGTCGGTATGGCCCTATCGAAACAACCCCCTGCAGCAGGGGATAGGATTGCAGTCCTGACGGTGGGAGGAGGTTCAGGAGTGATGACTACTGATGCATTATCAGACTTAGGTCTGAAAGTCCCTAAACTAAGCGAAGAAACAGTAAACAAACTGAGGGAAGTTCTGCTACCTATAGCCTCACCCTATAATCCTGTGGATGTGACAGGGTCAGCTACAGACGAGCACCTTATACAATCTGCCGAAATTTTGATGCGTTCAGGAGAGATCGATGCATTAATATGGCTGCCATACTACATAGTTCCAGGAATCTCACAGGAACTAAACAAGAAATTCATCCCGCTCGTCAAGAAGATAAACAAGGAACTTCCCTATCCGGTACCTATTCTCGGAGTCGCTACAGGAGGCGAGTACACAACCCGATTTGCTAGAGAAGCCGAGGAAATGGGTATACCGATGTACCTCTCGCCAGAAAGGGCAGCTTTAGCTGTAAAAGCATTGGTTGAATATGGGAAATGGCTGAAACGCCAAGGAACATATATGGAATATATTGAGAAGTTCAGGAAAGAACTCTAGCAGAAATAAAGCTTTAGTTACAGTTTAAGTAATTGGGGTTTTCGGAGATTTCTTTAGACAAAATTTATTTTTGTATCATTATATATTTATTGGGTGGGAGAATGATTGAGAAAGTGAAGACAGGCATTCCTGGAATGGATGAACTTCTGAATGGAGGAATACCTAAGAGAAATGTTGTCCTGATCTCAGGGGGTCCAGGGACAGGTAAAACAATCTTTAGTCAGCAATTCCTATTTAATGGCTTACTGAATGGTGAACCTTCAGTCTACGTGGCCCTTGAGGAGCACCCAGTTCAAGTTAGGAGGAATATGGAGGAGTTCGGTTGGGATGTTCGGAAATATGAGAAAGAAGGCTTATTCGCTATAGTGGATGCTTTTACAGGAGGTATTGGGGAAGCAGCGAAACGGGAGCAGTATGTAGTCACAACCGTGGACGATTTCGGCGAATTTATTGATGTAGTGAAGCAGGCTCTTAAAGATCTGAAAGCTGAAAGGGTTGTAATCGACTCAGTTTCCACACTCTACATCACCAAGCCTTCTGTGGCTAGAGGAATTCTCATGAATCTTAAGAGAATATTGGCGGGATTAGGGGCTACCTCGCTGCTGGTTTCTCAGGTCAGTGTGACTGAGAGAGGATTTGGTGGTCCAGGAGTTGAGCATGCGGTGGACGGCATAATTCGCCTTGACCTTGATGAAATAAAAGGCGAGTTAAAGAGATCTCTCATCATTTGGAAAATGAGAGGAACTAGGCACGATATGAGAAGACATCCCTTCGATATAACGGATAAGGGAATAATAGTTTATCCTGATAAGGTCTTAGGTATCACGAGGTACGAGACTTAATCATTACTAAGTTTTTAAAGGAATTATCCATGTCAAATATACGTGAAATTTTAAATTTTGTATTATTATATTATCAGTGGGTGAGAGAATGGCTGAGGTACCACTTAAGCCTATGGGTAAGGAGGACATAAGAAAGCTGGAACTGGCCCTAATCTTCGGTACACTATTCAGAAGTGATGTCATAGAAAGGATAAGAAATGCTGAAGACCGTTTAACATGGCTTGACTCCCTCGTAGTTGCTGCCGCCGCCTTAGCTAGAGAGCGCGCGGGTTATCCAGTAAGCAGGATAGCTGAAGAGGTTGGTAGGTCAGAGGCAACGATAAGAAATCACCTGCAAGGAAAAACTGAGGCTAGCAAACTAGTTAAGGACACATATAACCTGCTTGTTAAGCAGAGGGGTGTGCTCGAGCTGAAACTGCCCGAAGAAATATCAGGTAAGGAAATATCTTCAGAACTGGAAAGCAAGGTCAAGTACCTAGAGCAGGAAAATGAAAGGCTAAGAATTAGAATTGATGAGCTAAATAATAAATTAGAGGCTACGAGAGCAAAAATAGAGAAAATTAAGGAAATACTGAAGGAAGCTATAAGCATCCTAGAGTAAACCAATTTTTCTTTCTTCCTTCATTTCTTAGGGACAGAACGAATGAATAACCAGCATCTGACTCTTTACTGCCCGAAGTGCGGAGCTGAGTACACTGCTTCAGTAAAGCTTTCCAAATGCCCTAAATGTGGGGAGCCTCTTCTTGTAAGGAATAAAAGTCATCCATTCTCCATTATTCAGCATGAAAGGATCTATCTAGGAGAGGGCAATACTCCTCTCGTGCAGAAGAAAAATTTTTTCTTTAAGCTAGAATACCTAAACCCATCAGGATCCTTTAAGGATAGGGGTGCTGCACTGGCTGTGTCAATAGCTCGTCAAGAGGGAGTAGAAAAAATAGTGGAGGACTCATCTGGTAATGCAGGTCTTTCATATTCACTTTACGGAAACGCAGCCAGAATAAGAGTAAAAGTCTACGTACCTATGGATATACCTTCAGGGAAGTACAGGCTAATGAGGGCCTTAGGTGCAGAGGTAATAAAGCAGGGAAACCGAGACGAAGCCCATATAGCTGCCCTGAGTGATAAGGACGGTGTTTACGTAGGCCACACGATCCAACCGTTCTTCTTGGAGGGAATTAAATCAATTGCTTGGGAGGCCGTTAAAGAGATAGGTAATGACAGACTTAAGGAAATTACGTTTCTTATACCTGTAGCTAGTGGAACCCTTTTCCTAGGAATCTACAAGGGATTTAAGGATTTGATGGATCAGGGAGTAATTGATGTATTCCCTCGTTTTATAGCTGTGCAGGCCTGCGGATATTCCTATCTCACTCGTTATTCAGGAATAAGGATAAAGGACATATCATGCCACACCCCAACAAAGTTCGGTGATGCCTTAAGAATTACTATCGGTGAAAGATCTGCACAGATCTATAATGCCCTTATAGAATCTCATGGAGAGGTTATGGTGATAGGTGACGAACCCGCTATTAAGGCCTACAGGGAGCTCCTTAGCCAAGGCTTCATTGTCGAACCCAGCAGTGCCTTCGCCTACGCTGCTGCGCAAGAGCTTCTTAAAGAAAAGGAAGTAACGGAAGTATACATTCCGCTCACGGGATCAGGCCTGAAAATACTTCCTACTGAGCCTGAAATAGTTAATTTAATGACGGATAACTCGACTGAGCAGTAAGTAATGATTATTAATTGAAACCAATGAACATTAATCGGTGTAAAGTGTGATAAACGAGTTCACCATAACTGATAAGCTTCATGAAATATCAACCGATTGTTTAGCAATTCTCCTATTCAAAGACGAAGAACTACCTGAAGAGTTCAAGGAACTCAACGAGGCTCTTGGGGAGCAGATAACACATCTCCTCAAAAGTAAGGAATTCGGTGGAGAAGAAGGAAAGTCAGTTATTCTATACGCTTCTAAAAAGCCTTTCAAGAGGGTTCTGTTAATAGGTGGTGGTGAGAAGGAAAAAGCATCCCTAGAAACCCTTCGAATATTCGGCGGAGAAGCAATTAGAAAAGCTCGAGAACTGAAACTCAATGAATTAACTTTGCATCTGAGAATAATTGATTCACCCGAAAAGTCTCTGGCCGCTGTTGCTGAGGGAGCTCTACTAGCGAATTACGGATGGGGAAAGAAGGAGCTAAACCTTATCGAAAAAATCAACATTGTCTCAAATAAAGAAGTGAAGGACTTTGAAAGCATACTTAAGGAAGTGGGTATCATTAGCGAAGCTGTCGCCATAGGGAGAGACCTAGCTAATGGGCCAGCAAATGAAATAAACCCGGAGACATTCGAGGAGAAAATTAAGGAAATTTTCCAAGGGCTTCCTGTAAGCATAAAGGTTCTTAGGTATGAAGATCTTAAAAAGGAAGGGCTCAACGGAATTATCTCAGTTGGTAAAGGCTCTGACATTCCTCCTAGATTGGTTATAATCGAATATAGGGGTAACAAAGAGAATCCAGCTTGGCATGCAGTAGTAGGTAAGGGTGTATGCTTTGATGCAGGAGGCCTAGACTTAAAGTCGGCTACCTCAATGCTTCAGATGAAATTCGATAAAAGCGGAGCATCTTACGCAGCCGCAATAGCATATGCAACAGCTAAACTAGGCCTTAAAATCAATCTCGTAGCTTTACTGCCACTCGTAGAGAATCTCCCTAGCGGTAAGTCCTACAAGCCACTCGACATCATAAAAATGTATAACGGTCTCACGGTTGAGGTCCACAACACCGATGCTGAAGGGAGGCTAATACTGGCCGACTCTCTAGCCTATGCTGAGAAGAATTACCACCCAGAAACCATTATTGATTTAGCAACGTTGACAGGATCAATAATTGTGGCTCTAGGGAATCAAGGAGCAGGCCTATTCACAAACAATGAGGATCTTAAAAACAAACTACTTAGGGTAGCAGAGGAAACTGGTGAAAGAGTATGGCCCATGCCTCTCTGGAAAGAGTTCTACGAAGACCTGAAATCCGATTTTGCGGACATAAAGAATTTAGGGATAGGACGTGCAGGTGGCGCTATTGCGGCAGCAGCCTTCCTCAGCAAATTCGTTGAGAAAACTAAGTGGGCACACCTAGATATTGCAGGAACGGCATGGGTTCAAGAAGAGGGGCCGAGAAAGCCCTATTACCCGAAGGGAGCAACAGGCTACTCCATACGATTAGTTCTGAAATACCTGAAGGACATAGCTAAGTTAAAATAAGGTAGAATGCCGCTAGAACCAACGTTATAGCCCCCGCCGGAATGAGGTATCTATAGGAAGATCCAATACTTTTTCCAAAATATTCTGCTGTATAGGCCAAGCAAAGGTGTGCCGGAGAAGCTATATAGAAAAGAAATGAGGAAACATAGATCATTGAAACATCGTTTAGCTGAAGTTCATGTATCCCTGCAATTATAGGTAATGTCATAACTATCCCGGATAGGGGTGAGCCTGTTAGCGCGGCAATAACCCCAGGAATGGATAATTCAAGTAGAAAAGGATGCATTCCAGACGAAGAAATTATCTGAGATATTGCCTCAGATGCCCCTGAAGTCACCATAGCTTTTTGGAGGAAAATTATGCTGAAGCCTGCAATTGTAATTCCCCATATTCTCCAAGAAGATAACATTTGCTTAAAATTACTCTTAGTTAAATCGCTGAGGTATATGAGAATACCTATACCTAAGGCTACCCCTAAAGGCATACCAAACTTCCCCATAAGGCTTCGAAGTAGAAGTGAAGCACCTAATGCTATTAATAGTGGGGTTCCAGCTATTCGCAGAGGCTTCTGGGGGCCTTTAAAAACTGTTTTAGTTGAGCTCTTTATTCCTCTCCGAAGGATCAGATATCCTACAATAACCATTATAGCAATTATGGGGAGTTGCTTGATAGCTATTGACTCTACAGTGAATCCACTAAGGGCTGAGGTTGTTATCAAGACTTGACTTATTGGATATGAAAGAAAAATAGTATGCCTAAACCACACATTGGCATATATCATCATCGAGGAGTCCAATCCTAAACCGAGCCCAACACTTTCAACCAAGGGAGCCGACATTAGGGCACCGCCTGCCACAGGCATAAGCCCTATTATGGCCGGAACTGTAATAATCGCTAGGACAGGACTCTTAAGATATGCAGCAATCCCTTCACCGAGAGAGGTAATAAACCCGCTTAGCCTGTAACCTTCAGCGAACATCGCTACTGTAAAAGACATGACCATTAGGTAGAGGGTATTCAAATCGGTGACTGTTTGAAAAAGTGCTTCAATTAAGGATGGCGGATATGAAAGAAGGGTGAGAATAACTCCTCCCACAATTAGTGAAACGCTGATATGAGTAGCTTTCTTGATTAACAAAATAATAGCTGCGAAAGCGGCCACAGTTGCCGCAACCACCCACACTAAAGAAGAGGACATCTGCTTTCGACTTTCCATAGAGGGACATAAATAAAAATGCTACTAAGTCAAGATATGCTAATTAAAAACAGATAGAATGCTGTTTATTTAGCTCAAGACTCATGAAGAGTATGTTAGGAAGAATAATTTACCTTAGCCGTCCCTTCAATTATTTTTTCTGTGTTGCTCAACGGCTCAGGGACTATAACTATCGCTACTTTCACACCCCCTTTGAAAGGCCTTGTTATTATGTAGAAGAACTCTTGAGTAACAGATTCTTTTGGCTGCACTTTCACGTAATTAAGGCTTGCCGTACATAAAGTTTGTGAGGGAAATACAGCACCCTCCTCAGCAGTAATCCTAGGTATTCCGAGAGGCTTCTTCACCTCCCAGAGAGTCGCCCACCAGACTCTATCATAGGGAAGGCTTCCACTGCAGCCGGAAGTTGTCTTGTAGTAAACCGGATTGCTCCCATTATTAATCAGCTTTACGGCAACCCTCAGAACTGCTATATTCGCATTAACCCAGTCAAAAGGCTCTTTCATATTTTGGCTCTTAATTAATTGCTTAACAATAGGAATTAATTCATGGTTTTTAGAAACTGAGTAGTTTATTATAACCTTTACTCCTTCCCACCAAGATCTGTTTTCGACAGACGTTAAATTAGCTTCAACCCCTGGAGATGTAGTCACTTCCGATTCATTAGTAACTTCATTATAATGAAGATGGAAATAAAAGGCTAGAAGCGAGAGAATCACAGCAAACAACGCTATTAACCCGACCTCCTTACTTCTCATTTAGGATACCCAATATGTAGGAAGAGTTCTTTTCTAATATCATTAATTTTTAGAACGCCAATCCAAGACATTCGAACATTTAGTGAGCTTCTGTTTCGAAATATTGCTGGAACATAATTATTTTTATTATTGTTTATTTGTAAAACAAAAGTAAGGGTAGGATTATGCCCCTCCTGGTTGTTCAAAATGTTGAGAAATCTTATGGGGAAGTTAAGGCATTGAAAGGTGTTTCATTAACATTAAATGGGGGAGAGCTCCTTGCTTTACTAGGCCCTAATGGTGCGGGTAAGTCCACATTAATAAAAATCATTTCTGGAATTAGTAGGCCTGATAAGGGACTAGTTGAGATTGAAGGTGATAACCCGGCTAAGCCGTCAGTAAGGACGAAAATGGGGCTGATGCCTCAAGAGGACTCTCTCTATGATGAACTGACTGGTGAGGAGAACATGATGTTTTATTCTAGACTTTATGGATTGCCTGAAGGTGTGGTTAAGAATAAGATAAAGAAGCTTATAGATCTCGTTGGACTTAGTGAGGCAGGGAAGAGAAGGGTTAAAACCTACTCAGGCGGTATGAGGAAGCGCTTAAGTTTAGCTATTGCTCTTCTCAATGATCCCCAACTCCTGATCTTGGATGAGCCCACAACAGGAATGGATCCAGCTATGAGACGAGAAACTTGGAATTTGATTCAAGGCATGAAGGCCAGTGGCATAGGAATTCTTCTCGCCACTCATTACATGGATGAGGCAGAAGCTTTGGCTGATAGAGTTGCGATAATGGATGAAGGCCGAATAATAGTGGAAGGATCTCCAGACGAGTTAAAGGATAAATATGGCCCTGCTTCCGTCATTGAGGTCGAGCTTTACACAACTTCTGAAGACGCACTGAAGAATGTGAAGGAAGTATTTCCTGAACTGAAGGTAAGTGATGGAGGCTTTTCTTTAACGGTGTTTACACAGAGTCCTGATACTGATGTACCGACTCTGATTGAAAAACTGTATGAAAGTAAAACCTCAGTTAAAACTGTGAAGGTTAGGCGGCCATCACTTGAGGATGTTTTCATGAAATTAACTGGGAAGAGGTTGAGAGAATGAAGTGGGTTAGAGTCAAGGGATTTATGATTGTATGGCTTAAGAATGTTTTCAGAGATAGAGGAGTTGTATTCTGGATGATTGCATGGCCTGTTCTACTCACACTAATGGCTGCATTCGTATTTATACCGCCAAGCATTGGCTCCCCTGTCACTTTGACTGTAGGGGTAGTGAATAATGATACCTCACAAACTCCATTTAACGGAACCTCCCTAGTGAATATAATGAATGATATTGAAATCAACGGAACTAAAGTTTTCAAGATCCAGTTTTATGAGAACGAAACGGCTCTCAGGAGTGAGATATTGAGAGGAAAGCTGGATGTGGGTCTCATAATCCCTGAGAGGTTTGGGTACGACATCATATTTTCTCAAGCCTCCCTAACCATCCTGGTTAAGGCAGACAGCCCCTATACTTCACAGGTAAACTCTGGATTCATGCAGGCTTTCATAAATATGCTTAACAACCAAGTTTCTATAAGGAAAATAGATGTGTTCCTAAATTACTCCCAAGAATACATGCCTAAGAACATTACTATCCCCATATCTGAGAACGGGGATGTTAACTTCACGGAATTCTTCAGAAAAATTTTGTTGGGAATCGCAGAACCTGTCAACGCGACATACATAGAAGTTAGGCCCGAAACGCTTGAGGATCGTCCATCATTAATTGGATGGTATACCATTGGGGCACTGGGTATGGTGATGCTCTATGGAGGGTTCACTATCGGGGCATTAATGATCCATGAAGATAAGGATAGAAAAACACTCATGAGGATCTTGTCCACCCCAGCCACAATGGGTGATATGGTAGTCGGGAAAACTTTAGGAGGTATTATAGAGCTCTTTGTCTCCGCAGTAGCAGTCATAGCAACCGGTCTCATTGTTGGCGCAAGGATTCACTGGAATCCTGCTTTACCTGCTCACTGGCTTGTAGTATACCACATCCTCCTAATCGCCTTGATGACGATAGGTCTCGGCATGTTAATTGCATTGCCAGCTAAAACAGCTAGGGGGGCAAGCTCTCTTGGAACATCTATCGGACTGATTCTCTCCTTCACGACAGGAGTCTGGTTCCCGAAGGAATGGATGCCTCCACCTTTAAGGACTTTAAGCGAGTTATCCCCCATGACTCAATCTATCGACGCTATCAGGGATATACTAATATGGGGTGCTACAGCTAGTGAAGTTCTTGACGTAACCATAGCGACAACTGTATTCACTATTGTGGTTTTCGCGATCGGTGTTCTAGTGTATAAGCACCTAATCAATAAGTTCGCCGAGTCATAGACATAATTTTAAGCCCTGAAGCTCTCAACTAAAGGGACATATTATGCTATCTAAAGCCCCAATACCTGCAAAAGATCGTAAATTATCTAAAAGTGGATTAGCCCAAGCTGTTAGATATGCCCTAATTGCTGAGTTGGATGCAATAAATCTCTATATACAGATAGCCGAAGGCACTGAGGATGAGAATGTTAGGAAGGTTTTCCTTGACATTGCTAAGGAAGAAAAAGCTCACTTGGGAGAGTTCCTAGCCCTTCTGAAAATGCTGGATGAGGAGCAGGTGGAGGAACTAAAGAAAGGAGAGGAAGAGGTTAAGGAACTCACCACATGAGAGCTTTTTCCTGGAAATTTAAGAGGTGTGCTATGCTCTTTGTCAAGTATCGATACATATGAAGCTATAGCGAGATCCTATCGAAGAAAGGTCTGGTCATTAGTGGAGCATATTTTCAAGACAGGGACAGGAAGAATTGCTGATTTAGGGAGTGGACCTGCACACAATCTAATCTACGGGGCTCAACAAGGTTGGGTTAAGGAAGGTTTAGCAATAGATATTTCACTTGAAATGCTCTTGAGAGGAAGGAAAGCTGCTGAGCAGACGGGACAGCTACTAAAAATACACTTCATAGCTGCTGATGTGACAAGAGTACCTTTAAGAAAAGAGTCGCTGGATAAGGCACTTCTAATCGCAGTTCTCCATCATCTGCTTACGAGAGAGGAGAGGTTAGCGGCCCTTAAAGAGGTGAATAGAATACTTCGTCCTGGAGGAATTGCTCTTATTACCGTCTGGGCCAGATATCAGAGGCCCTTCACATCAAAATATCTCATGAACCTGTTGGCCCTTAAGTTAGGGGAGAAACTTTGGAACATCTCCTATTGCTCGAAGGCAGGATGCCGGTACTATCATATGTATAGCTTATCTGAACTTAAGAAAGATGTTCAGGCCACAGGATTTAAGATTCTGGACTACGGTCAATTCATACCTCCGGGTAATCCCAATCTTCCGAGGAAGAATTACTTCGTAATCTGCGAGAAGTCTTAACCCGCATTAATCCATATTTAATAATTTTTATTGAAGCATCAATATTTTAGGCAGGGTTAAGAGATGAGCTTACCTCTGCTCATTGAGTTGTTTCTCCGCTTCCTAAAGATAGGTATAGTAGGGTTTGGAGGAGGCTGGGCTATTCTTCCCATAATTGAGAGAGAGGTAGTAGAGGAGGCTGGCTGGCTTTCTCCTTCCGAATACCTAAACCTAGTTGCCATATCCGGATCGACTCCTGGACCGATAGCGGTTAATGCCGCAACATATGTAGGGTTTAAGCTGGCCGGTCTAGCGGGAGCCGCAGTAGCAACGCTCGGGGTTGTGCTTCCTCCGTTCGTGATAATATCGGTTATAGTGTATACGCTTTCCTCCTATATCCATAATAAACTGGTGCAGGCAACCCTTAATGGGCTGAAAGGAGCGGTAATAGGTCTTCTAATACTTGCATTAATAGTTACCGTAAGAGGGGTTTCATCCTCCATGCCTCAGCTCACTCAGCTTGCGGCCTTAGCATCAATTGTTGTCTTCATGGTTGTTTCAGTATCCGTTTTCAGGGTTCATCCTATCATTTCCCTTCTGATATCTGCGGCTGTGGGTCTCCTTCTAGGAGTTGCCGGACTTTGGTAGAGCTATGTGGAGAGAAAGCCTCCGTCGACGGGAATGAGAGCTCCATGGACATAGGTAGATAGATCGCTTGCAAGGAATAGGGCTACAAGAGCTACTTCATCTGGTTTTCCCATACGGCCGATAGGTAGTCTACTGAAGAACTGTTTCCCCGACTGAATAACATCCATCTTCAGTTTGAATATGGTCTCTTTCTTCAGCTTCTTTACACTTTCAGTTTCTATTCCTCCAGGAACAAGAACGTTAACCCTAAAACCCTCTTTGCCGTACTCCCTGGCCAGAGCCCTAGATAAAGCAATGACCCCTGCCTTACTAACATCATAATGAACTAGTCCTTTAGCAAAGGGGAGGATAGCCTCAATAGATGAAACATTTATTATTACTCCTCCTTTCCCTTTCCTCCTCTTGATAAAGTGCTGACACATCCAAAGAACGGAATATGTATTAATCATCATAGTTCTTTCTAGAAATTCTTGATCTAGCTCAAGGAAGTCCTTAAATGTATAGATCCCTGCATTATTGATTAGTATGTCAGGATCTCCTTGCAGCTCCTCCCAGAAACTGTCTATATCTTTCTTCTTAGAGAGATCTACTCCATGAAGTGCAACCTGTACATGAAAATTCGATAGCTCGGACCTAACTTTCTCCAGCCCCTCCATATTTATATCGAGCAGGTGAAGATCGGCTCCTGCCTCAGCAAACCGGAAAGCCATTGCTTTACCAATACCTTAGGCTACTCCAGTAATTACGGCAGCCTTTCCTTTAAGAGAGATAAACTCGGTCAACGGTCTTAAAGCATTCGACAAATCTGACAACCCTCAGTGATATTATTTCCTGTCGTTATTTTATTCATTATTTCTCTGCACTCCTGGTAGTGGAGAATATCAGGATAAACCACCCAGCATATATAGCTACATTATAAAGCTCAATAGAGGCTACGGAAGGCCATTTTACAGCTACAGAGCCTACCAAGGAAAGAATGAACATAGAAATAGATGTTGCTGCAGTTCTTATTCTACCCTCTAATAACAGGGCGATGCCAAATAGGAGGAGGTTGAAGGTCATTAGGATGAAGAATTGGAGCGAAACATAGTAATGAGGATCAGTTCCTTCTGGAAATACTGCTATTAAAGCCAGAGAAACCGCTGCAACTATGTAGATCCCTGAGAAAGCAACTCCTAATTTCCTAGAAAATATGTTTGCAAGACAGTAGGTATAACCTAAAGCAAGAAGGGAGGTAACCAGTAATCCTCCATTAAATATCCAGGCAGTTGAAAGGCCGACACGTCCCATATCACTTAGAGCATGCTTAAGGATATCGAACCAAGGGTTTGAGAGGATAGAAATTACTATCGTGAGTAACCCGGAAAGGACTGTTGCGGGACCTAGAAAGCATGCGTACTTCTCTAGGGATCTGCGGGGAATTGAGGCCTTCGCCATAATGAATTCTCCCCCTTCAAGAATCCAATACCAGAAAAATACTTAATTATCTTGGGGAGGCAGGATACTTCAGATAGTCTCCTTCAGTGTATTTTTCGCCTGTAAGTACTTCCCTGACCCGATTCCCTAGAATCAGAGCATACCTCTCTGGAGTCTCCTTCGTTAGCCAGGCGGTATGGGGAGTTATTAATATATTCAGTTTGCCTTTCAAAAACTCCCTATATATGGGTGAGTTGTCAGGCGTAGGCGGTTCATATGTTAGAACATCTGCTGCATACCCTGCAATCCTGCCTTCTTTAAGCCCATTAACTATTTCTTCTTCCTTAACGATCGCCCCACGGGAAATGTTAACTATATATATACCTTCCTTCATGGCATTAACTTCTTCCTTTCCTATCATTCCCCGAGTTTCCTTAGTTAATGGGGCCGTTATTATGAGGAAGTCTGAGATCCTCAGTAACTCCTGAAGATCGTCAATCAGTTCTGCACCATCCTCAGCAACTCTCAATCTGTCAACATATGGGTCGTATCCGTAGACCTTCATCTTAAATCCAGAGGATATTCTGGCTATGTGCGAGCCTATGCGACCCACACCGATTATACCTAATTTCTTGCCGAAGAGTTCTGTTCCTACGAAGTAAGGCTCAATACCTCCAGCTAAGTCCCACCAAGAGTAGGAGCCTCTCCTAGCAATATAGGGAAGCAGGTATGTTTTCTTAACAATTGCGATCAGTAACCCTATAGCATGCTCGGCTACTGCATAGGTGCTTGCACCCACATTTCCGACCGCTGCGTTAAGGACTTTTATTCCGCGTTCCTCAGCCTCATCGACGTCTATGTGGTCATATCCATGACTGAAGGTGCCTATGGCTTTGAGCTTTGGTGAAGCATTTCTTATCATTTCAGCTGTCACGGGAATAACTATATCGACAATGACAACGTCATAATCCTTCTTCATTTCCTCAGCTAATTCGTCGGATGTAAGGTTAGTTACCCTAATGTCCGCTATATCCTCAAGTATCTTCACGAAGATATCCGCTCTAGAATGTTTGTAAGCAACTAGAATTGAGAACTGTTTACCGCTCAACTGGCTCACGTATTATTCTATTTGCTGTGAAAATAAAGAATTCCTTCAAGAAGTTTAAAAAAGCCCTTTCTCCATTACTCGATTGTGGCTTTCCTAAAACTCAGCATTGCTACAGCAAGCAGTACTATGCTTAGGAGCGCAAGTAGCAGTACGTCGATCATGGGATGCATTACGGAGGTTCCTGTAAGGAAGTAGCGCATACCGTCAACTGCATAGGTTAATGGATTGAAGTAAGCCATAACTTTCATCCATTCAGGCATAGTCGTGATAGGGTAGAAGGCACCTGAAAGAAACAGCAGTGGAAGCGTTATGAAGTTAATGAGCATCTGGAATCCCTCCATGCTTCTCATCTTCAGAGCTATAGTGACTCCTAGCGAGCTGAAGGCAACAGCAACCAGAAACCCAAGTCCAGCTGCTGGCAGAATTCCTGCAAGGTTTAGGTCACTGGCCAGTATAAACATAAGTCCAAGAATTATTGCCCCTTGGAGAAGCGCAATGAGTGAATCTCCGACTATCCTACCTGCCATGGCTTCAGAGCGTGACGAGGGAGCTACCAGAACTTCCTTAAGGAACCCGAATTGTTTGTCCCAAATGACAGATATTCCTGCAGCGAAGCTTGTGGCGAATATTGTCATGCTCATAACTCCAGGAGATAGGAATGTTAAATAGTCTACGCCACCGAAAATAATTTCGGCGTAGGGGAAGTCAAATACCTTAGACCACCCGAGTCCGAAGAAAACTATCCAAATTAAGGGGTTAATAATCATCCCGACTAGACGAGATCTTGCCCTCACAAACCTCTTTATCTGTCTGTAAGCCATTACACTGAAGGCTTCCATCATCTCTTTAATCCCCTCCGTGCAGCTATGAACGACCTTATTCTCTCCAATTCGCTTCCTTCAGACTCTCTAATCTCTCTACCAGTCAGGTAAAGGAATACGTCATTAAGTGTAGGTCTTTTGTAATCAATTTCCTTAATTCTTAAGCCCGTTTTCTGAGCCAGCTCAAATATTTTAGGAATTGATGTTGAGGCATTATCAACCTTAATAGCTACCCTGTCTCTCCCTACATGCTTACACTCCTTAAGGAATTCGGCCTGGAAGCAGTATTCGCCGTTTTCTCCATCTCCTGGAGCGAACCTCACGTAGATCACGTCCTCTCCGACCACGGACTTAAGTTCTTCGGGTGTACCTAAAGCTATTATTTTACCGTGGTCGATTATTGCTATTCTATCGCATAAGGCTTCGGCCTCATCCATGTAATGAGTTGTTAGAAATATCGTTACTCCCTTCTCTTTTCTAAGGTTCTCGATATACTTCCAGATGTTTGCCCTCGTCTGAGGATCGAGACCCAGTGTTGGCTCGTCCAAGAAAAGTATCTGAGGTTCATGAAGAAGTGCTCTGGCAATCTCGAGCCTTCTCCTCATCCCTCCAGAAAAAGTCTTAACTGTCTTGTTCTTGAAGCTCTTTAAGCCGACGAACTCAAGCATCTCATCTATCCTTCTCTTCAGTAGGTCGGTGGGTACACCGTAGATCTTTCCATGAATATACATGTTTTCATATGCAGTTAACTGGTCGTCTATGCTGGGATCCTGAAAAACTATTCCAATAACTTTCCTGACCTTACTAGGTTCCTCAACAACATCGAAACCTCCTACTATAGCCTTTCCAGAAGTCGGCTTAAGGAGAGTTGTTAAGACATGTATGGTGGTGGTCTTACCTGCACCATTGGGACCTAGGAAGCCGAATACTTCCCCGTCCTTCACAGAGAATGTTATTCCGGCCACAGCAGTTAATTCACCGTATTTCTTCACCAAGTTATCGACGAATACTGCTTCACTCATCTTTTTCTCCTCCTATACTCAAGAATAATTCTGTTGATCTCCGACACGAAGGAATCAATTGCTTCACGAACCTGAGCCTTACCCTCATCGGGAAGATAAGGCATTATCTCCAGCAACTCCTTAAAACTTTCCCAGATCCTCTTCTGTCCCAGATCCTTCAGCTCCCTGAAACCTTCCAAAAGCTTTAAGACATGCTGAAGTTCCTCTGCTCGAGAATCAAGGTACTCGACACCTTTTCGAGTAAGTGCATACTCCTTAACTTTCTTACCTTCCCTAACACCTTCCTTGAAAACGACGTAACCTTTACTCCAGAGGTAGCGCAGCTGCGGATATACAGCACCTGCTCCAGGAGAGTGTCCTATAAGCTTCTCTAATTCCTTCATTATTGCGTATCCATGTTTGGGACCTTTCTCTAGCACATGCATTATGAGCAGCCTCAGCTTACCCCGGTAATCTGGTGGTGATGCCATATATATCACTATATATATCGAGATATATCTTCTTATATAAGCCTTTCCGTTACTTATTTCTCGAGACCTCGATAGAGATCGGCTAGCTCCATATAGACTCTCTTCAATCGGTTAACGTAATAAGTCCTGGAGTATCCGTGATTACCTAAGAAGAAGGGGTAGGGAATTGGGGCCATAATATAGGTCACCTTCCCTTCCCGTATTCTCCCTACATTCGCAGCAACTACATGAGGCTGTCTACTCCTATATTTTCTGCGTCGCAGCCTCCTCTCAATCACGAGCTCCTCTAAAGGAACTTTCCCCTTAAGCGTTTGGGTTATTATATGTTCCACATACTTCAGAGCTAGGCCGAATGCTTTCCTTAGATCTTCCTTTCCCCTCGCCGTTGCCAAAATCTTTATGCATTCATGCTGAGTTTCCTTAACTATTAGAGGGACTCCCCTGCTTACAGCCTCCATACCCTTAATCTTTACTTCCCCATTAACGAGCCTTCCAAAATATCTTCCAGGAGCTCCTCTCCCTTTACTAGTTCTGGGGAAGGCTACCCAGTCATAAAGACCCTCAATCTTTATTCCAATCCCTACTTCCTTCTCTATCCTTCTAGCCAGCCGTAAGTAGTCCTCCTCTAAGGCATTATCTCTCGAAGCGAAAATAGAGTCAACTATCACATGCAGTACGTCAAACCCTTCAGCATATGTTATCTCAATAGCTCTCCGTAGAATCTCCCTAGCGAAAGCAGTAACAGACTCGTAAGCCTCGATCTTACCGAAGCGGGCATTTCTGTAGCCCAAATACCCGAAAGACGCTACAAGTACCCATTTAATCGCTTTCTGCCTCTCGTCAAGAACTTTCCTTAAAGCAGGTGGAGACCTGTGGAGTGCCTCCTTAAGGGCTTTCCTCCTCTTAAGTAGCTGTGAGAGAACAGAGGGTATTAGACCTTCCTTGTCCATGCATATCTCATGGCCGGCCTCGGGTACCTTAATCCTGTTTCTGCACTTAGGGCGATTAACAGTCTCGGGCGATACGTTATATTTAACAATAATAGACGGGTAGAGGGAGTTGAAGTCGAGCTGAGCAACATTGAAGTAAATCCCTGGCTTAGGAGTCATGACGAACCCTCCTCTGTCGACCTTAATCAGCTCCCTTAAGGGACGAAACTCCTCAGTCCTAGCAACCCTCTCCGGCACTAAGTATCGCCTACTCAGAGCCTCTACCCCCTCAATTGTTGTGAGCACCTTACCTATCGAGGCATTACTGAGAAGTCTGAGAGGAATCCATGACAGACGACACCACTCGACCAAACCGTTAATTCCGGTAAGCGCTGCCTCAGGATTAATAATAACTGGAACATCCAAAATTTCTGGAAAATTCTTTATGAGTGGCTTAAGGGGGCCTCCATACAGGAGTATATGTGTATTGCGAAGCGCCTCCCTCAATCCCTCTGCATTATCTGTCCTCAATTCCTCCCTCAAGAAAGTGCTAACTATCCTAAGCTTCAGAGGCCTCTTACCTGAACCCACCCCTTCCCACTTAATCACCACTAGCTCAGAGACACGGTAAGGAGGCGGTTGATAAAACGGGTTCTCCAGATCCTCCACAGTGACGAGTCTTGAGAAATCAGTTCTGGAACACGGATTAAGCCTATTCCTGACTAGGACTTGAGTAATTGGGCTAGGATATGTATTTACAGGCTCCCCAAGCCCAAGCTCAGCAGCCCTTCTCTGAATAAGCCTTATCGATCCATATCTCTCAGTAAAGAACTTCACCACCTCAACTTTCTCATCGTACCAAGGCGGCATTAGCCAGGTTTCCGCGTATGCATCACTTACTAAGGGATGCTGAAGAATCAGATCCACCAGCTTCGATGCGCTAACATCCTTCGGGAGAATATACCCAACGAAAGTCGTTTTAAGGAATCTTCTCCGCACCTCCCCATTCTCGTCCACTAGGAGAACCTCGAAACCTCCTCGCCGAGGGATTACATCAAGGCTCCACACATCCACGACTCCCCAACCTCCTATAAATTTCTGCAATCATGGAGAGCAGAATAACCTCCATCGGGTCATTAGGGGGACCGCAAGTTAGGTAGGCATCATGAAGCTCATCAGCATGGCTAAGTGCATCCTTCAAAGCCTCCCTAAGTTCCTTATCCCTGATGTGGCGAACAAGCCTCTGCAGCTTGAGCACCTCATAATCAATGCTTGCCCTAAGCGTAGGCGCTGTCCTGCCCAAAATCATCACCTCTAAGCCAAGTCAGTAAACTTACCTTACTGAGGGCTGGGGGCATGAAAAGCTCGGCAGGAGAGAAATATGTAACTGAATATGGACGGAAGGGATGCTTAACAAGCTCCGCCTTAACGCTGCGATGCCCTCTGCTAAGCCTAATCAATACATGGACAGTGTGATGATGATAGTTCCCGCCCTCAGGGAGAAACTCACCAAATTTACTCACCCTGTTAAATAGAGCCACTTCACTCCCTCTAGCAAGGATTTTCCTGATTCTTGAAGTGATTGCGGTTGCTAGCCAGTATTCTCTCGGATTATTCCCTAGGTGAAGATACGGGTCCACAACCACTACTCGTGGAAAGCCTTTCCTCACGGCAAGCTCAAGCAATGCTAAAGTATCCTCAATCTTGAACGCTCGAGCGAAAAGAATTTCACCTTCCCTCACGCGGAAGGTCTTAACCATCCTAAGAATCCTGTAAGGATCCAGCCCTCCAAACTCCTGAGTAATAACCACAGCCACCCTACTATTATCCGAGTTCAATGCTACAACTCTATGCATTAAGGCCTCAACAATCTCCCAAGACCCATAGAACTCAACGATCCATTCCGATGGT
>CAYOJG010000008.1:0-44371 GCA_964404265.1 uncultured Desulfurococcaceae archaeon | reverse complement strand
AGGTTTTCCTCATCCTGGTCGATTACAGGTACAAAAATTTCTGGAACCTCGTGCCCCTTCCTAACTTTCTCATGCGTTACTTCTGTTATTTCCGTGAAACATTCTGCACATATAATATTGTATACAGCCTCGAAACATGCGGAAGCCTCGAGGGGGTTGCTACTATTAATTACTGCGCTACAGTATGTAGGTACACCCGATACGAAATCTATGTCGACTTCTACGAACCCTAAGTTAGTGTGTCCTACAAGGGAGAGAAAACCTGTAAAACCCCTTAGATTTAGTTCAGTTATTAGCCCAGATAACGGTACCTTCATCAGTTTTCTAAACATTACTCCTCCTCTAAGTAGTTTTTGTTTTCAAAGTCTTTTTTGTTTAGTGTTACTCCCCAGCAATCTTTACATTTTCCAGCATGAGGTAAGGTGCTGTAGCACCTGGGAACTGCCTGGTTTCTTTACTTATCATTTTCAAGTTCTTTCTAAATACCTCATAGAAATCTGCTGAGAGAACCCCTCCCTTAAATGTCCCTGATATTTCCCCGTTTTCTATTATATATCCGTGAGTTATTGTTGCGTTTAGTTTGCCGCTCACATAGTTGGACAGCCATTCTCCAATAGTTTTCATTATTAGCACTCCTCGTCTTATCGTTGAGATTAGTTCTTCAGTAGGGGGCTCTCCAGGAGATATATAGAGGTGATTGGGGGCTGGTGTGGGAGAGGATGTGTAGGATCTATGGGCATTTCCGGTTGATTCAACTCCGTCTTTTCTTGCTGTATATGTATCATAGAGGTAGTTCTTGAGTACTCCATCCTGAAGTATAATTGTTTTCTTTGTGGGGTATCCTTCGTCATCGAACTCTTTTGCTCCTAATAGGGAGGGATCGCAGCCTATGTCCGTTAACGTGAGTTTAGGTGAGAGTATTTCATTCCCTATTTTTCCGGCTAGGGGAGATCTCCCCTGCTGGACATTATTGGCCGATATTGCTGGTGAGATCATAACGCCAATAATTGAAGAGACGACTTCTGGTGCTAGAACCACAGCATATTCTCCAGTAGTGATTTTCTTTGCGTTCACGAAATGTAAGCTTCTTTCAGCTGCTTCAGCTGCTTTTTCAGCAACCACTAACTCTTTAATGCTTCTCTTTGCATCAAACTCACTGTAAGTTCCTTCCTTCCCTTCTTCAGAGGCCTTTACATACATCCACGCTATCGCTGAGGTAAATGACTGTGAAACAGGCCCTCCGTAGTTGTTCACCAGTTCGATTATTGTTTCCCCTGCTGAGAATCCTCCCCTAACCAGTCGAGTTGAAGTAGATTTCTCGTTAATTGCTTGAAACGCTTCTTCCGCTTTATCTTTAAGTAGTAGTGGATCCGCTTCAGCAGTTTCTCTGTCCCACAGACCATATAGAGGGGTTTTGCTGACTTTATCATTTAGTCCTAACCAGTCAGGATCCTCTGGGGATACTTTAGCTATCGAGACTGCTGCCCTAACAGCTTCTTTTATTCCTTGAGGTGTAATATTTTGGGTACCTACTATTGCGTAGGATTTCCCCACTACTGCCCTAATGCCAATGGACTCCAATGTAACCGTCTTTGATGACTCAATTTTTGAGGAGGTTCTGAGGGTGACTTCCCTAGTCCTTATCCGGAATATTTCGGCCTCTGTTGCTCCCTCATTTAAGGTGTCTTTAAGAATTTTCTCCACATCAATCTCCTTCATTACCTACCACCCACAGTAATCGATTTAATTAACACATTCGGGCCACCATAACCTACTCTAACCATTTGTCCCTCTTTACCGCATCCTCCGAAAACAGAGGTCTTTATCTTGACCTCCTTCCCTACAGCTTCCACACCTTTCAAGGTTTCCAAGATATATCCTGATACCGTTACCCCTCGAACGAGAGGGCCTAGCTCTCCTTTCTCCACGATTCTGGAAGGGCCCACCGAAAAAGTGAATGTCCCAGCCCCAGTATCCACCTGGCCTCCTCCGGCCCCCCTACCCATAAGATATATACCTTCCTTGAGCTCCTCAATTAGCTCCTCGAGAGACCAGTCGCCTCCTTCCATATAGAAGTTGGTCTGTCTGACGATAGGCGAATGTGAAAAGTCTTGAGCTCTTCCATTACCTGTCACTGGCGTTCCCAGTTTTGTGGCCCACGCCCAGCCCGTTAAGTAACTAGTGAGTTTTCCTTCCTCAACTACATAGGTCTTGGTCTTCTTATTGCCTTCATCATCATATGGTACGTAATAACCTCCCTCAATTAGTCCATCATCGATAATTGTTACGTGTGGAGAAGCTACATCGCTTCCTAGTTTTCCTCTAAGTACGGATGCACCAGAAGAAACCAGGTCACCTTCCGAGGCATGACCAAATGCTTCATGAAGTATGAGACCTATGAGATCCGGGTCCGCTATCGCCCTTAGTTTTCCTGCAGGCGGTGACTCTGCATTAACAGCCTCTTTGGCTAAGCGGCTCAAGCTCTGAGCAAATTCCTCCCAATCTTCATCCTTAATGAATTCCCAGCCCCCTACTCTCGACTGCTGTTCATGTACTCGCTCCATTCTTCCGTTTTCTGCAGCAACTACATACTGAAGCATTCCTGTCATCAGGGTGTCTCGATCAACTTCAATGCCGTCAGAAGTTATTATGTATCTTCGATCTCTTTCGATTCCTAGGTAAGTAATGGAGGATTTAATTCCGTCGATATCTCTAGCTACTTTATTAACATTCATAACTAGCTTGACCTTTTCCTCGCTATCCACAGTGTCAGGGTCTATTCTTCGCGGTGATTTAAGTGATTCCTTGTATGCTCTTCTTTCCGGAATGCTGTGTGTTTCTCCAGAAACCCGTGCAGATGCTATTGCCTTTTCAACCGCCTTCCTAAGCTCTTCTTCATCAATTATGTTTGATGCACTAAATCCTAATTTATTCTCGTAGAGAACTCTAATACCTGCCCCGAGCTTCAGAGTTTTAGAGTATTCACGTAGGATCCCATTATCGACTTTAATTAATTCGTAAGAGAATGTCTGAAGCCTTACCTCCGCATGCTGTGCTCCTAAAGACTCGGCATACTTGAGGGTCTTATGAGCTATGTCTAAGTCCATTAATACCGCCAGATAGAATAGGTATTCATAATTTTAAATATTAAACAGAGAAATCAGAATTTCTAAGGCAATAGTGTGAAATTAATACGTGTGCTTTTAGATGTTAAGAAGAGATAATATGTGAAGGCCCCTAGTAGTAAGAAAGAGAAATTGACTGCTGTATTAGATGATTTGAAAAGCCTGAACGAGATTTTCTTATTAATTAGGGGTGCTAAGGGGGAGAATGGCATGTAAGTCATTAAGTCTCCTAATATGTGGGTAAGGACGCCGATAAAAACTGAGGCGAACCCAATAACAAAGGAGAAGCCTAGCGACTGGCTTACTATTCCTGCAGCAAGTCCTGCTAGGATACCGAAGAAGATGTTGTGAGTGTATTTTCTGTGAGGGAGCTCTAACCTTATGTCGATATCAGGAAGAGACGACATTACAGTGGAGAATATGATTATGTAGTTTATTTCAGGGCCTGAGAACCCTCCTAAAATTGCTGTGAGAGATGTAATCAAAAGATTCAGGCCTGCATGACCTTTCCAATCCAATTAGATACCCCATTCCTCTCTTAGGTCACGCGGAATTGGAGAGATCTCCCCTTTAACGAACATTGATACTGCTTCACGTACCTTTCCTTGAACTCCATCAATAATTTCGATTCCTAGAACTGATAGGTAGGCCCTAGACCATGAAGAGATCTTATTACATATAACTATGTTAGCTTTTTTTCTTCGAATGAGTTGAGGAGATTTCGTGTCAGCCTCTATTTCGTTTTGATGGGTTTCCACGTTCGTAATTTTCCCGTTCTCAACCTTCACTAATGTTATGTAGGGTGCTTTCTCAAGATCCTCGTGAACTATTGCATCTAAGCCTTCCTTCCCTGAAGTAGGGACAGCTATTATCCACATTTTATCACTCTTCGTTTTTATTAGAAACCATAATTTTTAATGTATATCCCTACTCTTCCAATGGGGAGCAATGAAAGTATTACTGAGAAGTAATTACTCGCTTATTGCAGGAGTATTGGCCCTCTTTATTTCACTTATGATCTTTACTGGTTTCTTGACTTCAGCATTATCCTTAAAGGAAGTTTCTTCCACCATAGGAAAAGCTGTCGAGTGGGAGATTTATTTAGCTAACACCACCCATCCTTACAATGAATTAACGGGAGAGGTAAACATTACATTAGATTACTTACGGGTTCTCCCTGAAGAACTGAAGCAGGCAAGGGATGAAGTACAGAAGGAGAATGCCTATGTAAGATATAGTTGGGCTATACAAGCCATAAGCCCGTATTCCTATGCTTTTAGGGAGACATCCAACTGTTCCGTGGATCCTATGTTACTTAATTTCTTCAGTATCTTGGTAATTGACGGGATAAACCTTTCAACATCCTATATAATTAAATCCTCTGGGAGACCAGCTATAGGTTGGGAAGACCTTTCTAGTTTCCTTAATCTTACCTTTATCCCGCCAGATGATAGAACAGACTCTATGCTGGACTCATTTATTAAGTATGGACAAACTGCAGAGGTTGTAGTCTCAACTCCCCTCACCAGTTACGGTTATACAGAGAATATTGGTTTTCGTTACTCAAGCTGGTATATAGTAACAGACACAAAACATGTCCAAGATCTAGTTATTCCATTACTTCACTCTTTAAATAAAACTCTTCTGAGGTGCGGATATGGACTTCACCTGAAGGCAAGCTGGACTGTAGTAACTATCGATCTCATACCTGAGAGTTATTTTAACCCTGCCTCGATTTCATCTACTCTTACGAAGATTGGGGAGGTGGCCAATGATCTTAAAAATAAGTTGAATTATCAATATGCATGGACTAGTGAAGCTCAAAATAAGTTGAGTGGATTCTCAGCTCTTGAGAGCACTATGTCATTCTCCTTAATTAGCGGACTTATACCTGCAATTATCGCTATTCTAGTGGCTATTACTCCATTAGCTGAGTCTGCAGTTCTTTCAGTGAGAGAAAGCATAGGACTGGTCAGGTTAAGGGGATCTCCCTCAAGAAAATTGAAGATATGGATCTTCACTGCATCAGGGGTGGCTGCGGTTGCGGGAGTTCTTCTGGCGGTGGGTGTGCTCCCGTTAATCAGTTTGGGTCTAGGTAGATTTAGCGGAGATGTTATACGGAGCATACTGGGCGATCCTGTTATTTGGTCGGCTGTTATTGTTTTAGTTGCTATATCAACAATTTTCCTAAGCCATAAGGCCTATAAAATATCTATATCTTTACCTCCCAGGGACTCAATAAAATCTTCCTTAACTCCTGAAGAATTACTTGAGCCTTTGAGGATGAGGAAGCTTGCTTGGTTCAGCCTATTTACCGGATTATATTTCGTTGTGACTGGATTTCTCGGTTTTTCAGCACAGAAAATACTGGTTGAGGGACTGATTGGAGGAAGCTTAGGGAGCAATATTGGAATACTTGTGGGAGTAGTGATCCTAGCTACCTTCGAGAACTTTTTCAGGCCATTCGCCCCTGTACTGCTTGCATACGGGGTAGCTAAGTACGTTATGGTGCATAATGATAAATTCATCAGTGGATTAACGACGCATGTCTTCCGTTCAGGATCGCTCTCTATTCCAGCTAAAGGTATTTCTTTAGCTATGAGGAGAAGGGTTAATGCAATAATCATGTTGCTAATATTTTCTTTAGCAATACTAAGTCAGGGATACATTTCATCAGCGTATCGTGCTTCAGCCCTAGAGACTGCCACCTACGGATCTATTGGAGCAGAATACCTCGCAATTAAGAGAGTGTACATTACACAACCTTACGAGTTGAAGGAGCTTGCCTCTAAATATGAGGAGCTTTACGGCAACGTTTCTTCAATCGTAATCAGTATTGTTGCCCCCGCGAAATGTATTCCTTCAGAAAGTGAGGAGTATTCTACAGTGGCATCTTTCATAACGATACTTAACATAGACGCCTTTCTTAATAGAACCTTCTGGTTCAGAGAATGGGGGGAGGGAGAGTCATTCGATGCTATAATTGAAGGACTTAGTGAACGTGGAGATGCAATTTTCATTAGCAGGGAGACCTTCTTCGGCCAGGGTCTATTAGAGAAAGGCGATCAGGTGAACGTTTATCTCTCTTTGGGGAACACAAGCAATGCCATCACACTTAACATTAGTGGAGTTTCGAAGGGCTTCCCAGGAATGCCCTCATTGGCACCTGAATCAGAAGTCTTTATTGTAGGTCCATGGTTTCTAGAAATGTACTCCAAACTGATGGAGGGTGGTAATGATCAAGTTAGCTTTGCAAGTGTAGGAATCTTCGTGAATGACTCAAGTGTAGCGGAGAAGCTAAGAAACGACAACTTTAAGATAATCTCTATGAAGGACGTTAGGAATGACCCCATGTACAAGATCTCCTCATCACTTTTTGTCTCAGGTGTATCATCGACAGTAACGACAACTTCCCTCATAGGCCTATCCATATTTATAGCTGTTATAATTGCTTGGGCGGTTAGCAGGGAGATTAGGAAGATATTCCTACTTCTCCGTGTTAGAGGTGTTTCATCGAAAAGTATTAGTAAGATAGTGGTATTTCAGTGGGCTTCAGTTGCTTTACTCTCCGTTATTGTGGGCACCCTTTGCGGGATATCTTTCGGTATGAGTGAGGCATCTTCGTTACAGCTCGGTGCGACTTTAACCCAGGGCTTTATTTTTATGACCTCACAGCTAATTGACTTGGGGATGGGTGTACCGAAGTTTTCCCTGCCTTTGGAAATGGTTGTATCGTCGATTATCGTAATAATTATTCTTACTTTGCTTCCCTCCATAGTCACTTTGAGGGTTTATCGGGGAAGCATACGCGAAAGATTTATTGAGGTGAGGTAAGATGGGAGAAGCCTTTAGGACTGGAGGCGTGAAGGTCGAGGTAAAAGACTTAGTGAAAATCTATAAGTATAAGGGTGGGGAGGTACAGGCTCTTAGAGGGGTTTCAGCATCCTTTAAACCTGGAGAAATAACCTGCATTATGGGACCTTCCGGGTCAGGTAAAACAACTCTACTTAACCTTATAGGGGGAATAGATGTTCCAACTGGAGGATCCATAATAGTTGGGGAGACTAGGGTTCATGAGCTTAAAGGACCTCAACTCGATGAGTATAGGTTGAACTATGTAGGCTTCGTGTTTCAGGCACTAAATCTGATCCCCACACTCTCCGCTTTAGAGAACGTTATGCTTCCAATGACTATTTCAAGGAGGAGTAAAGGTAACCTTAAGAAAACTGCTATGGATCTACTGGAGCTCGTTGGCATTAAAGATAAGGCAGATAGAAAACCTGAAGAGCTTTCTGGAGGTGAACAGCAGAGGGTTGCGATCGCGATAGCTTTAGCTAATGACCCACCTGTCATATTGGCGGATGAACCTACTGCTGAACTCGATTCAGAAAATGCTAAGGTCATTGTAGACCTGCTACGTAGACTCGCTAAAGAATTCAATAAAACAGTAATTATGGCTACTCATGATCCCCGAGTTGCTGTGAAATCGGACAGAATAATTAGGTTAGAGGACGGCAGAATAACTGGTGAACACACCCCACTCGACCTAGATAAGGCTTATCTTGGAGAAACTTCAACAGGGGTTCCACAGGTCACACTTGCTCAGATCGTTAAGCTTAAACTATCATCCATCGAGAGGGACATGGAAATTATTGAGAAGCAGTATAAAGAAGGATCTATCTCTTTAGACGAGTTCCATCAGCAAATCTCAAGGCTTAAGAAAATGGAAAGTGCTTTGCGGGAATTGTTAACCGCTTTAGGTACAGAGTGAGGTTGGTATGAGATGCAGATAAAAATACTTGAGGACGAGGTAGTTTGTCAAGGGAAGAGAGTTTCCTTGCTTAGAAGGAAGGTATCCCTAGAAGGGAAGGAAGTAGATTATGATGTAGTCAGGTTTGGGGAATCTGTAGTAATTATTCCAGTTACAGATAGGCAGGAGGTAATTATGGTTAGGCAGTGGAGACCCACCATCAATGCTTGGGTTTTAGAGCTTCCAGCAGGAAAGGTAGAGGAGAATGAGGATCCTAGAGAAGCTGCCTTAAGAGAACTTATTGAAGAAACTGGATATAGTGCAGGAAAGGTAGATAAATTAGGGACTTTCATAGTTTCTCCAGGATATAGTGACGAGAGAATTCATGTTTATTTAGCTATAGATTTGGAATTTCTAGGAGCTTCTCCAGAGGAAGATGAGGTTATTAATATTCACAAGTGTGGTATAAAGCAGTGCATTAGTGAGTTGGCTACTCAGGATCTTATTGATATGAAGTCCTTGGCTGCTCTTCTATTTCTTAAAGAAAGGCTTCCTTACGCATAACACTTAACCATATATTTCTTATTTTCAAGTCTACTACGTGGGTGCATATGAGGATTCTAGTATCTAATGATGACGGGTATCTCAGCCCTGGACTGTATTTGCTCGCCGAGTCCGCTAAGGAATTTGGTGAAGTAATTATTTCATCCACGGAGGTTCCGAGATCCGCCTCCGGCAGAGAAATAACTTTCTCTAGACCCCTTAGGTATATGAGCAAGGAACATAACGGATGGAAAGTTTTTGTTACTGATGGAACGCCTATCGATGCTCTTCATTTAGCTGTCGAGGTTCTTAGCTATAAACCTGATTTAGTGCTTTCAGGTGTTAATGTTGGAGATAATTTATCTCTTCAGCACATCTTTTATAGCGGCACCTTAGCAGTTGCGATAGAGGCTTCTCTTATGGGAATACCTTCTGTTGCGTTCTCAGCAGACGTATCGAGTTTTAAGGATTTTCTCTCTCCTCAGTTCAAGCATGTAGTTAATGAGGTTGTTAGGTTCATTATTAATTATATCCAGGAGAAAGGTTTCCCGTCCGGTGTAGATCTATTCTCTGTAAACATTCCTGTAAACTTCAGGAACTGCTTCAAGGTGGTGAAAGCATCCCGGCTCAGATGGAAAGCAGCTTTCAAGGTTGGAATAGACCCTAGGGGAAGGAAATACTACTGGCTATATGGGGTTAGAGGTGAAACTATGGCCGATACTGATGTATATGCTTTTGAACAAGGATGCATAACTCTCACACCTCTCAGTATAGATCTGAACGTGAAGAATGAAGTAATCGAGTCTTTAAGAAAAGATCTAGGAAAACTGAAAATAAGTGTTGACGAAAAACTGAAGTCTATAGGCAGTGGGGATAAATGTATAGATGTTTAGTGTCAAGAAGTATTGTGAAGAAGTTGGGTTGTTAATTCAACTAAATTATCTAGCCTTGACTCAGGAATGTCTTCAAGAGTGGAATATGAAGAAAGAGATCTTAAATTATCTTCTATCTTCACCAAAAGCTCATTATTAGTGGAAATAATTGTTGATGCTTTTTGAGGATCTTTAATGTAAATTGCTTTGAGTTCCCCGTAAAATTTCTCTAGGTTAAGAGAAGCTGTTCTAAGTTGAGAAGCCTTAGCTGGATCGATTAGATTAAGAAAGGTTGCTATATGTGAGGAAAGGATAGCCATGTTTTTTATTGTGGTAAGGTGTTGTAGGACTAAGGCCGAAGTCTTGTTGATGGGCTGATATTCGAAATATTGGCGAGTCCATGCTAGCTCATCAGCTAGGAATGAAGCGGATTCTACGTATGAATCGTATGCTGTATCCGCCATCGGAGGGATTTTACTTAAACTAATCTGGTAACTGGATATTATGCCTCCCAGAATTACGAAAATTATAATGGATGTTAGCATTAGAAGTATGAATCTTTTCTCCCAGTCTATATTTTTCCGGCTCATCTCCGTAATCCACTTATCCTTATTAGGTTCATCATTATTTATGTTAATGACTACTGGTGTTTCCTATGGAGCTGAATCTTGGCAACTATAGGGCTTTAGTAACCGCTTCAACTCGGGGTATAGGTAGGGGAATAGCTGAGGTTTTCATTGAATGTGGGGCTAAGGTAGTGGTGAATGGAAGAAGACCGGAGGGTGTTGAGAGAGCCCTTAATGATTTACGGAAGAGGTATATTTCTTCCCAAATTTATGGTGCTGCGGGGGATCTCAGGAACCCTGATGAGAGGGCAGAGCTAGTGAGGAAAGCTGCTAAGCTTCTTGGTGGTCTGGACACGCTTGTATATGTTACAGGACCACCCAAACCGGGCGAGTTTCTGGATTTAAGACAGGAGGACTGGAGGGAGGGGATAGAACTCCTCGTTATGAGTGCTATTGACTTGGTTAGAGAATCAATAGCTTTCTTAAAGGAGTCTGATAACGGAAGCATTATATTACTAACTAGCGTAGCTGTTAGGGAGCCTATTCCAAACCTCGCTTTATCGAACATTTTAAGAATCTCTGTCCATGGTTTAGTGAAAACCTTATCAAAAGAAGTGGGGAAGTATGGGATAAGGGTTAATGCAATTATGCCCGGATATATTCTCACCGATAGAGTCCGTCAGTTAGCTGAGGAGAAATCAAAAAGACTAGGTATCTCAACAGATGAGGCATTAAAAGACTTCGTTAAGAACGTTCCTCTAGGAAGAATGGGATCTCCCAGAGAGGTGGGTTATCTAGCTGCCTTCTTGGCCAGTCCTTTTGCGAGCTATATCAATGGTTCTTCCATACCTATCGACGGAGGTTTACTTAGTTCTGTTTTTTAGTAAGTTGCTGAGGATTCGTATACCACCTCTTAAACTGAACGCTTGAATGCCAAGTTTCCTAGCCTCCATTGCTTTTAGGTAGCTTATCGTGCCCGAGTTACATACGAATAAAACTGGCCGATTCTTCGGAAGTTCATTTAATGAAACCTCAGAGATGTGAATTATTCCTTCGGGCATGTCCCCCTGTTTAGATGTCCTTACATCAATTATTAGGGCGTCCTCTGGAATGAAATCTATTTCAATATCGGAAACTTCGATTACTTTGGCAGGATTAGTTGTTCTTAAATCATAGATTCTGATGCTGGAAATTATTTCCTCAATTACCTCAGTGTTAATCTTTCCTAGTTCTTCAGCTAATGTTTTAGGTTTTGCTCTGGTGGCTACTAGTCCCTGCGATATTGAGCATGCTTCAGGGACTTTGGAGGATATTTCATACATTCCTATTTTCCTCGATAGCTCAACGACTTCCTCTTTGTCGAATCCTACCAAAGGTCGAATTAATGGTATATGTGGCTTAACTACTTGGTGAATCGCCCTGAGATTTTGTAGGGTTTGACTGGAGGCTTGACCTAGCGCCTCACCTGTTATTATGGCGTCATAGCCCTTTTTCTCTGCAAGTTTCATGGAAACTATATACATTAAGGACCTCAGGACTATCTGTCTGTGGCTTCCTGAAACTTTGTCGGTGATTTCCTTGATAAGTCCTGTGAGATCTGCTACATAAAGCTTTGGTTCATATCCGTGTAGCCAGTCATTTGCTAGCTTCTGTGCAACCTTCACTGCGAGGTAGGTAGCGTAACTACTACCCATAAAGAAATGGAGAAAATGTACCTCTACCCCTCTCTTAGCCGCGTACCAAGCTGCTACTGGTGAGTCGAGCCCGCCGGAGAAAAGAGCCAGTCCTCTTCCCTCGATCCCTATAGGCAGTCCTCCCGGGCCCTTTTTTCGTGATTGATAAACAAAAGCCTTGTCCCAGCGAACCTCCACCCATACTGTCACCTCTGGTTCGGTTAAATTAACGCCTCTTGAGTGGGGATATAGTAAGGCTCCGGCTTCTCGGGCTACATCCATGGAAGTAAAGGGATGATTACCTACGCGATTAACTCTAACTGCGAACGTCCTGCCCTCTACCTCATCTTTTGCTGCATTAGCTATTTTCTCTGCAAGGTCTTTTATGTCGGTAAATGTGAATTCTGCAGCTTTCCCGTATCTATATATCCCGAATATTCTTTCGAGAATATTGTCAATTTCCTGACTGACCTCAAGAAAGATTTTTGCCCCACTAATCTCAGCGGAGTAATTCTTAACATTCATTCTTTTGAGTGCGTCATCTATATTCGAAAGTAACTTCCTGAAGAATCGGGGGCGTGACCTCCTAGACTTCAGAACTATTTCTCCAGAGACCGTTATGATGTACTTCATTTCCCTTCTTATGTAGTTTCGTTTAGGGAGTATTAATTATGAGTACTTAGGAGATTTCTTTCTGTAAAGTAAACCTCCACAATTTTCCCGAATACGTATAAGTAGGAAATTAGCCCTACAACTATCAAAGCCAGCTGTGGGAGGGAGGCGGCTACCAATAATGCCAAAATCAGCAGTCTTACGTCCCGCCCCGCAAACCCTTTCAGTTTCCCTATTGTTGAAGGATGCCTTTTCAAGCTTGCTTCTCCTCGCGCGTGAATATAGCTCACCATTAAATCTCCCGTAATTGCAAGTATGGTTGTTAGTAGCGCGTAATTTGCAGGGAGGATATTGTTCTCTATAATGACGTAGCCGATACTGCCAATTATAGCTATGTCAGCTAATCTGTCTAGAGTGGCATCCAGAAATGCGCCTAGTGGTGTAGTTATTGATTTTGCTCTAGCTATTTCACCATCCATCCCGTCAATTATTGACGATATCTGAATCATTATTCCTCCTATAAGTAGATAATTTCTCCAGATGAGGAACGCTGTTAAGAGAGAAACTAGTAAACTAATTATAGTCATTTGATTAGGGGTGATGGGCGCGTTATGTTTAATCAGGCACTTAGTTAGCCTAGTTGATATTTTTCGGTTGATGTACCGGGAAACAATACCATCTGTGGGTTTAGGTTTCATCCATTCCTCCAAGATAACCACCTCAGCACAGCTTCGAGCACTTCGCGTCTTTTCCCATAGAGGAGGTCAATATAATCTTCTATTGTGTCAATATCGCTCCAAGGGCTTGAAGGCAATGAAGCTATATTGATCCGTACTTGAGTGGACATGCACTGAAGCATGGAAGATATTGTGTAGTTCTCTTTCTCACAAGTTTTAACGGAGTTTAAAGATTCTGAACTGAAACCAAATAGACCCATGTCTATCCATTGCCACTCCGCCAGATCCTTGCCTATTTTCATGGATCCATCCCCAAGCCTCAGGATTTTGGTGGATTCCTCTATATCTACGTATATGGGTGAAGAATCCCCTGCTATTACAGCTATTGATCCTTGTTGAAGAGATTCTTTCACTTTTACATAGGCCTCTCGAGGAAGAAAATGATCAGTAACACTAACGATAACCAAGTTATCTAGGGAGAGAGCATACTTAATCGCGGAGGTTAATGAGGTGCCGTTTCCGAGAAAGTTACGCTGATTCTCTAAAATAATTCCTTGAATTCCGAGTTCATTTACAATTTCTTCGGTTTCAGCACTAAATCCAGGAACGGTTGAGATAACCACAGTATTTATGCCTACTCTCTGTAATGCTTTAAGAGAATACCACAGTAAAGGCCTTCCCTTAATTCTAAAGAAAGCTTTCGGTATACCTCCAGACAGCTTCCAAAGCCTAGTCCCCAAACCAGCAGCGGTTACAGCACCTACAACCAAGGGAATCACCATTCTGGTTTCAGTTTCCTAGATCAAGCTAACCCGAGATAGATGTGAAGTAATTATATAAAGCATTTCCTATTCCTGAAGGTATTGGCTATTTCACTCCCTTGCGGATGACTACCCATACTCCCATGACTGTAAGAATCATTCCAATTATCAGGTTAAAGGAGGGATACTGTGCTAGTATCAGGGCTGCAAGAAGAGAGGCGCCTGCTGGCTCACCTAAAGCTATAGATGTAACAACATGTGTTTTCAGCTTTTTAAGCAAGTAATTCATCACAGTATGCCCACCGAGCATAGGAATGATTGCTAATAATATCATGTATGACCAAGAGTCAGCTGATTTAGGTAGAAGTCGAAAACCTCCTATTGCTATGTAACCAAGCAGAACTAGTGAGGCAGTTCCGTAGGAGAGGGTGGTGTATGAAAGAAGATTTAAATTGCTTGTTCTTAGAACTCTCCCAACTGTAAAATATATTGAGGCAAGAAATGCCCCACCGAGAGCGAGCAGAGAGCCTAGCAGTAAGGCCTGGTTACTTGTGGTTGGAGCCATAGCTATGAAGACTCCGAGGAAAGCTATTAATAAGCCTAAGATTTCCCCCATGCTCAAAGACGTCTTGAGCGCTGCGTGCTCAATAATAGCGGATATCATGGGATATGTTACCACCAATGTTGTGGAGAGGGAAACAGGTATCAGGTAGAGTGAGGACATCCATAATAGGAAATGGAGAGCTAGGGAAAGGCCGGAGATGAAGGAGAGAAGAAGTATTCTTTTCGGTATACCAGTAATCCATGAGCGCGTTATGAGCATATATGTCAAAAGGATTAGGGTGGTTAAAGTCACCCTCCAGAAGGCACATATGTGTGCAGGTTCGCCTGAAAGTAAGACAATTATTGATGAGAGTGAAATACTTAACCAAGCAGTGAGTAGTAGAACTATAGTCAAGGGCTTCTCCTTCAATGTACTGTAGATGTTCATCAACTTCTGCACCTATTAATCTGAAAGAAGGGAATAGTAAATCTCAACGAATTTGCTTGCCTCAATTTCACCAGTTTCTGAAACTCGGAGGGCAATGCCGAAAAGGGAGAGTTTCAGAGATTTCTTAAATTCCTTATTCCGGAAGGTTATCTTTTTCGATGCTAGTAAAAGCGCTAGAAGTGCTATAGTGTGTTTGCATAGGATGTACCTACTGAAAAGTGGAAAAGAAATAACTGGAGACAGATTTAAGATCCCGGCCCTCTTTAGTCCTTCAACAAATTCTCTATCAGCCTTAGAGGCCAGCATTATGGCGTCTTCACAGGTGCATTTAAAGCCGTAAGGCCCTACCTGAGTTATATGAAAACTTTCTTCGGGGGGTGTACCCACAGAAAGCTCTATCTCTTCCCCTTGGTAGGTTTTCAAGCGGATTATTCTTTCGGGTCCTTTCTCTAGTAGCTTAGTAGACGCCATTAAGGCAACAGCAGAGTTTCCTTTCAGAACTAGCGAGGAGAACCGGATATCGGAACGAATAATTATCTCTTTTGCTCCAAGGAATCGCTGAGAAAGGTAATCTTCTATCTTTATTTTAATTGAGGGAAATTCCTGATCTATTATTGAGGAGAGGTGCTTCCTCATTCTAACTAGATGCTTCATCCACACCTTTTTAGTAGGGAATTCCTCTTGTGAGGCTTTTCCACTCAACTTCCTTCTTCAATTAAAGTTTCAATGAGCACCCTTAAGTATAGGTATGGTTAAAACCATGGTAAAGGTCTATTTACTTGGTTAGGATGGTTGGGGAGTTTCCTATAGATTTCGAGGATCGTAAGACTCTCGGGAGAACAGGGGAAAGAGTTTCCGCTATTGGGTTAGGAACTTGGGGCATCAGGAACTATTCGAAGGCTGAAGAAGTGCTTTTACATGCTATAGAGTTAGGTATTGACCTCATAGATACTGCTGAGATGTATGGTTCTGGAATGGCTGAGGTGTTGGTTGGACGGGTTGTTAAGAAGGCTGGACGTGATAGGGTCTTCATCACGACTAAAATGCTTCCACATCACTTAGCTTGGAAGGATGAGGTAATCAAAGCTGGAAAGGCATCACTCCGAAGAATGGGTGTTGAAGAGGCTGATCTTTTCTTGATTCATTGGCCTAATCCAAGTGTCAGTATTTCTAAGCAAGTGAAGAATTTTGAGGCTCTTATAGATGAAGGATTAACTAGGTATATAGGTGTAAGTAATTTTGATGTGGAGGATCTTAGAGAAGCTGTTGATTCTACTAAGAAGGCCGACATTGTAGTTAACCAAGTGCATTATAGTGTTGTCCATCGCGAATATGTGGAAAGATACCTTCTGCCTCTCTGTATTAGGGAAGGCATATCTATACAAGCATATACCCCATTAGAGAAAGGAACGGTAGTTTCGCATGAAGTAGTTAGGTCTGTGGCTAGGAGGTTAGGGAAAACGCCTATACAGGTTGCATTGAACTACTTAATAAGCAGACCGAAAGTTCATGCAATTCCTAAAACGGAGGACAGAGATCATCTACTAGAAATCTTGGGCGCTTTAGGATGGAGACTTCCTAGAGAATTCATAAAAGAACTGGAAAGATAGAACTTACCTGCCCCCTATTTTCAGTGCGGCCTTCATTCCAGCTTTATTACCCTCTTTTGCAGCATTAATGAGATTCTCGCCCTTTATAATAGATTTAAGGACCGCTGCGTTATAAGCATCTCCAGCCCCTGTTGGGTCAACAGGTTTAACAGATTTCCCTTTCACATATATAAAAACATTTTCACCAGTCCTTAAGTAGGAACCAATGTTCCCTGCTTTAATAAAGATAGCCTTAGGCTTAAGTATTCGCCATAATGCTAGAGACCCTTGCTTCACATCATTTATCCCAGTCAGTTCCAGGAGTTCTGCTGTATTCACGAATACGTAGTCTACCTGGCGCTCTATTTCCCTTAGTATTTCCCTCTTTTGGAGTGCAATTCCCTCCAGGTCTAGGCTTGTAGGAATACCTAATGTTTTCGCGACCCTGTAAGAGTTCAGTAAGGAGGCGCCCTCATCAGAATTTAAAAAGAAGTATCCTGATCCATGAACAATAGATGCCCCACTTATTGCTGCTTCTAGTTCTTCTTCTGGGTATGCAGCTTCTTCATTAGCTCCTCTCACGCCCAGTATCCTTTTCTCCCCTTCACTATTTAGGAGAATGATCATGACACCACTGGGTTTCCCTACCACTTTTATGTAGCTAGTTGAAATTCCTCTCTCTTTAAGATCTCTGAGAAGAAAGTCGCCTATAGGGTCCTTACCGACAGCGCTGAGTAGCACAGGTTCAACAGTTTGGTCGAGTATATGGGAAGCGACATTTCCTCCGACTCCTCCAGGCATGTAGCTTGCGTTTTCTACAGCTACTGAGGTATCTGGCGGCGGCAGCTCATCAATTTTAAGTATTATGTCTAGATTCAGATCCCCTAGTATAACTACTTTTTTCTTCCTCATTGGGAATACTTCCTCAGCTCCTTTACTTTCTTCATTAACTTCCTTACTCTATCCACATCCACTCTATTCTGAACCACCCCGCCTATCTTGAAGTATGTTCCAACGATTGCTCCGTCTGCAACTCTTAGAAAATCTGTGACATTACCTAGATTTATGCCTGAGCCAATCAATACCTTAGCCTCTGGAACAGCATCTTTCACTTCAAGAACATCTCTAGGGGCTGGAGGTACCCCCGTCATCGTTCCGGTGACTATAAGGGCATCCGCCATGTAGAAATGCGACCAAGTTGCATGTGTCTTTAGATCAATTCCGGGAAAAACCACTGAGTGCTTCTTAACTATATCTGTAAAGAATTTTATGTCCTCTGCATAAAGTTGTTTTCTTAGTCTCATAAGTTCAGCTGCGTTTCCATTATCGAATTCTCCAGTATCCCAGACTGCAGCTCCCGTATATAAGCACACCCTAATGAACCTAGCTCCCGAGGCCTTAGCTATCCCTAGGGCAACCCTCCCTCCGTTATGAATAACTGTTATTCCTGCGGGCACAGGTACTTCCTTTATCACTTCTGCAGCTGCGACAGCATGGGCAGCTATTTCTTCAGGAGGAATTCTGGATGCACTGGAATAATATGGAAGATCCCACATATTCTCAACAATAATCCCGTCGACTCCGCCCTCTACCAGTGCCTTTGCGTCTCTAAGGGCGTGCTCTATTATCACGCTCATGTCCCATCCTTCATATGCTGGAGAGCCTGGAAGAGGCATTAGGTGAACCATTCCTATTATGGGCTTATTTGTCCCGAAGAGCTCGGTAAAGTTCTGCATTCTTTTAGAGTAGAATGATCGAGCCCATTCTTCCGTGAAGGAATTAGATTTTGGCCTGCCCAAGTGACATCCCTTTAACAATGTAAAAAAGCAATTAATATTGTTGAGTGATGTTTTTCATACTGATGTAATGTACAAATTATACATATTATTTAAAAGAGCTTTTCCCAACCATCATTTAGGTATAAAGAGTGGCTAAATGTATTAACTATCCTGGTTATTTGATTGCTAGGGTTGGGGTAAATCCTGAAACTTTGCAGAAGTTTCTGATTAAGTATTATAATATGAAGCCAGAGGAGGCCTTCATTAAGGCTGTGGAGACTGTGGAGTGCATTAATCGAAACAATGAGATTGATGATGTACAGCTTCTTATGTTTGTTCAAGACATAGCCTCCACATCTAAGGATGAGTGGGAGTTTTGGAGCGTGTTAGATGATTTATTGACAAGGGAAGCCATAAGACACTATATAAGGTTACTTAAGGAAAGAGGAGTTCCTGTCTTTACTCCTGATCAGCTTCGTAAGTTGGAGGAAAGGAGCATTAAGAAGAAGCCTTCAAGCATTGGAAAAGCTCTTCTGAGAACGAAGTAGGATCTATAAAACTGCAGGGTCCAGTATTCTTAGGGTTAATGTATGATAGAGGTAGTTTCGTTTGATGTATGGAACACTCTATTAGATCTCCAGTATTTCTATGAAGTTATAGGCGAAGTTTTAAGCAGGAAATTCGTTAAGATGAGTCAGGATAAAATAGTTGAAAAAATTAGGGAGAAGCATAACTTGCTTAAGAAGTTGAAGATTGAGGGTAAGGTAGAAGATAGCGATATCGTTGAGTATTCATTAAAGGAATTATCTAAAGGATTCGGGATTACTGTGGAGGATCTGACTTCAGCCATAAATACAGCTATGGACGAAGTGGATCCTAATAGGCTGGTAATAGGAGGTGTCAGAACTGTTCTCGAGAGGCTTAGAGTCTCAGGTGTGAAAATGGGGATCCTTGGCAATGTCCTGTTCTGGCATTCTGGCGTCACGAAGAACTTGCTTATGAGGGGAGACATACTAAAGTTCTTTCAGGTTTCATTCTTCGCAGACGAGATAGGTTTTTCGAAACCGGATCCAAGAGCCTTCGCTAAAGTCTCTGAAACATTTAACGTCGCTCCTGATAAGATTGCTCACGTAGGGGATAGTTTAAGAGAGGATGTTGGCGGAGCATTGATATCTGGATTGGTAGCAGTAGGGATACTTAAGGAGTTCAAGGAAAATGTTCGTATCGAGGGTCAGTTATACATCGTGAATAGCATTGCTGAGGTGCCGGAAATAATTCTTAGTTTGAGGTAGGTTACATCCTACCTACTGCTCTAGGGCCGTAAAGTCTCAAGTATTTGTCTTCAACGTAGCGGAATAGAAAGTATGCAAGTAATAGTAGCGCTGCCGTATATATCCACATGATCATCAGCTCAATATGTAGAGGTATATATGTGGGATTTCCTGTGGCTCCATACCTTACAATCTCTGCAGGATGTGAGAAGGGAATTGCTATAGCCAGCAATTTCGCAGGTCCAGGAAGACTTTCTACCGGGACGGCTATTCCCCCCATGACGAGGAGAAAGAAATTACTTATGTCTAGAAGGGTGCCGGGTACTCCCATTCTCAGAGAAAGGGCGGATAGTGAGAGACCGTAGGACAGGGACATGAGAAACATTCCCAGGAACCCCATTAGTATGTAGAGAGGGGACACTGCAAATATTACCTTACCTCCAGTAATCTGTGTAACAAGGAAGTACATTATAGGTGTGATTAAAACAATATCCATTAGAACCGTTATACTTCTTCCAGAAATCACCTTAAGTACGGATGTATTAGCCAACTTATGTTCCTCATACATTCCTAAGCTAAGGAAGAATTGTGTCCATCCTCCTACTGACCAGACGCTGGAGGAGAGTACATTCCATAGTATTATCCCCCAAAAAATATAGGGGGCGGTCATGGGAAGCTCCTTAGCAGGGACGAAAAGGAGTGCACCTAGAATGAAGATCGCTATCCATAGTCCCACATTTATTGCACCATTAATGAAGCTGTATTTATATCTCCAAGTGCGTAGGGAATGCAGGTAGATAATTGCTTTCAGTGAACTCATTAGTCTACACCCCTCATCTTCACAGCTTTCTCAGCTCTCATGATCGCTACCCCTGCTATGGTGTTGTAGATTATTCCTAGAAGTGCTAGCATTCCTAGGAGAAGCATTAGAGCTGCACCGGATGGCGTACCGAATGTGGATACCATCTTAGCAGCATCTACTACATATCTTGTAGGGACAGCTAGAGAGACTGCTTGGAGAATTCTGGGGAGAACTGTTATAGGGTAGAAAACGCCTGAGACTAGAAGTATGAAGGGAACTATACTATTAATTATGTTTGACTCTTCCTTAACCACCAATAATGCTGACGCCGCTAAAACCGAGAGGCCTATTAAAGGAATCATTCCTGCAAGCATGAAGGCCAGAATAATTAGCAATTTTAAACTACCTAGGAGACCCTCCACATAGATCGCAGCTGGCATTACAGCTACTATAGTAACTAGAGCAGATAATAGTGAGTCAGGGAGTCCAGCCGCTATAAACAATTTAGATTCCCTGATAGGGGAGAGGATTATGTAGTTAAGTGTTCCAAGCCAGCGATTATAGAGAGCAAACCCAGCTACCCCGTCAATGATTCCTACGCTAGTCATAGCTATAGCTGAGGCAGAGATTAGGTAAAATCCTGGGCTGGAGAGATTCATCCTTTCTGTGTATAGCTCAAAGCTGCCCATAATACTGCCGAGGCCTACGAGAACTAGGATCATTAAGTAAGGCCAGAAAAACATGGTGACTGCCAGCCACTTATTATTCTTATACCAGTAGATAGAAGCATGGAGTTGCGCTCTAAACACTGCCCACATGTTTATTCCAGGCATAGTAGTCACCTCAAGAGGTTACTTTAATGAACACATCTTCCAATGTGGGTTCCATTACTTCCGCTCTTAGAATACTCAAACCCTTGTTTGTTAATGCTAAAACGGCATTAGCTATCACCTTCTCTTCGTTCCCTATAGGTGTAAGTATTCTTAATTCGAATCCGTTATCTACTTCCGTAATTCTAAGCTTCTGTACACCCACTGACTTCTTCAAGTAGTCCTCCAATACTGTTAGCCTTTCCTTTACAATTCCCGAGAACTTTACCTGTATGGGTATTTCCTCAGCCACTAATTTCTTCAGCTCGCTGACGGTACCTAAAGCCACTATTTTTCCTGCTGAAATAATTCCTACTCTATCACAAACTATCTCTGCTTCAAACATGTTGTGAGTAGTGATCATTACCCCCTTGCCCTCATCCTTTGCCAACTTTATCAGCAGTCTTCTAATCTCTCTAGCGGCAGGCGGATCAAGTCCTAAGGTAGGCTCATCCAGAACAAGTATGGGAGGATCTGAAAGAAGTGCACGAGCCAACGCTAGACGAGCTTTCATACCCAAGGAGTATTCCTCATATAGCTTATCAACAGCACCTATCTTATCAAGGCCTACAAGTGAGACTACCTTGTCTATTCTCTCTTCAAGATCTCTTCCCTTTAGGCCTTTAAGCATTCCAAAATACCTGAGATTCTCTCTTCCCGTAAGCTTCCAGAAAAAGCCTCTTTCCACATTAAGAACAACCCCAATACTTCTTCTAACGTCTATCGGTTCCTTAACAACGTCATAACCATTAACTAATGCCTTACCATCGTCCGGAAGAAGAAGCGTGGTAATTATCTTTACAGTAGTAGTTTTCCCGGCTCCATTAGGCCCTAAAAGGCCAAAGACTTCTCCCCACCTCACTGAAAAAGATACGCCCTTAAGAGCCTTAACAATCCTTTTCTCTTTTTTAAGGAAACCTCTCCTATCATAACTAAGGTAATTCTTAACTAGTCCTTGAGCATCTATAGCTGTCACTGGCGAATCAGTCACCAACGCTTCCCTCACCGTTGGATATCTTTCGCCAAACAAAAAAATTTATTCTGCATAAACAAGGAAACATGATAAAAATGTGTAGAATGCTAATATTTTATCAGAAGGAAAAATTTCAGATTTTCCAGGAATACATTGAAGCATTAGTCCAAATAGCCAAAAAAGACCCTCTCTTATCCTCAATTCCATCACATCCGCATGGATGGGGATACGTGATATACTCCTCTTCGGCCTTACTTACCTATAAAACCACGACTCCTATATATGAGGACGGAACTGGTGTTAGGAGACTTCTTAACATTCTGGAGAAAATGAACGAAGGTGGAGGAATAATTCATGTAAGAAAAGCAACTGAAGCAAGCACAAAAAATCTAAATGATGTACATCCTATTCACGTAATCACTTCAGGAGGAATGGATCTCTGGGTAGCACACAATGGAAGCCTCAATCTCGAAGCTAGTGAATGCGGCGTGGCTTCAGAATTCGCTTCGGTCAGAAGCGATACGGCACTTTTCGCAAAGTGTTTGGCTATGAATAAAAACAGAAACCTAGACTCAATTATAGGTTCTTATGCTAATCCAGATAGAGTAAAGACTGCGCTAGATCTTGGAATTCTTCTAATGAGGAAAGGAATGCCAAAGCTGTACGCATTTCAGTACATTAATCCTGAAGCGGGGAGCATACCAAGAAAGAAGATCTACTATACACTACACACAGTTTCTATGAAATCAGGTAAAATGGTATTCTCCTCATCAATTAGTAAGGTCCTTAAAATTGAAGAGGCCGAGAAATTGCCTGAAGGAAGGCTAGTTCCTCTAGTGTTATAGGATTGACTTTGACCCCCACCCCAGTATTTTCTGGAGGGTTTCTTCATCTATTTCTGGATAACCAGAATCCACAGGATTAATTATGAAATATGAGTCCGGTTTAAATAGCTCAACCAGACTCCGGGCTCTTACGCCTAGAGACATGGATGAATCAAGATACTTCATAATTTTTGCTCTTCGGTATATTAAACCCCGGCCTGGAGCCACGATGATTATAAGATCTACGAGCCTTGAAATAGAGATTACTGGAAACAAAGCATCATTAAATGACTCCACTAGTAAAAGATTATTCTCCCTCTTCAACCTATCCACAAGACTGAAGAGGTAGTTCCCCATTTCTTTCCCAGCAAGCTTTTTCTCGATCCATTCCCTATTTACGGCAGTGTACTCATTTACTTGTTCCAAAAATCCCATTATCTCATCCTTTATTTTGGGATGAATTAAGTCAAGATTCTTCTCTAAAAGGAAGTATCTACGGTAAGGCAAGGAAAGCCTTACAAGTACTGCTTGCGATATTACGGTCTCTAGACTCCAAAAATAGTGAGTCAAAGAAGAAAAGTTGAAAATATCTGGGGGTGCTGTTAGTATATCCACTGGATTCTGTGTATCTATGTCTCTGATTAGGCCTTCTTGAAAATATCTGTACACATCCTCTCCTATTAGTATCCCCAATCTCTTTGAGTGTGTTAATGTGTGGTGCTGATACCACGCATTATGTGCAGAAACAGGTTTAAGGACAACTGGCTCTATACCTCTTTCCTTTAGAGATTTAGCAAGAGCGAGAGTAACTGAGGTTTTCCCGGCATCGTAGGGTAGGAGGCCTGAAATCAGTATGAGCATTCTCATCAAATCATATTTAATTTACTGGGCTGTTAAAGTTTATACTTAACGCCTCTCTTTTGTGGGAAAAACCTGTCCTCTTATCTTTAGGAAATTAAGTATAGCAGCATCTATTAAGAGCAAGAACCCATAGATTAGAGAAAGGAGGCCTGTGCCTCTTTCCATAAGTTCGTAAAAGATCACTCCTACAGAGACGAATTCATATCGACCAGGCGGGTAGAAGGGTATTTCTGGATTGGTTATCGTTATATAGCTTCCGATACCTAATAGGATTATTCCTGAAATTAGAGCCACAATCATGGTGAAGGTAATTATAGGATAGGATTTCATATAGATTTTAACGTATATCCCTGTTGTGGTTTTGACAACGGCTGGACTCGGGGAAATTATGATCTTACTTCTGAGGAAGTTTAGGGCAACAAGCAGTACCAACGAACTTACTACAAACCCTGATCCCCAGAGAATAAGGATTAGTCCATCTGTTTTATAGGGGGTAGAAATTAATATATAGGCACCGTATCCAATACCCGCTAGAGAGAAGGCCATCCCTATAACTACTGCTGCTGTAGCTATTGATATCCAGAAACAATTCACACGCCTCACTAGAACTTCTCCCCCATCTACTCTAGGGAGAATAACACTTGATTCGTCTAGATCACCTTTTGTCTTCAGGCCATAGTAGGCAATTCCATGAATTAATGAGTTAGCCCCTAGAATTATCAATGGAATGAAGGAGGTCAGCGAATTAGTATAGGATATGTAACTTAAGTAAAAGTAATATACAGCAAAGGAGAAAGCTAGTATACTTAGGAGCACCATTACAATAGAAGTCTTTTCACTGAGGTATACTGTCTTTCCTTTTACGTCCTTAACTGGGTAATCAGTCAAGACAAACCCTACTTTAATATACTCAAGAAAAGTATAATAAGTAATCCCGTAACTTTTTTATTAATTAACCATGTTAAAAATGGATGAAAATGGTTGGCGAAAAATTAAGGTTCCCTTCTGAAGTGTTGCAGTCTCGAATTGATAGGTTAAAAGACATCCTTATTAAAAGGAATCTCGATGCAGCTGTTATAAGAACTCTTTCCTCTTTCATATACTTTACTGGTGTAAAATGGCTGAGACCTTCCTTAATAGTTCCTGTTGATGGGGATCCAGTTGTTTTCTTGGCTAAGGGTGAAGAAGAGCTTTTCAGGAAATACTCCATCATTAAGGAAATTGAAACCTTCGTCGAAGGAGGAGAACTCATGGGAAAAGTCAGCAGGTATCTAAGAGAATTAGGTGTTAGGAGAGTAGGCATGGATTTTGAGCTAGAGCGCGATTCCTTCATCCTGTTTTACATGATATTTAGGAACCTTAATCCCACAGTAGAAATTCATGACTTAAGCGAGGACATAATGAATCTTCGAATGATAAAGGATGATATAGAAATTTCGTACATTAAGGCTGCTGCACAAAAAGCTAAGGAAGCTATAGATTACATTAAGACTCAGATAAAACCCGGAATGAGCGAGACTGAGATTGCTGCCGAGCTATATAATCAATTATACAAGTTAGGGAGTGAGGAGCCTTTAGTTTATATCAATGCAGGACCTCACCCCCGAGTTCATTCCGAACCCCTTTCTACTGAGAAAGTGAGAAGCAACTCAATAGTGACTATAGTTGTAGGGGCTGACCATTACCGATATTATGCAAATAAATCAGTAACTATATTGATAGGAAACCCTCCAGAAATCGCGCGAAGAGCTTACAAAGCAATGGAGGAAGCGCAGGAAGTGGCAGTAACCCAATCTAAAACCGGAAGAAAATTCATCGAGGTAATGAAAGAGATAGATAAAGTGTTTTCCAATCATGACGTTATTAAATACAGGGTCGTGGGATATACCCATGGTGTGGGTTTGCAAGTAGAGGAGACGCCCATAACGACAATAGTTCCTAAGCATAGATTCATGGAAATAAAGGAAAGAATGGTTTTGGCAATGATTCACTCACCTATTCTAATACCTGGAGTTGGACAAGTAAAAATAGAGGACACAGTGCTTGTGTCAGAGGATAGCTGTAATAAATTGACTTAATGTTAGTTGGAAGCCATGGTGAAGTGTTCTGCAATATTTAAAAGTTCTCCAAGCCTTCTCTCTTTAAGCAACCCCAATATTTTATTCTCTGTCAATCTGAAACCATTCTGCATTTCAATGTAGAGCGCTATCTGCTTGTCCAAGAACTCTACGCCAGAATCTCCACCCATCAAACTTTTTAGCTCGGCATAGGCCCGTTCTGGATCTCTAATCATCTCCTCGACAAGGTCGAAGCCTATGAGTTTTACTGAAGCTTCAGTGAAGTACAGGAATAGCCTAGGAAATAGCCTTAAAGACACTGCCTTCATGAATTCCCTTAGCACTTCAATCTTTTCAATAAATTCTATATGTTCAGTCGCCTCTAGGGCTAAACCCGTTTTTTTCTCATCTATCTCTATGGCTATGCTTCTAAATGGATACATCCTGCTCTCCCGACGAATATATGCTTCCGTAGCATATTGGATTTAAGCATTAACACGCTTGGATTATTTGTCAGAAAACTTTATAAACAAAAATAAAATTCGAGATTATTATACGATTATTCCACAATTCTCAACTCTTCTATATATGAACTCTCACTTAATGCCGTTAGAGGAAATACCAACACGTCCTCTTCGTTGACGAATACTTTCAGAATGTCTCCAACCTTAACTTTAGCACTGGGCTCTACACTTACCAATATATCTGTCTTCCCTATCCTAAGCCTTGCCTCATAGTACGGACCTAGATATGAAATCCAGTCAACAACACCTTCCAGTAAATTAACTTCTTCACCTGATCTAGACACTTTGAACGCGTGTGGACGTACAACCGCAACTATCCTCTCTCCGGGTGAGATCTTTATATCAGGCGATGTTATTATCCCTCTTATCTTAAAGTCTGGAGTCTCTACTAATACTTTAGAATCTGGTGAGAGCTCCTTAGCTATACCATAGAGTAGAGTGTAGCGGCCTAGGAAAGTAGCTACAAATAGATTAGCGGGTTTCTTATACAGCTCCTCAGGCGTTCCTATCTGCATTACTTTGCCTTGATTCAGAACCGCTATCCTATCAGAAATAACCATGGCCTCCTCTTGGTCATGGGTTACATAAATTGCCGTAATTCCCAATTTCTTCTGGATTCTCTTAATCTCTTCCCTCATTTCTACCCTTAGCTTAGCGTCTAGATTGCTGAGAGGCTCATCTAGTAGGAGGACTTTTGGTCTAACAACTAGTGCCCTAGCTAACGCAACTCTTTGCTGCTGACCGCCAGACAATTGTGTAGGATATCTTTTCTCCATCCCAGTTAGTTTTACTAGTTCAAGTACTTCCTTAACTCTTTTCTCTATCTCTTCTTTCCTCATTTTCCTGATTTTCAATCCGTACGCGACATTGTCAAATACTGACATATGTGGCCAGAGTGCGTAGTTTTGGAAGACCATTCCTGTGTTTCTTTTGTAGGGTGGGAGACTAGTTACGTCAGCATCGTCGAAGAATATTTTTCCCTCATCAACGAATTCCAGACCTGCGATAACTCTTAAGGTAGTTGTTTTCCCGCATCCTGAAGGGCCTAAAAAGGAAAAGAACTCTCCATGATTTATTTTCAGAGTTACGTGATCTACCGCAACAACCTCACCAAATCTTTTCACAACGTTTTCAAGTTTTACCTCAACCATTCTATACACCCAAGAAAGCGACCCTTTGTTTTAATATATAGTTAGAGAGAGTAATAGCTATTATTTGAAGACCCATCAGGAGGACACCTAGAGCAGCAGCTATACTCACCGAACCTACAGTTCCCGAGCTATATATCACCTGCGACATCAGGAAAGTTATAGGTCCTTGAGCTGGGTTATGTGACCCTAGAATTAGAGAAGTGCTTACTTCGTTCATCATGTATACGAACGAGAGGATCGCGCCGCCTATAACATTAGCCGCTATTAGAGGTATAACTATAGAGAAGAAAGTTTTTGCTCTACTTGCACCTAAATTAAAGGATGCTTCTTCTAAAGAAACATGTATTTGCTGAAGACCTGCATATACCGACCTTGTTAGGAAGGGAGATCTCCTCACAGTGTAGGTGAATATTAGGAGAAATCCCGGGTTAATGAAGGGGTCCATCCATGTATTGAAGAAAAGCGACCCGAAGAATATGAGATATCCCACAGCAACAATAATTCCAGGAATCACAATAGGAATAGTAGCTAGGGTATCGATTATTTCCTTTCCAGGGATATCCCTTCTTGCAACAACGTATGCTGCACTTGTACCTAAGAATAAGGTAATTATTATGGCTAATCCTGAGTAAGTCAAGCTGTTCCTTATAGCTGTCACTACCTGAGGATTCTCCATTAGTGCCCGCATATAGCCCATAACAAGCTTGCTGGGGAACGGTCCTGCAGAAGCCCAGTCAGATATCGATAAAATAACTACCCCTACCTGAGGGAAGCTGGAGATCACGACGAGAGGAATAGTGAACAATATAATGGCTATTATGCCAAGTATGGCTGGTCTCCTAAGCCTCGGATTCCATCTACCTCCCTTAGAAAGCATCGCATATTGTTTGAGTGAGACATATTTCTTTATGATGAGAAATGCTACCGCAGCTATTGTCAGCATCAATACTGATATTACGTATGCGGATGGATGTACCTGATCTAAACTGTATGCTTGTTTGAACTGAGTAAACACATAGAAGGACATAAGCTTATTATGAAGCCCATCGCCGAAAGCCCCTGAAAGACCTATGGGTGCGCTCAGATCCTCCATACTGAAAACGAATACTAGTGTAGCACCTGCCGCTAATCCAGGAAGAGATAATGGAAATGTAACGCTTCGAAAGAGCTTAAATCCGTGGGCACCCAAGTTCTCAGCCTGTTCCTCCATCGAGGGATCAATATTGAGGATGCTTGAGTGAACATTCATGTAAACTATTGGGAAGAAGCTTAATGTCTGGATTAATATCACGGCAGGCAATCCTGAAAGAACAACTGTGAAAGGAATTCTGAGAACCTCGGTGAGGAAATAGTTGAGGAGTCCACCTTCACCGAAAACTTTCCCAATAACATATGCATTGACGAAAGGCGTTGCGAGAAGAGGAATAAACAACAGGACTCTCACAACGTTTTTTCCAGGAAACGTATATCGGGCCATAATGAATGCCGCTACAAGACCCAGAACAGATGCAAAAAGCATGACTAGGAGGGAAACATAGAGTGAGTTAAAGATATATCCGAAGTCGGGACCATCTATCCCAATAGCTATCGTGTTTATTGGTATGAGAATTCGCGTCCCATTAGGGAATGTGTAGAACATGTATCTCTGAGTCCATTCAATCCATTTCCATTCGGGAGGGATCTTAATCATTTCAGGGTCTGTGAAGGTTTGCCAGAAATAGGTTAAGGAGAAGTGGCCCTCATATATGAAGGCTTTGAAAAGAATGGAGAAGATAGGGAGGAGAAGAAACACAGAGAGAATTACAATAACTATGACTAGCTGAGTGAGTGTTAGGGCATCGAGCTCTCTCCTCAGCCGCTTAAGGCTGGACAAAAAAGAGGCCATGTTACCCCCTTTTTAGTGAGGGGATTAACCTATTAAAGATTGTAGTTCTTGATGTACGGCTTGGTATCTTTGTTTTGCTGCCTGTGTCCATTCACTCACTAATTGATTCCTGTAGTTGACGTCCTCTAATATTTTAGTGTTCATACTCTGTGCTGTCTGTAGTGTGAATGTTGTTTTCTGTCCTGTGGCTGGATCTGTGAATTCTAGCTTGCTTGGGTTTGCTAAATCGTCTACGAATTTGTTGAATTGATCTTGAGTGATTTTCCCGCTTAGGTATGCTAGAGCCAGGTCCTTCCACAGACTCTGAAGCTCGTCATGCGCCTGAGTTATTGTGGCGAAGAAGAACCATCTCATAGCCTCCTCAATACTTGAAGCCATCTCATCACTAAATTCAATAGTTGTCGATTCAAGAGTTGCCTCATAGGCGGCCTTCAAGTCCGTCCTATTCCTACCTTCAGGGGTTTCATCGAACACCTTCGGGTTTACAGGCATTCTGTTTATGTTAGGATTCATCCATAATGCTTGGCCTTCTGGTGATAGCACCCAAGCTATGAATGCTTGAGCAGCTTCCTTATGCTTCGATGTTGTGAGTAGGGCTATAGGGTCGCCATTCACTATGGTGCCATCCTTAGGCAGTATATATAGACATTGATTGGGGTTCTTCAGCTGTGCTGTGTATCCATAGAAGTCAATAGTTATACCGACAGCTATGTCTCCTCTAATAACCGCGTCTCTCACAAGGCCCGACTGATCATAAATCCTTGCGTTAGCACCCATCCTCGTAATTATTTTCCATCCCTCACTCCATCCATAAATTTGGAGAATTATTTCATACATCCTAGTATTGCTGGTGCTCTTAGTGGGGTCGGCAACGCCCACCATTGGTGTCGGTAGCGTAACAGCGAAGTCGGGGCTTGCTAGATCAACCCACTTCTCAGGAGTGGTGAAACCATACTGATTAAGTTTCTGCCTATTAATAGTGAATCCAAATGAGGCTATAGCTGCCGCGATCCATTTGATATTACCATTATCATCATACCTAATCATAGGTGAACCTGCAATCTCTTCAGGTATGTCCTGAATAACATCCATAACCTCACTACTGTTAATGGTTGCAAGCAGACCCTCCTTCAGTAAAAGATCAAACATGGTAGGACCTCCTCCCCAAGCGACATCTATCTCCTGTCCAGGCCTTTGCCCGGCATAGTTAATGGTATCTATCCACTGAGGCGGCTCAATAGGGAGCCAGATTATATCAACTATATTATATTTCTTGGCTAGGGATGTTGCTAAGAACTTCTTCTTGGCCTCAGTAAGGATGTCGGATGGATGTCTAGTTAACACCCTCAGAACTATGCCTTGAGATGGTGGGGTGGTGGTTGTAGTCGTAGGATGCGTTGTCGTGGTTGTTGTGGTTGTAGTTGTGGTGGTATGTGTACCTGTTGGGGTGGTGGTTGTAGTCGTGGCTGGGGGCTGTGAAGGTATTGAATAGTAGAGAACTCCTGCAGCCACTGCTACGACTATAATTATTACGATGCCAATTAATCCGATCCTAGATAATGCTTTGCGAGTACTCCTCTTCATGGGTAATTACCCATCTTTAAGGGTATCTGTAAGAATATATTTTTTGTGTAATAGAAGAATTCCCGCAAACCCTTCATTAGGACGACAAATTTATTACTTTACTCCAAATATTGAAAATGCCAAATACGTTTAGGTGAGAAACATGAACGCGAGATTCATACCTGTAATTCTACTGCTAATTGTCGTGTTAGGGGCAGCTGCAGCTTTAGTGAATACTACTTACGCAGAAGAAACCAAGCCTACCGTAGTAGTCATAGCTCTTGGCCTCTTCGGCGAGGACCCCTTACTTAATGCCATGATTGGTAACATCACTGAAGTGGATTGGAAGGTAATTACCGAGGACTTCACCTACGATGACCTAATAGGTGCCGACATGGTAATATTTGTACAGGTAGATACCGGGTATAACCTAACTGATGAGATGGTTAATGCCATTAAGCAATGGTTTAATGAGGGAGGAAAGACACTGTGGGTGACCAGCGACAGCGACTACAGCGGTGGCGATTACCTCAGAATACCTCCAGCGAACAAAATACTTGAAGCTATCGGCTCGAACCTGAGAGCTGACCACGTAGAGGTTGTGGATCCAGTTCACAATGTTGGAGGGAAGGATTATAGACCCGCAGGATATGTGGAACCCGATCCAGAGCTTGCAGTATTGGCTGGAGGGGTGTATAATCCAATATTAATGCATGGCCCAGGAGCTTTAGCAGTTTACTATAACGGTGAGTGGTATCCTCTATATAAGGACAACGAACTTCCTGTAGACAACATCTACAGAATAGTTGTGACAAGCCCGAATGCATCTATACACGAATTCGTAGAGCCAAAGCCTTATGCCTACGATATACTTAACCCACCTGTGAGGAGCTTCTGCTTGATGGCTGCAGAGATAAACTTCGATAACGGAAACATAGTGATTCTCAGCGCTGAAGCTCCCTTCGATCATTACCAGGGAATGTTCACAGCAGTCTATCATGAAGTGCCGCTAAGTGGACCAACCTTCGTGAAGAACGTTGTGCTATGGGGTGTTGGGCTCCTCGGTGAGAGACTACCATCTATAGCAGTAGAAATGGCTCAGCTAAAGTCGCAAATCAAGAGCCTAGAGGAGCAGGTCAGTAACCTGCAGAACAGGGTGTCAAGCCTAGAGGACGAGCTGACTCAAACACAGAACCAGCTGAATCAGGTAACAAACGAAAAGAACCAGTGCATGAGCGACTTAGAGAATGCTAACTCACAGATAAGTGACCTGCAGGGCCAGGTCAGTAATCTAAGCACAATGCAGTGGGTCTATCTTGGTGTAGGCCTAATAATAGGAATAATAATTGGATTCCTGATTGGTAAGAAGATGAAGTAAGAGCATTAAATAAATCAAATAATTTTTCTTTTACCACAACTCGTTCTTTCTCTTACAAACAGGTGTCAAAGCAAATGGTTAGTGAAGTTAACGATAAGGTTTAATTGGTTTTTCACTAGGTGAAACTGAGGTGAAACCTTGGACAAAAAAATTATCGCATTACTAGCTCTAGTCATTATTGTTGCGCCAGTAGCCTTCACGATGTTCTCAAATGTAGTGTCAGGTGCAGGAGTTCAGTGGTATGCCAAGATAGTAAAATACCCTACACTAGCATATCCAGAGCCAGTTATTAAAGGAGGAGAGCTGGAAGTAAGGATATACCTCCCAGAAGATCAGGAACCTACAAGTTTCACTCTCCACCTCTTCAATGACTATAATTCGTATGACCTTAACTTCCAGAGTGATGAGAACTATATCGAGGCAACATTCAGCGAGAAATGGAATGCTTGGGTAGTTAAATTCCCCTTGCCCGAGGATGTGGCCCCAGGATTCTACAGCTATAGAATAACGTTCCATGCAGCGGACAAAGACTACGACATAACTATGCCTCATTCCGTATGGGTACTTGATAAGGAGCCATATCACCTAAGAATCCTTGTGACAGGAGACACTAAAACCCCTGCAGGTAAACCATACTGGTTCGAAATGGTTTCAGAGGCTAACCTCCTACATCCCGACATGTTCTTCTTTGACGGCGATGAAGTCAATAAGCCAACCGAGGGAACAGGGTGGAAGTACTTCTTGGAGGGATGGCTCGAGTTAAATATGCCCTCTTATGCGCAGATAGGTAACCACGAATATGAGAAAGCAGGTCAGGCGAAGATATGGGGAGACATAATGGGCTACAGAAACTATTCAGTAACGGTAGGAAAATTCCTTTTCATATGCCTTGACAGCGGAATAGACGGCTGGATACCTATGGAGCAACTGAAATGGGCGGAGAACATCCTTAAGGCCAATCCAGATAAGGTAAAAATAATGATATGGCACCATCCCCTATTCGGCTATAAGATAAAGGATGAGGGGATAGAGGAGATACAAGTAAACTCAATAGATGATTTCGACAACCTACTGAACAACGGCTACATATATTCGAGCTGGACTGACCACCCCGAAGAGGCTAAAGAACTCTTCCGCCTGATTCTAGAATATGATGTTAGACTAACATTCACTGCCCATACACACACAGACATAAAGAACACAGTGGTATACAACGGTAAGAAATACTATTTCATAACATTCTCTGGAGTAGCGTTCGACGTTCGGGAGGGGGATAAGAGAGGCTTCGTTATGGTGGACCTCTATGCTAACGGAACATTCACCACAGACATGCTGACATACCCACCGAATGCTCCGATGAACCAGTATCCTAACAGCATACCTATAGCATCAGGAGATAAGAGGTATCCATTCATAATAGGGTATCTCGACTATTATTACACTCCTGCCAATGATGGATCCCGTCATAATGTGGGCTTTAAAGCAGTAAATAATCTGAATGTCACATTCAGTAACATATACATAGAGTTTAAGGTACCTAAAGACAAGCCTCTGAATAGCTATACCATAACACCAGAACCATCAAACTATACAGTGATAGAGACAAATGACTACTATTATATCAGAATTAACGGCGTTGATCTAGCTGCTGGTAGCGAAGTTTACTATGTTGTGCATTCTGAAGACGACACAGATACTCCGAGCATAGGTACGCCCCAAGTAAGTAACCCCAGTGGGTCTTGGTACCTTATTAAAGTCCCAGCATCTGACCAAGGATGGGGAGTTAAGGACGTTAGCCTACTATATAATGGTAAAGCCCCGACTGCTAAGGACATTGAAACTTGGAACTCCAATCATCTAAATAATGGTACCGTCATCTATGATTTCTGGGTAAGTGGACTGAGCGACGGGGATCAGCTATCAGTTACTGTTGAGGATTTTGCAGGACATACAACCAATGTGACTTATGTGTATCAGAACGGGAAGCTTGTCCCGCTTGTGCCAACACCAACTGAAACGACTACGACGACCACACATACTACGACCACTACGACGACCACAACCACTACAACAACTACCTATACCACAACAACCACCACTACAACCACAACGACTACAAAAACCCCGACCCAAACAACAACTCCTCCGCCACCATCTGGAGGCTTTGACTATACCTACGTAATCATTGGCGTAGTCATCGTAGTAATCATATTGGCAGCAGTACTTCTCTTAAAGAAGAAATAATAAAACCTCATTATTTTTCCTACATATATAATTATTGGGAAATGAAATGGGTGTTATATTTTCCTTCTACGTTGTTCCTATAAAGAGAACTGGCTCTCCAAGTGTTTCCGATATCATTGCTAAGGTTGTTGAGAAGGTTAAGAATAGGGCAGTCGATTTTATAGTGACTCCCGCTTCAACAGTGTTTGAGGTAGAGAGCTTGAGGGAAGGGCTAGACATAATTGAGGAAGCCATTGGAGCTGCTAAAGAAAGCGGTGCGGTGAGGATAATTACGGAAATAAAGATCGATATGAGGTTTGATAAGGAACTTAAGCTCCGTGAAATGCCTGAGAAAATCTATAGAAAGCTGGGCATGTAGGGCTATAGGAACTTCTTTTTCTTTAACCTAACTGTGAGTACGCCATTCCTGAGCTCTATGTTTTGCGGTTCTTTATCGACCCTTGAAGGAAGACTAACTTCTGCTAGAGGTTCCTTACTTTTTGAAATTATGAGAAGTCTATTTCCTTTCGTCACTATATCTAAGTCGTCAATACTTGAGGACCCGACCTCAGCTATTATTTCTAATGTGCTGTCCCTATCCAGCACATCTACCGGAATAGTTCTCCCAGGTGTAGATGTGGATGGATGTGTGAAGCCCGCATTTGACTTAACCTCCCGAATAATTGGTTTGCCATCTTGAGAGATTGAGAAGGAGAATCCGAATATTTTCTCTTCACTCATGCTTCTTTTCTGCCGAGTTAGATCCACCCCCAGTAGATCCCTGAACATTTCTTGGAATTGTCTAACTAGTAAAATAAATTCGGGAGGAAGACCTGTTTCACGTACAAACCTGTGTAACTCGTCATCGGAAGGGAATTTGTCGTCTTTATCTTTACCTTCTTTTTTTGCCATCTTCTTCATCTGTCTATAAGGCAGTGGAGCCTTTATACGTGTTTATGGAAGGAATGTAACACTAATTTATTTAGAACACAATAACCAATTAATAGGAGAGAGATGACTCCACATGAATTAGTTGCCGAACTTGTTGTTCCTAAAATAAGGTCGCTTATAGCCTCCAGATTAATAGAGAAGGGAATGAGTCAGATAAAGATTGCGAAACTCCTCGGAGTTTCTCAACCCATGATCAGTAAATATTTGAAAGAATCTGAAGAAGAGACCCTCAAGAAACTTTCTAGTGTAGGTATCAGAGAAGGGGAGATTATTCCAGTGCTTGATATACTTGTTGATCTGCTTGTTCAAGGAAAATATGGGGAGTATCTTAGTGTTCTGACCTCATACCTAAATTCCCTTCTCAGTAGAGGAGTTCTCTGCCAGTTCCACAGGAGCCAATTCCCATACATTCCTCAGGATTGTGAAATATGTATGCAGGCCTTCCAATCCATTACTGATCCATTAGTGGAGGATGTTAGGAATGCGTATGAACTCCTCGCTATACATCCCTTAATTCCTGCTTTCGTCCCCCAAGTAGGGATGAACATAGTTTCGTCTTTACCTAGCCCCAAATCGATAAATGATACGGTTGGATATAGTGGGAGGATAGTGAAGGTGGGGAAGAGGATCCAGGCGGTAGGTATCCCTATTAGGGGAGGCAGCCAACACACAGGAAAAGTGCTTCTCTCTATAGCGAGATTTCTTAAAGATGTTAGGGGTTGCGTAGTAATCAAGTACAGTGAAGACTGCCTGAACTCGTTTAAGAGAAGGAATATGAGAGTAATTAGGCTAGGACCTCATAAGTCTGAGGAAGAATTCTTTACGGATCTTTCTTCAGAGATTAGGAGGGTGAAGTCCGTCGACGTAATAGCGGATTTAGGTGGGATAGGTATGGAGCCAGTGATTTATGTTCTTGGGAGCTCTGCCGTTGAGGCAGCTAAAAAAGTAATTTCTTGTCTAGACGAGTTATCTAAGTGATTTCCCTATCAAGGCCGCCACACTGCCGTATATTGCGCCACTCACTAGTGCCCCTGCAAGCCATATCGCCATGACTTCAGGAGTTGCTATATCTCCCCAGAGAAGCGCGTCTAATGCTAGTGCAGGAAATGCAGCTAGAGCACCGCTGAGCGCTCCTTGAGCCACCCCCCACTTCCTATACTTGAACAATAGGTAAGCAATTTCAGATGCAGCACCTTGTGCTAGGCCATATATTAGATTGGTTACGCCTCCCGCATTAGGGATAATTGTTTCTATTAAAGCAGCTAATGTCTCTCCTAGAAAACCTGACAATGGCTTCCTTATCAGAGAAGCAGCTAAAGGTGCAGCCATGAACCATATCCCGTAGGTAAGTAGCTTTGCTAGAACTGGTCCTCCTACAGCCTTGACAGCATAATAAACAGGCCAAGCAGCAAAGAACACTATTCCGAAAGCAACCGCCACTACTCCAAGTAATGCATAGTCCACACCGGTGTATCTCTTAGGGATCCTTTCCGACATAGGCATCCCTAAATAATAAAGAATTACTAATTAATAAATGTAAAAATAACCAGATTATAAACCTAGTAAGGGTGAGACAGTGAGAACATTATTTGTGCTACTAAGCATGAAATCAAGATAATGTCTGGAAAATCCATACTTATCTCATGCCTAACTTTTCTGAGACTTAATCCTCGAAGCTCAGCAGCTATCCCCGCCCAAAGGGCTCTCTGAATTCCTAAACCAAGGAGAGGTATCAAGAGAGTTTTTAGATCCTTAGGTGTTACTGGGTAGCGCCTTAACCCCCTTTCTTTACGAGCTATAGAAAGTTCTGAGTAGTCCTTCTTCATGAGAGGAAGGAGCCTGAGACTGTAAGCCATAGAGAAAGCGAATCCTGAAGGAATTCTTAATTCTTTCTCAAGCGACCTAACAAATTCCCTTAAATCAATAATCCCTAGGAAAAATATGCCCACTCCCGCAATCGCTAATAGGCGAAACGCGAGTATAAGTGAAGCCTCTACGGCTCCTTCCCTAATAACGATTGCCCCCCACTCCCACATAATTTCCCCAGTATTAGCGAAGAAGTATGCGTTAAGGAAAACACCCCAAAGGCTGAAGAAATACATTACAAGCACCCACCAATAACGCCTGCAACCAACTAAACACCCAGCCAATGCATTACCCAAAGCTACGACAGCCAATGCATTAATGTCTCTAAGGAAGAAAGCTATTCCGGTCACACCTACTGCATACACTAGTGCAATTGATGGTGAAGGTCTCCTCATTTTCTCCAATAACTAAATTATCAATATATTAATAAATAATTAATTAACTAAACATCAATTAATTATATAGATCACAACCTTTGGAGGGAAGTTAGGGAAATGGGGAAAGAAGTGATTGAAGTTTTTGATAAGCATGCGGAGGATTATGATAAGTGGTATGAGAAACACGTCTCGCTTTTCGAGTCTGAGGTGGAAGTCGCAAGAAGCTTCAGATGTTCCACCTCTATAGAAATAGGTGCGGGTACAGGGAGATTTGCGAAGAAACTGAAAGTTAATGCAGGAATAGAGCCTAGCCTAAGAATGATTGAAGAGTTTAAGGATGGAATAGATATGATTGGAGGATATGGCGAATATCTGCCAGTTAGGAGTAATTCTGTTGAATGCGCTTATTTAATCGTTACTTTATGTTTTGTTGACGATCCTCTACCTGTTTTAAAAGAAGCTGCCAGGGTGTCTGAAAGAGTGATTGCCTGCATAGTCCCGAGAGACTCTCCTTGGGGATCGTACTACATTGAACTTGGGCAAATGGGGCATACATTCTATAGTAATGCTAAGTTCTATTCAGTTGGGGAGGTCCTTAACCTAGCTAGGAAGGTGGGGCTCAAGTATTGTAGAAGTATAGCCTCACTCTCATATTCCCCGAAGAGTAGAGAAATGTTTGAGCCTCCTAAAGAGATAAGTCCTGAAAACGCATCCTCTTACGGTTTCGTTTGCCTGGAATTAAGTCATCATTGTTGAACTAGTAAAGCCCGGCAACAGCCTCTAATTTCTCCGCTACTTTTACCAGATCATTGCTTTCCTTAATAGTCCCGTCCTCAATCAGTAAAATTCTATGGGCAAGTTCTATCACTATCCTTGGGTCATGAGTAGAAATTAGAAATGAGGTTCCTGAGTCCCTAAGCCTAGTTATTAAGGTCTTCAGCTGCTGGAAAAGGGCAAAGTCCAGCCCAACAGACGGCTCATCCAGCAACATGAGAGAGGGTGCGTATCCCCATGCTACTACCAGGCTTAGCCACCTTCTCTGACCAAGGCTTAACTTATGAGGAGACTGTTTTAACAAGTCCTTAACCCATGGAAACATGCCCTCAAGCTCTCCATAACTCCTCTTTACGGCAGAAAGCATCAGCTCTTCTTCAACAGTGGATGACACAAAAAGGTAGTCAGGATGTTGAGGAACATAGAATATGTCCTTGAATATGTGCTTCTTAATTTCCTCCCATCTTTTTCCCTTCACAATAATCTCGCCTTCAAGAGGTTTCAATGCCCCAACCAAAGTCTTTAATAGAGTAGTTTTCCCGCTACCATTAGGTCCTACCAAAGCAACGATTTCTCCTGACCTAATCTCGAAGTTAACTCTTCGAAGAAGAGGTGATCCATTATATCCTACAGATAAATCCCTGACCTCAAGAATTCTCTCTCCGGATCCTTTTGCCAATGAGAAGGTACCTCTTCTACGAACACTAACATCGACACCGGAGGACTGCAGAAATGACAAGACATCCTGAGTAATCTCATCTTTGGTCCATTCCTTTATTATTTTCCCGTCCTTCATTAGGAAAACCTTATCAATAATATCTAAGAAATACTTGGCTTTGTGTTCAATAATCACACCAGATGTTCCCCTTTTCTTGAGGTCTAGAATATAGCGCTTAATTTCCCTAATACCCCAAGGATCAACTGAGGCTGTTGGCTCATCCAGGAAAACGATCTTAGGGTCATGAACTATGGCGGTCGCGAAGGTGAGCCTTCTTTTCTCCCCGCCTGAAAGATTTTCCACATGAAGATCTTTTTTCTTTAGGAGGCCGAATTCCTTCAGGACTTCACGGGCCCTTCTCTCAATCCTGTCCTCTGGAAAGCCTAGATTCTCTAGAGTGAAGGATATCTCATCTAATGGTGTAGGCATTGATATCTGTTTGTCTGGGTCCTGAAGAACAACGCCTATCTCCTTAGGAACTTTAAGGAAATCATCCGGATTTAATGGATTTATTCTGCCTATCCTTACCTCTCCATTCACCCACCCATTAAGAAGATTTGACAGCACACCCGTTACTGCCAGTAATAAAGTGGTTTTTCCGCATCCGGAAGGACCAACCAGTAGGGCTAATTCGCCTTCATCAAGGGACAGATTACACCCCTTCAGAATAGGGGTACCTCTTTTATATCCTGCAGAATCGAGCTTCACACTAAGGTTCTTAGCCGGTATTGCGCCAGAAGTTTTTAACATGGTCTCTGCCATCTCATCATCACTGCCACTTTAATTATTGATTAGCTATGGATAAAATTAAGCTTAAATTAACAGGTGCAAGAGATTGAAGGGCTCATGAACCTTGCAATAATCGCGCTGGGCCTAGGGCTTGCCTTCTACATAGCGTGGTCTATTGGTTCTAATGACGCGGCAAATCCAACAAACACTGCTGTAGGCTCAGGTGCCTTAACGCTTAATAAAGCTCTCCTCCTCTTCGCTTTCTTCAGTTTCATAGGTGCTCTCCTTCAAGGATGGATGGTAATTAAGACCTTCGGAAAAGGGATTGCCGAAATACCAACGATTTATGATGCGGTAATAGCTTCCGCATCTACAGCCTTCTGGATCACCCTCTCGTCCTACAAAGGAATGCCGATCTCTACTTCACAGTCTTCCGTAGGTGCTGTACTGGGTATAGGATTATTTCACAGCTACGTAGTTGCAACACATAACACCATAAATTGGGGAGTGCTTCTCAAGGTGTTTCTTTCATGGATTATTTCACCGGCCGGGGCACTTATCCTGGCCGCGTTCTTTTATTATTCATTCACTAGGTTAAGTGCAGGTCTTACTAAAAGAGGATGGAACGCGACAAGAATATTTAGGTGGATACTTATAGCTACCCTTGCGGGATCGGCGTATGCTTTTGGGAGCAATGATGTTGGCAACGCCACCGGCGTTTACGTCACTGTAATTTCATCCGCTGGAAATGAAGTTGAATTCAATTATGTGACGGCATTAGGGCTTGCTGCTTTGGGTGCTGCTGGAATAATGCTCGGAGGATTCACCTTCGGGAGAAGGGTGATAAAAACAATAGCTTTTGGACTTACAAAGCTCGACTACATTACAGGTTCTGCTGCTGGAGCCGCAAACGCTCTCACTGTGTGGCTTTTCACTACCGTTCCTGCAATACTGTTCGGTTTCGGAATGCCCATATCCACAACTCATGCATCAGTTTCCGCAATACTTGGTGTGGGCTTGGTAAGGCATGGGAGACACGGCGTTGACTGGAGACTTTTCGGAAAAATACTGGTGACCTGGCTAGCCACAGTTCCTGCTGCAGCGACGCTAACACTTCTTGGAAGAGCTCTTTTATATTTCTTAACAGGTATTTAGGTGAGAATATTGGGTGCACCAACCTGGTCTTGGATAGGGAAACAAATCGAGCAGGAAGTAATTGAAAAGGCCATTAAACACATGTCCAAAATCTCGGAGGTTGCGGAACTCTCCCAAAAACTCATGGAGGCGCTTCACCAGAGAAACTCTGAAGAAGTGGCAAGAACGTTCCGGGACGTGGACCACTTCGAAGAAGAGGCAGACAATATTAAGAGGGATGCATTTAAGGAACTTAGCGAAGGGTTCATACATCCTATTGATAGGGAAGAACTCATAAGATTAATACTTACAGGAGATGATATTGCTGCCTACTTGAAGGGGGCATCACGAAGGGCAACAATGGCGAACCTGAAGGAGCTGGATGAAGAAGTCCTTAAGTATGCAGTTACCATGAGTTCCAGAATAAGCGAAGCGACTAAACTCTTGAGGGAAGCTATAAGCATAATGAACACGAACCCGAAGAAGGCGTTGGAACTAGCAGATAAAGTGGAGAGGATTGAGGAAGAGGTTGATGACATAAGAGCCGATGCCCTAGCTAGAGTCTTCCAATTCTGTGATGGGTCAAAACCTTCTGCATGCCTAATAAGTAAGGAAATAATCGACTCTCTGGAAAATTCAGCCGATAAATGTGAAGATGTGGCGGACGTAATTAGAAGTATAGCATTGATGCATCTATAGCATTAAAACCTCCGCAATAAATAAGCCGCGGTAGTCTAAGGATGGAGAAATACGTCCTAGTTACAGGCGGGGATAGAGGAATAGGAAGAGCTATTGTACTGAAGTTTGCTGAAGAAGGATACACAATAGCCTTCACCTACCTCAGGAAGGAAGATAAAGCTAAGGAAACAGCGGAGAGGGCATCTTCCTTAGGTGCTGAAGTTTTCTACTTACAAATGGACGTCTCAAATGAAAAAAGTGTGGTTAGAGGCTACAACATAGTTTCCAAGCTCTTCCCTAAGCTGGATGTGCTTGTGAATAACGCTGGAATAATACTGTTCAAGGCATTTGAGGAAATCTCTGCTGAGGAATGGAGGAGAGTAATGGATGTAAACGTATTCGGGCCCTTCATAGTGACCAAGACCTTCCTCCCTCTACTTAAGAAAGCTGGAAAAGCAACAATAATTAATGTGGCCTCCATAGCTGGAGAAACAGGTAATGTGGTGGCTTCCGTCGCCTACTCCGCATCCAAATCCGCGATAATAGGGCTAACAAAAAGGCTCGCGGTTGAGCTTGCGCCCAACATAAGGGTGAACGCCGTCTCACCAAGCTTCGTAGATACTGAAATGGTTCACTCATTCATCGATACGCCGGAGAAGAGGGAGCGAATAAAGTCTCTACACCCCTTAAACGACATAGCAACCCCTGAAGATGTGGCTAACGCCGTATTTTTCCTAGCCTCTGAGAAGGCCAGATACATAACGGGCCATGTTCTACGCATAAACGGCGGCAGGCTGACGTAGCCTTCCAGCACTATAATCTTATAGGCAGATCATCAGACTCAAGAACAATACATCTATCGCTAGGTCTATAAAACATTGATATAGCCTTAATCGCCACCCCAACATCTCTGGCTCTCTTCAATAGATTCCTAATTTCGGGATCTCCCTCATCATAGGGTGTGAAGTAGGAAGCACCACGGAAACCAGCTATGAAAAGAATCATAGCTCTCCTACCCCCAGTAGCTAAAGAAGTAAGTTCTTCGATATGTCTCCTTCCCCGAATAGATGGACAGTCAGGATACATAGCCTCATTATTAGGGCCTCTGAGGACTGCACTCTTAATCTCTAAGAATAAAGGCTCTTCCTTGCATTTGAGGAGATAGTCAAGCCTCGACTTATTTACCTTAGGATTCCTGCCAACTATTTTACACTCCCTTAACCAGGCGAAGTACTTCTTCTCTACCCCAGCCTTAAACGCTTCTTCCTGAAACCTAGTATCTATTAGTGAGCCTACAGATCTATCCCTTACTGCGAAAAGTCTGTAGCTAGTTCTTCGATCAGGGTTATTAGGGAAGCAGAACCCCCGCGCCCCCCTATAGATGAGGTCTTTCAATCTTCCTGTATTCGTGATGAAGGCCCTGCCTACTTTGCCCTTAACCTTGACCTCGACCGTGAATCTGTTGATTCTTTCAATTATTTCGCAATCAATGTGTGGATTACTGAAGCACAGCAACTTACGAATCCCTAATCACCTCTCCTATATCGATCTGGCGCTTCCTACCTCCATCTGAGGCTCACTTAATTGAGCAGTGCTTCTCCTGAAAACTAGGTACGGAATCAGACACATCGGGGTTAAGGCGATATAGAGCGGGATTCCCCAGAGACTCATGAGTGATTCTTGACCCATATAATTCAGGTAGAGCCCCGAGAACAGGTTTATGCCGGAATGCACCACGGCCATGAAGAGGTAACCCTTCAACCCTTCCCCTCTAGAAGCATAGACAGCGAGTGAAGCCGTGGAAAATACATGGAAGATGAGTGTGATGAGTCTCTCATACGCAGGATATAGAGAATAGGCTACGTCAATAGGCCCTCTAATCCATAACCCGACTAACTGGGCAAGAACCACATAGATAACCTCAGCAATCCCGAAGCCGAACCCAACCCATAAAGCACTAATCACAGAACCTCTTCTAGCGACAATATATTTGAATCCTTCCTGAACAAAACCTGTTAAACCAAGAGCATAAATAAGAATCGCTACCTCAGCAGCCTGCTCCACCCCTCCTTTAAGAATGAGTCTGGGAAGAACCTGAAGAGGAGTCTGAACAACCACGGATAAAAGCATTACGCCGCCTCCTAAAATAATGCTTAAACCTAGGATCCTGCCCTTCGTGAGCCTCCTAAGAAGAAAGAAAGGCAGCACACCCCCTATTAGGAGGGTCAGGGAAGGATAAACTATTAAGTCAACCCTCACCAACTGCCCGGGCCTCCACCAAATTAATTAGGCTTTCTCAATTAAATCATTCCGACATAGAATCAATTATTAACGCATTGCATTCAATATACACGGTAAGTAATGAAAGGAGCCAGATACATATACTACGGCATGATTGCTGGTTTCCTGGCGGGGCTAATCGTAGGTGCAGTAATAATTGCATCCTCAGGGACCCTAGAGGCTGTAATGAAGGAATTAATTACGGAAAGCATTAACGACCAGCTACCGCCGGAGGAAGTTAATAAAACCGTAGAGACAGTTCTCCAAATCTTCAACGTAATGATCTATGTCTCCCCCATAATCTACGGTGTCGAGATGCTTCTCTTCGGAGCGCTATTCGGCCTCCTCCACAGATGGCTCGTCCTATCCAAAAACATGGGAGAGGTACAAGGAGCTGTAATAACTGGGGCAGCATTCATAGTTATAATAGAGCTACTACCAATGGGGACAACCTACCTAATTTCACCCAAGCAGATAGAGATAATATCACAGGCATTAAGCCCTGCCCTATGGTTCCTACCAGGCCTAACATACCTTGCGATACTG
>CAYOJG010000007.1:0-45316 GCA_964404265.1 uncultured Desulfurococcaceae archaeon | reverse complement strand
TAGTGACGCCAGATGTAATGAAGGAGCTTTCGAGCTATGGGCCCCATATAGTGGTGCAGCCTCACTTCCTGGTGAGTGACTGGTGGCTCACAAATGCTCTTCCAAAACATCTTCTGAGATGGGTTTATCCATTCAGAACAATGGTTGAAAACGGTCTCATACTTTACGGAAGCTCTGACTACCCTGTTGAGCCCCTCAATCCCTACCTAGGAATATCAGCTGCTGTAACTAGAGGCCTCCTTAGATGCGTTAACGGGGAGGAAGAACTGGGTATAGATGAAGCTGTGAGGATGTACTTAAGGGACCCGTGTTTTGGAGACTCCCTCATCAGGGAAGGATCTAACGCCTCATTCCTTGTTCTAGGAGAAAGTATAGAATCCATTAATCCCTACGATATTTCCGCCCTAAAGCCTCAGGCAGTTTTCTTAAACGGCAGATTCATTGAGGTAGGTGAGGACCTCCTTAACCAGCTTAAGTGACCTCTCAAAAACCATATCCATGTTCAGGTAGTCCCAACCCCCGAATCTTCCGTGGGGGAATACCCCTGAATCCCTCAATTCCGGCATTACAGAATCCAGAACTTTTCTCCTCTTCTCATCATAAACTATATATGCATCCCTCCATCTCCACACTTTAGCAACCTCAACATCCCTCATTGAGGGACATATTGTTCTGATACCTTCAACAGTCTTCTCGATTAGGTAATTATCGCTGGTTGCGTCCAGTAATTCTTCGTTCGGAAATGATATCTCAGCAATAACTGAGGAGGAGCCTTGAGGCGCATTAAGAGGGGAGAAGTTACTTATGATGGCTGCTCTGTGAAAAATATGGGCATTATCAGGGAAGTACACCCAGTGGTAGGGGAGGCATTTTCCTTTAATGCCTAATCCGACCACAGCTACAGGTATTGATTTAAGCTCGTTTAGCAGGACAGCATTATCGCCAAGTATCCCCCTTAAAGCTCTCCCCGACTTCTTTAGAGGTGCGGTAAAAACGACTGCCCTGCAACGGTAGGTACGGGCGTCAGTACTCACTTCCAGAATCTCCCCTTTCTTGACTATCTGAAGAACTTCTTCTCCGAGAACTACTCTCTCGGCAAGACCCTCTGTTCTGTTTAAAATACCTTCAATGAGGGAGTAGATGCCTCCCTTCTGCGGGTAGTGGAAAACTAATTGATGTGTGTACCCCTCAACACTTAACCCCACAGCAGCCTTCATAACGTCCTCTACTGGAGGATTCGGGACCCTCCCCCCAACCCACTCCAGCGTGATTTCCTTAAGATCTGTCTTCCATATCTTTCTGTTGTAGGGAATGAGGTATTTTTCCGCTATCGCGTCACCGAAAACATATCTAATCCACTCCTCGAAGTTAGTTGGAGGGCTTAGCTCTCCCTTAACTCTCCTAATATAGGTAAGAATCATGTCCCTGAGGCATTCATATCTTTCTTCGGGAGGGAGGTCGTGAAGCCCGTTTTCAAAGGGGTACTTAACGAAGATCCCTTTATAGAAAATCTTCGTGTTTCTCCTGTGTGTAAAGTAGTTTCCTTCTAGGAATCTTAATAGCATAGCCAGTAATTCCTTATTCTTACTGAAGATTATATGAGATCCTCCACTATCGAATGTGTACCCATCAATCTTTTCAGATCTCAGCAGCCCTCCAAGCAAGTTATTCTTCTCAATAACCACTATGTTTCCGGTACCTGAGGTCATAAGGAGGTGGGCCGTACTTAGGCCTGCAAGCCCCCCTCCTACTATGCACACATCCCTTACTTCATCACTTCTTAAGGCGATGGCTGAATACCTCTGAAACCTCATTCTCCGACTCTAGCAGGAATACCTCCAGGAACGGGAAAACTTCTGCCTTAACTAAGTGCCCAGCATACACTTCCCCATGATCCCTTCCCAGATTGATGTGGACATGAATATCGACATCTCCGTCAGGCCTGATGAGGAAGTTACCTACAAGCGGCGCTACTTCAAGAATCCTGTCCTCTTTGGCCACGATAAGCTCGACATGGTAGGTTCTACCGTTAAATATCCCTACTTTAGCCCACTTCATGCCGCCTATTCCGACAATAAGTCCTCCGCGATATCCTGACTCCTTAATCACCTTCCTCAGGTATTCTATCGGGTCTGATCCTTCAGGAATCTTAATCGCTTTCATTAAATCCCCGTAATGTTGATTATGAAGGGCTAAAGAACTTAATGATTCTCGGTGGAACCATTATTTTGTCTAAACATATAATTAAAGTGGTGTATCAAGTGAAAACATTTAGGACACGTATATACCCTCTTGATGCTGCCCTGCCGGAAGGCTTCCCAGTAGGCTCCACAGTGGCAATAGGCGGCAGTCCAGGCACAGGCAAAACTGTCCTCGTCACCCAGATAGCTTGGGAAATTCTTAAGCAGGGGGGAGGTGTTATATACGTCAACCTTGATGACTCCCCCCACGCCGTCATGGAGCTCTTCAGTAATTTTGGATGGGATCTAACTCCCTACATAAATGAAGGTAGGTTCGGTATTGTTGACTGCTTCAGCTTCCGTCTAGGCAAAATGAAGAAGTCTTTGAAGGGGGTTGTTAGGGAGGTAAGTCTAGAAAATTTGGAAGCAATACTTCACGACATCAGCGAGGCTCTGGCTCAGCTGAAAGGAGACCCCAAGGTCCTGATAATTGACTCAATAAATGAGTTAATGTTCAGGTACGATATCCCCCAAGTTCTGGAGTTCGTGAAGACTGTTAGGGCAGTTATCTCGAAGGGGGAAGGCGTTACTGTTATACTGACGCTCCACATAAGCACAGACGCTCTTCAGGAACTGCTGGCACATCTAGAGTACCTCGTTGACGGGATTATTCTCACAGAGATCGAGCCCAACCTAATGGAGATAGGTATACCTCTTAAGCAATTAATGGTGAAGAAGATGCGGGGCCTGCCAACGAATTCCTACTGGATACCCTACGCAATAGCTTCCGACGGTATACATGGAGTTGATCCGAAGAAGCTTGCACTCTTAGTTAAGGAGAAGATGCGGAGGTATCAGGAGCTCCGCGCAGTTATTGAGGGCGCGAAGAGTGCGGGTGAGGATCAAAGTAGCTGATTCCTGCACCTTATGCGGGGACTGCGTCAAGTACTGCCCAACCGACGTCTACAGCATCAGGGAAGGGAAGCTCATAGTTAATGAGGAGAGATGTATTTACTGTAAAGCATGCGAGGTCATATGCCCAGAGAATGCTTTAAGTCTCACCCTTGAAAGGGACTCTCTCTTAATAGAGGTAGTTAACAAGACTTATAACCCAGAAAATTAAATCACCTATGGAGCCGGGGTCGCCTAGCCCGGTAGGGCGCCGGCCTGCTAAGCCGGTGGGGTCACCCCCACGCGGGTTCAAATCCCGCCCCCGGCGCCATCCCTCAACCATTTTATTCTTCCTCTCTGTATAGTTAAATTGGTGATTTTATTATGAGGCCTGTTGGCGTAGAAATAGTTTTTCTGGTTGAGGATTATGCTGGCTACGGAACCCTTGGTGTTGTTGGGGAGCATGGACTGTCTGTACTTATCAGGGGGTTTTATGGGGACGGCTTGGTTAGGGAGGTCCTTTACGATACCGGCGCTACGGGATATGCGTTGGAGCGAAATACTCAGGCTTTAGGAATCAGCCTTAAGGACGTGGAGGTTATAGCTTTATCTCATAGGCATTACGACCACTCGGGGGGTTTGATTAAGGCTCTTGAGCTCGCGGGGAAGTCCATTCCAATAGTTTCTCATCCTGACCTCTTCCTGCCTTCTATGGAGATTGGTGAGAGGAATGTGTGGCTTGATGTAGGTCTTCCCTTTACTCGGAAGGAGCTGGAGGACGCTGGCGGGAGAATCATTCTGTTAAGGAATGAGATTCAGTTGATTCCAGGTGTCTGGTGGCTTGGTGAGATACCTAGATTGACGGAGTATGAGTCCCCGCCTAAGTGGGCCTATACAGTAAGGGATGGAGAGCTTGTTAAGGATGCATTAAAGGATGATACAGGAATTGCTATAGATGTTGAGGGTTTCGGCACGGTAGTTATAGGTGGGTGCTCACATTCAGGAATAGTGAATATTGTTAGGAAAGCTTCTAAAGTGACTAAGGAGAGCCCAAGAGTAGTTATGGGTGGGCTTCATTTAGTTGAGGCTGATGACGCAAGAATAGACGCGACAATTAGGGATCTGAAGAGTGAAGGTATTGTATCTGCTTATCTAGGTCATTGCACCGGCCTGAAGGCTGAAGCCAAGTTCCTTGAGGAGTTCGGGAAGAGTTTCAGGAAGATACACTCAGGATTAAGAGTGAGGTTCGGGAAGTTCTGAACCCAAAATTTTTCGTTTATATGTGAATATTCTTGAACAATAAAAGAATATTATTGATTCAGTGAGTATTGAGTGATGGGATGTGAGTGGCTCGCAGGGCGAGGTGCTTGCTTACAGGGAGAGGATCCTTACAGGCGATCCAATAAAGGTTACGTTATGGCTAGCGTGGCCCATAATTCTAGGCAATATAGTGAATATTTCCTATAACTTGATTGATGCGTTTTGGTTAGGTAAGTTAGGGGCCGAAGCCTTCTCAGCCCCCACAGTAAGCTGGCCTCTCATAATGTTCTTTCACTCCATAGGTATGGGCTTCAGCTTCGCTGGAGTGACTTTTGTCTCACAGTATGTTGGATCCGGCAGCGCTAAAATGGCTAGGAAAGCGGCCGGTATGCTCGTTGGTTTCTCCTTTCTCCTATCCCTCATCATAATGGCTACAGGGCTTTCTCTATCCCCCCTAGTCCTTGAATGGATAGGTGTCCCTCCGGATGTGCTTCCTGAAGCAGTAGCCTACATCACAACCATTTTTGCGGGGGAACCCGTAGTCTATTTGGGTTTCGTTTTCCAGGCAATAGTTAATGGTTTGGGGGACACTAAAACCCCTACCTGGTTGGGTATAGTTTCGTCAACAGTTAACCTTATCCTAGACCCAGTACTCATTTTCGGTCTTGGCGGTTTTCCAGAGTTAGGGGTTATGGGTGCCGCACTAGCCACAATTCTCTCCAGATCGATAATAGGTATTTCAGGTCTCTACCTTCTTGCAAGAGGGTTCAGAGGAATTAAGATAGGTCTTTCTGACCTCAAGATTGAGTGGTGGTGGGTTAAGAAAATCTTTAAGGTCGGTGGCCCGCTGGCTATTCAGCAGTCGGCCAATTCTTTAGGTTTCGTTGCAATGACCTCTATCGTGAGCAGGTTCGGGGCACTAGTTATTGCAGCCTATGGGTTCGCAATAAGGATTATCGACATAACCCAGGCTTTCACTTGGGGAGTTATGAGAGCCACCTCAATTATGGTGGGTCAGAATATAGGTGCCGAGAAATACGAAAGGACTGAAGACATAGTTAATAAGAACATGCTTTTCCTATTCGGTTCCTTAGCTATCGCAACCCTGCTCATCATTGTGTTTAGAGCTCCGCTGGTAAGTGTATTCATTAATGACCCTGCAGTTATTGAGGAGGCTTCGAGACTGATCCTCATATTCGCCCCATCAATACCTTTCTTCGGTATATTCTTCATAGGTAATGCAGTTGCTAGGGGGTCGGGTCATACGCTGCCCTTCACAATCATAAGTATTTTCCGGCTGTGGGTGCTTCGTGTAGGGTTCTCCTACATTTTAGCGTTGCTTTTAGGGTTCGGACCTAACGGTGTCTGGATAGCTATGTCACTAAGCAATATTGTGGCAGGGGTCGTGGCCTACGGGTGGGTCCGTATGGGGTCATGGAAGAGGAGGGTTATTGAGGTACCGGAGGAAGAGGTTGCCAGACCTCTCCAGGCACCTATAAGGAAGTAGTGCTCAGTAATGGGACCTTAATCACCCATCATCGAAGAGCGCTCTCATCATCAATTAAGGCTTCCCAAAAACTATACTTAGCTAGGTAAGCCTATAAGTTTCGTTGGTGTATGTAGGTGGAGATAGGATGCAGTTAGCTAACTGGAGGCTGATTAACGAGTTGTTGGGTACTGTGGATGTAGCCCTCGAGCTAGTGGATATTAGGGATCCCCTATCAACTAGGTCCTTAAGGTTTGAGAGGCTTGCCGAACGTAAAGGTGTCCCAGTAATAATCATAATGAATAAGGCGGATCTTGTGCCTCGTAGGGTGGCTGAGGCATGGAAAAAGTATTTCCAGAGGGAAGGTGTGAGAGCAGTATATATCTCTGCTAGGGAGAGGTTAGGTACCCGCATACTTAGGAAAGCAATTAAGGATGTGATTCATTACACCCCCTTAACAGCCGGAATTTTCGGAGTGCCTAAAGTCGGCAAGTCCAGCCTGATTAATGTGCTTAAAGGGAGGCATTCAGCATCAACATCCCCATACCCCGGCCACCCAGGATATACTAGGAAGGCGCAACTCTTCCGTATAGGGGGAGACATATACCTCATAGACACCCCGGGCCTCATACCTCCTGAAGCTGTCGGTATTGAAGCTGAGATAAGATCAGTTCCTGTTGACGAGCTTAAGAATCCCGTAGCTACAGCGATCAAGCTTATCAAGAGAATAGCTGCTGAGAATCCTATGGCTTTCCTTGAGGCATACGGGATAGATTCAACAGAGCCTGACAGAGTGCTTAGGGAGCTTGCATTAAAGAGAGGATGGATTTATAGAAAGGATAAGGAACCCATCCTTCAGGAATCAGCTAAGGCAGTTATAAGGGACTACCTAGACGGCAGAATACCGTTCTATGTTATGCCTCCACGACCCTAATGATTTCCTCTTTACTTAGTCTTAAGGCCCTGAGGTAATTCTCGCTTACAGACCTCAAATCCCTATTCTCCCCCAGAATCATTACAGCCACTAGCCTTGCGTTGGAGAGACGTAGCTTCCTTCTTATAATCCCGTCCGCTATGTTATCCTCCCCGTCCGTGATTATTATTATGTCAGAGGTTTTGCCGACATGTCCCCCCTTAATATCATCACAGGCCCTCACTATGGCCTTAGTGATGTCTGTACCTCCGCCGCCCTTAACTTTAGAGAGGTACTCAAGGAACCTTATCACTTCACGGGGCTTCGACCTCCTACTGACCTTTATTAATTCGTGAGGGAGGCCGTCGAAAAACCTCATATAGAAATCCCTTCTCTCCCTACGGCTCCTCATGAAGAGGGCTATTGATGTGGCCTTAGCCCAAAGCATCTTCTCCCCCTCCATACTCCCAGACTTATCCGTTAGGAGGTAGACAGGCCCTGAACTCCTTGAAAGCACCTTCTCATAGAGGAGGAGCTTCGATTCCAGATACTTTATCTTGAAGTATATCTTCGGCAGCATTAGTTCGGTAGGAACAATTCTTTCTAGGTCTTTACCTATGTCGTATCCCCTGAACTCCCCTCTGCTGAAGGGGTCGTATCTTCTCTTGATCTTTCTGTTTATGTCAGGCATTATGGAAAGTATTTCCAGAAGTTTTTCTAGGTCGGTGTTTCTTGCAAGCTTAATCACATCCTCTCCGCTTTCCTCTAGGTCAAGGGTGCTTCCCTTACCTGCCTCAAGACCTGTGGACATTAGCCTCTCTATCTTTCTCAGAGTGGATGACTCCTTCATCACTTTCTTGAGGGCTCTCCTTACCGCCCGGGCAACATTTCCATGGGCTTCAGATCCTTCCTCACCCTCCCCGCCCTCAGATAGGCCTTCTCTCTCCAGCTCCTTACCTATGTGGTCTATTAGGGATGCCGAGAGAAGGGTTGCTGAAGTAGTGTTACCTATGGTGTATATCTTGAGGGCATGGAAGTCCTCGGAATCAATCAGTGTTCTGAGAATGTAGTACTCGCGGGCCCTCTCAGGCTCCACCTCAGAAGCCGGCCTAAGCAATGGGTAAGGAAGGTATAGGGTGTAGAAGAGGTCTATCGCGAACTCCAGTCTAAGCTTCTCAGAAAGTTTCGGCCAGAGACGCTTAGCTAAATAAACAACCTTCTCCCCACGGTAGAGGGAGATAGGGTCACCGTAATTAACTCCTTTGAGGTTACCCCCCACTAGAAGAGCCTCCTCTTAAGGATTTCAATGGTTTCATCTATGAGTGTAAGGGTTTCGTCCCCGAGTCTCTGAACCCTCTCATCGCTGCATTCCTTCAGGAGTGCAAGAACACGATCCTTAGTTATTTCAAGATCCCTCAAAATAATTCTAAACCTTGACTCCACATACTTGCTTTCCACTCCCTGCAGTGAGGAGACATAGTTCCTAACTTCCTTAACATTGTTCCTTATCTCGATAAGCTCTCTATGGTATTTGTAAGGAGTTTTAAGCTCGTCTGAAAGAATCGTATTAACTTTATCCAGCTCATCCCAGTCGCGCGGAATCACATATTTAAGTACTGTGAGGTCATTCTCTGAGGCAGTGTCCCTGCCTTCCAGCACTGCATTAGCGGCAACTAGTTTAACAGCCTTCCCCTTCCTCCTATCTGTTACGTGAATTCCTCGGCTCTCGAAGATTCCGAAAAGCTTAATCATTTTATTCAGTGCGGGCTCTATATCGACAGCCAAAACCCTCTCATGATATTTCCTCAGATCCTGAATATCGAGGGCCTTAACCCCCGGAAGTCCTCCCTCGAAATAAAGGGACTTCTCAATCTCCCAAGACTTAAGGAGAAGGTCTCTCCAGTAATTCTCGCTCAGTGGGGAAATGAAATGCCTTATCACGAACCTGTCGTAGAGAGCCTCAACCTCCGGGTCGTCAGGAACCTCATTACTTGCCCCGAAAAGGGACCATATAGGCACTTTCATCTCTGAATATCCGTCATAGATTATCCTCTCCTGCAGGAGGGAGTTTAAGGCGTTAAGAATTGCGGAATTCGCCTTAAATAACTCGTCGAGGAAAGCTATCTCTGCCTCAGGAAGCTTACCTGCAGTTATCCTGATATACCTCCCCTCCTCAAGAGCCTTGATGTCTAGGGGACCAAAGAGTTCTGCAGGCTCAGTGAATCTCGTAAGCAGATACTTAAAGAACTTGGCATTAAGTAGTTCTGCCGCCCTCCTAACGAGGGCTGATTTGGCGACTCCGGGCTCCCCAATAAATACAGTATGCTCCCTCGCCAGGAGAGATAGAGTAATTACTCTCGCTTCCTCCTCCCTCCCCACAAACGGGGAATGGAGCTCCATCAGGAACTTGCTTAAACCGTTCTGCACCGCCAACTCCGTCTAAGCTAGATTTAACAACTTAAAAATATGTGGAGAGTGGAGCTCAAAAATATTAATTCCTGCGATAAATACCTTGAAAGGTGGGGCCGTAGTTTAGCTTGGGAGAATGCGGGGTTCGGGTTCGCTCACACGGACGACGGAAGTCCCCGTGGTCCGGGGTTCAAATCCCCGCGGCCCCACCACCATATATTTCAGGTGTTGATAGCTCGACAAGTTCCTTTCTTGTTAGGAAGCATGGCTCCTTAACTCCTAGTTCCTTCACTGCATCGGCAACATATTCAATTCCTTTATGCACAGCAGATATCAGAGTGTTTAATCCCTCGAGGTTCTCCGCCTTAATTAGGGACGCCTGAACTCCTCCCTCCTGAAGTATTTTGAAGGCCTTAACACTTTTTGCGGAGCCCCCGAATAAAAGAGCTCCACCCCCTTTGCCTATACCGTAAAGGTATGCGTGCAGTAGCTGCTCAATGGGAGCATATAGTGAAGTTCTGCAGAGTGCCTCATGAAGTTTTAGGCTTATGAATTCAGCAGCTACATTCATTACTCCTTCTCCAGCTGTGTAGATTGTTGATGCCGCTGTAATGATGCTTGCAGGGTCCCCGTAGACTTCCATATCAGGTAAAGTTTCTTCCGCTGTGTAGCCTATAACGCTTGCTGCAGATAGAACAGCGGAAATGAAGTTCCCCACACCTACAGGTACTGAACCGCCTCCATATCTGACAGGCACAGTAATGTGTGAGATTCTTGCCAATGCTGAGGTGGGGTTGGCTGTGATCGCAATAACTTTCCATCCTCGCTCCCTTAGTTTCTTCGCTGAGTTAACTACCGCTTTCGTTTCTCCCTTAACAGAGATAGCTATCAGTGTGCCTTCAAGTTCTTTAGGGAGGAAGATCTGTAGCTCGTAAGGGTCCGCGGGAATGATTAATGATTTGCTTAAGTAGTGTAGTGCTTTAGCCACTACCCAGGAGTCTCCGGCACCGGTAGCTATGATGGGCGCTCTCAACTCCTCTATCTCTATATTTGGAGGATTCTTGGCGTAGTCTTTCAGTATTTCAGGGATTTTCTCAAGCTCCTTCCGTAAATAGAGGGCTAGATCCAATGTGTGTACCAAGAGAAAAACATGTTAAGGATTTAATGAGTTCCTATTCTTCACTGAAGTAAGTCCTCCTCAGCTCGCTCGACATCTTCTGAAGCAGCTCACCTAAGAAAAGGAGCCTAGTTCCTGCCTCAGTAATTCCGGTTCTGCCTAAGAGGCCGAATCCCCTCAGCATAGTCACAGCCTTCTTTATTTCCTCAAGTGACACACTCGTGATACCTTTCAAGTTGTTGTAAATCACTGCAGCCTCCTCGTTAACTACCCGCTTAGCATCACCCTTACTCCACACTTTACGCAGTTCCTTAATGTTTGAGTTAATTATGTGAAGAACCTTGAACATTGTGGGTGTGATGGATATCCTCGCCTTAATCAATTCCTCGGTTTTCCCTAGAGTTATTACGTCCTTCATTATTTTCCCCAGATCAGTCATCACTATGTAGTCGTTGGGAAGTATCTCTAAGTACCCCTTGAACTCTGCATAGCCGAAGAACCTGCGAACCTCCTCGCTTGATTTACCCAGAGACTCGCCCACCTTTCTAACAGCATCCTCCAAAGGCATGCCCTTAGCAGGTATTATGTGGAGTAGGTATGCCTCGTGATGCATGAGGAAAGGAACCCTCCTCATCCTAGTGGATAGGTTAAGGAGGTACTCTCCTCGCCCAGTTATGTCTAGAGACACTAGACCTAGTTCCTTAGCTTTCTCCACCCACTGCGGGCTTGGAGGTTCCCCGGAGATTGCATAGCTGCAGGCCTTAACCGCGTCAGAAGATATATCCTTCCCCAACTCCCCGAATTTTTTAACAACCTCCTTCCCTTCCTCAGTTAAGGCATAGGTGTCTTTCCCTTTAACCTCAAGCCTTCTCACTAATCCCACCGCCTCAAGCATATGAAGCCTTTCAGCAGCATCCTCAATACCGCTATCTTCCTTAATCTTCTCAATAACGCATAATTCAGCCTCTTTTGAGCTAAGGACTGAGAGGGTTTTAAGTACCTTAACATCTTCCCTAGTCAGATGTATTGGGAGTATTCTGCTTAGGGATGCGGTCTGCGCGGTGTATCCCTCAATAAGTGACCTGCCTGCGTCTGTAGTTCTCCTGCCATGCCTGAGGTTGAGTTCCTCGAACCTTCTTTCTTCCCACTCCTCCAGGTATTCCTTCTCTAGAGCCTCAACAGTCTTCTCATCTATTAAAATAACCGAGCTATAGATCGGCATACGCATTAACGCGTCCTTAACTTTCCTCCCGACCTGCGTCACTACATAAGTGGCCTTACCCCTTATAGGGGGAGATATTTTGATTATTCTACTTGCCTCTAAGGCGTGAATAACGTTATTTCCAGAACCCAGCGAATCCCTGTAAGAAACTAGGGCATCATAGAAAGCTGGGCCGTTGGGCAGGCCTGTAAGGAACTCCGCGATCTCTGGCGTTATGTATATCAACGGTCTTGCCTTTCTGTAAGACTCGATAACGTACTTACCGGCCTCAACTACTTCGCCTTTGGAAGTTAGGCCCCTGGGCTCAAGCAGCTTCACCCATTCATTAGGAAGGTAGCCCGTTGATGCACCTACCTGTAGGGCGTAAATTATTGCTGAATTTATCCAGGGGTCCTCGAAGTCCCTTCTCTCGACGAGCTTCCAAGCATCAATAAGGGTTTCTCCCGCGCCAGTCACTCTAATAATGTCTCCTTCTCTATTGACTAGTCCCATCACATGCAGCTCCATAACATTCTTCAGCACGCGGTTTCTTGGGAGTCGAGCGATGCTAGTTAAGTTATCTACTGTGGTGCTCCCACCTATTTTTAGAAGTATCTCCATATGTTGCTTACTTACAAACATTTCTCTCCCCCAATAATATATTTGTATAAAGATAGGCTTTTAAGTAAATCACATTAGAACTCGAACGTAAGAGTCTCGCCGTTCGTGGGGAAGTACACATTCCCTTCCCCAACGATCTCCTCCAGCCTCTGCTTGAATTGAATCCCTACAGCCTCATCTGAATGGACAAGAACTATCTTCTTCAGTCCTTTCAGGTCTGCTGCCAGCTTTAGAAGGCCATCCATTCCTGCATGGCTTGAGAAATCGAACCACTGGAGCCTTGCGCTAATCTTTTTCCCTTCCTCCTCGACAGACCCGTATTCTAGGAGGTTCCTTCCTGGTGTTCCGGGGGCCTGATAAGACACTAGGAATACTGCATTCTTCTTACTTCCACTAAGTTTCTTGAGGTAATACTGTGCGGGCCCTCCCTTAAGCATGCCGGCAGAGGATATTATTATGTTTCCTTCCCCTTTCACTATCCTTCTTCTCTCGCTCGAGTTCCTGACGGCCTTGAAATTATTTGCGGCTTTAGTTAATGCTTCATATTTATTGATGAATTCGGGGTGGCTAATCATTATTTCAGTTATTCTCCTAACCATCCCGTCATAGAATACGTGGGCCTCCGGCATTTTCTCTGCGAATATACTCATTAGTTCCTGAGACCTCCCTAGACTGAACGACGGTATGAGCACGTTCCCGCCTGATTCCACAACCTCCTTAACGCTTTCCAGGAATTCGTCAACTATCTCTTCTCTTGGCGGATGAACTGAGTTTCCGTATGTTCCCTCAATAACTAGCACGTCAGCTGAAACACCTACGGTTGAGGCCCCCTCAACTAAGTAGGTGTCGATAGTGTTGACGTCTCCCGTGTATAGGACTTTCGTGTCGTTGAATTCGGTTAGAATCATGCCGCTTCCGGGTATATGTCCTGCGTTGATGAACTTTATAACGAAGTCGCTGAATCGGTACTCCTTTCCGTAGTCTATCTCTATTGTGTTATCGATCATTGTGTCCAGATCGACCTGCTCGAAAGGCAGGTAATATCCGGAGAGCTTAAGGAAGTCCTTAATCATTATTTCGGCAAGTTCCCGAGTGATTGATGTCATCAGTATAGGTATCTGTGACGATATGTATAGGAAGGGTGCAGCACCTATGTGGTCTAGGTGTGCATGGGATATTGCGACTGCCTTAACGGCTGTGGGCCTTATGTGTTGTGGTAGTTGCGGCTCGTCGTTGTCGCTGAAGTTAACCCCGTAATCCATTAATACGAAGGTCTCTCCATCTCCGACGGCCGTAGCGGCTCTGCCCACTTCCCGGCCGCTGCCAAGTATTTTTAGAGTAATTTTACTCATCCTTCTCACCTAAGAAAACTCTATATATCTCAAGTAATAAGCTAGACTGGTAAGAGAAAATGCCTTCGGCAAACCCGCGTGAACTTAAAAGAATGATGAAGAGGATGGGTATAGACGTCAAGGAACTCTCCAACGTTAAGTCTGTGATAATAGAGTTGGAGGGGAAGGAAATAGTTCTATCCAGTCCTCAGGTAACCATTATGAAGATTCAGGGACAGAAAGTGTACCAGATTATTGCTAGGTCTGAGAGAGTTGTGGATACTGAGGAAATGATGGTTGAGGAGATGGCTTTCTCTGATGAGGATGTGGCCTTCGTTATGGAGCAAACGGGAGTTTCCCGAGAGAAGGCTATTATTGCCCTTAAGGAGGCTGGTGGCGACATAGCTAAAGCCATTCTTAAATTAACGTCGGGCGGATGAAGAATCAGAGATAGAGGGATGTGACCCTCCTCAGATCCCTCACCATATCCTCCACACTGTTTTTGAGAGAAAGCACCAGCGGAATCCCTTCCTTATCAGCTAATCTTATGGCGAGTGGATCAACCCTTCTTGTCCCGTGGAGAACTACCACGGAAGGCTTTACCGGAGCGACCCTGACCGCAATCATAGGGGACCTGCCTGTCGACACTCTCGTGAAAATCAATGCTCTCCTGCTGGTCATACCCATAATCTGCCAGAACTCGTTCCCGCTCATAGTCTCTATAGCTCCTAAGCTGTCCAGAATTGTATAGCCGTATAAATCTACCCTGGGAAGATGGCTGTTAACGACACACCCTTCTACAGCCTTAAGGAGTTCGTGGAGAAGCATAGGCTCACTCAACTCCCTCACATCTATTATTGCACCGACATTCAGATTAAGTGATTTAGCCAGCTGCTTCAGAACCTCCCAATCCCTCCTCGAGTCGAGAAGGAGGAGGGCATCTACAAACCTCTTAAGGAACTTTACGCCAGGTGTTCTACGCCCCTTCTCATAGTCGCTAATGACTGAGGCACTAATCCCCATAACTCTGGCTATTTCCTGCTGGGTTGAGTTAAAGATCTCTCTCCATCTCCTTAAGGAGGCGCCGAAGTCATTACTTATTACAATATCTCCGGCAATTCTTTTCGCGATAAGCTCCCTGATGTAGTCGCTTACCATAATTCCTCCGAAATTATTCTTTGGGTCGAAGTAAAAAACTAGTAGTTTACAATATTGGCCACTTCACGTCTGGTTCTCTGCAAATACCTGTCCTTTCGAAAAGTTCTTGGGCATGTTTCCACACATTCTTCAACACTTGCTCCTCATCTATGGTTAGAACTTTCCTATTCCGCATGACGAGTTTTCCATCAATAATTACATCACTTACGTCGTCCCCATGCGCGGCGTAAACTATGTGTGATACGGGGTCATTAAGGGGCATTAGCTTAGGGTCCCAGTAATTAATCGTTATAATATCCGCCTTCTTCCCCACTTCTATGGATCCCACCTCCTTCTCCAAATTGAGGGCCTTAGCTCCTCTAATAGTTGCCATCTCTAGAATATCTTCGGCCCTGATTTCTTCAGGGTTAAGCGTTCGGGCAGTCTGAAGGAGTGCAGCGAGCTTCATCTCCTCGATAAGGTCATAGTTATCGTTGCTGGGCCCTCCGTCACACCCGAGAGTAACATTAACCCCCGCCTTCAACATGTCGGATACTCTGGCAATCCCTGAACCTAGCTTGCTGTTGCAGGAAGGATTGTGACTTACGTGGGTTCCTGTTTCCGCTAGCTTTCTTATCTCGTCATCGTCAATCCACACTAGGTGTACAAGCACTACATTGGGGCCTGTTAGACCTACCCAGTCAACGAACTCTATAGGTTTCTTCCCGAACTCCTTTTTGAGGTATACTAAATCATCTCTGACTTCAGCGAGATGCATAGTTATTCCAGTATTCATTTCTTTAGCTTTAGCAGACATTTCCCGGTAGAGCTCAACACTTACTGCTCCGGGGGTTCGTGGCCCGAACCATATGAATATTCTTCCGTCCCATCCGTGATACTTATTGTAGAGCCTTACTGTGTCCCCCATACTCTGCTCTCCGCTTTCAACGAGTCCGGGATGTAGAGCACCTTCCTCCGTGGCGTAGCCCGTCATATCCATTACATGCCTGGCCACAGCAGCTCTGAGCCCTATGCTGTGAATACGCTCAATAATTCTGTCGGGCCCGTACCTGCCCACCATGCCTGTCTCGAGGAAAGTTGTTGTTCCTGTCTTAATCATTTCAAGCATGGTTAAGGTGGCTGCAGCGAGCGCGTCATCAGCCGTCATGTTTCCTTGAAGCGGCCACACCCTATCTTTAAGCCATGGAATCAGTGGAAGGTAGTTTGCGCATGCCTTAAGCATTCCCTGAACTAGGTGGACATGGGTGTCGATAAGGCCTGGCATGATTATGTGTCGGGAAGCATCAATCTCGAAGTCTGCCTTCCCTTTGAAGTCCTTATCGAGCTGGGAGCACTTACCGACAGCGGTTATTCTGCCGTCCTCTACGGCCACACATCCATCCTTAATAATTTCCCTTGCTTTATTCATGGTTATAATAAACTTCCCCCGGAGGTATATGTCAGACATTTCAATCCCTTTTTAATTTAGGGATTGTATATAAATCCTTATTTTATTGGTGCTTAATTAACACATAAGTGATTCAGGCATGGATTCACGGCAGGCTTTAACCAATAAGAAATTAAGATTTAAGCCTGACGTAAAACTGTTGCAGAACCTGATTAGGGCCGCCAAGGGAGAGATTAAATCCACCCTTATCATTAAGAATGCCAACACTATTGACGTAGTCATGAACGATATTAGGGAGAGGGTGAATATCGCTGTTTGGCAGGACTACATAGTTAGGGTGGGGTATTTCGATATAGATCGTTTCCGAGGTGATGACACCTTAGTTATTGACGCAGAGAATGTGGAGATTGTTTCCCCAGGTTTTATTGAGCCGCATGTACATGTTGAATCCTCACTCCTCACAGTTCGTGAGTTTGCTAAAGGCGTTCTCCTTCACGGAACCACGACGGTGGCGGCGGATCCTCATGAGATAGGCAATGTGTTGGGTGCTGAGGGGGTTAAGCTATTCATTAGGGAGTCTGAATACACTCCTCTAAGAATATTTTTCTATGCTCCTTCCTGCGTGCCTCCAACTAAGGCAGGTCTGGACACGCCAGGGAAATACATAACGGCGAGCGATATTGAGGAGTTAATGAAGTATGATGAGGTCATCGGCCTAGGCGAGGTCATGGATTTCCTCAGCGTTATTTCAGCTGATGAAGATATCCTGACGAAAATAGTTACGGCCATGAAGGCGGGAAAGCTTGTAGACGGCCACGCCCCCCAGCTCTCTGAGGACATGCTGGTTCCATACAAGATTGCAGGGATTGAGGGGGATCACGAATCAACTTTCGTTGCTGAGGCATTGATGAAGCTTAGGAACGGCATGAGAATACTTATGAGGGAGGGTTCAGCATGGAAGGATCTTGAGGAGTTGTCTAAGATCCTCACTTATATGAGGGTCAGCACAAGATATCTCACATTCGCAACTGATGATATGGAGGTAATAGAGCTTTACGAGAAGGGTCATATTGACAGGATTCTGAGGAAGGTTGTTTCTCTGGGTGTGGATCCGATTAAGGCTGTAAGGATGGCTACACTGAATGCTTCCGAGTATCTAGGCCTTAAGGAGGTTGGCGCCATTCTTCCTGGAAGATTTGCCGATATAGTCTTCTTGGAAAGCTTCCGAAAGTTCTTAGTGAAGCACGTTATTGTGGGAGGGAAAATTGTCGTTAAGGACGGGAAGTATGTGGGTACAGAGAATCGTAGCTTTAGATACCCTGATTTCGCTTACAGAACTATAAACCTGAAAAGGAAGCTGAGCGGCGAAGATCTTGTTCTTAAGGCCCCCATACAGGAAGGTGAGGTCAGGTTCCTAGGCATTAAGGCAATACCTGGGAAAGCAATAACTAAGAAGGTTGAGCTCCAACTCCCAGTAAAGAACGGTGCAGTAATGCTTCCCGAAGGAAAAGATGTGGCATACGTCGCCACTGTGGAGAGACATCACGCCACCGGCAACATTGGAAAAGGTATTGTAACCGGGCTAGGAATAACTGAGGGTGCTCTAGCCCAGTCAATAGCTCACGACGTGCATAATATTGTTGTCGTGGGTAAGTCTCCTGAAGAGATGGCTAGAGCCGTTAACGAAATCAGCGACATGGGGGGAGGAATGGTCGCTGTAGTTAATGGAGCAGTAGTGGGGAGGATGAAGCTCCCTATAGCAGGTTTAATGACTGATGAGCCTCTCGAAACTGTTTACAGGAAGCTTAAGAGCTACATAGGCTCCCTTCAGATGTTTTCCGTTAATTTCCACGCAATCTTCATGACGATAGGACTCCTCTCGCTTCCTGTAATTCCTGAAGTGAGAGTCACTGATTTAGGTGTCGTAGATGTTTTAGCTGGTAAGGTCATTAATCCTTTCTTAGGGTGGGATGAGAAATGAGAATACTGCTCAAGAATGTGAGGGTTCCTTTAACAGGAAATACCACCTCCGAAGCAGTCATTATTATTGAGGACGGAGTGATATCAGGGATCTCGAAGACAGCACCTCCCTTGCAGGGATTCGATGAAATTATTGACGGTGGGGGAGGCATAGCCGTTCCGGGAGCGATAGATATACATGCCCACATATACGACCCGGACTACACGCATCATGAGGACTTTGCCACAGGAAGTATTGCCGCAGCATTCGGAGGAATAACAACCTTCTATGATATGCCATTAAGGCTTTACGTGGACAGTATTGAGAGATTGAAGCTCAAGATTGAAGCAGGTCTTAAGGACTCCTTCATTAACTTCAGTATTATTGCAGGAATGATGAACGAGGCGAACCTTTCCTCTGCCGAGAGCCTTCGGAGTGAAGGGGTTAAGGCCTTCAAACTCTTCACCTGTAAACCTTTCAGACCTAAATATGACTCCACCTTAACGGATGTTATAGCTAAAATTAATAGCTTGAATGGTTTAACGATGATTCATGCTGAGGATGACTCTCTAATAGATTACCTCACCCAGAAGTTCATGTCTGAGGGCAGGCATGATCCACTAGCTCATCATGAAACACGGCCTGCTGAGGGAGAGGCTGCCGCCATTAGAAAGGTTGCAGCGATTGCCGAATACCTGGATGCGAGGATCCATATAGTCCATGTTTCGTCGGCTGAAGGAGCCGAGGAAGTTAGGGCCTCTAAATGTCGAGGAGCAAAAATAACGGCAGAAACCTGTCCACACTACCTCTTCTTCACAAAGAAGGATGTTGAGAAGTGGGGAAATTACCTTAAGATGAATCCATCCTTAAAGACAAAGGAAGATGTAGACTCTCTTTGGCTTGCCTTAAGTGACGGAACAATAGATGCGGTGACATCTGATCACGCTCCCTCTCCCCGTGACGGTAAGGAGAGAGACGTGTGGGAGGCTTGGGGTGGTATCCCAGGTCTAGAGACAATGTTTCCCTTAGTTTTCACTTATGGGGTTAAGAAACTGGGTCTCCTAACCTTAAGGAGATATGTGGAGGTCTCATCAATCAATCCGGCAAGGATTATGGGCATCTACCCCCGAAAAGGTGCCTTAATGGTAGGAAGCGATGCAGACATCGCAGTTATTGACCCCGATTTGTGTCTGAAGGTGAAGGCCGATAATTTACATCACAAGGTTGACTGGACACCCTATGAAGGAATCGAGCTCTGCGGTTGGCCAACTCATGTCATAGTAAATGGGTATTCTCTTATAATGAACCGTGAGCTAATTAGAGAGAATAGAAGACCTCAATACATAAAGTCGTGATTCCATTAATTACGGGAGGCAGGAATGGTCAAGGAGCTAAGTAGGCTAGAGTGGGCCGGGGTAATTACAGCGCTAGTGGGCTTCGCATCCCTTCTCACCCTACCAATAGCTGACGCATTAATCGCTTTGTCTTCCCTTCTTCTAATCCCTTTTGAAGGCTCTCGGAAAGACGAAGATGTGAAGAAAACAAGGCTTGGGGTCGCATCCTTAGGACTCTCTGCAGGAGGGCTAGCCTCTATATTACTGTCTTTCCTTCTCAATAGCCCAGAAGTTCTGAAAATAGGTGTAGGATTCAGCTACCTTTCCCTCCTTCCCCTAACTGCGTTATTAATGCAGCTCACAGGCAGCAGAAGGAGATGGGTGCTTGCACTATCCGTGGCATTAATAGCTGTTTCCTCTGCCTCGATAAGTCTCTTAAGCAACGAGCTATTATCCAAGTATCTTCTCACCCTTAGTGAGGGCCTGAGCCTTGAATATCTCTTGAGTGAGTGGTCCTTTATGCAGGTCTTGGTTTTCTCACCTATCTCAACAGTCGTTATGATTACAGCAGTCCTGATTATTCTGGAGGTTGTTGTTGGAATTAAAGAAGGTTCTTCTGAAAAGAGGTGAAATCATTCACTAACTCCTCAATATCCCCAGTAACTTTATCATACCTAATACCAAGAGCAGACATAAGCCTTCTCGACATGAATCTATGATCCGCCAATACTATGAATGCCCTATCATCCTCCGACCTTATCGCTCTTCCAATTGCTTGAGCCACCTTAATCCCTGCCTGAACATTCATTACAAATTCCTTGGCCATGGTCTCCCCCACATTCTTTCTTAGCCATTCCCGAAGATCCTTTATGTAGTCGTCCGGCATCGGGTAAGGAACCCCGCACACCACGACAAGCTTTATCAGGGATTTTCCTCCCTCATCTATGACTTCAATACCTTCAGTGATTTTTCCTCCGCTGACTGCATGGATCACTCCTTTCTTCCTCTTCCTAAGCTCATCGATCCATCCTGTAGTCGTATTGACTCCCTCAACAACTTGAAAAGTTCCAGGTAGGTATAGATATTCATGAACCTTCTTAAGGAAGCTGTAACTTGGATAAACGACTAAGGCAACGCCCTCCGATAATACATTGACAAGGCTTCTTATCATGGACGAATATCCTTTATATGTATCCTCAACCCTCTTGACATATCTGGATGTCAAAGATGTGTACACCGCGTAATAGGTATTGTATTCAGGGAATGTGAAGCCGAAGTCCTCCCTAACGTCCACGTATACAGATTCAGGAAAAAGGACAGTCTCAACAATTTCTTCGGAGGGTAATGTTCCAGACATAATTAAGGCTCCTGCGTATTGATTAATCGACGAATGGATATAGGACATTCTTGGTGTGAGGGCCTTAATCACCTTCTCCTCATATGGAGATACTTGGCCATATACATTGAAGTCCTCTCGAGCCACATACTTAATGAATCTGAGAATCTTCGTTAATTCCGTGCCCCTCCTCAATAGTTCTTGAGGCCCTCCCTCCTTCATTTTACGCAGCTTTATCTGGAGGGCGGCATCCTCCAGCATCATAAGGGTTTCCAGCCCTGAAAATATCGCGTCTTTAGGTATTCTTTTGAGAAGTCTTGATCTAATCCCCTGCAATACATCATCAATTGACTCCAAGTACTTAACCACAGCCTCAGCCACTCTGTGGCGGCGACACTCCTGAAGCGCCCTAAATACGTTTATCCTGTTTATTTCCTCATCAATTATGAGTTGCGGATTGAAGAGTGTGTGGGCTTCATCCAGAATAAGGTGCATGATAGGTTTCAGCTCTGGATCGAAGGCAGTTTCATATACCTCATCCCGAAATACGTATGGATAAGTAACCACAGTGAATCGTGACTCACTGGAAAGCATTTTAAGCGCGAAAAAAGGACATACCTCCATTTTCTTGGTTATTGCTTCCGCAAGTAGATGCGGATCATTAGTTGCAGCACCATAGATTATTTTCCGTATCTCATCGCTTGATACCTTCTGAAGTTTATTGAAGTAGGGACACATGCCCCTACTCCTAAGGATTTTGCAACCGAGCCAGAAATCATTTAATTCACTACTTTTTCCCTTCATTAAGGGACACATTTTCGCGGCACTGAATATGAAACTGAAGCCCTCTCCAATTCTTCTAAGCTCCCTAATTACAGGGGTTATCTCGTTCCTCGTCCTCACCGCATAAATAACTTTGTCTACTTCTGAGTGTGCCAGTAAGGCAACTATAGTTTTCCCGAACCCGGTTGGGGCCCTCAGAAATATTTTCTTTCCTAGATTCTTCTTGATGTATCTAATTGCTTCTTTCTGACCTTTCCTTGCTTTTTCATATGGGAACATATGTGCTGTCCTCTACTGTTGATTATGGAATAATGTTGAGGATTCCTCTCCTAATAAGCGAGATTGCTAACCCTGCCAGAATTAACGCTATTATCTTATCTATTAGCTGGGAGCCGGACTTACCCAATAGCTCAGCAAGCTTTGTTCCTCCTTTAAGGGAAACATACGTAAGTATTGTGTTTATAATTATGGATATGATTGCGTAAACTACCCCGTGGGAGTACTTAATGAATATTATTGTTGATATTGCTGCTGGGCCCGCAATAAGGGGTGTAGCTATAGGGACGAGTGAGGGTTTATCTCTCTTCAGCTCTTTAGGTAGATGAAGGTCCATGAAATCAAGTATAGCTACAATCATAAGGATTATTCCTAACGCTATCATGAAGTCGAAAGACTCTATCCCGAAGTAACCTAGCACGTAGTCACCGACAACAGCAAAGAAAAGCAGAATTATGCATCCGCCGCAGACACCTCTCCTCACAATGCTTGACCTTATTTCCGGGGGAGAGTCCGCTGTAGAGGCTCCCACATAAATCCCGAGTGTGATTGGGTCTATAACTATGAATAGCGTTATTATGTCCTGCAACATCGCTGACCAGTCTATAGGGCCGCTCACTCTCACCAGCCTCTCTTGCCGAGTTCTTTCTTTATACCCCAATCTTCCTTTTATTGAAGTATATATACAAATAACAGTTTCTTAGGGGTTATCTGTTTCTTTGGTGAATTAGTAGCATCGGCATTTAGGGCTTCCTTTAATCTGGAGGATTGTGAAATCCATCCGCTTTAGATCAACCACTAGCAGCCTGTTAGTGAGGGGTTCACCTATGCCTGTGAGCAGTTTCATGACTTCAGCAGCTTCAACAGCCCCTAAGAGTGAGGCCGTGGGGGATATTACTTGCGGCAGGCCTCCTTCAGTGTCGGTTGTTATGCCTAGTAAGCACTTGAGGCAGGATGTAATACCGGGAACAACTGTTGTTGACTGCCCATAAAATTCCGATATGCCAGCGTGCACCAATGGTATCGAGTTCTTCCAGGATAATCTATCTAACACAATTCTTGAGTCCCAATTATCTAGGCAGTCTACGAGAACATCTACCCCTTTGAGGACTTCCTGCGCCTCCTTCGAGTGAAGAGAGGCCTTCACAGGAATGACCTCTATACCCGAGTTAAGGGCCCGGAGTCTTTTACTAGCTACCTTTACTTTCGCCTTACCTAAATCCTTTTCAGTGTACAGTATCTGCCTATTCAGGTTACTTAATTCAACCTCCCCATCATCCACAAGCACTAGCTTCCCGACGCCCGCGGCAGCGAGAAGCATAGTTACGGTGGATCCAAGCCCGCCAACACCGGCAACACCAACCTTAGAGTTCCTCAGCTTCTCCTGACCTGCTTCACCTAGAATTTTCAGCTGCCTCGAATATCTATTCAGGCATTCCTCATTCATGAGAAATCTCCTACCTTTAATTATTCTGTTTAGTCAATAATATGGTGTGTAAGTATGCATTTGAAGTACGGTCCCGCCATAATTGAGGGTGTTTCAAAGGATTCGGCCTTAATAACGAGGGTTAAGAAAGTTCTGCTCACTGAAGTGACTAAGTATCAGGAAGTACAGATTGTGGATACATATGATTTTGGGAGGGCCCTAGTTCTAGACGGGTATATTCAGTCAACGGAGATTGATGAGTACATATATCATGAAACATTAGTGCATCCAGTCATGATCACCCATCCTAACCCTGAGAAAGTTCTCATTATTGGCGGTGGTGAGGGAGCTACACTGAGGGAAGTGCTTAAGCATGGGAGTGTTAAGGAGGCCGTCATGGTTGATATTGACGGTGAGCTGATTGAGTTCGCTAAGAAATATCTTAACTTCATGCATAAAGGGGCCTTCAGCGACCCAAGAGCTAAAGTAGTGATAGAGGATGGGCTGAAGTTCGTTAAGGAAGAAGAACGGGGGAAGTATGACGTGGTAATCCTAGACTTAACTGACCCTTACGGCCCTGAAATCTCGAGGAAGCTGTATGGGAAGGAGTTCTACTCGGACGTTAAGAAACTGCTTAAGCCTGGAGGGATTGTAGTGACGCAGTCCGGCAACTCCTTCTTCTACCCGGAGGTGTATGAGTACGTGGTCAATAATCTCAGAGCTAACTTCAAGATAGTTAAGGAGTACTGGACCTGGGTTCCTTCCTTCAGCTATAACTGCAACTTCAACACAGCTTCAGATACCTTAGATCCTTCCATCCTTACCGCGGATGAAGTGGATACTAGGGTGAGGGAAAGAGGGGTAGATACTAAACTCTATGAAGGTAATTATCATGAGGCATTATTTAAGTTAAGGGTGATTAAAGGGAAAAAGTAGTTTTTACTCAGGCCTTATGGTCCCCCACTTCTCCAGTGCTTCCTTCAGCTCCTTATGGGTTTCAGCATATTCCTCGAGCGGTATTCCCTTGAGATAGGCTTCAATAGCCTGTCTGACAGCTTTACCTCCTTCATAGGGGCCTTTAGGATGACCCGTTACTCCGCCACCCACCTGAATAATGATATCTGTCCCCATGAAATCCATAAGCTTCGGCAGGACTCCTGGGTGAAGCCCTCCTGAAGCAACAGGGAAAACAGGCTTCATGCCATACCATTCCTGGGGTAGTCTATTCACCTTATCTTCAGGAGTGAACGAATCCTCCGTTATTACTCTCTGCGTGTCCCTAAGCTCGATTAAGTCCGAGGCCATCTTACCCACATTGGTTCCGATATGTATGTGGTCAACCCCCGCCAGCCTCGAGATTTTCGCTATTAGGAAGAAGGAGACGCCATGATCCTTCAATCTAGTGAAGGCCGCGTGGAATGCCCTGTGGGCATGTATAGCTAACCCATACTCCTCCGCGTACTCCCTTACTGTCTGTAGTGCTGCATATCCTGCCGCCAGTATATCGACCATTACGAAGCCATTTCCGTGGTCCGCTACGAGCTTAAGTCTCCTAATCATTTCGTTTGTTTCTGCAGTTATGTTTACTAGGTAACCTTTCTTTTCCCCAGTTTCTTTCTCCGCTCTATCAATTGCCTTCATCACTGCCTCCAGCCTTTTCTCGAATCTGTTGAAGCTCTGGCTCGTGAGGTTCTCATCATCCTTCACGAGATCCATACCGCCAGCAAGGATTTCATAGGCGGCCTCCCCATACTCCTCCGTGGTCAGACCTACCTTAGGCTTAGGCACTGTGGCGAGTATGGGCCTATCATAAACTTTCAGCTTTTCTCTAACGCCCTTAATCCCGAACTGTGGGCCTTTGAAGGACTTAACATACTCCTCAGGGAACTGAATATCCAGAACCCTAAGCCTCTTAATTGCCCTCATACCGAAGATGTTGCCAAGAACTGAGCTGAAGAGCTGCGGAATGGATCCAAGCTCGAATAATTCGAGAGGGTAGGCAACCTTTATGAGGCCGTCATCTCTGACCTCGAAAGCCTTAGCCATCAGCTCCCTTATATGAGGTTTCAGGGTTGTGAGAGTTGTCCATGTTCCAATACTGCTTTCTGAAGCTATCCTTCCCGCCGCGTCCTCCATACTCATTCCTTCAGAGGGCACGGCTCTGAAAACCACAACAACCTCATCCTTGCGGGGGGCGTATCCCCTCCTGACGAACTCACCGTACCATTCAAAACCCATGTTTATTCCTCAATAATTACAACACAGGTATGTTAATAAGGAGAACGGAGAAAAATCACTTCTGACCTTCAACAAGCTCAACTATCTTCTTCGCCGCTTCCATAAACCTCTTAGCTGCTTCCGAATCACTGTATTTAAGAACGAAAGGTTCTCCAGCATCCGCCGCCTCAGCAATCCTTGGATCGAGAGGTATCTCACCTAGGAAAGCGATGCCGTACTTCTCAGCAATTCTCTTCCCCGAGCCTTTCCCGAATATATAGTATGTTTTTCCTGAGTCTGGGCAGTGGAAACCAGCCATATTCTCTATAACCCCTAATGGCCGAATATTCAGCTTCTTCGCGAAGGAGATAGATCTCCCAACCACCAAGAGAGAGACTTCGGACGGTATAGTAACGAAGACAGCTCCATCAACCTGAGGCAGCTCTTGAGCAACAGTTATTGCCTCATCTCCTGTGCCTGGAGGCATGTCAATTACTAAGAAATCAAGCGGTCCCCAATTAACGTCCGTTATGAATTGTGTGACGGCAGTCGATTTTATCGGTCCTCTCCAAATAACCGGCGAGTCATCATCAGGCAGAAGGAAATCGAGGGACATCACTTTAAGGCCTAGAGGCCCTACAGCAGGCTCTATGCCTTCATCGCTACCGAACAGCCGCTGCCCCCTAATACCCAGCATCTTGGGTGCTGAAGGGCCGTGGAAATCTACGTCCATTAGACCTGTGGTGAAGCCCATGGACTGAAGAGTTACTGCAAGATTTGAAGCGACGAAAGACTTGCCAACACCTCCCTTGCCGGACATAATGACTATCTTATGTTTTATGTTTCTCATTCTCTCCTCAACTTTCTTCTTCCTCTCCAGTATTTTTGGAGGGAGCCTTACAGTTATTCTTCCTCTAGGTTTTTCTTCCCCCATCATTACTTACCTCTCCTCTATCATTAACTCGGTTAAAATAGTTCATGTGGGCCCTTGCCCAAGGTAGTTAAGGTCAGCGGCCTGAAGCTCCCAAGACATAATTAGGTCATCAATATTGAAGACAGCCTTGATCGGTACACCGTATTTGGTTTCGTACCAGACCTCACCCACTACATGAGCAGTGGTCGTATTGCTTTGAGGCACGTCATACACATATCTATACACTATGGTATGGAATGTTGAGTCGAAAGTCTTTAAGTAGACGTCTTCCTCACCTACCTTAGTAACGCTTACAGATATGTTTCTATCTTCCCTCAAGTGTTCCACGTTGATTAGTAGGTCTGAAATGTTCTCAGGCTTGCTGTAGAATCCTGTGAGATTAAGTAGCGGATCTATATAGTACGCGCCGAAAGGTATTGCTCCGAAACCGCTTAAGATAACGGGTTCCTGAGTCTCGTTACCTGTTTCGCTCGCGTTAGGGGTTATTGTTGTGTTGTAGAAGAACACTCTGTATTGGACGAAGTCCTTAACACTTAATGTGACGTTACCCAGTTTCATCTCGCCCCTTAGTTTGTAGTAAAGGTCGAGGGTAGCGTTCTTGTTCTTATTTATGAAGACTTCCTCAACACCCTTATACAGCACATCCACAGGGTTTTCTGCTTGAGGAGTTGTCGATTCCTTGAAGTATGTTACGTAGGCGAAATAACCTATCGCACCCCCAATCAACGCAATAAGTATTGCTGCGAAGAAATAGTCCCACCTAATCTTTACTGAAGGGACCTTCCTTGCCTTCTTCTTCACTATTACTTTACCAACCTCTTTCTGTTTACCTTTCTTCCCCAATTAACCACCCCACACCAGTTGAGGCTAACATATTAAACGATTCTCTCACGTATTCCTCCTTACCTTAATCACCTGTTCGTCTCCCAGCATGCCGTATGTAAGCACTACTAGGTCTCCGTAATTTATGGTTCCGTTCTTTTTCAGGTGGCTGAATGTCTTCTCTAGGCCTTCCTCGTAAGAATCTGCTTCAATGATGACGGGTTCTGTTCCCCACAGAATGTTAAGGGATCTCGCAATCTGTAGGGAGGGTACGCCAACATAGAAATCTGTTTTGGGACGGATGGATGATATGAATCTCGCTGTGTTCCCGTGTCTTGAGTAGATCACGAGCTTTGCTCCAAGGTCTTCTGCAAGCTCTGTTACACCTTTCGCATACCTCCTCTTAAGAGGCCCTCCCTGACGGATGCCTTCAACAGGTTTCCACTTCTCTATTCTTTCCCCTATTCTCCTAAGCCACTCGATAGCCTCGACAGGGTATCTCCCTATGGAGGTTTCTCCGGTAAGCATTAAGGCGTCAACACCCTCCTCTACAGCATTAGCTACATCAACAACCTCTGCACGTGTGGGTATTGGGTTGCTGATCATGGACTCAAGAAGCTGGGTAGCTATGATTACTGGCTTCCCACGCCTTAACGACTCCTTAACTATTACATGCTGCAGGCGAGGAATCTCTTCAAGCCCGAAATTCATTCCGAGATCCCCTCTTGCCACGAGAATGACGTCGGAAGCTTCAATTATGTCGCCGAGGTTCCTAACGGCTGAAGCAGTCTCTATCTTGGCGATAACCTTGGCTCTGCACCTGTGCTTATCCATCTGCTCTCTGAGGATCTCGATATCGGAGGCTCTCCTCACATAGCTTAACCCAATATAGTCCGCATCCACTGAGCATGCGAATGCAAGATCCCTAACATCCTTCTCTGTAAGGGTGGGGAGGTCAAGCTCCTTACCCTTCACTACGACGCCTTTCCTTGGCTTAATAACCCCTCTACATAAGGAGACGCATTCTATTCTTTCAGGACCAACCGACGTTACTCTAAGCCTTAACCTCCCGTCATCCATAACAAGAATGTCTCCCTCCTCCACAGAGCCGTAGATTTGAGGATTCGGTAAAGGAATGATCTTTTTCTCTAAAGATAGCTCCTTCAGCGAAAAAATCACATTATCCCCTTTCTCAACCCTTACACTTTCAGGGAAATTCCCCAGCCGGATGGAGGATCCTCGAAGATCCATAATTATGGGAAGAGCTTTAGAAGTAGTATACTCCACACTTCTAACAGTCTTAACGAGCTGAGACCACTCATCCGTGTCTCCGTGGGAGAAGTTTATTCTGAAACCTGATGCCCCGGCCCGAACTAGAGCCTCAACTACCTCGATAGATGATGAAGCGGGACCCAAAGTCGCTATCAGCTTTACCCGCACCACCAGCACCAAGAGATAAAAGAGCCACACATAAAGAACTTAATGAGGTCCGAAAAGCTTTATTCATCCCGCTAAAATTACTTGAATGGGCCGCCGTAGCTCAGCGGGTAGAGCGCCGGCCTTGTAAGCCGGTGGCCGCGGGTTCAAATCCCGCCGGCGGCTCCACATTCTTAACTACTGAGTCTTTTGATGAAAGTCTGGTCAGATTTCTTCAATAATATATTCATTAATGGCTATCTACTGGCTAAACCTTCATTTTTGCTATGTTAAGTCTGGATATTTTCTGGTGAAAATTTATAAGAAATAAGTCTATATAGCGAGGTGTTTCCATGAGGAAATACTTTGCGCTGCTGATAGCTATATTGCTGCTGTTTTCCCTATTGGTAAACATTACTGCCTTTTCAGATTCCAACATGGCTTCTAACATGAAGAAAGGGCATGTTTCAGTGGACGCTATTATTAAGGGATACTACGCTGTCGATATAGCCTTGGTTAAATCACCCAAAGGTGTCTTCATTTACGTTATGGATGTGGGAAATGTCTCGGTGTTTGATAGATCAGGAAATCTGATAGCAAAACTTACCCCTAACGACATAGGTGACGAAGTATTGGGGTTTGTGGCTATTGAAGGGAAATACGTTGATGGTGTAGGGATCATTCTTATCGTTCTCTACCATAATCTGACTGATACACCAACAGACAGATCAAAATGGCACAATACCTTGGGTATGTGGATCTTGGACGACTCCAATAATTTTTCGTCTGGCCCTGTGTGGACCACCGACCTCCAGAGATACTCATTTTATACTGGAGGGGCTTCTGGCGTTATGGCCCTCCCAGATCTGCTGAGGTTGGAGGAGAATAAAGTCGTTATTGCACCTCCGCCCTACTGGTATAGCAGCGATTACTCAAAGGTCTACGTAATAAGGGATATTCTCTCTAAGGAGGGATCGGTAGTTCCAGATATAGTAGTTGATGTTTCCAGGGCAATGTTTCTGCAGCCTCCCTGCAGGATCTATGGAGACGTACTGGTTGTCCCTGTCTATGACCTCTTTAAGGGCGGTGTTACCTTAAATCTATACAATATTTCCGGCTCATCAGGCGTAATCACTAACCCTATCCAGAGAGTGTTCCTCGGAACGGATACCTATATTTTTGGAAACCCTGTGGGAGGTGCTGGGAACGTTATTTCGGTATGGATCCCTGACTCTGCAACAGGGAAGATCATTAATTACTACTATTCAGGCAGTGAGGTTATCTGTAATCTAAGTCTCGACTTGCTTAAGGAGTTAAATCTCTCTGATCAGGCTATTCTCTTTGGTGCTGAGTCGTCTCACGTGAGAAATGCTGGAGAAGGTTTCGTGAGCTACTACAGTGTTATAGCAGCTGATCAGTTAGGCAATGCTTCATTCATAGTGCTTAAGTCCCAGTGTGGTGAGGCTAACTCAATTGAGTACAGAATTCTAAATATTTCCGGCCTTCTACCCAATCTTTCTGGAGAAAGCTTTCAGCTAACAAGATATGCGGTTCCTGACAAGGTTAACGAGCCTTTCATGATATTCATGGGTCAGGAAGGGGAAACACGGCCTGAAAGAAACATTACTGGAGGACTCATTCTGATGGTGAATCTCGAGAAGAATTACTACTATTATTATTATGGTGAGCACGATGCTTACGAGTTTTATAGGTTAACGGATGATGCTAATGTGCTTGTGACCGCTTCTATCAACCCGAACACAACGGTAGTGTACTCTCTAAGCCCTCCCCTTTTCGTAGGCGGTGAGGTTGAGACAACTCATCGTTCCTACTTCCTTCCTTACCTACTTGCTGCAGTAGTGGTTACGAGTGTGGTTATAGCGGTGAAGTCTTCAAGGACAAAGAAGTAGCTGTATTCATTAACACTCCTTAAGGCATGAGAAGATGAGGTATAAATCTCTCGGAAAATCCGGCATTAAAGTGAGTGCTGTAGGGTTGGGTTTCTGGCAGGCTGGGGGGAGGTCATGGGAATCTCCGGGAGGTGGGTGGGTTATTAAGGTTGTTGAGGAGGGGATTGGAAAAGGGATTAACTTCCTAGATACTGCAGAGGTTTATGGTTGGGGAAGGAGTGAGCAGGCACTTGGGGAAGCTTTAAGGTATTTAGGTATTCGTGACTCTGTCTTCGTTGCAAGTAAAGTGGGAGGTTTCAGAACTTCCGTTTATTCGGTCTTGAAAGGTGTTGAGGGAATTAATAGGAGGCTTGGAAGAAGCGTAGACTTAATTCAGGCTCATTGGCCTCCTCCAGCATGGGTTTCTGTGTGTAAGGTGGTGCGGGCTCTTGAGGAGGCTGTGGCTTCAGGTCTATGTCATTATTATGGGTTGAGTAATTATCCGAGAAAGCTATTAATGGAGGCTCTTGAATGTGTGAAAAGGTTCGAGCCCATAAGTAATCAGGTGCATTATAATCTTGCTTACAGGACCCCGGAGATCGGCCTCCATCCCTGCATGAGGAAGGTAGGTATGGCCCTAATCGCTTGGTCTCCGTTAGCTAAAGGGGCTTTAGCAGGCTTGAAGAAAGCGAAGGATCCTGCACAGAAGAGAGATAAAGTTTTTAGGAAAGCAGCAAGGGATGAGGATCTGCAGAATGTCTTAAGCAACATAGCTGGAAAGCACTCTGCTACTAAGGCTCAGATAGCTCTCTCATGGCTTATAAGTAAGGGAGCAATACCAATTCCAGGAACTAGGAAACCTGCGAGAGTTAAGGAATATGCGAAAGCCGCAGATATTGTGTTAACCAATAACGACATACAGATGCTTAAGAACGCAACAAATAAGTATCTGAAGATGTGGGGGAAGGAATATAGGGAATTCCATTATCTTCGATATGTACCTGCATTTATGCAGCATGTATATATAATATTTTCCAAGGGAGCTTAACACTCATAATTGTCTTAAATAATGCCTACAAAAACTGGAAGATTAACACGGAATTAAATAGAAGAATTATGCAGAACTATTCATAATTACTCTCCAAGCTAGTGCAGCACTGTCAACATTAACAGCATGGTCAACATGAAGGGGGAATTTAGTTTTCAATCGATGGGTATCCTTTCTGGCTTAACTACAGTCAGTCATAATACTTGTATGTTGTCGGCCATGCGGAAGATAGTGTTATTGGTAATCTAGACTTGAAGCGTAATGGCTTCAGTGTTAGCTGTAACTGTAGTCATGACCTACGTTTATGTAAAAAGAAAGTAGTTTATTCTTATATTCTTGAAAGAATATTCCTTACTTTTTCTCCTTCTTTAATTCCCAGTTTCTTCGCTTCTGCAGTCACATACATTACTTTGGCCTCCAGCATGTCTTTAAATGTCTTGACCCCAGTCACTATGCATGCAGGTATCTCAAGTTTCTCTAGGGTTTCTCTGCTGAAGTAGCCGCAACCAATCATTATTTTATTGTTTTTTATTAGGAGGAGTGGGGCCTTAGGTAAATCCACTTTAACGCCGAGAAACTTTTTGCTACCTACCTCAATCATTTCCACTGTTACCAAATTAGAACCCCTTTTCATAATTCACACTAGCTTTTCTCTTTTCATACGTTACAGTCACAGTATTAAGACCTTGAGGTAGTTTATGGTGGGTGAATCGTTTGTTGATGGATGAGGTGGTGAAGTCAATTACTGATCGCGTGCTCGATGAAGGTCTCTCCATAAAGCCTTTGAACTGTGTGGTAGGTCTGAGATATACGGCAGTCGTTGCCGAGATAAATGGCGAGAAGTATGGAGGGGTTTCTTATACTCCTCAGGAGGATATTTCGCATGTGAAGCAGCTGGTGAGTAGAGTGAGCGATATCTCTATTGATTCATTACCTAAACTCTTCAGCTCTCCAGACTTCGTAGGTAGGGCTATAGCTATGGCATTCATGAATGCCGTCTCCTCAGCTTTATTCGATCTTCCTTCAGGGAGTGTTGGGAAAGATCTTCTCGATGTTATGGGGTTTGAGCCAAGCGATAAGGTGGCCTTCATAGGGGATATAGAGCCCCTCATTAAGGAGTTGAAGGGGAGGGTTGAGGAAATCTATGTTTTTGAGAGGTCTCCCCTTAGGAGGCGTAATGCATTAAGCGACTCGGCAATCTATAGGCTTCTCCCTAAAGCCACCAAGGTGGTGATTTCTGGAGCCGCTTTAGTTAATGACACAATTGATGCAATTCTTGAACTCAGTTCCGGTGCTAAGGAAGTTGCAGTGGTGGGGGCTACAGCAAGTGTTTATCCAGAGCCTCTATTCAGGAGAGGCATAGATATAGTTGCTGGATTTAGGTTAAGTAGTGATACCATTGATGAGGCTGTCGAGGCCATTAGCTTGGCATTCGGGACTAGGAGGCTGTACAACTACGGAGTTAAGTATGTGTTAACTTCTCAATCTTTTAAGAAGTAGGGCTACTGCAACGGTTCCTAACGCCAGTGACATCAGGATAAGGATAAGGAAGCCGCTCTCCAGTTCAGGTCGAGGAGGAGGCTCAGTTGTTATGGTGGTTTCTTCCGTAGTTGTAGTTGTTGTGACTATTGAGGTCGTGGTGGTTGTTTCAGAGGGCTGCGTAGTTGTGGTTGTAGGCGTTTCTTCTCCCAGTATTTCCTCAATAAGTGGAGACACTAATTTATATAGTGTTGAGTTAATGGTTCCTTCATTTAATGAGTGCTCCAGATATTCTGGAAGTTCACCTTCTTCATAAGCCATAATAATTTCAGCGTAAAGAAGCTCCTTCATACTTTCCGTAATATTCTCAACGTCTTCCTCAGTAACGTTCGTTTTTACGGATTCGCCAGTAATTAGCACAGGTCTAGAAATTTCTGAACCCGCTAGGAAATCAAGTGATATCCACCCTATCTGCGGGATATACATTTTCACATAGCCGTGTGGGCCGGCATTCACGAGGTTCATTAAGCTTCCTTCCAAATTAACGGTTTCATTGTAGGGTAGGTAGACGTATCCGTACTGAATCTTTGCAGGTATTCCGTAGAACCAAAGTATGTTAAGCAGAACTCTGGACATATCGTCGCAGTCCCCCTCCCGGTTTTCGATAACCTCACTTATCGTTCTGGGGACCGGAGACGCTTTGTATGTTATGAAGTGTTCCCCGTAAATGAAGAAAGCTGCCAGTATTCCTATGTAGGGTTTAGAAACTTGGCTTAGGTTGACCTGCTGCTGCCTTACCCATTCCTCGAACTCTGGTATTGCAACATCCGTCACTAGTGTGAGGTAGGGTTTAAGGTACTCCTCCCTTATCTCCTCTGGGATTTCATCTACCGTGAAGTTGTATTTTGTCGGGTTGCTGAAAAGGTCGTTCAAAATTCTGCTTGAGTTTATGTAGTTCTGCCTAACTCGGAGAACGAAGTACCCGTAAGTATTGTTTCTTGCAGTAATCCCTATTTCGTTCTCTTTAAGAACCTCAGCATCACCACCTATCTCCACTAAGTTCACTGTTTGGTTAACGGAACCATCGCTGTAGTTTATGGGGAAGTCGTAGTAGGCGGTTGAAGTATTCCTCGATGTCAGGATGTATGCATAGTCGAAGTAGTAGAACGTGTGTGTAATTACCTCATTAGCGAACGTGGAGTGTGGCGCGCCCAAAACAAGTAAAATCAATGCAAATAGGACGATACTCATATATTTGTAGACAGAGGTCACTTCCACCATCATTGAATATATTCCTACGGTATAATAACTTGGTGATGTTGTGGGGGATTATTCTGAGAGGGAAGCTATAGATGAGGCTGTCAAGATTCTGGGGAGAATCTACAGCAGTGTCGAGTTCGGCTTCATGGATGATGCTTCAGGCCTGAGGATTGGTGGTAGGTGGTTGCTCTATAAAATCGACGGAACGCCAATCTCAGAATCTATGTATGAAGGTATGGGTGTTGATGATCTGGCTTTCAGGGTGGCGGCCGGTGCTGCCACAGACATAATAGCTAAAGGTGGCAGGCCGGAAATAGTGTTTTTCTCTGTAGGGATACCTCGCTCGAAGGCTACTCAATGGATTAAAGATATTGCTCGAGGGATTAGGGACTTCGCTTCAAGAAACTCGATGACTGTAGGAGGGGGAGACACTAACTTCGTTGCTAGGGAAGGATGGCTTGATGTGGCTATTCTGGGCTTCACTGATAGACCAATACCCAATAACCCGTTGAGGGAGGGCGAGGTAGTGAAGGTTTCCCACTGTTTAGGCATATCATCCATACCCGCCATAGCCCACTACTTAGGGATTGGGAGGGATTACCTCCCTAAAGTAATGAAGAGTATTAAGAGGCCCTCGCTTCCCTTAAACTTCCTTCACTATTCTTATAAGGTGAAGGCATCCACAGACGTGAGTGACGGGCTTGAATCAGTTAGGAAGATGCTCAGGTTAAGCGGCCTCTCCCTAAATCTTACGGATCCTCGAGAGTTCCTCTGCCCCGAGGCTCAGGAGTTCATGGAGACGTACGGTATTGACGTTGAAACCCTCCTTAACTTTATGGGAGAGGAGTACTCAATAATCTTTACTGGGGGAAGTGATGAGGGACTGCCTCTCGGCATTCTCTCTAAAGGCGAGGTAGGATGTATTTACTTAAATGGGAAGGTTCTGGAGGGAGGTTGGGATAACTATATCGGGTTTTTAATGAGGAAGTGAATTACCTTGCTTAAACAAAGCATTTATTTTAACGGTGTGCAAGAAAAAAAGCGAGGATGAAGAATGACCGAAACCAAGAAGAAGGAGGCAACTCCCCCAAGAACCCTGATTAGGCCATCCATCTATGACCCGAAAAAGGGAGTTATCAGGATTGCAGATAGGGAAGTGAGGGTCGGGGGACCTGTTCCCAAGCCGAAGGAGGGTGAGAGACTTATACGATACACCCAGTCAATATGTCCATACTGCTACGCTCTTCTTCCAGCGATCATAGTCGAAAGGGATGGAAAGTACTACATACGGAAAATATGTCCAGAACATGGAGAAATTGAGGAGCTCTATCAGGGAAGCTCGGAATGGGCTCGCCGAATAGAGAAATGGTTTGTTGAAGGTAGAGGAACAAGGTACGTGTATACAGACTTCACAGCCCCATGTCCCTACAGCTGCGGACTGTGTCCACTCCACAAGAACCACACAGCCCTAGCAAACCTAGTTCTCACTAATAGATGTGACTTAGACTGCTGGTATTGTTTCCCTGAGTGGGAAGAGGCTTTCTTCAAGGTTGATGGAGAAGCTAAGCTTCTTAGATTCGGAGAACTCGCCAAGAGGTTCTCCTTCGAGCATAAGGTTGAGATAGATGGCTTTAAGGGGGAGTACTCCATTCCCAAGGATCTGTATGTTCTATCTCTAAGGAATGGTAAGGCGGAGTGGGTTAAGGTAACTAAGTTCCTCAGAAGGAAACATGAAGGAGACCTCATAAAAATAAGGACAAAATCAGGCAGAGAAATTCACGTTACCCCTGAACACAAAATAATGATTGATGAGGATGGCAGGCTTGTGAAGAGAAGGGCTGATGAGGTTAAGACGGGGGACAGAGTCAGGATCCTTTGCAGCTTCAGTCATAAAGGCAACCTTAAACAAGTAAACCTTCTCGAGGCATTCAAAAACCTTCCAGAAGACGAGATCAGTAAGATTTATGTCCGCACCCAAGAGAACCTTGACTTCGACCTGTTGAGGAACCTTTACGGAGATAAGGTCTATTACTGGAGGAGAGAAGGAACAGTACCTCTGCAGGCCTACTACCAGGCAACATCTAATCTGGCGGTGGATCCTGAGCTAGGCAGGGACGCTACTCCTCACACAATACCTTCTATCCTTGAACTAACACCCGAGTTCGGGAAAATCATAGGGTACTTCATCGCGGACGGCCACTACACAAACAAAGACTTACGGATAACTGTAGGAGATGAGGAGGTCGAAAAAGACATTATTAAGGCTCTCGAAAAGCTCGGACTTCCATATAGTTTCATAACTTGGGAAGGGAAAGCGAAACAGATAGTTATAGGCAGCAGACTCATGAGGCTTGTGTTTAAACACGTCCTCAAAATACCTGAAGGAGCCGCTAATAAGAGATTACCATACAACTTCATGGAGTATCCATTAGAGGTTAAAATAGCGATGCTGAGCGGCCTATTTAACGGCGACGGATTCGTTGAGAAGGGGAGTAAGCATCTTGCAATGGGGTACGCCAGCGTATCTAAGGGACTGATAAGGGATATTCTATACCTCCTTGAGTCGTTCGGAATATTTGCTAGGGTGAGAAAGGTCGGGAAAGAGAAGATGGGTATGGCTAAGCATGACCTCTACAAACTCAAGATAGCTGGAAAGGACCTAGAGAAGTTTGTTGAGCTCGTTCCCTTGGTTAGTAGGCACTCTAGGAAGCTTGAGGGTATGCGGCCTAGAAGACCTGCCAGGATTGATAGGATAGGTGACTACTGCATAGACACAGTTGAGGAGGTGAGCAGGCTGAGCTACAGCGGTTACGTATATGATCTTGAGGTGGACACACCTGACCACCACTTCATAGCATCAGACGGTTTACTTGTGAGCAACTGCTTCTTTTTTGCTGAGAAGTCAGGGTTCGTTTATGAGCCCACTATTGAGCAGATTAAGTTCATGGTTGAGTCATACCTTAAGCAGGGTGTGACACCAGTTATTCAGTTGACTGGAGGAGAACCCACTATCAGGGAAGATATTGTTGAGATCGTTAAGATGCTTAAGGAGATGGGTATTAAGCATCTTCAGCTTAATACTAATGTCACGAAGTTCGCTAAGCTCTACCTGAATGAGGGAGAGGAGGCTGCGGTAGCTTTCGCTAAGGCTTTGAGGGAGGCAGGAGTTAACACGATATATATGAGTTTCGACGGCATCACGCCTAAGGCGAACCCGAAGAATCACTGGGAGGTTCCTTTTGCTTTCGATGCCTTCAGGAAGGCCGGGATGACTAGTGTGGTTCTTGTTCCTGTAGTTATTAGAGGTGTGAATACTGACGAGCTGGGAGACATAATAAAGTTCGCGGCCTTAAACATGGATATCGTCAGGGCAGTTAACTTCCAGCCTGTCTCTCTCACAGGCATGATTAAGCGTGCGGAGAGGCAGAAACTGAGGGTAACTATGTATGATGTTGTGAAGCTTATTGAGGAGCAGACGAACGGCCAGATAACGGTTAATGACTGGTACCCTGTCCCCGTCTCGGTGGCTGTTTCAGAGTTCGCTGAGTCTCTGGCTGGCCGCTTCAAGTTCGAGATGGCTAATCACCCTGAGTGTGGTGTGGGGACATACATCTACGTGAAGAAGAATAAGAAGACTGGCGAGATGGAGTACATACCCATAACTAGGATGATAGATGTTGGGGCATTCTTCGATTACCTCCTTGAGAAGGCTAAGGAGATAGAGTCAGGGAAGAGTAAGGCACTCGTAGGTACGAAGATCTTGCTCAACATATCCACTAAGTTCATCAGGTGGAGTGAGGTGCCGTCAGAGCTGAAGAAGGATCTGCCGAAACTTCTTCTCGAGATATTCACTAAGCAGTCATATGAAGCGTTGGGTAAGTGGCACTATAAGTTCATGTTTCTAGGTATGATGCACTTCATGGATCTCTACAACTACGACGTTGAAAGGGTTATGAGATGCAACATCCATTACTTAATGCCTGACGGAAGGGTTGTCCCGTTCTGCACATTCAACGTGCTTAACGATGTTTACAGAGACTACGTCCAGAAGAAGTATATGTACACACTTGATGAGTGGAAGAAGCTGAAGGGAGAGAACACTATAGGGGAAGCAGTTAAGTATAGGAGGAACTTAGAACTTATTAAGAAGCTGACCTCACATCCCCTATACCTCAAGACCTACAGGCCATTCATAAAGAAATGGATTAAGATGTATCCTTGGATCAAGCTAGAGGAATAAATAAGGTCACAGCTTTTTCAGGAAGTCATCATATATTCTTTGCAGGTCTGTAAGCCAACTGTTAAGGCCTGAGGGATCCTCAGGGAACTTTCTGTAGTGCTCCTTAATCTTGCCCATATAGTCCGCAACCGTCTTCAGCTTGAAGAGGAGTGTAGGCCTTCTTAAACCTGAGAGAAGCCTCATAGCCTTCTCAACAGTTGAGAGTTCTAGGTCACCATGGAGTGAAACAGTGTTCAGATCCTCTTCCTTAATCAGCTTCCTCCTCATACCGTCATCAAGGTCCTTATCGCTCAGCCTCTGCAGGAACACTCTGAATATGTCGAGAGCTGCCTGCTTAGCCCCGTAACGGTCGATGAAGCACTTATTCGCTCCCCATAAGGCTTCGGTAGTTAGTCCTCCTGAGTTGGCGGCCTCCTCGACAGCTTCAGCCATGCACCAAGAGGAAAGCATGGCTGATCCCTTACCTCCTCCATGTATGGGGTTAACTGTGTATGCAGCGTCCCCTACAGCAGCAATACCTTCCCACACAAGCGTGTTTATTGGCCTCCTAGTCGGGACTGCAGCACCTCCGGCCTCAATAATTTCGCTTCCTTCAAATATCGGGGAATTAAGTACTTTCGTGTATAGAAGGTCTTTCGGGAATGGGTGGCCCATGCCTCCCTGAACACCTAGACCGACATTAACCACTCCATCCTTAAAGGAGTAGGGGAAGAACCACCAGTAACCTCCCGGGGCCTTCTCCTGCGACACATAAATTCTTAGGATCTCAGGCTCCTCCACCGGCTCCTTAAGCTTCCTTATCTCCCTATAAGCAATATTCATGTCCTGAGGCCTCAGATCATCCCTAATAGGCCAGTCTTTGGGCAACTGCCTCAGCAGGGCCCTAGACATGCCTGTAGCATCAATGACGAGGTCTGCCTCAACCTCCCACTCACCTCTGCTCCTGCTCCAGAGAGATGCACCTATAACCCTACCATTCTTGAAGAGGAGTTTCCTGACCTGAACCTCAGGAAGGTATTCAGCCCCCTTATTCTGGGCCAGCCTAATGAATCTCTTCGTGAACTCAACCCTGTTTACCTCGAAGCCCTCGCCAGTAACCCTATACCTAATCTCTTCGCTGGGGGAGTAGATATCTATGGCCTTAACAAGGCCCTCCAGCTCCTCACCCTTCGGATACTCGATCCCTAGCTCATCGAAGTGATGTTTCCCCATAGCGTCGCCGCAGGGCTTATCGCCAGCCCTCTCAAATGGCTTAACGTCTGTGAAAAGCACCTTAAACCCTTTCCTACTGAGGAAGTAAGCTACTGAGGCTCCAGCAATACCCGAACCGGCAATTACTACATCATACTTAATCACGTTGACACCCACACATAATTGCGTTAAGGGATTAAATTAGTTAGTAGCGGTCCCCGTCGCTCCATCTACATCATCTCTCAGAGGATGTCGTCAGGTCATCCCACAGATTATATACCTCACAACTTAAATAAAGGACGGATGGATCAATGCCCCTATGCGAAGTATGTGAGGAGAGGGCGGCAGTAGCTACCTGCCGAATATGCGGTAGGCATGTCTGCGAGAAACACATAAGTAACGGAATATGCTCGGTTTGCCAGGATCTCATGTGTCAGGTGTGTGGAGAAAGGCTCTCCATAGATGTATGCCCCTTCTGCGGGAGACTTATATGTAGGGAGTGCTCAGTAGAGCTTCAGCCGGGTATAAGGGTGTGTAAGGAATGTTTCCCTAAAATATCTGAGCTTTTAAGGAAATACCCTCAACTCACACACTACAGAAGGCTCCTACCTCCTAGAACCCCTCTTAAAACTTAAAATAACCGACCCACTAAAAGAGCGGTGTAATGATGGGTTTCGATAAAGGATTGCAGATAGTGAGGAACGTTAACCAGAAATATGAGGATGTGAGGGAGGAGTCTCTAAGCGTTCACTCATCAAGACAGGCCGCCTTCGGTGTTGTGGGTGACGTTCTTGCAAGGGCTGAAAGAATTCTAGCATATCTCAGCGAGCTGGAGAAGATTATAGAGGTTAAGGACGGAATAGGGCTGTTCTGCGGTGCTTGGGCATATATTCATAATGAAGAGCTTAACGTGGCTAGAAGAGTTAAGCCCGTTCTTTCAGTAAAGGTAGACTCGAAGCAGTCATCAGTCACATTCAGATCACCTGACGTGGGAATCACAATATCCCAGGCCGGGCTCACGCTGAGGTTCAGGGACTACACAATAGATATTGCATTAACGAAGGAGGAGATAGCTTCAAGAGCAGACCTCCTAAAGTCTCTTGCCTCAAAACTAATCTACCTAATGGACTCAATACTCCTTAGGATAGAGGCCTGCAGCAAGTACCAATACAATATAAGACTATAGCTTGACACACCACTCCACAAGTTTTTCTCCATCACCACTAACTAGGTAAAGTATGGCTCTACATCTCTCCTTCATTCTTGAGGCAACCTTCTCCATGATCCACTTACTGTAACTCAGTAGCTTCACCGGTGAAGGGTCATGCAACTCTATCACCCCACACGTTCTTCCTAGGGAGGTGTTATCCGGCCTAACTCTGCAGGAGATTTCCTCATCTACCCATAAGCATTGCACAGCAGGCCTCGAGAGAGCGGGAACCATAGAGCCCCAGTAGATCTCGAAATAGGTTCCTTCAATCCCCGAAGGAGACCTTCCAGGGCTGAGGAGCCCCGTCCAATAAGTAGGGCTCTCCAATGTGGAAGTTCCAAGAATATTTAAACGTTTTAATGCATGTTCCCGCTTCACAGGAACTTCATCAATAAATCTCTCTAAGCACTCCTTAGACGCGACAATATATGCATCATCCATGAATACGGCTGCAACTACCTCCATACCGACCTGAGTATTATTTATTTCGAAGCCCCAATAACTTTTCAGAACGTTTCGGGAGAGTGAATGAATGATGAGGGCAATGGTTTACAGCGTCAACGATCCTGCAGGTGCGGGAATAGCTGAGTATGTGAGGGAGGTTTGTAGTGTTGAGGAATATGATGTGCCAAGGGCTGTGAGGGCATGGAGGGTTAAAGGGCTTGACTCTTTACTCGTAGGTTTCGAGGAGGACGTAATATTTTTCGACTTCCTTGACGAAATTCTCCCCGAATCCGAGTACTATATTTTCCTATCTAGGCATTCAGCCGAGTCAGGGATAAAGTCCTTCACAACACATCACACAGGCAACCCTACATCGCAGGCACTGTATGGAGGGAGGCCACATGAACTTTCCATAGCTATTCCTCCCCTATCGAGAGCTTTCCTTGAAGGAATGGCTAAGGTCGTTGATGAGAAGAAAGTGACTGGGTATAAGGTGGTTTATGAAGTCACTCACCACGGCCCGACGAACCTTAGGAGACCTCTCAGCTTCATTGAGATAGGCTCATCTATTGAGGAGTGGAGGAGTAGGGAAGCGCATGAAGTCATTGGAGAAGTGGTTATTAGGGCTCTCAAGGGTGAGTTCAGACCCGAAAGGTGTTTTCCTGTCGTCGGTTTTGGAGGGCCTCACTACGCAGAAACCTTCACTAGAAGAGCCCTAGAGAGGGGGGAATGCTACGGACATATGATACCGAGGTATGCGCTGAAGGAGCTGAGGGAGAGGCCGGACATTCTTAAAGCGATAGCCACTCAAACCCTTGAGAAGGAGTCTATACCTATACAAGGAATAGTCATGCTGAAGAAGGTTGGTTCAGTAACGAAGAAGGTTCTTAAGGAGCTTGCAGCCGAGCGCGGCCTGGAACTGATAACTGCGTGAAACTCTTTAAATAACTGAGCACCTCATTTAGGAGGGGAGAGCCACGAAGGTTGTTCTGAAGCTCACTGGAAAGGTGTTCATGGAGGATAAGGTTGAAGTACTCTCAGAGGTTGCTCAGTATGTCGCAGAGTTCAGAGATAGCGGAGGGAGAATAGCGGTTGTTACTGGCGGTGGAGAAACTGCCCGAAGATACATAAGGATGGGTTCATCCATAGGGCTCAGTAAATCATGGCAGGACGTACTCGGCATAAACTCTGCTAGACTGAACGCCCTCCTAATGGCGGCCCTGCTAGACGACTCGTCCTACCTCCCCATACCTAGAAGTATAGACGACTTCCTCCAAGGATGGGCCACAGGCAAAGTTGTCATTATGGGAGGTCTTCAGCCAGGACAGTCAACCAACGCGGTAGCGGCAGCGATAGCGGAACTCGTGAATGCAGACATACTCATAAACGCCACAGTAGTTGACGGGGTCTACGACAAAGACCCAGAGAAATACAGCGACGCAAAACTGATGAAGAAGGTAACCATTAGTCAGCTGAAGAAATATCTGAAGCAGTCCTACCTCCCAGGAAAATACGAACTTCTAGACCCCATCGCCCTAAATATAGTGGAGAGATCCCGCCTCAAAGTAATATTCCTCAACGCCCTCAAACCCCACCTAATCCAAGAAGCCCTGAAAGGCAACTACGAAGTAGGCACACTCCTAACACACGAAGAAAATCAAAAATAAAATACCTCTAACCAAATACCGGCATGGGCGGGGGTGCCCGAGCTCGGTCAAAGGGGGCGGGCTCAAGACCTTCCGGCAGAGCGGGAGACCCGCTGGCGTAGGCCTGCGTGGGTTCGAATCCCACCCCCCGCACCAAAACCTATCCATAAACACATTTACGTAGTCTTAACTCAGTAAAGGAGGAGGAAAGAGAACTTGCCTAGTGTTCGGGCATTAACATATTTCTCACCTAGTCTAGAGGCAGATAAGAATCTTTATCACTTCATGCAGGTTATAAAAGAGCTCGAGACAAAGACTTCTCTAAACCCCTGGACTATAAGGTTTACATTAAAAGGCAACTGGAGGAGGATCCGAGAATTATGCAATAGGGAATATCTAGTTGAGGCCTACCATGAAACTCTCGAGGAAGTGGAGATTGAAGAACTTAATGAGTATTTAAAATGCAGAAATTTCTTTGCAGACATAATTATTGCTGGATTCCCTGACACAGATAAAATCACACAGATTTATGACAGCATAATAAATACACTAGGCTACGAGCCACTGACCCGAGTAGGTTTCTCCATAGGTGGATCAATAGAGACCCCATATTACCCGATTTCCTTCCCATTAAGGAACGGGGTTTCTGCTGCCTTACGATATGCAGATTTATTGTCAAACACTCCCACAGAGAACTGGATCTCAACAGCATCAAGTTACTTCCGTGAGGTCGAGGAGGAAGCTCATAAGGTTGCATCTCTACTTAACGTAGAGTACCTAGGTTTAGATGTCTCCATATCTCCATGGATGGATGAGTCTGTATTATCTATTATTAATAGGTTCACAGATGCTCCATTTCCAGGACCTGGATCTGCTTACGCTATCAAGAAGGTAAATGAGTTTATTCGAAAAGCAGGAGTTTCTGCAGGAATTAAGCTGTTGGGTTTTAATGAGGTTATGTTGCCGGTTGGTGAGGATAATGGGCTTAAGGATCTGGTAAGGGGGAAGCTGCTTACTCTTAAAGATCTTCTCGCTTTACTCCCCTACTGTCTTGTAGGGATAGATATGGTTGCTCTGAAATTCGATCCAAGGGTCATTAAAGGCGTATTCAGAGATGCTTATGTTGCCTCTAAAGTTAAAGGCAAGGTGATAGGAGTTCGTCTGATTCCAGTAGTTGATGAGGTTAGTGAGGTACATATAGATAAGTTTGGGGACATCCCGGTTATTGATTCAGGTTTGTAGTTGTAAGTTAAAGGGGCATTAAATAATACATAATTAAGTATTATTGCTATTTGTTTCTGAAGTAATACTTTATAAAACTTGTTCCTCATCGAAATTGCTTTGTGTTTCATTATCAAGGCTTATTACTTTGGGCCTCGAATATTTCTAGGTGGCTCCCGCGTGATTATTGAAGTTAATATGAAGCAGACACGAACAATTACCTTAAGGATTCCTAAAGAATTAAATGATTTGGTTGAAAAAATTGTGACGAACGGTAAATATGTTTCGAAAAGTGATTTCATTAGGGCAGCTGTTGAGGAGTTTCTGGCTGAGTTTGAGGCTAAGCATTCCGAGCTTACCCATGAGAAGGGTGACGGGAAAAGAAGTGTTGAGAGGGGGAGTAGGCGGGGGTCGAGCCTCGTAGTTATTTATTAGTTCATTTAATTACTGCCTCCCTTAATTATTCTAGGTGTATGGATGGAGGATTTAGGAAGCCTTCTCTCAGCTGCTAAGGCAAGGGATAAGAAGGCTGTGGCAAGGCTGATTACGCTCATCGAGGGAGACGTTGCTATAGCTTCCGAGGTTCTTGAAGGTTTAGGAATGGCTAAGGAACCCAAATCCCACATAATTGGGTTTACAGGCCCTGCCGGCGTTGGAAAATCAACCCTAATATCTAGGGTGGCCGAAAAACTTAGCAGGGAAGAGAAGTCTGTAGCCATACTTGCCCTGGATCCATCATCTCCATTCAGCGGCGGGGCCTTCCTAGGTGATAGGGTGCGGTTCAGGGAGAGCAGTCCACTCATATACTTCAGGTCAATGTCCACTAAGGAAGAGGAGGTCATACCTCTTAAGGCCCTCCTAGCGATAGAGATCTTTGAGGCCTTGAAATACGACTACATAATTCTTGAGACTCCTGGAAGCGGCCAGTTCAATGTGAGGACTAAGGAAATAAGCGATACGGTTGTCGTTGTCCTCATGCCTGGTATGGGTGATGATGTCCAAGCATTGAAGGCAGGCCTAATGGAGATAGGTGACATCTACGTAGTGAATAAGTCCGACATCCCTGGAACGCAAGTAACCCAGATGCAGGTAGAGTTCGCGCTGAGAAACCAGGAAAGGGAAGGGTGGGCACCCACAGTCATAACAACCAATGCCCCACAAGGAAAAGGAGTTAAGGAGCTCATAAATATGCTCAAAATAAGGGAAAAGCACCTGAAACGAAACCCAGCT
>CAYOJG010000006.1:47535-48974 GCA_964404265.1 uncultured Desulfurococcaceae archaeon | reverse complement strand
GAAGTTAGCTCTGAAGGCCACTTCCCACCCTTCCCTAATTCTGATTCCTGCTCCTAAAGCCTCTAAAGGACCCCTTCCGGTATAGTATATATGTGGATTATATCCCAGAATGCTTAGCACAGCACCGTCGGATTCTGGTGCTATGCCCTTACCAACTGTGTACATGAGTCCACATCTCCCACCCCTAGCAATAAGATCAAGATACGGCTTCTTAGCCCTCGAATAGCTTGTTACTTTATCCTCAAGCCGATCAGCAGCTCCATCAAGCACTAAATATATCAGCCCCAAACAAACACCCAAACAAAAAATAGCTCAGACATTAAGAAACTATCACTTTAATTAAAGCATTTAGTCAATTCAAAGAGTTTTTTGCTGAAGAAGTCCCTCAAGAAGTATTTCCTCACTCGGGACACCGAGCTGGAAAAGCTTTCCATTAATAGCCACTGTAGGCACACTCATCACTTCATATTTTTCAGCAATATCTGGATTTTCATAAAGTTCAACCACTTCAGAAACAATATTTCCATTTCCATAGTCTTTTGATGCTAAGGCAAACATATTAGATAAGAGTGCTGCGTAGGGGCAATAAGGGCATGTAGGCGTAACCAGTATCTCTATCTTAGTGTCCTTCTTAAGCCTAGATAAGGCATTAAGAGTTTCGGGCGCTAGTCCATAGTCTCCCGTCCCTATACGGCTTATAGTCTCTAAGAACCCGCCGAACTCCTCACCTGTCGGTAACCCTACATATCTTATCTTCCCGTTAAGCAAAGCAATAGTTGGAAACCTATCCACATGATATGCATGGAAGACCTCTCTATGCCTCTCTTCGTCCCACCTGAAGATCTCTACTGTTATCTTATCCTTAACACCCGCATACTCAAAGGCTTCAATGAGTTTCTTATAAAACCTAGCAGCACTTCCGCACGTCATGCAGTTCCTGTTACTTACGAAGAAGAAAATACTCTGCGGTCTATTAATACTCCTCAAAATCTCGGAGATTGCTATCATATCTTCCTCAGAGAGGTCCAACTCAAACATCCACTCAATTCCTGGAGGTAGTGCTTCATACTCTGCTCCCATCCATATCTCCTACCTTAATAATTAACGGGGTTAAAAAATATGTTATATCGAATAAAATTACTCATGGGTTAGAAAAGTGTATTTGAGTTAAGCTTAAAAACAAATTGCCTAAACTAACTTGTGAGTATAATGAACACAACTCTATTGATAGTCGTAGGTGTAGTACTGGTTGCAGCAATAGGTGTGGGCCTCTACTTTGCCACATCTACTCCAGGACCAGCACCCTCTCCTACGGCGACAACACCTACAGCGACTACGACATATAAGCCAACTACGACGACACCGCCAGCGACCACGAGCACACTACAACCTACCACGACAACTACTACTGCACCTCCACAAACTACGACCACAAGTAC
>CAYOJG010000006.1:0-47435 GCA_964404265.1 uncultured Desulfurococcaceae archaeon | reverse complement strand
ACAACGACCACAACTACTACAACCACAACCCCTGCTGGGGAAGAAATCTCTGTGAATGCGGCCGCATCCTATGTTGATCTCTTAACTAACTTCACACATGCAAAAGTGGTTTACACAAGCATTAACGGTACAACAGGGGAGACGGAGAAATACTATTTCGAATTCACGGTGTATGGGGAAGAGACTGTTAATGACCAGGAAGCTGTTAAGGTTGTGATGGAATTCTACGGTGAAGGCGAGGAGCCTGAGAACTTTTCCATATGGTTTACTACTGACTATTCCCACGTTATCAAAGTTGTTCTCCCTGACGGTACTGAAGTAACTGCTCCATTGGCTGACCAGCTGGCTAACAGCCTCCTAGGGTCTCTTAACATGTACATAGCAGTTGGATCTCAGGCGCAGATGAATTTCTATATTACTTCAGAGAGTGCAGAAGCTCTGAAAGCTGGATGGCAGGTGACTTATTACGCACCTGAGTCAATAACTATATCAGGTCATACATACTCAGGTTATCACATAACAGTGAGGAACGTGAATGACCAGGCTTCAGACACAGCCGAGGTTGATATTAAGATTGCAGAACTACATCCCAATTACTGGTATCTTGTGTACATGAAGGGAACTATGAAGAACGGCGATGTATTCATTATTGAAGTAACTGAGCTTACCTTAGCTTAGTCCTAAAACAGAGCTTTATTCGAAAATCTTAAATCCCTTAATTTTTAGTTCTGTATCAAGCATGACCATAAATCTCACCACTTTCTTAATGTGTTCCTTCCGGAGGTAGGCTAAAGAGTCATAATCAACTCTTCCTCCTTCCTCCAGAACTAGGAAAACTCCCTTAACTATATAGATCTCCTTGCCGAAGAACTGGCTAAGCTTCAGGGAAGGAAGAAATTCAGTTATCACTACTCTATAGAGCTGTTCTTCCTTGCCCTTAACAAGGGCAGAGGATATGAATTGTTCGATACTTTGAGCAGCCTCCTTAACTAGCTCTGGAGAAACATCCATTCTATCCCCTAACTACTTTTATGGCAGGTAAGTAAAATGTGTAGATCACTTCTTACCCATTTTCTCGCTTAATTCCCTCCTAGCAGGGAGCTGAAGCTCCCTGTTCCTCCGTGCTTCTCCCCTAATCCTCTTTAGTAGGTCGGCATCACCTAGTTTCTTCAGTAGTTCTGGATCAAACCACAAATCCTTCTCAGGCCTGTAGCTAGCCATCAAAGAAACCACTCTCCCCACATTTGCAGCATCCAATACCCTCTCCTCATAATTAAGGGCATCATCCATTCCTTCATAATAGGCAAGTGCCCATGGAGGTATTGCGAAACCCATAGAGTTTAGGGTAACCATAAGGTATCCAATCGTCATTATTGCCCCAGAATCTCCGCCTGCGGCAATAAAGCCGGCGGGTTTACCCTCTACCCATGATCTTCCTTCAAGGATAGCCATATTCTCGAACACAGTCATCTTATCAATAAGGTTTTTAAGATGTCCTGGAGGGCCGTACCAGTATATAGGAGTAGCAATTATTAATCCCTCAGCTACCTTCACCTTCTTAAGCACTTCCCATGCATCATCCTCCTCCAAGCAAGGAGGGTGACAGAGAAACTGATCATCGCTTAAACAGCCCTTACACGGCTTAATATCGTAGTCATAGAGATGAATGATTTCGGTCTCAGCAATGCGAGATGCTGCCTCCATAGCAACTTTAAGCAGCTTGAACGTGTTTCCGTACTTCCTAGGTGAAGCATTGATGCCGACTACCTTAACGCCCATATAAATCCCCTTAGATTAATAAAGAATTAAATAAAAGGCCTTAATGCTTCTCCATAAGAAGCCTTTCCAGAAGCACATAGATTTTTGGAAGCCTCTTCACCGAACTAAATATCTGCTCGTCTCCAACGTTCCCTCTCAGCAATATAAGATCCCTTCCCAAACTAATGATATCCACAAGTGAAGTTGAATCCTCCTCGGAGACCTTAGAGGAAACAGCTTCCAAGCATGCTGAAAGATCACCGTACCTGAGGTTACAGAACTTTTGTATAAGTTGAGCAGCAACAATAATCACGTATCTTGAAGCTAGAGATGTAAGCATATCAATATCTTTCTTTTCTAAAGCAATAACTCCCTGTGACGCTATCTCTCCTAAAACACCTAAAATTTCACGTTCCTCATCCATAACCATTACCTTCAAAATTTGCGGTGGTGGTTTATATATAGAGCAAAAATGCTGTCCACCTTCGAAACTGCTATGAAAATTAAAGAAATACTTGCTGAACTAGGCTTCAAGAGAATAGCTTCAAGAAGTGAAATGGAGTGCGAAATTATTGAAGCATACTGGGATAAATTTTCCATAATTATCTCAGTCATGCTGACCACGAATGGTAGAATAGCCGTAAAAGTTGTTAGGAATCCTTCATCCAGCCTGCTCTGGGGGTGTGAAGGGATAAAATATGACCCTAACGGTCTTTACCTCATTCTGGAAAATGAGAAAGATCTTAAACCTAGACTAAGGAGTAAATTGGAATTTTTAGGCTTCCTTAGCAGATGATTTTCTTCCTCTCGGCCGTTGGCTCATGAGGAATTACGCAAATGAACTCCAAAAGCTCAGATCCATTATTTATGTATTCATGCTCGACATTAGGAGGAACATAAATATAGAAACCCTTCTCAACATCATACCAATTCGAACCTATTCTGATTCTTCCAATCCCAGAAAGTATGAATATTTCATGTTCCCAAGGATGATCATGAGGATTTATATGTCCTCCAGGATAGATGGTAAATACTCTCATTGCGTACGTGGGAGCTCCATCCTCCTTCTTTATGAGCCATCTAATAGTGGCATCACTTCCAAATTTCTCGGGGAGCTCTTCCGGAGGTATGTCCTTATAATAACCGACCTTCTCACCGCAGCTCATGTTAGAAACCCGTTAAGTGTTTCCATCACGAATTAAAAACTCATAGAGATATCCTGAGAGATTTCCTTGCTTCATCAATCAGTAGGACAGGCAGAGCTGTCAACATCGCTAATCCTAACACGTCGGCTGGTAGCGGAACAGCCGAAAAGAACTCATTGAAGCCCGGAACATATATAGCGATAAGCTGTAGAGCTACAGAAGCGAGAAGTGCGGGTAGTAGCCATTTATTGAAGGGTAGGGACCAGAAATGTCTGGACTCTGACCTAGCAGCTAGAGCTCGACCGAATTCGCTGAATGCTATGGCAGCGAAAACAAGGGTTCTGGCCTCAGCAATCCCTAAAAGGTTGAGAGTACGGGAGAAAATTAGGAGGTTAACGATTCCGATGACGGAACCGATAATAGTGAAATACAGAAGCTTCCGGTTAGTTATGAAACTGCTTTTCCTCTTTCTAGGAGGCCTTTTCATTATATCCGGCTCTGGAGGCTCAGCACTCAATGAAATAGCGGGAAGCGCGTCAGTAGTTACATTCACCCATAAAAGTTGAGGAGCTGTTAGAGGGGGTGGAAGCCCAGCCAGCTGAGTGAAGAATATTGTCGAGACCTCTCCTATATTAGCAGGAAGTAGGTAGTTTATCGGTTTCTTGAGGTTCTCATAAATTATTCTTCCTTCCCTCACAGCTTCAACTATAGACACGAAATTATCATCCCTAATCACGAGCTTGGATACTTCCTTCGCTACATCGGTTCCTCTAATACCCATAGCAACACCGATGTCTGCTTCTTTAAGCGCTGGGGCATCATTCACACCGTCTCCAGTCATAGCTACAACATGGCCCTTTTTCCTCAGAGCCTGAACAATTCTCCTCTTATGCTGAGGGGTAACCCGCGCATAGATAACTATTTTCTCACATATTTCCTCGAATTCCTCGTCAGATAACTTATCAAGATCTTTCCCCTCAATAACCATATCATCCGAAAATTCGAGGCCTATCATCCTACCTACAGCCACAGCTGTAAGCTTGTGGTCGCCAGTAATCATAATTACCTTAATTCCTGCCTTACTTACCTCCTCAACTGCCTCTCTCACTCCCTCCCTAGGAGGATCTATAATCCCAAACACAAGCGTGAATATAAGATCCTTCTCCACCTCTTCAGGGGTTGCTGGAAGTTCTCCCTTCTCGGTAACTTTATATGCAACGGCGTAGGTCCTGAAACCCCTAGAAGCCATGGCATCTATATGCCTTATTATCTCCTCCCTGAGGTCAGGCGTAAGTTCCTCAACACCTTTTCCTGTGTCGACCCTAGAAGATATTTCTAAAAGCATCTCAGGAGCTCCCGAGGAGACTACAAGATACCTTCCGTCCTCGAGATGAACTGTGGTTTTCCTCTTACGGAATCTGTCAAAAGGATAAATCTTAACTAGGTCACGCCTCACTTTATCGAGCTGCTTTAGACCAAGAACCTTTACAGCAAAGACAATTGCCGCTCCCTCAGTTGGGGATCCACTAATAAACCATTTTCCGTTCTTCTGAATCAGCTCCACATCCTCCTTTATGTGCTTAACTAAGTATTTAGCAACCTTCTTGAGTAGAGGTCCTAGATAGGGATCATTAATTCCTTGTACAGAGCCACGAGGTTCGTAACCACTTCCTCCCACCTCCAGAACCTTCCCTCCTATAAATACTTCCCTCACAGTCATCTCTCCTTTCGTTATCGTACCGGTCTTGTCTGAGGCTATAACGTCGCAGGCGCCTAAAGTCTCTATAGCGCCCAACTCCCTAACCAAAACATTTTTCTTAGCCATTCGATGGGCACCAATAGCCAACACAGAGGTGGCTACTGCCGGAAGCCCTTCAGGTATGGCGGCTACTGCTAAAGCTATAGCTAGAAGAAGGGCATCTATGAAAGAATACCCACTGAGAAAAACTGAAGTCACGAAAACTATGCCGCTGATTCCAAGGATAACTATGCCCAGCTTTTTCCCTAACTTATCCAGATCCTCCTCCAATAGAGTTCTTTTCTCCTCTATTTCTCCCAAAGACTCAGCTATACTTCCTAAGAAGGTTGACATTCCTGTAGCAACAACTACAGCTAGAGCCTTGCCTGAAATTACATGTGTACCTGAGAAAACCATGTTCCTTCTTTCAGGGAGCGGTGTATCCCTGCCAAGAATTATATCATGATCCTTTCTCACAGGAATAGACTCGCCAGTTAAGGGCGATTCATCAACCAGTAGCTCATATGTTTCGATCAGTCTCGCATCTGCAGGCACCCTATCTCCTTCTTTAAGCACGAGAATGTCTCCTGGAACGAGTTCTCTAGCAGGCACGGTAATCTTCCTGCCTTCCCGAATCACAACAGCATGTGGGGCTGAAAGAGACTTCAGTGCTTCTATAGCTTTCTCAGCCCTGAACTCCTGTACAAAACCTGCGATTCCCATCACAAGAACTATGAGAATTATGGCCGCGGCGTCAATAACCTCACCTAGGAAACCCGCTACCAAAGCCGAGATGATGAGAATGAGAATTAAAAAATTCAGGAACTGCTTAATAAAGAGAAGTAAGGGGGACTTCTTCTTTTCGGCAAGTTCGTTATACCCGTACTCTTTAATCCTCTCAATAACCTCCCTATTTGAAAGGCCTTTAAAAGACGTCTTAAGAGACTTCATAACTTCGCTAATACTCATAGCGTGCCAATCCATCGCCACTCAAAGCTAAATTAGACATTAACTTATAACTTTAATCAGCAACACCTTTATTTACTGTACCGATTTCTTTAAGGGTGTTAAAGTGAAGTATGATGTAGCAGTGATTGGCTCAGGACCTGGAGGGTATCTTGCAGCATCCATGCTTTGCAAAGAAGGTCTAAACGTTGCCGTTATCGAGAAAAACATGGTGGGAGGAGAATGCACTAACTGGGGATGCATCCCCTCTAAAGCATTAATTGAGGCAGGACACTTACTATTCCTTAAGAAGGCGGCTAGACACGCAGGAATAACAATGGAAATAACTCAACTAAATAAGAAAAGATTAATGACCTGGGTTAGAAGTGCTTCTTTACGATCCAGAGAAGGGATAAAAGTTCTTCTCAGGGAGGCGTCTATTATTAAAGGCACAGCAAAGCTCCTTTCCCCAAACAAAATAAGGGTAGTCGGTGATGAAGGATCCTTCGAAGATATATCTGCCGAGAAAATTATTATTGCTACAGGAACGGAACCCGCTACAGTCCCAGGTTTCGCATTTGACGGAAAAAATATTATTCATAATCGAGATCTATTCGAACTCGACGAACTACCTAACTCCATAGTAATTATTGGGGGAGGTGCTATTGGTACTGAATTAGCTTTTGCCCTAGCTAACGTAGGTGTGGAAGTCCATCTAGTAGAGATTACGGATCGTGTCCTACCTTTCCTTGACAGCGAAATGAGTTACATAGTGAGTAAAAACCTCAAGAAAGATGGGGTAAAACTCTACACCTCATCTGAGGCTAAGCTAATGGAGAAGAAGAACGGAGAAGTAAGTGTGGCGATAATAACCCAAGGTGAAAAGAAAGAGGTTAAGGTAGAGAAGGTCTTAATAGCTGCTGGACGTCGATTCACAACCAAGTCCTTGGGCCTAGAAAATGCTGGAGTTGAGACAGCTGAGAATGGAGCCATTATTGTTAATGAGGAGATGAGGACTACGATCCCCACTATATTTGCTGTTGGTGACGTGACAGGCCCACCCTTCCTTGCACATAAAGCCTACTGGCAGGCTGTTATAGCGTCAGAAACTATTCTTAAAGGAACGTCAGCAAATGTATCTGCTCCCATACCAATGGTTATCTATTCAGACCCTGAAATAGGTTATGTAGGATTAAGCGAGAAGCAGGCATTAAGCCTAGGCAGGGAGATTAAAGTAGTTAAGTTTCCGTATACAGCACTTCCCAGAGACTATACAGTTATGAGAAGAACCCCTGAAGGATTTGCCAAGTTAATCCTTGAGAAAACAACGGGAAGGATTCTGGGTGCAGCTATCATAGGTAACCAAGCCTCAGAAGTTATTCATATATTCTCCTTAGCGATAGCGGCAAAACTGACAGCGAATGACTTGAAGAACACCATATATGCTCACCCAACCTACTCAGAACTAGCGAGAGAATTAGCTTTTGCGGCCTTAGGTAGAGGGCTACATGGATAAAATTAGATTATGTTTGGCACAGAATTCAGTACTTCATGACCTTCCTTAGTTACAACCACCATATTCTCTATTCGGACACCGTATTTTCCATATATATAAACACCTGGCTCTATAGTAATGACCATGCCCTCCTTAAGAACTTCATCCACTCCTTGAGCCACTCTAGGTTTCTCATGCACTTCAATACCTACTCCATGCCCCAGAGAATGTATAAAGTATTTCCCGTAACCATTTTTCCTCAACACCTCCCTAGCAGCAGCATCAATCTCAGATACTTTCACTCCAGGTGCCACTAAATCCGTAGCGGTGTTTACAGCCTCATCAACAGCTTCAATAATTTTCTTCAATTCTTTCTCTGGATCACCAATAATCGGGGTTCTTGTCATATCCGCACAGTATCCCCCATACCTAGCTCCCATATCTATCACTATAGGATCTCCCTCGACAACTGTTTTCGTAGTGGGGACTGCGTGAGGAAATGCGGCATTCCTTCCAGAAGCAACTATTGTTTCGAAGGCATAGCCGTCGGCGCCGTTAGTCCTCATTAAACCCTCGAGCATGCCAGCTATTTCATACTCCCTTAGACCTGGTCTAATATCTTCAACAACTCTGGTTAAGGAAGATTCAGTTATTCTGAGAGCTTCCCTCATTAGAGAAAGCTCATTACTGTCCTTAATGACCCTCATATCAACTATATCGGGTGCAACATCAATTACTTCTAAACCTGAAAGCCTTTCCTTAACGCGAAGCGAGAAGGGGCTTCCAGAGCCTAAATCTATTCCTAACCGATTGACCTTCCCCTCCTTAATCTTTTGAACAATCCAATCCGTCAGCTTCCTAGCTATCCTCTTCACATCGACACCCGGTATGTCATAACCTGAATACGGAATCACCTCAACATCTCTAACATACTCTGAAACCCTCCAGAAATCCAAGGCAGGCGACAGAATGTACTTCTCGTCCTTAAGCAGGAATAGATAAGTGCCTCCCGGCCTAGGCACAGCGGTGAAGTAAAAAACGTTGGGCTCATACGTAATGATTAAGGAATCAATTCCCTTACTCTCCATTAGAGCTTCTGCCTTATCTAAACGAATTTTTACCACCATTGGATTATTTCTTCCTCCTTATTTTTCTCTTCTTAATCCAGGAAGCACTAACACCCTCATGAATAAGTTCATCAACATCGGGGGGAGAAAGAAAAAGCTCAGCCAACTTTCTTATGTTCTTCAGTGTAGGTTCTCTCCTAGCATTCTTGCATAGTTCATGTTTCTCGGGGAAAATCTTTAGGCATTCTCTGATTATATCATTCAGTACTCTCCTCCCGTCCGAATTAAGAACAGCATTCTTCTTATCGAAGAAAGATGAATAATTCTGAAGGAGCTTCTTCACTAATGAAACCGCAAATTTCTTACTACTCTCCTCACTAACCAAAAACTGTCCCGTGAGAAAATAATTGATGAGTAAAAAGTAGCTTACCCTGAAATCCTTTCGCTTGCTCTCTCTAAGAACTCAGCTATCATTTCAGGTATTGTAGGTCCTTCAACAACCTTAAGCTCCCAACGCACCTTCACAACCGGCTTATCTATTGTAATAAGCCTAGTTATATCTGCAGGCGTGCCAAGAACTACCACATCTGCTGGAACCCTCTTCACAGTCTCCTCAAGATCTCTTAACTGTTCAGGGGTGTATCCGGTTGATGGAAGAACCTCTTTCATGTGGGGATACTCCTGGTAAAGCTCCTTAAGTATTCCTACAGCGTAAGGCCTAGGATCAATTATTTCTTCCGCACCGAATTTCTTCGCTGCTACATAACCTGCTGCGTAAGGTACTCCTCCATGAGTCACTGTAGGTGAATCCTCTATTACTAAAGCTTTCTTCCCCGCAATCAGCTCGGGTTTATCAACACTAACCTCCATGTCAGCCTTAACTATTCTTGCCTTTGGATTTACCGCCCTCACGTTATCTACAACCTTCCTCAAATCCTCTTCACTAACCTGAGAAACCTTGTTAATTATTACAGCATCCGCCATTCTAACATTAACCTCACCTGGGAAGGACCCTACCTCGTGTCCAGGCCTCATAGCGTCGGCCACGGTAATCATGTAATCAAATCTGTAGAATGGGAAGTCATTGTTTCCGCCATCCCACAGAATAACATCACCCATTTTTTCAGCTTCCCTTAATATCTTGCCGTAATCGACACCTGCCAGCACTGGAAGACCCATCCTTATGTACTGTTCATACTCCTCGCGCTCCTCAATAGTTACTTTCCATCTCTCCAGGTCTTCATAGGTTCTGAAGACCTGTACTTCCATCTCCCTTAAATCACCGTAAGCCATAGGGTGACGTATAGGTACAGGTTTGAGCCCTCTATTAAGGAGCTCTCTAACAACTGCCCGGGATACTGTCGACTTACCTGCGCCTGTCCTAGTAGCTGTCACAGCTATCAAAGGCCTAAATGAAGTAAGCATTGTTTCTCTTGGAGAAAGTATTTTGAATGATGCTCCATTCGCTAGAGTCACAGAGAGCAGATGCCCTACGACATCATAGGTTAAGTCACTATAGGAAAGAACTACTTCATCCACATGGTACTTCCTGATAATTTCCCCAAGATCTTTCTCGGGAAGAATGGGTATTCCATCAGGGTAAAGCTTCCCAGCAAGTTCAGGAGGGTATCTACGCCTCTCCACCCCAGGAATTTGTGAAGCCGTGAAAGCAACTACTTCGTACTCGGGGTTATCCCTATAATATACGTTGAAGTTATGGAAGTCTCTCCCCCCTGCACCCACTATAACAACTCTAGTCCTTCGAGCCATTAAGAACACCAAAAAATATTTGCCCAGAAAAATATAAATTTTCATCAAATTATGAAAAACTTTCACATACAGTTATAATTTTTAATACATTTCTATCCGAATTCCTTTCCATGAATAGCGGTGGCTATTTCACAAACTCTTAACGCATCATCTAGTGTGGGAGCGTTCAGTACTTTTTCACCCTTAATTCTTCTGAGGAAATCTATTAGCTCAAGTCTCAGAGGCTCCTCACCGTAGGCCTTCTTCCTAACTCTCCCTTCAGGCTCTATTACTTCTATAGTCCTATCAGTGAAGGAGGCTTTAATGTAGGCAGACCTAGTTATTGCTTCAGCTTCCCTCACTTTCACTGGAAGGACGCCGTCAGATATTAGAAGCACATGAGATGAACCCACTCGAAGATGGGCTGAAACAACCTGAGGCACGTTCTCTTCAATATCTGAGGCATGAACTGAGAGCACATTCCAGCTTTTCGGACTGATTAAGTATAACGCCAAATCAATGTCGTGCACCATCAAATCATAAACTATGGGGAATTTCCTCCGGTGTTGTGGTCTTCTCGACAGTCTCTTAAAGATCAGGTACCTCGGCTTATCTCTCTTTGCTATAGCTTCCCTTAAAGCCTTAGCTGCAGGGTCATATCGCACTATGTATCCTGGCTGGGCAACAACATTAGAGGCCCTTACTACTTGAATAAAGCTCCTAATATCTTCAGGACTCATAGAGACAGGCTTCTCAATAAATACATGGACCCCCATCACAGCCAACTCCTTCCCCACACCGACCAAATAATCTATAGGGACAGCAACTGTTGCAGCCTGTATTCCTAAGGATGGAACCTGACCTACGTCAGTCAAATATCTCCTGACCGAAAACTTTTCCGCAACCTCCCTAGCTCTTCTCTCATCAATATCCACTACAGCCTCTAGAGATACTAGACCGTCATTCTCTAAGGACTTAAGCACCCTAACTATGTTTATGCCCCAGACACCTAAACCTACAGCGGCGACCTTGATTTTACCCATATAATTACCCTTTAATTTCTCCTCCCTGCAAAATAAGTGGTTTCAGAAAGCCCTGCAAATTTCTTAAAGTTCCTCATAACTTCTTCCCTCACTAAATCCTCGCTAACTCCCTTGACCTCACTAATTATTTTAATAAGATTTGGTATAAGCTCCGGTCCCAGTTTTAAACCCCTATAGTTGTAGGGACCATCGGACTCCGTAAGAATTATTTGGAGGGGCGCTGCAATAGCTACTCTCCTCATTTTAGCCTGTCTTATTATCGCAGCATTAACACCTATATAGAACCCTAAGTCTTCTATCCTCTTTATGAGGTGGAGAGGGCCTGTGAACCAGTGTAATGCCACTCTCTTGACATTGTAGGATGTTAACACTTCCAGAACATCTTTCCATGCGCCAGCAGCATGCACTGAGAGACCTAACTCCATCTTCTCAGCTACCTCTAGAAAGCGGTTAAAGAATTCAAGCTGCTTCTTGAAGGACTGCGGAACAAATCTCTTATCAAGACCTATTTCCCCAAGAAAACTCACATGCCTAGACAATTCAATGACTGATTCAAGCTCCTCAAAACTCGATTCCTCCACTTTCCAAGGGTGAATCCCTGCAGCAGGGAGAATATTTGAGCATTTCCCAGATATTCTTAAAGTTCTTTCCGATGAGTCTAAGTCGTCTGAAACTGCCAGAACCCATATGTCCCCACTACCGCAAATACCTCTAATATAATCATCCGGGTATTCGTGGAGATGAATGTGTGAATCAATTAGCATTATCCCACACTCCTATGGAACTTAATATGTTTGAAGCCGTGCTCCTTCAATGCTTTAACTGCCCTTCCTGTGAATCCTGAAGCAACTAAAACACCCCTGCAATCAATCCCAAGCTTCCTGTAATATTCGACATATCTCTTCAGCTGAAAAACTGCTTCCACATCAGCCCTCCCCCGCTTTACCTCGACTAGGAGAAGGACTTCATCCTTTCCTTTAAGAACAAGGTCAATTCTTCCGTAAGGGGTACTAACCTCCCTAGATACTACACGGGCACCTTCCTCCACGATCTCGGGATGCCGATATAGCTCGTTAACTATATCCGACTCGCTTCCGCTCAACCTGAATAATCCCCTCGATAAAGGAACAATCATTATGTCCGGGTCGCCCTCCAAATGAATACGCAAGTATTCCTTAGGGTTTAATCTAATACACTCGATAAGGATTTCGCCATCCTTAATAATTCCTCGCACGTACGCCTTAGGCTGCCAGTTAATTGGATTCCTTCCTGTGGGACCGTGAACAATAACTGTTCCGTCCTCCTTAATAATTATCAATCTTCTCGCTTTGGAGGCTGTGCTCGTTGCCCTTCCCTCATACTCTATACTACACTCAACTGAGAGAATAATGGTTGCTTTCTTGAACCATCTCCTAATGATTTCAGGTATTTCTTCCTTAGGTATACATCCTATGAGTTCTGCTTTCCCTTGGCACATCCTTAACTACCTTCACAATCTCCTTCACAGCTTCCTCTAGACTCATGTCTGGAAGTGTTGCGGATGCTGCCTCACCGTGGCCTCCGAACCTGCCACCAGTTCTCTCAGCAAGCTCCTTACAGATTCTGTATGCCCTATCATTAATAGTTCTAACAGTAACCACGACCTTGCCTTCCTCCCTCCTAACAAGTATCACGTCCTTTCTACGCATCCTCGCAAATTCTGTTGAGGCTATGCCGAGTAGACCTGCATAAACCCTTGACTCTGGAAGAGTTAAGGCAACTATCTTAACTGAAGCGACTTCTAAAGCCCTCTCCCCCATTATTTTTAGGAGCCTCCGCAGAAGGAACTTAGCGACCTTAGCACGGCTCACAACCTCCTTATCGGTGGAAAGGTCTTTTCCCTGAAGCATAACATCAATTAAATAAGTCATGAAGTCAAGGTCCCCTGGATCCCTAGCAATCGCTAACTTAATTAAGTCGGCAACCTTACCCACCTCCTCCCTCCTAGACTCAGCACCTTCACAAACGTCCGCAACTTCAACGAGAAAGGATTCGTACGGATTCGTGCATGGCTTTAAAGTCTCCAGCATCAGTCTTGGGCAGGAGGGTGCCTTCCTCCAAATAGTCCTCGCGTTGGGTAGGGCCTGAAGCTCTTTCAGGTACTCAGCGGAGCTTCTATGATGATCAATAACAACAAGCTTATCCACTTTCCCGGAGAGTGCTTTAAGGAAATCTACGAACTCCCTGCTCAGCGCTATATCTAAGAACACAGCTTCGTTAAGATCCTCACCTATTTTCCTAGCATCTACATGTGCACGCCAAGGCTGAGTGAAAACTAGATTAACTTTCTTCGGCCATGCATCCCGTAAATAATGCTTAATGTAGAGAAAAGCAGATATGATGCCGTCGCAGTCTCCGTGGCATACAACACCTGAATTCTTCATAACCACCACTAATTAATTGCTAATTACCGGTTTATAAGGCTTGGAAAAATAGAGAGTTATAGTGGATGAAGAAATGATAACTGCCAAAGCAGAATTGAGGGGAAGCGACCCTATACTAAGGATAATGAATAGGTTGGAGAGGCAGAAATATCATCATATAGGGATCCATTCAGCTGTGAAGAAATGTCTATGGGTCCATAATGCATTAATTTACGGAAGATACTGTTACAAATGCAAATTCTACGGTATAGAGTCCCATAGATGCATACAGTTCACACCATCCACACTATGGTGCTGGAACGCTTGCCTTCACTGCTGGAGGGTGAGACCTCAAGATCTCGGACTAACATACAATGACCTAACTAGGCTTCCCTACGTAGACGATCCCGATATTTTGGCTGAGATGGCTATAACGGAACACAGGAGGACTGTGAGTGGCTATAAGGATAGAGCCCCGCGCAAACTTTGGGAAGAGGCAATGGATCCTAAGCATGTAGCTATTTCACTTACTGGAGAGCCTACACTCTATCCAAGATTTGGAGAGTTACTTGAGGCTTTCCATCGGAGAGGGATCACAACATTCGTAGTTACTAGAGGGATAAGACCTGAAATACTTTCATCGCTCAGCATAGAACCTACCCAGCTCTACGTCTCCATAGAAAGCTGGAATAAGGATATGTATGAATACTTCAACAGACCTCTCACATCGAGAGGGTGGGGAAAAACTCTTGAGACGCTAAGCCTCCTGCAGACATACTCTTCACCTACCGTCATCAGGATAACGCTCGTGAAAGGCTTCAATATGTCTCCGAAAGATGTTAAGGGTTTCGCAAAACTGCTTAAGGACGCTGAACCTACTTACATAGAAGCTAAAGCCTATATGCATGTAGGTGGCTCCACGGAAAGGCTTAGCAGAATGAATATGCCCACCCTTGATGAGGTTATGGAATTCTCTAAATCCCTAGCCGAGGAATTAGGGTATTCAGTAGTTTCCTATTCAGCACCCTCCAGAGTTGTTTTACTTAGTAAACTAAAGAATTCTGTAATTAGGTACGGGAAGGGATGCCCAGAAGGTTGGAAAGGCGGCGATGAAGATGCGGAAGCATTAGGAGAGTACAGCCTGCCTCCTTCAGAGTCTGTTTAATAGTTAAAAATCAGATAAAGGGTTTAGTTATGTTCAGGTTCCTTATCAGGACATACGGCGCTTTAACTGGGGTTTCCACTTCCCACCATTTTATCTTGTAATGCTTCTTAGTGTAGTTCTCAATATTGTTGAGAAGGGTTGTGAAGCGATCGGCTATCCTTATCCTCCCTAAATTACCGACTATCTCTCCATTCTTAACGAGGAGGGTTGCATCCCTGCTGACTGTTGAGAATATTCCTTCAACATAGTTTTGAAGTCTTGTGTACCAGTTGTTATTAATGATTATTCCATTACCTAATTCCCTTGCTAGGTCTTCCTCATTTAAATCACCTGTAGGTATCTTAAGGTTCCAAGGTGAAGGCATTAACCACCCTGCATTTCCAGTCGATTCAGCACCCATCTTCTTAGCAGTACCAGAGTTGTGAAGCAGATTAACAAGTTTCCCTTCATGAATTATCGGCTTATTGCTTGTAGGTACCCCTTCGTCATCAAACGAGACTGAACCAGGAAGCTCTACATCCCTAGGAATGTCTTCCAGTGTGAATTTCTCGGATCCAACCTTATCCCCAGGCTTAAACTTCATGAACATTGAGAAACCCATTAGGACTGCAGCTGCAGAAGCCATGAAACCTATGTAGTCAATTAAGTTACCTATCACTAGAGGGGAAAGGACTACATCATACTTGCCTGGGGTAAACTCGGCCTTACTCGAGGATAATGTTGCGTAATATCCTGCCTTAGCCCCAACATCCCTAATCATTTCTTTCTCAACTCTGCGACTACCGAATGCCCAATGCCCGCTGAATTCTCCCTTAAATGCCCTCAAATACGCCTCCAGCTCCGTACCTTCTTCAACGCCTTCAAACCCTTTACTCGTCACAAGCGTCCTAGTGCTCTTACCCAGCACCAATGTCCCGGCAACTCTATCGACTTTATACTCTGCAGCCCCTTCCAACATTTCCTCTACGAGTGGGGAAGGATCCCTCATCGCTTCAATAACTGCCTTATCCACAGTTCCTGTAAGAGGGCTTAAGCGTGAAGGTTCAGGTAGAGGAGCATACAGCTCAGACTCTTCCATATTCTGGATGGCGGGACCTAAGTTCTCGACAGCTCCAAGTATGGCTTCAGGATCTCTAACGGAAAGGCCCAGCATTAATACCTTTTTGTCTTTAGTCAGAAGAAGTGAGACCTGAGTATCCATCCATGACTGGGTGACGGAAGGCTCGGAATTCCATAGCTTAACCATAACGTAGTCTTTCTGATTAATTACTACAGCAACATCGTCGAACTTGGGTCTTAATTTATCCACTACCTTCTTACCTATATCTAGAGGAATGCTCACTACTGAATCACCCCCAGCTTAATTTTAGATAATCTTACGTTGGGCCCGCCGAACCAGACGGGCACACCCTGCGCGGGCTCGCCCTTACCGCAGGTTCCCGGGAAGAACTCTAAGTTCCTATCGACACCCACGACTCTAGAGTAGAATCCTTTAGTTGTTATTTCTAAGACAGGATTCTTAACAGGCTCTGCGAGCTCACCATCCCGAATCATATATGACTCAAGCCCTACGTAACGCTGGTTCCACCTCTGATCATCGATATTCCACTCCATATACGACTTTATGTAGACCCCTAAGCGGATATCCTCAATCAATTCATTGAATGTCATATCCCCGGGTTTGAAGTATGTATTGCTCATTCTAACTATAGGTTCTGACCGGTAATCCATAGAACGCGCAGCTGCATTACTATTCGTACCGAATATTTTTGCTGTATGCCGATTATGCAAAGGCTCATAAATTAATCCTTCCTTGTAGAGATATCTCGGTCTAGCGGGAACACCTTCATCATCATATAGATAGAAGCCGTTGCTCCCTGGTATGGTAGGATCTTCGACAACTGTAGCTAATTCAGACCCTATTCTATAATTCCCTATCATGTCGGGTTTGACAAAGGACTCCCCGGCCTGGGCGGCTTCCCTCCCAAGGATTCTGTCTGCCTCCATGGGATGCCCTGAAGACTCATGAACTAGAAGGCCAACTACCTCAGGCCCAACTACCACATCCACCTCTTCGCTGGGAGGCTGCACCCCCTTAAGAAGGATATTTTCGAGCCTTTCAACCTCCTGCGTTATTTTCTCAGTAACCCTCCACTCGTCAACAAGTTCGGCACCTCCTGAAGCTGCGAACTCAAACATTCTCTGCAGGGTTCCTTTCTCTTGGCTTGCGAGAACTACATTCGCCATGAGATTAACCCTAGGAACTATGGAATGAATATACGCACCGTCCGAAGTAATAATTAGCTTCTCTTGGAGGTGAGTACCCATCTCATACATAATTACCGGGACAGTGACGCTCTTAACGCTGCCCTTAACCTCTTTAACAACTTCCTTACCCAAACTTATCCTATACTCCATGGTCAGGTCTTTCAAACTCTTCCTCGTCTTAACCTCGTAAGACGCCTTACCAACCCTCTCATCAGTAAACTCTATAGGCACCCTCCTCAATCTAGACATTCCTTTAGCCCTAGCAATAGCTGCGGTCACTGCCGCCTTAAGGCCCTCACTTGTTAAGTCATTAGTGGCAGCGAAACCTAGAGACCCTTCCACCAACACCCTTATGCCAACGCCTTCCTTGATCTCGGTGCCTCCACCTATGACTTTCTCATTGCGCAAAACCACGTTATCCATAATATCTTTCTGATATCTGGCCTCCGCATAATGAGCTCCTTCGCTGAGAGCTAGATCAACTGCCTTCATTAAAAGACCTTCATCCAATCCCAAATTTTTCACCATTCTTATAAAGATAAAGATGTATAAATGTTAGTTCACTCCAACAAATCGTTGCGCTTCATTAATTTCTGAACTTTACCTAAATATCGGGAAGCCTTAACTACCTCCTTCCCCACCTCTATAAGGGACCCCTCACTGATAACAAAGTGTCTCCTCTCAACACCTGTAATCCCCATAACCTTAAACACCTCCTCCAACATATAGTGGAGCTGGACGCAGTGAGGAGAACCATCAGTAGTTAGCGTCCCCACCTCCTTGAAGCTGTTTCTTGCAAGAATAGCTGCGAGCTTCAGCCCAACATGATTCATATGTTCCTCCTCTAGACAGACAGAGAGCTTCACCCAGCCCTTAAATTGCTCAAGAGCGAGAGGATGCTCATACTCAACACATCTCCCCACAACTAACAGCTTTGAGTAACCTGAAAAATACCTTGATTTAGCATTCACATCAATCAACTTAGGTATACTATACACTTAACGCCCCGATACTGGTTAAGTAAAGTAAGAAAAAGGTTTACTTCTCTTTAAGGGCGCTCTCCGCAATCCTGTAACCGAGCTGGAAGGCTTTCAAGTTTGCCTCCAACCATCTTGAAGGGACTCTACCCTTCATTGCTTCAAGCAGTGTTTCCTTATCGAAAGGAGAGTCAACTAACTCGATGACCTTAGCGTACGCACCTAGGACAGCAATATTCATTGCCCGAGCCGTGCCCGCCTCCTCCGCAACTTCCGTGAAGTCAGCAGCAATAACGATCTTGCCAAGCTTCTTGAGGGCCTCAATAATTTCGTCCACCGGAGGGTATTCCGCCGCACCCACATTGACGTCTATGGGATAAACCTTCCTAGTGTTAATTATTACCACACCCTCAGGCTTTAAGTAGGCGAGACCCCTTCTAAGACCTTCCAACGGCTCCAGAGCCAGTAAAGCATCTGCATCATCCTCCATCAGGAGAGGGCCATAGACCTCCTTCCCTATTCGGACATGCGAATGCACGGCACCGCCTCTCTGAGCAGCGCCAAAAGTTTCGCCTATCCTAACATTAAGTCCCTTCATTAAGGCCGCATCACCAATTATTCGGGATAGGAGAACAGATCCCTGACCCCCGACACCAGCAATCATTATATAGTAGTTGTCTACCATTACTCCTCACCTCCAATATCAGGAAGCTTCTTTCCCCCGGTCTTGGGGAAGATAGCGTTTACGGGACATACCTGAGCACATAGAGTGCAGCCAACACAAAGTACAGGGTCGATGAAGGCCTTCTTAGTCTTCTTATCCCATCCCACTGCGGGGCAGCCTAGCTGCACACACAGCTGGCAACCAATACATTTATCTTGATCGACCCAGTATTGTGCTATAGGCTCCCCTTTCCTTGTAAGTCTCCTAACAACCTGTAGGGCACATTCTCTCCTCGCGACCACAAGTGTTGTCACGTTTTCCTCAACAGTTTTCTCCAACGCCTTCTCGATCGCTTCTTGAGTGGATTTAATGTCGTAAGGGTCAACAGTCCATATGTACTTAACCCCAAGCGCCCTAGCAACTTCCTCAATCTTAAAGACCTTAGCAGGCTCAAAGGTTGCGGTTATTCCAGTGGTGGGAGATGGTTGATGGCCCGTCATAGCTGTCCATGCATTATCCATCACGATGAATGTAATTGCTGCCTTATTGTAGACTGCGTTAGCTAGGGCGGGCATACAGGCGTGGAAGAATGTTGAGTCTCCTGCCACAGCTACTATAGGGCCGTCTCTATATCCTGCCTGGTACTGCCCTTGGGCTAGACCAATGCCTCCTCCCATAATGTAGTTCGTGTCAAGTATTTCATACGGATTCGTAATCACGTACTTACGGGACTCCTTGTCTTCGTTTGGAGTGATTTCCTTAGCAAAAATTCCGTAGCCTCCCTGCTCGTAACAACCTATATCACCGTTAACTATCCAAACACCTTTCCACTTCTTACCGTATTTAGCGGCAACTTTTAACAAGGCGAATCTGAGGCCCCAGTAGGTTCCAAGATGCTGACATCCTGGACATAGGGCCGAGGATCTTGGGGCAAGAATCTTTGATATTTCTTCCTTCAGCGTTTTCCTATCCTTCGGTATTGAAGGAGGCTCCATTCCAAGATACTTAGCTACCGCATTCAGGACTTGGGTAAGTCCTAGCTCACCATATCTGAGAAGTACCCTATTCTTGGTTTTTCCGTAAATTGTCTTGCCAGGTGCGTAGTCCTTGAGGAATACGTAGAGTTGCTCCTCTATGAACGGATCTCCTTCCTCAATCACCATAATTTTATCGACTTTATCAACGAACTGTTTAAGCAGCTTCTCGGGCAGTGGGAATGGAGTACCGATCTTCAGAACCCATGGTTTAGTTTCCGGGTTAAGCTTAAGGAGTGCATCCTTTAAGTAAGCGTAACCCATTCCTGATGCTATTATGCCGAGAGAGGTGTTTCCTTCCTCAACGAAGTTTAGAGGAACTTCATTAACGAACTCTTTTATCTTCTCAAGCTGTTCTAGATGCCATACATGCTTTGCTGTAGGCCCTGCCTTCCCCTTATACTTGAATGGCCCGTACACATTATACCTGAAGGGGAGTTTATGATGTCTGTCGAAGAAGACTTTATTTCTCTCCTTTCTCATCTCTCCGAAGGTTACATCTCCTGAAGAGTGGCTTATCCTAGTCACAGATCTGACGAAGACAGGAAGCTCAAACTTTTCGGAATAATCGAAAGCAACCTTGACCATATCCTTAGCTTCCTGCTGAGTGCTAGGCTCGAGAATAAGTACTCCGACACCTTTAGCAAGCCATCGAGTATCTTGCTCTGTTGAAGAATAGAAGGCTTCAGGATCGTCTGCAGAGAAAATTACCAGTCCTCCTGGAAGGCCACCGTAAACCACAGTAGCGAACATATCCATGATCCAGTTAGTGCCTGCATTCTTCATAGTTGCTAGAACTCGGGCACCCACACTTGCTGCTCCCACAGCCACATCGAAAGCAACTTTCTCATTTATAGCCCATTCAGCGTGGAAACCTAGATCCTTAGCCACTAATGACAGTGTTTCAATAACCTCTGAAGAAGGAGTGCCTGGATAACCGACAGCTACCTGAACACCCCCCTCTATAGCCCCTCTTGCTGCAGCCTCGTTTCCTTGGAGAATTGCTCTTTTACCAGGCTGATTAATACCCACTACATGCTTCAATACTAATCACTCGACTTAGTAGGGTGAACACTTTTTTAAGCATAGTTTAATACGCCTCTGCGAAAGAAAGCTGTGGAGGTTATGCTAAGCCCTAACTCTTTTCTCACCATTAAATCAAAATCAGTGAAGCAACACTTAATAATGCCCGATCTATTTCGGTGTGAGGTGCATTAAATGGGTGATGGAGTTTGCCCAACTGAGAATATATAACACCCTAACCAGAAAAGTAGAGGAATTCAAGCCTATCCACGGTAAAAGGATCTTCATGTTTGTGTGTGGTCCAACAGTTTATGACTTTTCACATATAGGGCATGCAAGGCTATTCGTGTTCTACGACACAGTAGTAAAGTGGCTTAGGAAGTCGGGATACTCAGTATTTTACATAGTGAATATCACAGACGTGGACGACAAAATCATTAATAGGGCTAAGGAGGAAAACATTCATCCCTTAGAGCTTGCTAGGAAGTATGAGGAAGAATTCATTAAGGATATGGAATCCCTAAATGTTACTTCGCCAAACCTCTATCCTAGAACCTCTGACTACCTTCCAGAAATATTCTGGCAGATAGAGGTTCTGTTAAAGAAGGGTATTGCCTACAAAACACCCACAGGAATATACTTCGATATAACGAAGTTCAAGGACTACGGAAAGCTTTCTCGTAGAAAGCCTGAGGATTTAAGGGTTCATCGTATAGAGCCTGATCCCAATAAGAGGAATCCTGGCGATTTCGCCCTGTGGAAAATAAGGCCCAGAGAGGAGTTCGGCTGGGACTCTCCATGGGGATATGGGAGGCCTGGATGGCACATTGAAGACACAGCGATAACGCTAAGGCATTTCGGGGAGCAGTACGATATTCATGGTGGAGCAATAGAACTGATCTTCCCACACCATGAAGCAGAGATCGCGCAGGCAGAATCTGTGACAGGCGTCAAACCTTTCGTGAGGTACTGGGTGCACGTAGGTTTACTAACAGTAGATGGGGCAAAGATGAGTAAATCATTAGGCAATGTGATAACTGTAAGGGATGCTTTACGCAAGTATAGTGCCAATGCATTAAGGATTATGTTTCTCAAGACTCACTACAGAACACCAATAGATTTCAAGTGGGAAATGCTTGAGGATGCAGCGAAAGTCTCGTCGCGTATAGAATCTGCTTATCATCGCCTTAATCAGCTAGAAGAGGAAGGTGCTGAGAAGGGTGCAGAGCTATTAACCAGAGCTAGAACTCTTTGGGAAGAGTTTAGAGACGCTATGAATAATGACTTCAACACACCTGTGGCACTCTCTAAGTTAATAGGTCTCGCATCGGCAATCAACGATTATACCAACACTAACAAGTCAATAGGGAGTAAAGTGCTTCAAGAAGTAAAGAAAATCTTCCTAGATATGGCTTACGTTATGGGGCTTTCGTTTGGTGAGGCAAGAATTGAAGAAGGGATGGTTAAGGAGCTTATCGAAACTATTGTGTGGGTTAGGGGAGAGCTTAGGAAACAGAAGCTGTGGTCCTTATCCGATGAGATTAGAGAGCGCCTTAGGAAGCTTGGAATAGAGCTCCATGATACAGCAGAAGGCACCCGGTGGGTTTTAAGAAAAAGCAGGGGATCCTAAGCAGGGCTATTCAGATAGCTGGAGTACTCCCATAACGCCTTAGCAACCTTCAACGCCCTTTCCGGTGTGGGGAATACGGGAATCCCTGCCGAATGCATCAGTTTTCTCTCTTCCTCCTCAACTTTACCTCCCCCTAAATACACAGGAATTATTACCTTCCCTTTACGGAACCATTTCTTAATTACTTCTGCAGCTCCAGTGATCGGGTCGCCGAAGATAACTACAATAATATCAATTTCCTCATCCTTGAACAGCTCACTTAATGTTAGGTCATACCTTTCCGCATCCGCATCTCCTGTCAGGTCAATTGGATTCTTCACTATACATCTGGATGGAAGCTTATCCTCTAGGGCTTTCTTAACTTCCTCCTTCATCTCAGCAATCCTTAGGCCCAAAATCTCCACATAGTCTGCAGAAATTATTCCGGAACCTCCTGAAGAGGTTACTATCTGCACATTCCTTCCTTTAGGCCTTGGAAGAAGGGCTAAGCCCTTCGTGACATCGTACAGCTCCTCAATAGTGTCGACAGGCACGGCACCTACTTGCCTGAATGCTGCCTCATAAAGGCGGTAACTCCCTGCAAGAGAGCCTGTATGTGAAGCAACAGCCCTAGCGCCTGCTTCAGTTCTTCCCGATTTCAGAATGACGAGAGGTTTGGTTCTAGTTATTCTTCTCGCCAACCTCAAGAACCTTCTCCCATCACTCACTGCCTCTATATACATACCTATTGCTTTTGTGTCAGGATCATCCCCCAAGTACTCAAGTAGATCAAGTTCATTCACATCTGCTTTATTTCCTAAAGCTGCCATCTTACTTATTCCTATACCTTCATTCTCTGCCCATATCTCGAACGCTGCTGCGATGGTGCCGCTTTGAGAAATTATTGCTAGAGGCCCTTTACTCTTAATGAGTGGCCAGGAAGCGCAGAGACCTTTATGAGGGTTATTTACCCCTTGACAGTTAGGGCCTAGGAACCTAATACCGTACTTTCTGGCAATTTTTACTACGGAAGACTCAAGTTCTTTCCCTTCCTCAGAGCCTGTTTCTCGGAACCCCCCTGAAATAATTACAACAGCCCTCACACCTTTCTTACCTGCATCTTCCATAACCTGGGGAACGAATCGAGCGGGAACTACCACAACAGCCAGATCTATATTATCTGGAACTTCAAGAAGGGAGGAATATGCCTTTAGACCTAGGATTTCTGGGGCCTTAGGGTTTATTGGATATACCTTCCCTTTGAATCCTGCCTCCAGTATATTTTTCAGTATTTGATGCCCTGTCTTTGCCGGATCTCTTGAAGCGCCAACAACCGCTACAGACGAGGCCTCAAATAAATACTTGACTCCCGAATCCTCAACCATAATAATTCCCATGAAGAGTAGTGGTTCAGTAAAAAGAGTTTAATTAAGGAAGACTAGTTTAAAGAACTATAGAAGGAGTTTTAAAGGGATCTAATTTTCTTTCTTTAAAAATATTAAACGGGCAAAATAGCACTCTTAGCGTTCTTGATGGCTTCATCGATTATCTCTACTGCTATATCGATATGCTCCTTCTTAATTACTAGTGGAGGCTGAAGCCTTAAGGAGGATGTTCCTGAACCCAAGATAATTAATCCTTTCTTAAAGGCTTCTTCGATCACTTTATTCCTTAGTTTCTTGTAAGGCTCTTTTGTCTCTCTATCCTTAACGAATTCCACACCTATCATTAAGCCTTTACCCCTCACATCACCTATCTCATCATACTTGTCCATTAACTCCTTCAATCTACCCATGAAGTAGTTACCCAGTTCTTCAGCCCTCTCCGCAAGCCTCTCCTCCTCAATAACGTCTAGTACCGCTAAAGCAGCTGAAACAACAACAGGATTCGCCCCTAACGTATTCTCATGTGCGTCAGGATCCCACTCAAGCAGTTCAGAACGCGCTACACATGGACCGAAAGGAAGACCGTTTGCCGCAGCCTTAGACATTGTCACCACATCCGGCTCGATGCCGTAGTACTCTATTGCGAACATTCTTCCAGTCCGGGCAAACCCTGTCTGAACCTCGTCCACGATCAGGTAGAAACCGTAGTCTTTGCTCATGCGTTTAAGCTCACGCATGAAGCGTTCAGGTGCAGGCACTATTCCGCCAGCACCCAGAATAGGTTCTATTATCGCGCCAGCCACTTCGTCTGGAGGGACAACATGCTTGAATAGGAAGTCCTCCATATATGATAGGACGGCCTCGGTACATTCATCACCTTCTAACCCCTTGAAAGGACATCGGTAGGTATTAGGGAACGGAACATGTACAGCACCACCCATGAATGGGAAGAACCTTCTTCTTGCCGTCAGTTTAGTTGTTGTGAATGCTAGTGACCCAAAGGTCCTGCCGTGGAACCCTGGAACAAACCCTATTATGTAGGGCTTGCCTGGAGAGTGCCACCTAACGGCCTTTAAAGCACACTCCACGGACTCTGTGCCGGAGTTTCCGTAGAAGATTCTTTTAGAGAATGAACCTGGAACCTTAGCGATCAGCCTCTCACCGTAAATTACCTGAAGATAATTGTAGAAGTCACATGAGTTTGTGTGGTCAAGCATATCGGCCGTTTTCTTAATTGCTTCGACAACTTTAGGGTGTCTATGACCCACATTAGTTACGGCAATTCCCGACCCGAAATCGAGAAACACGTTTCCGTCTACATCCTTTATCCAAACATACTCCGTCTCTGCAGGAACTAATGGAGCTGTGCGGGTGAGGGATGTTGAAAGAAGCTTTTTATCTCTCTCAATCCACTCTCTGGCCTTAGGACCTGGAGGCTCAACAACAATTTGCGGTCTAGATACATTTATCACCATCTAAAACACCTGCTCGGGTTTTAGAATCAGGCGAGATTTAAAGTGTTTTATTCACGAGAGAAAGCAAAAGGAGGCCCAGATGATGAGTGCATCTTAACCCTCTTTTTACTAGGTTTAATCTATTAGTAGGAAACTAGCTTAGAGGTCTACAACACGTCACCTTCCCTATCTGGTCTCCGTGGGGACACCTTGAAGGGCGGCCTAAAGCAATCCATAACTTAAGAACAGTCTCTCTAGGTAAGTAAAGTTCTATGAGCCTTGCTGCCCTGCATGCTTCGTCAAGCGGAATACCTAACTCTGCTAGGGCCGTCTCTACCACTGCGTGTCTCCAAGAAATCTCTTTAATTACTTCCTCACCTTTCTCAGTCAACATATAACCGCGACCCACATGCTTCACCAGGCCGTAACTCATGAGCTTCTTAAGCATTAGGGACGCTGTGGATTTCGCTACGTGAACCATGTTCGATATCTGAGAGACCCTAGCAGCACCATTAGCTCTTTTTATGGCTAAGAGATAGTCTACATCTCTAATACTTAGGGACTCAGCGCTCATAGGAACTCACCAATATATATCCGATGATTATGGAGGAGACTATCCCTACACCTACTGAGGGGGGCAAAACAAAGTATCTTGCTATTCCGTACCCTCCTATCATCATTAAAATCCCTAAAATATAGGTAAGTCTAAAGGGGTATGTGTATCTTTTCCTTAACGCGTACAGGCCTGGGACAGTGACGATTATGTGGGTAAGGAGCACACCCAAGGACATAGCCAGTGTAGTCACAGTTACCGCGGCAAGTATGTAATAGAGATATCTATAGAATCTCACAGACAGCCCGAGAGATTCAGCACCTTCAGGATCGAAGGATATGTACTTGTATTCTGACCAAAAGAGGTGGGTTAAGGGAACCACAATTATTAATGCAAGACCCATTCTGAAGAGATCTTCGACAGTGGCGAGGGATGATGTGCCGAAAACATAACTCATTGCCTTAGCCAGTCCGAGAGGGGTCGCGAAAGCCACGTAAAAAGTCAGTATAAGGGTCAAAGTAACAGATAATGTGACTGATACGGCAATAGATGAGTCCTCAGGAACTCCCCTATTCACCGCCTCAGCCGTTAGGATGGAGGCAACAGCTGCAAATAATACAGCCATTATTTCTGGAGGAATAGGTAAACCAGTTACTGTGGAGAGATACACTCCTGCGAGAGCGCCTGCGAGGACTGAATGCATTAGGGTTATGCCGAGCATTATTGATCTGCTGTAAGCAAGAGAGGGGCTAACGGCACCTACTAATAAACCACCTGCCAAAGCTGTCGAATATAGGATTAGTGTTAATGGATCAACGGCAAACATGGTCCTCACCCAGAATCAGTGTTCCTTCAAGCTCAGTTAATCCAGGATAAACTTTCCTAAGTATTTCTGGTTTAAGCACCTCTGAGGGAGGGCCATATGCGTGCAGGGTATTGTTAATCAGCATTATTGTGGGTTCTAACTCTAAGCATGCTGGAAGATCATGAGAAGTTATTAGAATATCTGTTCCGTACTCCCTATGAACTTTCTCCAGCAGCTTAATTATTTCACACCTAACCTTGAAGTCAACCATGGAGCAGGGCTCGTCAAGTAGGAAAACCCTCGGCTTCTGTATCAAGGCTCTTGCAATAAGTACCCTTCTCTGCTGACCTCCCGATAACTGATTAAAGAACTTATTGTAATGCTCCCTTAGCCCAACCAGTTCAAGGGCCTTAAGAACCTCATCCATAACTTTCTTTGGTATGAGCCTTGGTGGTGGGTACTTGGAGAGGAGACCCATGGCTACGACCTCATAGACCTTTATAGGTACTTCCTCCCTCATATTCACTATCTGAGGGGCGTATGCTACTAACTCCTTCAGTTTCGACCGTTCATTAACAGGGTCATGGCCGTATATGCTGATCCTTCCTGTAATAGGTTTAAGCAACCCGATTAGGGCTCTGAGAAGAGTTGTTTTTCCAGCTCCGTTAGGCCCCATAAGTATTGCAAAGAATGGTGTGTGGAGCTCGAAATTAACCTCCTTAATCACTGGACTTCTTCCGTAACCCACTGATAGGTTCTCAGCAAATATTCCGCCACCATTATCCATGCTCTTCACCTCCTAACTTGCATTCGAGAACCATTTTCCTCCATTTGTAGAGCAGGAAGAGAAGCCCTGCAATTATCGATGCCTCAATGAATATTCCTGAAACCAGCACTGCAGTATTTAAAGCCATTAAAGATTTGGTTGGTGTAAGAGAAGTTCCGAGAGTTCCAAAAGCTGAGGGAGGTATTGCGAAGGGTTCATCAATAATTCTCGCAACAGGGATCACAACATACGGAACTCCCAAGTCCTCAATAACCTTACCAAGCTTAGGGTTCTGTGCTAAAGCCTTATCAGATATAAGCAAAACCGATATCTCGTTTCGGGAGTAAAGGCTCTTCAGCTTTGCGAAATCTTCTTGAGTAGGCTCAACCCCTACATCGGCTATAACTAGGTATTTCACATTGAACCCTAAGTCTGTGGCAATATACTGCAGTATAGGCGTCATAATAGCCACTGATTTATTGGATGGCAACCTATTCCTCAAGGTTTCCCATTCCTTCTTAACATCATCCATAACAGACGACAGCCTGCAGCGGAAGTAATCCTCATGTTCAGGTTCAAGCATAATTAAGGTACTAGAAGCAGTTCGGGCTATAGGTATGATCCCGCTGTAGGTCAAGAAATAGCCATGAGGATTCTCTAGGCCAGTCCTCGGATTTTTCAGAAGAACTAGACCTTCGCGCGTGTAATTTACGTAATCAACTATAGTAATATTAATCAGACCCTCCTTCTTCAGCTCATAGATCTCCTCCTCCAGAGGTATATGCGACGGACCTGTCATGAAAACTACATCGGCATCCTTCAGTTTGCTTACTAGCACGTTCTCAGGTATTTCATAGTTATGTGGATCTGCACCAGGCGGTATCAATGACTCAACCTCAACATATTCCCCTCCAATCCGAGAAATGATTGAGGCCAGGCTCGAAATAGTTGTAAGAACCTTCACTTTCGGTGTGTAGGTCTCAGCCACGGGTATTTGGACGAGTAAAAGGAGTACTAGGGCTGCTGCCACGATGGAAAGGTAAGTTATCCTTCTCATCCTCCCATCCCGGAGTTTTATAGTGTAAAACTTATAATAAACTTTGAGCCGGGAGTAATTTAAAGGCTTAACATTATTTCTTTCTCGGATGCTTATGTTTCAGGTAGGCATTGCAGCTTACTCTGGCGAGCCCCCGAACGAATTAATTGATAAGTCTAGGAGGTTTCTTAGGGCCCTTAAATTAAGGTGTACTGAGAATGTATCGATACTGGTTGGAGGTTACTGGGGTCTAATGAAGTACGTTGTTGATGAGGCCTTAAAATTAGGTTTCGTCGTAGTTGTTCTACCTCCTGAGAAACTGGAGGACATCGATTTTCCTGAGAATGCGCTAGTTATTAGGACGGGAACCTCATACAGAGTAAGGAGTGTATTTCTGGTAAGGTCAGCCGACGTTCTGATAGCTCTCGGCGGGGAATCCGGATCAATTCAAGAGATAGTTACTGCGTACACTGAAGGGAAGCCAATATTTGTGCTGTACCCATCCGGTTTTTCCACCGACAGAATAAAGGTTCTAGGAGAATACCTAGATCAAAGAAAAACTTCAAAAATAGAGTTCGTTGAAGAACCCGATGCTTTAGCCGATAAGATCTCAAAGCTTGCAGAGGCTAAGGGAAGATGCGGGTAGCTATAGGTATAGATATCGGAGCTTCCTACACTAGGTTAGGAATAGTTGATTCGCAGGGAAATGTTCACGCATTCCAGAAGGTGAGGACACCTAGAAGCGGGGACGAGTACACTATAGCTTCATTTCTTATTCCTCACATACGGAAACTACTGGATACTGCAGGAAACGCCAAAGGAATTGGTATAGGAACTATTGGTCCTTTGGATATAAGGAAGGGAATAGTCGTAAACACTCCTAATAATCCTATTAAAACATTCCACCTCAAAGAGCCACTAGAGAAAGAACTCGGTTTGGAGATCTGGGTAGTAAACGACTGCGTCGCAGCTGTTTGGGGAGAGTACCTTACAGGAGCTGGGAAAGGATACGGTAATGTTGTCTACGTAACTCTGAGCACAGGGATAGGTGGAGGTGCAGTAATTAATCATACATTAATTCTAGGTAAAAATGGGAATGCTTCCGAAATTGGTCACCTAGTTGTAGATTACAAATCCTCCATACTATGAGGGTGCGGTGGTAAGGGACATTGGGAAGGTCTGGCTTCAGGAAACAATGTATGGAAACTTGTGAATGAGCTTGCAGGAAGGTGGAGAGGCTCAGGCACACAGTTCTATAAGTACTCTCAACAAACTAGAGTAGGGTATGAAGACATCCTCAGGGAATGGAGGAGAGGTGACTTATTCGCTGAATTCGTCGCGGAAGAGACGGCAAAAATACATGCAGCAGGCTTAGCATCAGTCATCCATTTCTACGACCCGGAAATAGTGACGTTGGGAGGGTCAATAATTATTAATAACCCAGACTATCTGCAAGTAATTCTGAAGAAACTAAAGCACTTTTCTATGGGTGAACTTCCTGAAATTAAACCCACTCCTCTAGGGGATATGGCAGTTATGATCGGAGCAGCGCTTATCGCTCTTAATCCTCCTTCCACGTTAAGAGCATTAAGGGAAAACGAGATGTAAATATAAAGTTAATAAATCAATTCATTAAGATTCTTAGGTGTTTATTTGGGCGAGAAACCAAGTGCTAAGATACCTATCAAGCGATGGACCCCTGAGGAAGAGGAGAAAATCCTGAGTATATGGATGGAGGAAGGGTTCAGAAAGGATACAATAGATTTCGAGAAAGATGATAAATACGTAGTAATAGATACCCCTCCACCATACCCTTCTGGGAGATGGGGCGTTGCCCAGGCAGGACACTATACACAGATAGATATGATAGCCAGGGCTTTAAGGCTCCTAGGTTATAAGGTGCTGGTTCCTTTCTACGCCGATAGGAATGGCCTTCCAGCTGAGGTGACAGTAGAGAAGGAGTACAGGGTTGCGGCTCATGAAATGGCCAAGACACCTGAAGGGAGGAAGAAGTTTCTGGAACTCGTCAAGGAGGTGCTTGACAAGTATGAAGCTGACGTAGTGAATATCTGGAGAAGACTGGGTTGCTGGTTTGACTACTGGAAAAACGGTACCGATTCCCCAGAATACAGAAAGGTGACGCAGGCAACATTCATCGATTTATGGAAGAAGGGACTCATCTATGAGTCCTATAAGCCGGTTACGTGGTGTCCACGATGCGGTACAACTCTGGCTGAGGCTGAGATAGAGTTCAAGAAAACGAAGGGTAAGCTATACTACATAAAGTTCAAGGTGAAGGAAACTGGGGACTACGTAACGATTGCGACGACCCGTCCAGAGCTGCTTAATGCATGTGGAGCAGTTATTTACAATCCGGAGGATGAGCGGTATAAGCATCTGAAGGGGCTGCACGTTATCGTGCCGCTCTACAACAACGAAATACCTGTGCTGGAGAGTTCCTATGCAAAGCCTGAATTCGGCACAGGACTGGCAATGATGTGCTCCTATGGAGACACTAGGGACATATGGTTCTTCCGGGAGATGGGTCTGGAACCTAAGATAATAATTGACGAGAAAGGAAGGATGAATGAGAAAGCAGGGTTCTTGAAAGGACTGAAAATCAGGGAGGCTAGAGATGAGATAGAGAGGAGGTTAAAGGAGGCGGGTCTTTTAGTCAAGGTTGAGGAGATAGAGCACGAGATCCCTGTATGCTGGAGATGCAAGACTCCGGTAGAATTCATTCATATGAAGGAATACTTCATGAAGCAGATTGAGTTCAAGGACCAGATTCTGAAGGTTGCTGAGGAAATGAAGTTTCTGCCCAAGGAACATAAGATAAAGCTGGATACTTGGGTAACTTCCCTAACCATGGATTGGCCTATTTCTAGAACCCGTTACTATGGAACGGAGATACCGCTGTGGAGATGCAAAAGATGTGGGCATGTAATCCTAGCCGAGCCAGGGAAATATGTGAAGCCATGGATCGATGAACCTCCCGTCGATTCATGTCCTAACTGTGGAGCCCCCAAGGAGGAAATAGTTGGTGAAACCAAAACCTTCGACACATGGTTCGACTCCTCCATTAGCGTGCTCTACGTAACGAAATGGCTTCAGAATAAGAAAGGGTCACTTAAAGCGCTCGAGAGGGCCTTAAGGCCTCAAGGATATGACATAATAAGAACGTGGCTTTACTACAGCATTTTAAGGGTGTGGCTACTCACTGGGAAACCACCCTTCCGCTGGGTTAGGATCACAGGGATGGGTCTAGATCCCCGTGGAAGAGCTATGCATAAGTCACTAGGAAACATAATCTATCCCATACCGTTCATAGAGCAGTACGGTGCTGATGCATTCCGCTACTGGGCAGCTGTAGCTGCTAAGCTCGGAAGCGACTATAGGTGGTCATTAAACCTTGTGAGGACTGGGCAAGGACTCGCCACAAAGCTAGTCAATATCGCCAGGTTCATCTCCTTCTTTGAGGAACCTAATGAAGATAAGGTTCAGTTAACCGAGATTGATAAGGCAATGCTTGCCTTCGCCTCAAAAACTGCTAAAGAAATCGCGAAAAGCTATGAAGAGTTAGATGTATTTGAACCTGCGAGGAAAGTGTATGAACTGACGTGGGATATTTTCGCCAGTAACTATCTAGAAACTGTGAAGGGAAGGGCCTATGGCGGGGAGGGCTATGATGAGAGCTCAGTTCTTGCAGCAAGATACACGCTTCATAAGATCATGAGACTCATACTTAAGCTCTTATCGCCGATAATGCCTTTCGTTACTGACTACCTCTGGAGATCACTATACTCTCCAGAAGGCGTCCATTACCAGAGGCTGACAGAGGACGAGCTGGAATACCGTGAAGGAAAGGCTGCTTTGATAGAGTATTTGGTAAGGATAAACTCGGCAGTTTGGAAATATAAGAAACAGAATGGCATAAAGTTCTCTGCACCTTTGCCCGCAGTTCTCTACGTTCCGGAGGAAGCATTGGCTATTGCAGACGATTTGAGAAGACTTCATAAAATAGATAAGGTCATTGCAGGTAAGCCCACAGAAAGAAACGCTATAGAACTCGAAAACAATGTTTTCCTAGTACCTAAATCATAGGGAAACGGATTGCCAAGAAAAATCCTAGGAGAATGCACAGACATAGGCTGCTGGATCGGCGAATTACCGAAAGGTTGCGAGCTCTGCATGAAGGGACTTAAAAGCGTCGTTTTTATTACAGGCCTCTGCCCAGAGAGGTGTTACTACTGCCCTCTCTCTCTTGCGAGAAAGAATAAGGATGTGATATACGTCAATGAGGCTAAAGTAAGCGGTATCGACGATGCTGTTCTAGAGACAATAGCTTCACGATCTGAAGGTGTTGGAATAACTGGAGGAGACCCCCTCGTTAGGCTTGGCAGGACGGTAGAATTCATTAAAGAGTTCAAAAGCTTCTTCGGAAACAAATTCCATATCCACCTATATACAACTGGAATATTGCTTCGTGAGGAAGTTATGGAAAAGCTCATTAATGCTGGTTTGGACGAGCTAAGAATACACGTTACCGGATCCCACTCATGGGAAGCATTAAATATAGCCAGAAAATATCCAGCAGATCTGGGGATAGAGAACCCTGTAATTCCAGGGAGCCTTAACTTCCTCAAGCAGCTAATCCTCGATGCTGAAAAAATCGGTGTGAAATTCGTTAACCTCAATGAGCTTGAAATCAGTGAAGGTAATTTCTATTCCTTAAAGGCGCTTGGTCTTGAGCCAAAGCCGGGAAGCGTAGCAGTAAAAGGCTCTGAGGATACCGCTCTGAAGTTAATGGAGTGGGCTTTACGGCAGGATTTATCCTTGACAATTCATTACTGTCCAGCAATCTATAAAGACAAATACCAGTTCAGGAGAAGAATGATGTTAAGAGGAAAAGCTACACGGCTTCCCTACGAAGATATTGAGGAAGGCTTAGTAAAATGGATTGAAGCGAGTAGATGTAATACTCGAATAAAAAATATGCTTATAGCGAGTGAATTAGCATACACCATTAAATCCTCTATTAGGGCTAATCCTAAGCTGGTTGCTACACTCAAAAAGCACTGCAAAACTATTACATATGTGGAGGCTTACCCCACCACTCCTAGGAGAATACTTAACATTATGTAGAAATAGTTCATTCTTTAAAGCTTACATTAAAATATGTTGCCAATACTAATATTAATGGCTCAAGATTATACTATTATAATATATTCCTCATTGGACGCGATGACCAATGCTACTGGAAGCGATGAATGAATGGTGTGGTGAAATCAAGAAGTTCAAGATAGAGATAGCGTTGACAATATTATTCGCCTCCATGATCTTCTCCTTCCGGCTCCCCTACCTAGGTGAATGGGTTTCCTCCAAAATACACCCTTTCTACGCAACAGAATTTATGGAGACTGTTACGAATAGAGCAGGGCTTCTGTACGTACTTTCTTTTGCTCTGACCTCATCCATATTAGGAATACTCCTTGACTATATAAGGCCGCGGTGCAGAGTAATAGCAGCATTAGGTACAATAGGTACAGCCTTACTTTTAGGAATAAGTGACCAACTTTATCCTTGGACACCCTTCCATATGTATATAATCTGGATCATTAATGGAGTCACTCATTCATTCCTTCTTTTCGGCTTCGGATGCCTCCTAAAGGAAAAAGTGGATGTATACTACAGAGGTTTAGTGAGCGGAGTAGGGTTCTTCCTAGGCATGATATTTCACATAACTTTCAATACCTTATCAGGTTTCTCAATATGGAACACTGCCACTCAACTCCTCCTCCTCATAGTTGCAGTATTTCCTTTAGTTCTTCTACGCTTTGAGAGAAGCGGCATCACTGAAGCTGTACATGTTAGGGACTACCGGAGATACATATTCGCCCTTCCTCTATTCACCTTCACATACATAATGGGTGGTGTGCTCCATTTATTTTCCAGTGATGAAAGTTACTTATTCCTTCGATCCTCTCCCATATATATTCTTATGATAATCCCATACGTGTTCAGCGTTGTAGGTGGGCGGATATGTGACGTTAAAGGTAGAAAAGAAACGGGAACACTAGGCTACATATTTTTAGGTGTAGGTATTCTGTCCCTTTACGCACATATTCTTACCGGAACAACCAGCTTTCTGCCTATGGTTGGTTCCACTTCTCTAATAGCTGTAGGGTACGCCTTCGTTGTTCCCTATATAGTCACTACATGGATAGATATCCCTTCACTCAAGTATTTTGGAAGAGCATTCGCTCTAGGTGTTATTACAGCATCGACGGGAATAATCGCAGGTATCTTAATCTCTCTTTTAGGAGGAATCATCTTTACCTTGACTGTAGGTACATTCCTCATATTCGCGATATCATTTACGATTTATAGGCTACCTGAAACCTTACCTAAAGAGAGGGTGACTAAGAAACAGCTTTTGGACTACGTAGAGAAGGCTAAGAAGGTTGCAGGAAAGAAATGATGTCTTCAGTTAGCTGCTTTATGACCTTACTGAAGGGATGATGAGGAAAGTCCCTAACCATCACTTTCTCACCGTTATACAGCACTACTTCAGGATAGTAGGGGACGGTTCCCAAAAGCTTTACTCCCTCCAGAACCTTCGCAACATTTTTACCTATCTCCTTAGCCTCATCAAGTGAGGAGGCAGGGACTTTATTAACTATTAAGTATTTCTCTGCCGAGATACTTTCATACACTTCCTTCAAGAAAGTTTTGCAGTAATCTATCTCCACCTTGTCGGATGTGGTTACAAGAACCAGAACATCACTCGAGACCATAGCATTAATCGAGGAATACTGCGGACCTGGAGGCGCATCAATGATTACCCAGTCATAACCTTGGGCATCCAGATATTTCAAGAGCTTAATAATTCGTTTTAGTGACTCCATCTCCCACCTTCTTGGCTTTGTGAGAACCTCCTTAACTACAGGGATAGACGGATTAGAGAAAATCATCCCAAACTTTCCTTTCGTCCCCATAATCCTTTTCATATCCCTAATTATTTCCTCGCTCTTAGCTTCACCCTCCAAGTAGTCGTTCAGAAATGCCTTTATTGTAGGTTTCTTCATCATATAGTACAAAGAAGGGGCATTAAGGTCATAATCAATTACAAGTACATTATCTCCTCTCTCTGCAAGCGAATACGCTATATTGACCGTTAAAACCGATTTTCCCGTGCCTCCCCTGATCGAATGAAGAGCAATCGTCTTCAAGGGAGACAACCTCATTCTTCCTCCTTAAACTGGGGAATGATGAAATACACTTTCCTGCCTTTCCTCTCCTTCACTACATAACCCAAAGTAGCTAACTGGTTAAGGTAAGCCGACTCCACCGCCCGTGCACGTCCTGTGGTCTTAGACACTTCTTCTGATGTTGCTTCCCCTCCAAGCTTAGCAACAGCCACTAAGGTCTTCCTTAGATGATCAGGTACCGAGAGCAGGGTGACTGCATCCAGAATCCCTGTACTTAACGCTGACTCAACCTCAGCCATCTTCCTATAGGACGAAGGAAGACCTCTTCTTATGTCCTCCAGCAACTTGATTATTCGATCTAGTCTTGAATTAGTTTCTTTCAGAGCTTCAAGAAGCTCTTTTACATCATCCATTAAAATCACCCTATCTATATCCTTCTATATATGTATGCATAATAAATAAAAGTTCCTTTATACTGTTTAACTATAGAATTAACTTTCTTTAATAAAAATTAACCGATTCTACTCCAGCTAAGTTTTTTTCTTGTTGGGCCTTAATTATTTTTGGTGTTAGATTGAGTAATATTAAGACAGCGATCGTGCTCGGAGGAGGATTTGCAACTCGTTTGAGGCCTCTCACACTTACTAAACCTAAGCCGCTTCTTCCGATACTTGACCTTCCTCTTATGGACTGGATTCTGCGGAATCTGGCAAAAGCAGGAGTAAAGGAGATAATACTCTCCCTTCGGTATCTGGCCGACATGATTAAAGCAAGATATGAAGAGGGGGAAAGACTAGGTGTTAAGATACATTATGCAGAAGAGATTAAGCCTTTAGGAGACGGTGGACCCATACCTCTCATACAGAAAGAATATGGTATTGATGGTCCCTTCCTGACGGTTTATGGGGACATATTCTCTAACATAAACTTTAAAGAAATAATCACTTTCCACAAGAAAAAGGGAGGGCTTTTAACACTTGCCTTAACGAAGGTTGAGAACCCATCCCGTTATGGTGTGGCTGTGCTCAATAGCGACTCACAAATACTTAAATTCATTGAGAAGCCCGGAAGGGATCAGTTCATTAGCAACTTAATTAACGCCGGTGTCTACGTGTTCGAGCCAGAGGCGGTAAGGAAATTCTTCCCTAATAAAACACCAATCAGTCTCTCCAGAGAGGTGGTTCCTAAACTAGTTAAGGAAGGTGTGGCTTACGGATATGTACATCGAGGAATATGGCACGACATTGGGGTTCCAAGGGACTACTTAATAGCCAATATTGACGCGTTAAATAATTTCACATCTGGAACAGAAATTAAGGCATCTGCAAAAATCTCTGAACGAACCGAAATAATCCCCCCAGTATATATCGGGGAGAATGTTGTTATAGAGGAAGGATCAGTGATAGGCCCCGACGTTATAATCGGTCGGGGATCAGTGATAGGTCCGGACACTAGGATATTGAGTTCTGTAATAATGTCTAACGTGGTAACTGAGGGAGCTTCATTCATCTCAGGTAGTATTATAGGTGATAAAACGTATCTCGGAAGATGGGTTTGGGTAAGTGACGGAAACGTTCTTGGAGATGATGTTGTAGTCAAGGACGGAGTATACTTAGCGAGAGGTGTTAAAATACTTCCCTACAAAGAAATAACCTCAAGTATCTATGAAGAAGGAAAAGTAGTTTTATAAAATATTTTAAACATTTTGCTAATTGCATTAGCTTACAAAAACCTTATATTTCGAAACATAATTATATACCTGGCTTTTTGAACAATTAGAATACTATTAAAAAGGTGATGCAAGATGGTTAAGGCAATATTACTTGGAGCCGGATACGTAGGGGTTCATCTCGCGGTCGGGCTCGAAAGGATAAAGGCTGGAAAAGTTGAGAAGTACGGCATACCGTTAGCGAAGTATAAACTACCTTACGACGTTGAGGACATTGAGATAGTGGCAGCGTACGATGTGGATAACAGCAAAGTAGGGAAATCGCTGTATGACTTAGCCCAAGTGATATTCGGTCCAGAGTACGATATACCTGAGAGACTCAAGGAAATTAAAGTCAGGAGAGGGCTACACCTGAACTCCTTGAAAGACCTGCCCTTTGAGGGGAGAGGTCTAGAGGATGAGGTAGGCTTAGAGAAAGCTATGGAGCAAATACTCGATGAGTGGAAAGAGCTTGCCCCGGATGTAGTAGTAAACGTAATAACTACTGAAGAAGGAAAAGTCTTTGAATCGAAAGAGGAGGCGGAGAAAAGCATACTATCGGGCAATGCGTCCGCAACTCAAGTATATGCGTATCTAGTGGCGAAGTATACAGAGAAGTTTGGGAAGAAACTTGCTTTCGTCAATACTATACCAACGCCTGTAGCCAATAATCCAGGGCTACTTCAGATAGTTGAGGAGGCTGGGGCTATAGTCTTCGGAGACGATGGAGCTACAGGAGCCACCCCTCTGACTGCTGACCTTCTAGAACATTTAGCCAACAGAAATAGACATGTGGAATACGTTGTCCAGTTCAATATAGGTGGAAATACGGACTTCCTAGCACTCACACAACCAGGCAGAAACAAAATGAAAGAAACTACGAAAAGCAGCATGCTTAAAGACATACTAGGGTATGACCCACCACATTATATAAAGCCGACAGGGTATCTGGAGCCGCTAGGCGATAAGAAATTCGTTTCGATGCATCTATCATACATAAGTTTCAATGGCTTCAGAGACTCCATCTACATAAATGCGAGAATAAATGACTCACCAGCCCTAGCAGGGATGATAGTTGATCTAATAAGGCTAGGGAAGATAGCTGCGGACAGAGGAGTCTCAGGAACTTTACATGAAGTAAACGCCTTCTACATGAAGAAACCGGGTCCCGAAGGATCGAAGAACATAGCTAAGGTGCATGCATTAAAGAACCTGCTGAAATGGCTGGGAATAACGGAGTAAAAATTTTTCATTTCTTTTTACCCTAATTCTCAGGTAGCCAACTTGCGGGGAGTTCTTGTAGTTCATGCAGGAGCAGGAACTTGGAAACATGTGAAAAACTTTGAAGAGATTAAGAAAGTGATTAGCGAATCCCTTAGAGAAGGTAGTAAGGAGCTACTTTCTGGAAATTCTTTGGACGCCGTCGTCAAGGCAACAGAAGTTCTAGAGGGTTCCGGCCTGCTTAACGCAGGTTTAGGGTCCGTAGTCGACTTAAGAGGAGAGATAAGCATGGATGCTGGTGTTATGTGGGGTCCTACTAGGAGAGCAGGTGCGGTTGCCGGGGTCAAGTACCCTAAAAACCCAGTGGTTCTAGCGAGGAAAGTTATGGAGGAAACTGATCATGTGATCCTAGGAGGTGATGAGGCAGATCTTCTTGCCCAAAAATTGGGGATGCCCGAACATCCTGGGCCTAGCGAAAGAATTATGAGAAGGTACAGAGAAATCATTGCTCAGCACCCTAGAGAGGTGAGGTACAAAAGAAGCTTGGAGCTAGCGACCCGTTTAGGCTTTCTAGACACTGTAGGCGCTGTGGCTGTGGATAATGACGGTAATACAGCGGCAGCTGTAAGTACAGGTGGAGTAATGATGAAGTTCCCCGGACGTGTAGGGGATTCTGCAGTTCCTGGAGCAGGCTTCTACGCATCACCGAAGGGGGCAGCTGTAGCTACTGGAATAGGGGAAACGATTATCATCAGCCTCCTAACCTTCAGGGTAGTAGAGTATATTGAGGCGGGCTACTTACCATCAACTGCGGCTAAGCTGGGGATTATGATGCATACAGCGCTGCAGGGAGAAAACACTGCGGGAGTAATCGCTGTGGATAATAAGTTCAATTATGGAGCGAATTACAACACTTCAGCTATGCCTTGGGGAGCAATCAACATGGCTGACGGGAGAATAAGGATATATGGTTTCCCTAAGTAGCTTACTCCTCTATATTCACTACCCACTTTTTTCTGACCAAGTCGAAATAAGCCAGAGCACTGTTAGAGAGTTCCTTCAACAACTCATAGCCTACCTTTCCTAACGCTTGTTTCATCTGATCTTCCCTGTTTGTGTCAAGCTCCTCCACTTTCTTAAGGAACTCTTCCCAGAAAGCACGATCTACAGCAACTCTCTGGTTCTTTAAAGCGAGAACTATAGCCCCATCTCTTCTCAACCTATCGAAAAATGCGTCCCTATTATTTATCTTCTTAGCTATCTCTGACTCATACATAACCTTCTGCTCACCCAGAATCTCAATAGCTGACTTCCTCCTCTCCCTACCCCTGTATGACCTCCTTCTTTCCACACCTCTATAGGAAGGTCTAGCCTCTTCTGGTAATGGGTACGCAGATTGCTCCCTACCTTTCTTAGATTCCTCCACCTTCATAGAAAGATCCTGAAGAATCTCCATCATTTGAGCCATCTTCACATTGATATCACTGAGCATCTTAGAGTAGGAATTAACTGTATCCCCCATGACTCTAACTAGGCGTTGCAGATTATTAACTACTGAGTGAAGACCCGCTATCTCCTCCTCAATAACCCCTTTCTCGCTTGACTCCTGACCTGCTTCACCTTCTAAAATCTTGAGAACTGCCTCCTCCGGTGTTAAACCGGGATATTTCTTGAGAACTTTCTTTAAGACTTCCTCAGAAACCTCAACCGTAATCTTAACCATTCTTCCCCCACAAATATTCTATTAAGACCCTAATATTAGAGCACTATTTCTGTCTCTTTAGCCATTCCTCAATAATTTCAGCACCCTCAATTATAACACTCCCTAATTTTTCAGCAACCTTTCTAGCATCTTCATAACTCATAGCACCCTCCCCATCAAGCATCTCAGCGATCACAGAGCTGGGAGGAAGTCCGGCTAATTCCATAAGAGCCAGGGAAAGCTCGGTATGTCCTCTTCTTACTTCAAGCCCCCTGCCTAAAAGCACTGGCACATGCCCAGGAGTCGTGAACTCCGAATTGAATTTCTCGACAGCCTCCTTCTCTTTCCCAGCTAAAATCAACTCGACAATTCTGTGAAGCTCCCTTATAGTTAAGGCTCGGTCACTATCCCTGATCCCTGTAATAACTTTAATGTGGTTAACCCACAACGAAAAGTTTGGCGGATCTCCATATCCTAGAAGTCTGCCCGCAATTTTCCCATATCCAGCATCCCTTAAGATTTCATCCATATATCTGAGCCCTATGGCTCTACCTATAGATAAAGGCATTGAGTAGCATATGAGGCCACCTGCCAACTTCCTGAGATTAGTTATGGCCGATGAAGTAATACTTCCTCCATAATACACCATATCGACTTCATTTTCTCGGGAGCCTGAATCAAAGATGAAGACAGGCAACCCCTTTCTAAGCCTCTCAACAGCCTCTTTCACTGAATTTCCCATCACATTATCCCAGCTCTTAATTCATTCAAGTATAAAAAAAGATAACTAACCTATTTTTCTTTAAAATTAAAGTGGAAAAATATTCCGAGAAAGAGAAGAATAATACCCGTAATAAGCAGAGTATAGTCAAGCTCCCAAGCCTGAGTATCTAAGGAGAACCCATTATGGTTTGGAGTAGTCGAAGTAGTACGACTCGTAATATTATCCCAACTATTTCCACTGAGCGGAGTTGCAGTGAAGTTAACATAAATCTCCTCAATCCTTAACGCGGTCTCCACACGCTGTAAGCCCCTTGCCGCCCCATTCACAATCTCCGCAGATAACTGAGGAACTTTAACGATGTCACATCCTTTAATAAGCAAGGGTACCTTAAGCCCTCCATCAGAAAAGACAGCATATATTGATTCGTCATCAATACTGAAACCGGCCACGAACCCCCTCGACTGAAAAACATGGCATCTAAGGTCAGAATCAAGGACCCAGCTAGGGCCATTCTCACCGGTCACTATAAATAAATCTAAATTCAGCAGAGAAACCTTGTCCACCCCCTTCACACCTCCCACGCCAGATAAACGATACACATCACCTCCCTCGAGAGGGACAAGAAACAAATCCTTATCATCGAGTATCAGCAGATAGGGCAAGCTTTCTATAATACCTCTAACCACAGGTTTTGTTAAGCTCAAACCCTCTAACATAAAGAGAGTATAGGAGGCGTTATGGTAAATTACTACTGGCCTATAGCTTCCAAGGTAATACATCCCACCAACCGCCAGAATCTCTCTAGAATTAGGAGTAAGTTCACGAATATAGGAATGAGAGGCAAGATCAATAATCTCCGTTACAGCACCTGCAGATGTAATGTTAATGATCAGCGACCTGTACATTCCTCCATACTCGACGTATCCACCACCTAGAAAACCTCCCCCATCACACTTCACGTCATATAATCTCCCCTTCATCTTCTCTAAATATATCAACTTAACATCACGAGGAATAACGCTGTATTTTATAGTCATAGCTGCAGGAAATCCTATATAACTGCCTCCCACAACTGCAGTTTTCTCCTGATAATCCACACATACGGAATAAGGGGTAAATCGAGGAACTGAGAAAATAATGAGATGGGTCTGGTTAATTAATTTAATCTCTCCTGAATCTGGTGATACATAAGCACCCACTAGATGTGGGGGATTAGAAGGCAAGGAATGGATGGGAGTAATGCCTGAAAACACAAGAAAAAGCAAGAAAAGAATAATTCCTTCCTTACCCATCCCTTACCCCATATAAATTAGGGTTGAGAAGGTAAAAGAATTGAGGAAAGCGCAAATCATGCTTCCCTAGTCACGTATTCCATCTCTGGAGGTTTACCGTACCTCTTAATTAGGTCGGCAACGCGCTTAACAGATTTTGTGTATAGCCTATATCTAACCAGCATCCTTCCCTGTCTGAAAATGAACTCCACGAACTTCCTATCAGGATCTACTAAGACCTTGTAATTACTCTTCGGATCTATAGGAAATGTCACTGTTAGGCCCATACCCAGCACTCCCTTGTCATATATTTCGTAGCTGTTGAGAACTTGAACAGTCTCCTTGATTGATCTGCGGGATATGAGATTCAGGAGAGTTATTGTAACATATGGAAGCTCGTAGCCCAGAAGGAATACCCCCAATCTTAAATAAAGGTCTTCAGCCTGGGTTGCAAAATCCCTCGCAAAGGGAAAGTAAAGGAAATACCAGACAAACATAATTATCATGCCAACGAAGCTTAATCCAGCTGACTTCATCATAGGTTTAAGTTCCTCCACCAGCAGTTTATCCTGCGCTTGAAGTTCCCTCACTTCCTCTAGCTTAGATTTATAGAGAAGTCTGCCTTCCTTAATTGTTTTAGCTTCCTTGCTAGTAATATGTTTCAGCTGGGATTTCATAGTAATGCCCATGAAAACAACCATACCTACAAGAAAGATTATCCAAGTGTAGCCAAGGTACTCGGGATAAAAGACATTCAGAATTGTGAGCATGGCGATCATTGACTGTCCGTACACCATACTGAAAATCAACTGCTTTCTACTCATCTGGTAGGCCACAATATCTCCCTACTAGAAAACCCGTTAAGCTATATGTATTTATCGATCCGTCAGTATTACTCTATTTAAACATCTTCGTCTATCTTCAAGAATCCTTCACCTTTTATGCCGACAGGAAAAAGAAAATATGTGGCGGGGATAAGGATGATGAAGACACCTGAACCTCTAAAAGTACTTAAGATTTTGGAACACTACGGAGAAATAAAGGGTAAAATCACACTACATAAACTCATATACACGCTTCAAACTAAACATGGATTTAACTTAGGATACAGATTCGTTAACTACTCCTTCGGTCCATACTCTAAGGAATTAGAAGACGATCTGAAACTTCTTCAATCCCTCGGACTCATATCGGAGGAACAAAGTGGCAATGAATACGTCGTTAGAATCACACCTAAAGGGAGACAGGCATCAGTAAACCTTCCGCCTATTACCACTAAAGGTGTTTAATGCTCAGGGAGTATCTTGAAGAGCCCGAATGCATTCATATATAAAGCGGAAGATGTGGTTAGGGTAATTGCATACATACCTCCAGGACACCACCATACAAGGGTCTTAATTGAGTTTCGGGATGGTGGAAAAATAGTGCTTCAGCAAACAGTAGTAGACGGTATTATACGGGCTTACGCGAATGTTGCGCTGCATCCACAGAGAAAAGCGGTGGAGCTTGTGATGAGAAATCTCAGTAAAAGAGAAAAGAAAGAGGGTTTTTCTAAGCATCAACTCTTAGAGACAGCGAAAAGCGAAGAAGATATTTTAAGAGAGGTCGCCGAGATTTATTCCGAATGATGAGACCCGCGTGACCAACCTTATGGTATGAGGTGAAGAACCACCGCCTGAAACCTTATCTATTTCTTTGCAAGTGTATTAAGGGGTATCTGCGGTGCCACTGCATTCTTCCTTGAAGAAACATTATCAGCTGAAATACTTCCTTCGGTGGGATGTTTATGGCTGGTCAAGAGTATCTTATTGAAGAGCTGTATAAAGCAGGTATAATAAAGAGGGCTAGGAGAGGTGAAGAAGTCTCTGTACGAACCGAGCTCATCCCTGCCTACACTAGCATTATGGATCTGGTTATAAATCAATGGATACAGAAGTTAGGCGGCCTCCAATGGGACTTTATAGTGACTTTCGAAGATAATGGCGTGTTGTATGCGTCAATAATATCTTACCTACTTAAGAAACCTTACACCGTGATTGATTTCAAGGAACGTAAGCTAAGGATAGTGAAGGGCGTTCTCCTAAGGAAGAGAGCTCTATTCTTAACCGAAACAGAAATTCATCCAAGAATTACTGATGCGCTCATAAAGGAGCTTCTTGACTCCGGTGCAATGGTTGTGGGATATACTGTACTCCTTGATTACGAGGTAGGAGGAAGAAATACTGCAAGAACACTGAGGATACCTTACATTCCATTAATTAAAGTAAGTAGGATATCGAAGCTCCTAGGGAAGAAAAAACCTAGAGAAGATAGTTAATTAATGTAGAGACCACATATTTCTTGGTTATGGGTAATGGTTACTCGAATAAGGTTGCTTAAGGAGTTCTCCAGTGAAGGGAAACCTCTAATAGTTGGGCTCCCAGGAATGGGGAGAGTTGGTTATGTTTCAGTGAACTACTTCCTTTCAAAGAATAAGGGAGATCTAGTGGCTGAACTGTACTCCACATCCTTTCCCCCGCATTTGATCGTGGGAAAAGATGGCATATCCAGCCTCTTCATAGGTAAGCTTTACGACCTAGGAGACTTTATGATATTCACTGCTGAAACACAGCCTCAAAGCCCAGATGGTCAGAATGAAGTATGCGACTCTCTTCTCGAGTTCCTTACTAAGAGGGGGACTCCCAGAAGTGTTATAGCAGCGGCCGCGTATGTTGTTCCGGAGGTGAATGAGAAGAGAAGGGTTTATGTGACAGGGAATGATGAAGCCCTCTTAAAGACACTTACGGGGCTTGGAGGGGTCAGACTTAATGATGGAGTAATTATGGGTATTAATGGCGCGATAGTTGGCTGGGCTCAGTACTACGGTATTCAAGGTGCTGTAGTGTTAGGAGAAACATGGTCTGCCATAGTAGAGTTCGATGAAACAGATTTCCGTGCTGCTATTGAAGTAATTAACCTCTTGGGGAAGTACCTAGGTAAATCAGTGGATACAAGCCCTCTGGAAGGATTAATGCTCACCGTCGAGGCAAAAATACAGAGCGCTCTTGACACGATGGCTAGGATGGTTCAGAAGGAGGAGAAGCCAAGGAAAGAGGTATTGTAAGCTTCATTTCTCCTGGAAGTAAATGCCTGAATTAATCCAAGGAACTAAGGCCATTACGACAGATAGCTCCGTAAGATCCTCTCTGGTTACCGCTGATTGAGTTAATATCTTAATGAAACCTCCCTTCTCACCTATGTTCTTAGTTCCGTAATAATTGTCTACAAGTATCTCAAGCTCCTCAACCTCCTTATTCAATAAACTCCTCGCAAAATCCTCAGGTAAAGGAAATGCAGGGGATAACCCTATTGATTCTCTGCCCTTATCATCGATAATTATGGATACCTGAACATCCACGTAGTGGTTTCCTGCCCTGAAAATACCCGCCTCAACCCCTACACTGAATTTGCAACTAGATATTATTTTCCTTACGGATACAGCTCTTGCGCGGGCACCTCTAATGATTTCCTCTAGTCCAATAGGTTGGGGAGGTACGCCGCTATCCACAGGCGCATACTCAACTTCTATATCTCTTCCAAAGAACTTCATGAACCCTTTCCTAACCCCCTCAACTTTACTTACGTTTCCGGTACCGACACATACCTTCATATGGTCCACCTTAGATAGGTGAAGGAAGTACCGTCAATTATTCATAACGCTAATCATTTTTAAGGAGCACCTTAACTATAAGCTGGTGAGGTATGTGCCTATAGAGGTTACGGACAAGGATAAGTTTATTGAGATAAGTGAGCGAGCAGATGAATGTAGAGTAGTGAAAAATGAGAAGAAAGGCTATGCGAAGGTGAAGGCCCGTACAAAAAGATACCTATACACAATCAAAATAGGGCTGGAAGAGGTAAATGATTTCCTTAAAAAAGTGAAATGCAACAAGATATATGAAATCACCAAGGAAGGGGAGAAGAAGGAAATAACTGCCTAACATACAGGTTCAGAACGATCTTTTACATCATCTTACAGAGATCGAGGGCTTCATCATTTCCCTATCAGTTTTATTACTCAACTCAGATAAGTAAATATTTCCTCCCTCAACTTTCTCATGTGATATGATGGACAAAGAAGTTGTTATTGCTAGAACCGCAGCGGCTAAAGAAGCGCTTGCATTTCTTGATGATGCCCACGTTGTAGGGTTAGGAACTGGTTCTACAACATCACTCTTCATTGAAATCGCTGAGCGGGAGGGAAAACTGAAAGGGAAGGAGCTCGTGGTCTCCTCTATTGACACAGGCCTTAAGCTTCGAAGGAAGGGTTATTCAGTAATGGATACGGTGTTCGTAGATGAATTAGATGTCTACATAGATTCGGCTGATGAGGTGGATAGGGATGGGAAGATGGTTAAGGGAGGTGGTGGAGCTCTTCTCCAAGAGAAAATACTGTCCCATATATCTCGAAAAAGCGTTTTCATTGTCGACTGGAAAAAGCTGGTGCCAAGGCTAGGTGTTACTCACCCAATACCTATTGAGATCACCCCTAAGGCCTTATCTTGGATAGTTCGTCACTTAGAGAGTAGCGGTTATAGAATAACAATACGTGTAAGTGGAGGAAAGAAGGGACCAGTAGTTAGTGATTCTGGAGGAATTCTACTTGATCTTTACCCGCCAGAAGGAAAGGACATAGAGGAAGTGAACGAGGAGCTTATTCATATACCGGGAGTAGTGGAGACAGGTCTATTTCTTAAAGAGGCAGACTTAATAATTGTGGGTTACCCAGAAGGAAAAACGGAGAGAATCGCTAGGAAATCAAATCAGTAGCCTGCGATTTCTTCCTCTATCCCTAGCTTAAGCTGCTCGTAAACAGATAAAGCAGCGACCGCACCCTCAGCAGCAGCCGTCACTATCTGGTCAAATTTTTTCTTGTGAGGACCAGCTGTGCAATCACCGGCAGCATATATTCCCTTAATGTTTGTTTCCTGCCCAGGTCCAACTATAATATATCCTTTTTCGTCGGTCCGAAGATCAAGTTTCTTGAAAAAGTCTTTAGGCGGCTCGGAACCTATCTCAATAATGATACCGCTGATCTCAAGCCTCTTCTCCTCGCCAGTCTTAACATTCCTTATCCTTACCCACTCAACTGTCTTTCCTCCGCCAATTTCCTCGACAACTGAATCAAGAACTAATTCAATCTTAGGATTATTCCTCACCAAATCAACATAGACTGGGAAGGCCCTAAACTGTTCTCTCCTATGGATGAGGTATACCTTAGGTGAGTATATCGTGAGTAAGAGGGCTGCCTGCAGTGCCGCATTTCCTCCACCTACGATTGCAGTTACCTTATCCTTAAATAATGGCGCATCGCAGGGAGCACAGTAACTAACTCCACGGCCCTTAAACTCTGCTTCTCCGGGAACATTAAGGGTCCTTCTTTTTGACCCCACAGCAATAATTACGGCTTTACTGAGGTAGTGTATGCCGTTGGCAAGGGTTATTCTAAAGAACTCTCCCTCCGTCTCAACTTCCTTA
>CAYOJG010000005.1:0-63966 GCA_964404265.1 uncultured Desulfurococcaceae archaeon | reverse complement strand
AATAAACTCCTTCTTAAGAACATACGTTTCTGTTCTCCTGTCAATAACGAAACAGGATACTCGTATCTAGATACGATTATCTAAATACGAGTAACTCGAGACGAATAGACTGAGATATAATGACAATTAAGCTACCGCTTTTCCAGCATGTCGTAGTTTTTCCTTGGGATTACTACTTTCCTTCCACAGTGCCTGCATCTGAATATCGCCACCTCCTCGTTGAGTTCCTCTATGTCTTCCCTTCTGAAGGGCCTGCCGCAGTAGCAGACGAATCCCTTAAGCCTCGCAGGGTTCCCCAGCACTAGGCCGTGTGGGGGAACGTCCTTAGTCACTACGGCCCCCGCACCGACCATTGCGTACTCCCCTATAGTTACTCCGCACACGACGGTTGCGTTAGCCCCTATTGAGGCCCCCTTCTTGATTAGTGTCGGGATAACCTCCCACTCCTTATTGAAGGCCCTCGGGTAGAGGTCGTTTGTAAGTGTTGCGTGCGGCCCTAGGAAAACATCGTCCTCCACCTTAACCCCTCTGTACACGGAGACGAAGTTCTGTATCTTCACATTATTCCCTATCTCCACACCCGCATCTATGTAGACACCTTTACCTATGTTGCAGTTCCTCCCTATTTTCGCACCTTTCCTCACATGTACGAAGTGCCATATCCTTGTACCCTCACCTATCTCTACACCCTCCTCCACTACCGCGGTCGGATGTATGAAGAACTTCTTCTCTTCACCTTCTTTTCCAGCCATACTCACAGCCGTTAATTATGTGTGGGGAGCCCTAATTACGCTTCCCTACACACAAACATGTAATTACCTCCGGCACGTAATTCAATAGGTTTGGGAGGGAGGGTAGGCAGTGACTTCCCTTGATGAGGCTCTAAGAATGCTTAAGGGCGTTAAGGCGGTTGCCATTGATTTCGACGGCGTGTTAACTAGGCTTGACCTCGACTACCCCATGCTTCGTAGGAGGGCCTCCCAGATCCTGGGCAGGGAGGTCACCAGCCTGCAGAGGGTGTTTAATGAGGAGTTCGGTAAGCCGGCCTTCTACCTGGTTAATGAGTTGGTTAGGGAGGCTGAGGTTAAGGTAGTTCAGGACGCTCCCGTGTTTAAGGATGGTGTCGCCTTGGTCAAGCAGCTTTATGGTGAGGGAAAATCCCTATACCTCACAACAATGCAGTCCTTGGAACCTGTCGTGATTTTTCTGCAGGATCATGGACTGGTTCAGTATTTTAAGGCTGTGCTGACTAGGGAGGACTTCAGAAGTAAGAAGGAGATGTTTCAATGGGTTAAGGATGTTGAGGGTGCGGAACCTAGGGAGGTGGGTGTGGTCGATGACTCCGAGAGGAATATTGGGTGGTGCAGGGAGTTAGGTATGGTGTGCGTTCTTTGGAGGTCTTAACTACCGGGTGGTGTGAAGGTATATAGCCAGGTTTAAAGCTTATATACTGTGTTCCATTTTGTGAGGTAGGTAGAGGGTGATTAACGGAATGTCTGAGGAGGCGTATAAGCATATCGTGAGGATTGCGGGGATCGACGTTAAGGGAGACCTCCCCGTAGCGTACGCCCTCGCGAAGGTTAAGGGCATAGGTTACCACACAGGCCTAGTTATTGCGAGGAAGCTCGGCCTCGACCCCATGAAGAGGATAGGTTACGTTAGTGATGAGGTTATTGAGAAGCTTGAGGAGGTCGTGAGCGACATAACTAAGCTCGGCTTCCCTCCATGGTACCTTAACAGGAGGAAGGACTATAAGACGGGTGAGGACCGCCACCTAATCGGTGCGGACCTAATCTATGAGGCCAGGGAAGATATTGAAAGGATGATGAGGACCAGGTCATGGAAGGGCATTAGACACCAGCTCGGGCTTAAGGTCAGGGGCCAGAGGACGCACACCACAGGCAGGCTCGGTCCTGTCGTTGGAGTGACTAAGGGTAAGAGGTGATTTGTGTGGGCGATCCGAGGAAGTCGAGGAAGAAGTGGGAGAGGCCTGGACACCCCTGGATTAAGGAGCGACTTATTGAGGAGATGGAGCTCGTCGGCAGGTACGGCCTGAGGAGTAAGAGGGAACTTTGGAGGGCTCAAACACTCCTGAGGAGGATTAGGGAGAGGGCTAAGGCCCTGCTGTCACTGCCTCCGGAAGTCAGGTCTGTCAGGGAGGCCGAGCTCGTTAGGAGGCTCTTCAAGATGGGTCTCCTGGAGAGCGAGGCAGGCACGGTTGACGAGATCCTCGGCCTAACTGTGGAGGACCTTCTTCAGAGAAGGCTTCAGACAATTGTTTACAGGAAGGGCTTCGCCAGAAGCATTCATGAGGCCAGGCAGCTCATTGTCCACGGCCACATAGCTATTGCTGGGAGACGCGTCACCGCGCCCGGATACCTTGTTTCGAGGGAGGAGGAGTCCCTGATAGATATAGCTCCTGGCTCCCCCCTAGCCGAAAGGATTAAGGAGTGGCAGGCCCAGCTCGCCCAGGAGGAGGGGGGCGAGGAGGTTCCTGAGGCGCAGAACCCTCCGGGAGCGTGAGGTGTGAGGAATGGCGTTCGCTTCAAGAGAGCTTAAGTGGGGCGTTGCACACATCTTCAGCTCATTCAACAACACGATAGTGCACATAACTGACCTAAGCGGTGCTGAGACAGTCGCTAAGATGTCGGGCGGGATGGTTGTTAGGGCGGACAGGGAGAAGCCTTCCCCATACGTAGCTATGATGATTGCCTACAGAACAGCGCAGCAGGCCATGGAGAAAGGGATAATGGCCATACATATCAAGGTGAGGGGTCCCGGAGGCCACGGACCTAAAATACCTGGTCCGGGGGCCCAGGCAGCGATCAGGGCCCTTGCGAGGGCAGGATTCATAATTGGAAGGATAGAGGATGTGACGCCGATACCGCACGACACCACTAGAAGGCCTGGCGGCAGGAGGGGCAGGAGAGTCTAAGGTGCTGCCCATGCCTGAAGTAAGCGTAGAGGTGTTGGAGAAGGACGCGAACCACGTCAAGCTACTCGTAAGGAACGTACCTATACATGTAGTTAACGCGGTCAGGAGGGCGGCCCTAGAGCTTGTTCCTTCAATGGCTGTAGACTTCCTTGTTTTCAGAACGAACACCTCCGTACTGCATGACGAAATGATTGCCCACAGAGTAGGGCTGATACCGCTGACTTCCGAGGAAGCTATAAGGAAGTATAAGTCCCCTGAGACATGCTCCCAGCCAGGGATGGAGGAGAGCACTGAGTGCTACGCAATACTCACTCTGGAGGCGGAGTCAGGGGAGGACGAGATAAAGGTTGTTTACTCAGACCAGTTAAGGCCTCTCACAGACCCTGAAGTGAAGCCTGTAAGCGATAAGATACCTATAGTTAAGCTCGGCCCTAACCAGAGAATAATTTTCGACGCATACGCACGTCTAGGGAGAGGTAAGGAACACATCAAGTGGTCGCCGGCGACAATATCGACAGTCACCTACGTACCTACAGTAACTATCGACTGGAATAAATGCACCCAGTGCGGTGTCTGCGCAGACTACTGCCCTGTAGGAGCTCTGAAGATGGAGGAGGGGAAGCTGAAGGTGTATGAGGACAGGTGCACACTCTGCAGGCAGTGTGTTAAGGTATGTGACTACGACGCAATAACCCTCGGGCATAAGGAGGGGGAGTACTTCCTCACTGTCGAGTCTTCAGGAGCCCTCAAACCCGAAACAATTGTTTCGGAAGCGGTGAAGGAACTGATCAAGAAGCTGGACACACTTTTAAGCAGGATTGACTCAATCAATGAGGCAGAGGAGGTAGTTTAAAGTGAGGAGGACAGGACCCACAAACATAGTGTTGAGGAAGCTCATAACTAGGCTTAAGAAGGAGGCCAACGCAAATAACGCTCCGATATGGGACTACGTGGCTGAACTCCTCTCAAGACCTGCTAGGAGGAGGCCTGTAGTGAACCTCTCAAGGATAGAGAGGTACGCAAGCGATGGGGAGACAATTCTCGTGCCCGGGAAGGTTCTGGGTGCAGGGATACTGAGGAAGAAGGTTACGGTAGCTGCAGCGGCCTTCTCAGAGAAGGCTCTGGAGAAGATTATTAGTGCTGGAGGAAGAGCATTAACGATTGAGGAATTACTTCAGGAGAACCCGAAAGGAAGCGGTGTGAGGGTGATGGCATGAGCGAGGCACCTAAACTGAAGAGAACTATAATAGTTGATGCTGAAGGCGCAGTAGTTGGGAGGCTATGCACCCAGATAGCTAAGGCGCTGCAGGAAGGCTTCAAGGTATATGTAGTGAATGCTGAGAAGGCCGTGGTGAGTGGAGAGAAGAAGATGGTTATCGAGGGCTACAGGGTGTGGCTAAGGATAAAGACGCTTAGGAACCCGCAGAAGAGGTCTCCGAGGAGGCCGAGGTCTCCGCAGACAATAATAAAGAAGACTGTTAAGGGGATGCTTCCGAAGAACTTCCTTAAGGGTAAGGAAGCGTTAAGGAATCTTAAGGTCTATGTAGGGGTTCCGAAGGAGTTCCAGGGCAAGGAAATGGTTAAGCTTTCTTCAGCAGACGCCTCCCGCCTGGGGAGGGACTACATAACCCTGGGAGAGGTGGCTAAGGCTCTAGGGTGGAAAGGATGAGTGCGAGAGCTAAGTCAAGGAAGTCGGTTAAGATAGTTCTCTCAACAGGTAAGAGGAAGACAGCGATAGCTAGAGCGGTACTGAAGCCCGGTAAGGGACGCGTATGGATAAACGGGATACCTCTCGAGATATGGCCCGTTGAGATGGCTAGGCTTAAGATGATGGAGCCCCTTCTCCTCGCAGGAGAGGACATCTGGGGGCAGATAGATATTAGGGTCAATGTTGAGGGAGGAGGCTACATGGCTCAGGCAGAGGCCGTGAGGACAGCGATAGCTAGGGGCCTAGTGGAGTACACGGGAAGTGAGGAACTCAGAACGCTGTACAAGGAGTACAGCCGCCCAATGCTTGCGGGAGACCCGAGAAGGACGGAGCCGGAGAAGTGGATGAGGTACTCCGCCAGGAGGTGGAGGCAGAAGTCATACAGGTGATTCGAGATGGTCATGTTTCCAGTCAGGTGCCCGACCTGCGGCGCCCTAATAGGGGATAAGTGGGAGCCCTTCATCGAGAGGGTTAAGAAAGGGGAGGATCCGAAGAAGGTCCTCGACGACCTAGGTGTTAAGAGGTACTGCTGCAGAAGAATATTCATAACCCACGTAAACCTAATCGATGAGATGGTTATGTACACGAGGAGGGTGTGAGGATGAGTGAGGCAGGATACGAGAGAGGGTCATCGATAGAGCTCCTGGTACCTATAAACACATACCTGGAGTCCGGTGTCCACATAGGTACACATATGTGCACGAAACACATGAAGAGATTTGTTTACAAGCAGAAGCCCGACGGCCCGTACGTTCTTGATGTTAGGAAGATTGATGAGAGGATAAGGATAGCGGGGAAGTTCATAGCTAGGTACAAGCCTGAGGCAGTGCTAGCGGTGTCTGCAAGGCAGTACGGATTCACGCCTGTGAAGAAGTTCGCGGAGCTCACGGGAGGTAAGGCAATAACAGGGCGATTCGTCCCTGGAACCCTAACCAATCCGTGGCTTAAGCACTACATAGAGCCGGACATACTGATAGCCACAGACCCGAGGGTCGACACACAGGCAATAATAGAGGCATCCAAGATAGGGATACCTGTAGTGGCTATAGCTAGCACTGACGCGAAGCTGAGCAACGTCGACCTAGTCATACCCGGAAACAATAAGGGCAGGAAATCCCTGGCGGTGATCTACTGGCTACTCACTAGGCAGGTTCTGAGGGAGCGCGGAGTATTAGCGATGGATGCTGACCTACCTGTAGGGCCGGACGCCTTCGAAACGAAGGTGACGGCCAGGTGGTGAAGAGACAGGCCAGGTGGGCCGGACAGTTCTACGAAGCAGACCCTAAAACACTGAGAGAAAGGATTGAGTGGGCCTTCACCCACAGACTAGGGCCGGGTGAAATCCCTAAACCCTCACCTGAGAGGGTGAGGCAGTCAATAGGTTTTGTAGCCCCCCACGCAGGATACGTGTACAGCGGGCCTGTCGCGGCCCACACATACGCGAGAATTGCTAAGGAAGGGAAACCCGACACATTCATTCTAATAGGCCCGAACCACACAGGCCTCGGGGCAGCAGTGGCTGTATGGACTGAGGGGGCCTGGGAGACACCTCTGGGTGAAGCACCTGTTGATGAGGAATTAGCGGCCGAAATAGTTAAGAACTCAAGGTTCGCAAAACCCGACACGACAGCCCATAAGGAAGAACACTCACTTGAGGTACAGATACCGTTCCTCCAATACCTCTTCAGCGAAGTAACCATAGTGCCGATAACTGTGATGTATCAGGCCCCGGAAACATCTAAGGACCTCGCGAAAGCGATTACTGAGGCCGTGAAGAAGCTCGGGAGAGACGTAACCATAATAGCGTCCTCAGACATGAGCCACTACGAACCCCACGAGATCGCTGTGAGGAAGGATAGGGAAGCCCTAGAGAAAATAACTTCCATGGATCCTGAAGGCCTATACAAAATAGTTATCGAGAAAGACATATCGATGTGTGGTTACGGCCCGGTGATGACGCTCCTATACTACGCTAAAGAGAACGGGGGTGAAGGGGCGGAGGTACTGAAGTACGCCACCTCAGGGGACGTGACCGGCGAGAGGGCGTGGGTCGTGGGCTATGCAGCCGTACGGGTGTACTGACCTAGTTATTACCTCCTGACGCATAAAGTTCCCAGTGAGGAAGAACGGCATGTACAAGGTTAAGAAGGAGCTGACCGAATGGATCCCTCTAATATATGTCCCGATCCCCAACCGGAGCAACCCGGTTCTCGTCGTCCCAACAGGGGAGAGGGTTATTGTGGAAGCATCGATCGAGGGTGACGGCGGAGGAATAGAGATTGAGGGGGACGTGAGTGACGAGGTTGTTGCAGCGGTGGCTTCATTCTACCACACATTAAGGAAGGAGACGGCTTCAACAGCCCTCATGAGGCTCTCCATACAGCACAGCGGGAAACTTAACGAGACATTCATGTATGTAGCCCTAACTAACGCAATGCTTGAATCCATGGGAGGACCGCTCGACAGAAGGATAGTTACCGCTGCCGAAGTTGTTGATGCTGAGGTTGGTGTGGATGATTCCGTGTATGCGTTGAGGAAGCATGTGTTCCACGCGAAGCCCTACATATGGAGGAGGGGTGAGGGGGAGATAGAGCTCACTAGCCACGTCGTAGCGCAGACGGAGGTTGTGGGTACAGCGGAGCTGAACTATGTCGAGCCCCTCGATCCCGACGTCGTTACTCATCTGGCAGGGATAGCTGCTATAGAGGGGTTCAGAACCCTCTCAGCGAAAGATAAGGAGTTCAGGAGGGCCTTAAGGCTAAGCAACTCTATATGGCACCTGATCTACGGAATCCCCCTACCTCGGGAGGAAGGGAAATGCTTCGCCGTCGTCAAGTCCCTGACCCATGCAGACCTCCTGGAGGTTGAGCTAGTTGGGGGCAGGGCTGAAGATAGTTAAGCTGGGAGGCTCTGTAATAGCCCCTAAGGAAAGCCCCCTCGACATAGACGCGCCGACGCTGCTGAGGCTCGCTGAGGAGATAGGGAAATACCTTAAGTTGGGGGATACCGGGCCTGTAGCGGTTGTGCATGGAGGCGGGTCCTTCGGCCATCCCCTAGTTAAGGAATGCCTCGAAACCTACGGAGGGATGGATACGGGATGCTACTCTAGGGTAGCTCACCACATGCTCCAGCTGAACAACTACGTCATGGAGGCACTCCTCAGCAGCGGGGTCCCGGCAGTCTCGATTCCTCCGAGAGCCGTATGCTTCAGAGACTCTGAAGGGACAGCATGCGACCTAACACCACTAATAAAGCTTCTTAACTCCGGCCTAACCCCAGTGACTTTCGGGGACGTCATACTTAATGAAGGGGCGGGAAAGTACGAAGTTATTTCTGGTGACCTCCTCACCTGGCTAATCCTTCTCCAGGCCGGTGGAGGGGAGATAATATTCGTCACCGATGTTGAGGGAATCTACAGTAAGGACCCTAAGAGATTCAGCGATGCTGAACTCATTAAGGAGGCTGAAGCCCGCAGAATTGTGGAGGAGGCCTCATTCAGTGGAGGAGGTGTGAGCGTTACTGGGGCAATGCTTGAGAAGCTGAAGATAGGACTGGACCTAGGTGTTGAGGGCGTTAAGGTGTCCGTCATAAGCGGGAGGGTCCCTAACAACTTATTTAACGCCCTCAAAGGAAACGTAGGAGGTACTGTGGTATGGTTCTGAAGGACGCGAACCAGGAGAGGAAGCTCGACCACCTGAGAATAGTTCTAGAGAAGGATGTGGAGGGTCCTCTAACAACAATGCTTGAGTATGTCTTCATACCTCATCAGGCAGCCCCCGGAGTAGGGCCTGAGGACGTGAAGCTCGACACTGAGTTCCTGGGTAAGAGGATTAAGGCACCCATAGTTATTTCAGGGATGACGGGCGGGGCCCCCGGAACAGAGAGGATTAACAGGGCTCTCGCAGCAGTGGCGAGGGAGTTCGGCCTAGCGATGGGTGTGGGTAGCCAGAGGGCTGCCCTAGAAAACCCTTCCCTCTCATACACCTACAGAGTTGTTAGGGAGGAGGCGCCTGAAGCCCCAATAATAGGTAATATAGGGGCGGCCGAAGTGATGAAGTACCCTACCGAGAAGGTTGAGGCCTCAGTAAGCATGATTGAGGCGGACGCGCTGGCTATACATCTGAACCTCGCGCAGGAGGCTGCACAGCCCGAAGGAACACCCTCATTCAAAGGAATACTTAGCAGGGTGCTGGAGCTTAAGGACAGGCTTCAAGTACCCATAATAATTAAGGAGGTGGGTAACGGCCTGTCCTACGAGGTCGCGCTATCCTTCGCTAAGGGAGGAATAAACCACTTCGACACGCAAGGCTCCGGAGGAACTAACTGGGTACTCGTAGAGAAGTATAGGGCGAGGGAGTCGGGTGACGCTGTCAAGGAAGCTGTCGCAACCAACCTACTCGATTGGGGGATACCTACAGCGGCCTCAGTTATTGAGGTATGGAACGCGGCCCCCCACGCAGTAATCATAGGGTCAGGAGGCGTGAGGACGGCCCACGACGCCGTTAAGCTTCTGAGATTAGGGGCCTCACTCGTAGGGATGGCTAGGCCGTTCCTTGTTGCGTACGAGAAAGGGACTCTGAAGGAGTTCACTGAAGGATTCATTCAGGCCTTAAGGATGGCGTTAATGATGGCCGGCGCGAGAAACGTGGATGAGTTGAGGGAGAGGCCCGTCATACTCACATCCCTTCTCAAGCAGTGGGTTGAGGCAAGGAACCTCGTCCTCCCAGGCGAGAAAAGTCCCTGCTTATAAAGGAGATTGATTAACAAAATCGGTGGATTCAGTGGAGGAATTCAGTGAGCTCCTTAACTACGCGAAAAGCGTCGCTAAGGAGGTCGATAGGGTTATTGCGGAGATACTTACCGGTGAGCCGAAGGAGCTGTACGACGCGTCGGCCCACCTCATCAAGGCGGGAGGTAAGAGGCTCCGCCCGCTAGCAACAGTTCTTGCGGGAAGGATGTACGGCCTCCCCGAAGAGCTGGGGATCAGGGCGGGGGCTTCCGTAGAGCTTCTCCATAACTTCACCCTCGTACATGACGACATAATGGATAAGGACACTATGAGGAGGGGTGTCCCCACAGTACATGTGGTGTATGGTGTCGACTCAGCCATCCTTGCCGGAGACCTCCTATTCGCGAAGGCGTTCGAGGCCCTTGGAAGGCTTGAAGGTGACGTGGTTCCTGAACTACTGCTTAAGGCGATGAAGGAGCTTGACTGGGCAGCAGTAACTGTCGCTGAAGGTCAGGCAATGGATATGGACTTCGAGAAGAGGGAGGACGTCACCGTTGAGGAATACATAGACATGATATTCAAGAAGACAGCAGCCCTCTTCAAATCAAGCCTAGTTATAGGGGCCACTCTCGCAGGGGCGGCGGATGAGGAGATCCAGAAGCTTAGCAAGTACGCTGGATGCATAGGTATAGCGTTCCAGATAAGGGACGATATCCTAGGGCTCGTAGGTGATGAGAAAGTTCTCGGAAAGCCTGTGTATAGCGACCTAAGGGAAGGTAAGAAAACGATACTCGTTATATACGCCCTAAGCAGGCTTGACGACCCCGGGAAGGACAGGCTGCTTAAGGCCTTAGGGAACAGGGAGGCGAGTAAGGAGGAACTTGCCGCTGCCGCGGAACTCATAAAATCCACGGGGGCCGTCGAGTACGCTGACGAGCTCGCTGAGAGATACATTGAGGACGGTCTAGGAGCCCTTGAAGCAACGCAGGTTATTGATGAGGACGCTAAGAAGCTCCTCAGGGACTTGGCCAAATACATAACGCAGAGGAAGTACTGAGATGGAGAAAGGTAAAGCAACTAGGAAGGTTAAGGAAGACCTCAAAGAAATAAGGAAGGGGTACCTCCCCACAGACTGCTTCATAGTTGAGGCCGGTCGGGAAAGGAAGGTTGAGTGCAGGGAGATACCTCCCCTACTTATTGAGGGTAAGGCAAGGAAAACCGTTAAGGTGTGTAACAGAAGGAACGGGAAATGCGTTACAGTGAAGGAGGGTGAGGAGGTGGCTGTCCTCGAATTCAAGGGTGCAGAAGTATACATAACGAAGGATGAGGGGGACTACGTGAAGAAGTGGGAGAAGATAGGTTACACAATATCGGGGAAGGGTGAGGGAAAAACCCTTAAAACATACGCTCAGGGAGAAATAGTTCTTATTGAGGAAGTCCTCGGAGAAAGGGAGGATCACTACAGGGTGTATGTAAGGAGGCGGTGATTATGGGTGAAGAGCCCCTGCCTGAGGAGGTTCTGAGGGAGTTAAGGGGCTACGCCCTCCTCAACGCTGTGGAGCACGGAGGTAAGGCAGTTCCCGGCCCCGTCATAAGTAAGGTTCTCGGCAGACATCCCGAGCTGAGGACTAGGGCTAAGGACGTGGCTAGGGCGGCTGCCGAGGCCGTGAAGGAGGTTAACTCAATCCCTCTGGAGGAGCAGCAGAGGATTCTCGAGAAAGAGTATCCCGAGCTACTGCAGCGGAAGGAGGCTAAGGAGGAGAGGAAGGGCCTGCCGCCACTGCCTAACGTGGATAAGTGGGGGAAGGTAAGGACAAGGTTCGCCCCCAACCCGGACTTCCTAATACATCTAGGTAACGCAAGGCCCGCCATACTTAGCCACGAATACGCAAAGATGTATGAAGGGGTCATGATTCTGCGCTTCGAGGACACAGACCCTAAGACCAAGCCTCCCATGCCTGAAGCCTACAAACTCATCAAGGAGGATCTAAGATGGCTCGGCGTTGAGTGGCAGGAGGAATACATCCAGTCCCTAAGGATGGGGATATACTACGACATGGCTAAGGAGCTTATTAGGAGGGGAGGGGCTTACGTAGATCTCTGCACTCAGGAGGAGTTCAGGACATATAAACTGGCTAGGAAGCCATGCCCGCACAGGAACCAGGAAATCGAGAGGAACCTGGAGCTCTTCGAGAAAATGATTAACGGACACTTCGGTGAGGGGGAGGCGGTCCTAAGGGTTAAGACGGAAATCACCCATAAGGACCCGTCGGTGATTGACTGGGTAGCCTTCAGAATAATAGATACTGACAAAAACCCGCACCCGATAGTAGGTTCCAGATATGCGGCCTGGCCGACATATAACTTCGCGGCAGGTGTTGACGACCACCTACTCCAAGTAACCCACATACTTAGAGGTAAGGAACACTCCATAAACACGGTTAAGCAGTCCTACCTATACGCCCATATGGGCTGGGAATACCCTGAAGTAATTAATTTAGGCAGGCTCAAGCTCGAAGGTCTAATACTCAGCAAGTCACAGATCAAGAAAATAATGTCAGAGAACCCCGGAAGGTTCAGCGGCCCTGACGACATAAGGTTCGGGACTATAGCCTCACTCAGAAACAGAGGAATAGAGGCTGAGGCGATAAGGCAGATAATTATGGATGTGGGGGCTAAGTCCACCGACGCGGTGGTGAGCTGGGACAACATAGCGGCCGCGAACAGGAAGCTCATAGACCCTAAAACGAAGAGGCTTATGGCAGTAACGAAGCCTGTCCTCCTACGTATTAATGAGTACGGGGGGCCTGCCGAAGTAACTATACCTAACCATCCCGATAATCAGGAGTTAGGGAAGAGAACGATTAAGCTAACCCCGAACAACGGTGTTCTCGAGGTCTATGTAGAGGCGCAGGATCTGGAGAAAGCTACTAGGAAAGGAGGGATGAGGCTCATGGAGTTCTGCAACGTCCAGATTGAGGATGTCAGCAGGGATGTGGCTGAAGGGGTTTACGCAGGCACATCACTCAACGACGCGAGGGAGAAGGGATACAGCATCGTGCAGTGGGTCCCTAGGGAAGGAAGTATTGAGGCAGAGATAGTCGTTCCTGAGGAGCTTGAGTTGAGAACCATTAAGGCTGTGGCGGAGCCTGAACTAGGCATGCTGGAGAAGGGTGAGAAGGCGCAGCTCGTCAGGTTCGGCTTCATCAAGATTCAGGAGCCCGGGAAGCCTGTTAAGGCTGTATTCATCCATGAGTAGGTTTCCTTCAGTAGGTAACGCTTTTTAAAGCGTTGGTTAAGTATTGATTGCGACGACGAGGTGGATGAGAATGAGCAAACCCCCATATGTAAGGTTTGAAGTACCTCCCGAAATAGCTGAGAAGGCTTATGAAGCCGTTAAGAAGGCTAGAGAGACTGGAGGCAAGGTTAGGAAAGGAACCAATGAAACAACTAAGGCTGTTGAGAGAGGCATCGCTAAGCTGGTGCTGATCGCTGAGGACGTTGACCCGCCTGAGGTCGTGATGCATCTGCCTCTCCTCTGCGAGGAGAAGAAGGTGCCTTACCTGTACGTCCCCAGCAAGAAGAGGCTTGGCGAGGCAGCCGGTATTGAGGTAGCTGCTGCGGCGGTAGCGATCGTTGAGGAAGGCGAGGCCAGAGAGCTCCTCGAGGAGCTGAATAAGGCCTACCAGGACCTGAAGACTCAGGGTTAAGGGAGACTCAAAACAATAACACGGGAGAAAAACCCGTTTTTAATACATATCTTTTCTAGATATCTATAATAATCCTTTTAAGTAGTTAACCCTTAGTTGAGTGGTGTCGGTAGTGAGTGAGGAAAGCGGTAAGAAGGTGGATGTGAGTCAGCCGGACGTGAACATTATTGAGGAGTTCGGTTTCCCGGCAGAGGTTATTCAGGTTGTTGGAAGAACCGGGGTCACTGGGGAGATAACCCAGGTCAGGGTAAGGGTTCTTGAAGGAAGGGATAAGGGAAGGATCATCGCCAGGAACATTAAGGGCCCTGTAAGGGTCGGCGACATAGTGATTCTCAGGGAGACTGAGAGGGAGGCAAGGAAGCTCTCCACGAGGAGGTAGTAACCAAAGCTTTTATTCGGAACCATTAAGTGAGTGGGGGATAAGTAATGCCGAGAATAAGGAAATGCTCCTTCTGCGGTAAGCCGATCCCTCCAGGGACCGGCCTGATGTATGTGAAGAATGACGGCACCATACTCTGGTTCTGCTCAAGCAAGTGCTTCAAGAACTACAAGCTCGGCAGGGACCCGAAGAGGGTTCCGTGGAGCAAGTACTACCTCGGTAAGAGGTCGAGCAGGGCATGAGTGAGAGAACCCTCCTAATAGTTAAGCCCGACGGCGTTAGGAGAGGACTTATCGGTGAAGTGATTAGGAGGGTTGAGAGGAAGGGCCTGAAGATAGTTAAGCTGAGGATGATTTACCCGAGGAAGGAATGTATTGAGAGGCTCTACGACATCCATAGAGGTAAGCACTTCTTCAACGACCTGGTTTCCTTCATGTCTTCAGGGCCTGTCGTCGCTATGATTATTGAGGGCGATAAGGCAATCAGTGTTGTGAGGAAGCTTATAGGGCAGACTGACGGAAGGGAGGCGGCCCCCGGAACCATTAGGGGTGACTACGCCTTATCGATTCAGGAGAACGTGGTGCATGCTGCCGACAGCCCTGAAAGGTTCGAGTATGAGTCCAGCGTAATTTTCGGGGAGGACTGCGGAGACTTCTAAAACAAATAAAAACTACTTACGCTTACCCATCTTCTTCAGAAGCATTATTACGGGTAGGCCGAACCTCTTCTCCCTCTTCTGCTTAACCTTAATCAGCTCCCTGATCAGCTCAATCATTTCCTCATCAACCATGTCCCTGAACTTCGTCAGAACCTTCTCCAGGTCGGCCTCAGTAGGGTCTGTGTAGAGAATGTCTCCCTCATCGAAGTGCCTCCCAACAAGCACGTTCCCAACTATCGATATAGCTACCTCGGCCCCGGCCTTAGCCTCAGAAACGCTCTTCCCCTTATGCTGAATCTGGTATATCTTCCCGAGAGGCCTCCCGTCATCCCTCATCAACGGGTAACCAGGCCTGATAACTCCTGAAAGAACCCTTACACCGACGACTGCAGGGTCCTTCCTCCTGAACACATAGCCTGGAAGCACATGGATCTTCGCTGGGAACACTGTTGCCTGAAGCTCGTAGTACAGCTCCTTAGACTTCTCCTCCTTAACCCACTTCTCATAGGACTCTATCAGCCTGTAAATTATTGAGTCGCTGAACACCTTAACGTTCTCCTTCCTCGCAAGCTCCTCAGCGTCCGGGAGGGGCTTCACGTTGAAGAGGAGTATCACCCCGAAATATCTGTTCTGCTTCGCCACTATGGAGGCTTCCAGAACCTCCCTCTTCGTCAGAGGCCCCACATCAGCAAGCCTGACAGGCACACCCCGAGACTCAAGCATTGAGACGAGTGCCTCTAAAGTGCCGAGCGTGTCTGCCTTAACCACAACGCCCGTAATGTCCTTAGAGAACCTTACCTGCGTAACCTCCTCAGAAACCTTCTTAACGACCTCATCAACCGATGCCTTATCCTCCACTGCGTATAGGGGAGCTCCCGCAAGAGCGTCGTCGAGGCCGGGGGCACTTATCCTAACGCCGGCGGCGGCAACTACCTCGTCAACGTTCTTGAATGCCGACTCGCCTACAACCCTCATCTCCTCCAGCGGCTTAGGCATGAGTAGGGCCCTAACCTTAGTCACTATCGGTTCCTTCACCCCTCCAACAACTATCGTGTCCCCTTTCCTCAGGATGCCGTCATAGATCACCGTATCTATGCATGTGCCTAGGCCTGTGATTTCCTTAACCTCCAGCACGACGCCCTTAGCCGGCCCTGCAGTGAAAAGTATTCTTTTAGTGAGGTACTTCTGGGTTAGGCCTGCGAGTACCGCGAGGAGCTCAGCGATCCCCTCACCTGTCTTGGCGGAGACGGGCACTATAGCTATTGCTTTCCTGAAGTCCCTTATCCTGTCGAACCTTTCCGCAGGTATGTTTAGTCCGGCCAGCTGGCCTGCTATGGTGTAGACCCTTCTCTCAAGCTCCTCAACAACCCTGGGCTCCTGCCTCTTAATGGATTCCAGGAATGGGGTGTCGGGCTGCGGCTTCCACCCATATATCCGGTCTATCTTGTTCGCTGCTATTACGAAGGGGACCTTCCTGGAGAGAAGTATGTTTATTGATTCAATCGTCTGCTTCTCTATCCCCTCCATAACGTCGATGACGAGGATCGCGAAGTCGGCTATGCTTCCGCCCCTCCTCCTCAGGTTGGAGAACGCTTCATGCCCCGGCGTGTCTATGAAGAGGAGTCCGGGTATCGTGAGCTTTATTGGGAATAGTTGCTTGAGGGGCTGAATAATTTTCTCAATCACTGAGGCAGGGATCATTGAAGCCCCCACATGCTGAGTCATCTCACCGGGCTCCTTCCTAACCACAGCGGTCCCCCTGATCTTGTCGAGGAGTGTTGTGTTATGCACCACTATCCCGTTAGCTATGAAGGCATGGGTTGGAGGCACTGACAGGTCGTAGAGGTAGCCCCTGTACTGCGTCTTGGAAACTTCCTCAACCTCGGTGAAGAGGAGGTTCCCTATCTTCATGTGGTAAATCTGCTCCGGGTCCTCCGACAGATCAACATCCTTCGATAGGAGGTACTCCCTTCCGAGGCGTCTGCTCAGCTTCCTAACCTCCTTAACTCCCTTAACTGTCGCGCCCCAGCCTAGAGGAACCTTCTCCACCACGGAAACAATGCCGAGCCTTCTGAGAAGCGTTCTAAGCTCCTCCGCCCCTTCCCTGCTGTTGCTCAGTAGAGTTATTTCCGGGATCGAGGAATTCTCGACGGCGGCCTCAACAGAGTAGCCTTCCAGGAAGTGCTTTATTAGATCCTGCGGGGCTACCATGACAGCCTCAGGAACTAGGGAGTCCTGCTTCCTCCTTCCGGGTATGGCCCCCTCAATACCGCTTATCATGAAGTCTTTATAGAGCCTTGAAAGCCTTTCAGCCCCCACCTTCAGAAGTATCGAGGACTCCTCAGCATTCAGGTCTAGGGCGTCAACACCTGTCGCAGGCGGCTTCATCCCTAAGCCCTTGAAGGCCACAGCCCTACCAAGCATGTAGAAGAAGGCTCTCCAGAACCTCCTGTCCCTTAAGGAAGTTGCCTCACCCACCCTAAGGATCAGGTAGTTCCTGTCAAGGATGTGGAGGAACTCGCTGAACTTAACACCTATAGGTAGTGTTGAGGGGACAGCAACTAAGCTTCCCGGAGTAAGATCCTCTGCCTTAACCCACCCATCAATCGTTAGGAAAGGGTGTTCAGGCGTTACCCTAACAACCCCGCCGTCCTTAAGCCTAACAGTGTATAGGGGGCCTCTATGCCTAACCCTCCAAACCTTCGTCGCCTTACCCTTAACTATACGGCCTTCCCCATCGATCGTTAGTACAGGGATCTCCTCATCTATCCATTCATAGCCGTCTTCATCGCTCCGCACATCACCGAACTCCTTGAAAAGGGAGCCTATCCTGACAGCTGCTCCATTACCTAAAACAACCCTCTCGTCCGGGTGTAGACACTTCCCGTGGTCTACATGCCCCAAAACAACTACTATGGGTGACCTAACCCTTTCCTGACTCATCCTAACCTACCTGATTGGTGTTGTTTCACACATAAAATAAAGGTTTGAGGAAGGCTCAGTAGATCGGGTACCTAAGCACAGCAACTACTCCGCCGAAAGTTTTCTTTATCCACATATAGTCAGGGACGTCCTCACCTAGAACGAATACTTCAGCACCCTTCTTCTCTGCCTTATGGAGGAAGACATCGAGCTTGGGATGATCCTCCGTTATTATGAGGTACTTCACCGCACCAAGCTCTAGAGCGTCCATAACCTCCTTCTCCCCGTAGGTTGCTAGGCCGTCGTCCTTCGATAGGTGGAGGTTGAACTCCTCAAGAGCCTTCTGAGTCCTTATGTAGATATGCTGCTTAATCAGGTCCTCAGCCTTAAGAACAAGTTCCTTAAGCCCTGGCTCGCCCTGAGCGCTCACATCAACGAGCTTGCTTAGAGTAACTTTCCTTAACCTGTAGTCCAGGTAGTCCCCTGACGCGAAGTCGTTCTTCGTATATCCGGGCCCACCTATCAGTATCCCCCTGAGCTTACCGTCCTCGTATAGGGGAAGGAAGTAGTTCGTCGCCTTCTCGCCGACACTCTTAAAGAAGTCCTTCGTTAACTCCTCAATTATTCTGTCGTATCTTCGCTGTGACCAGCCTCCCCTACTGTGCTTTCCAGGTATGTAGCCCTCTATCTCGTCAAGAACCCTTATAGTGTTCCCCTTCAGAAGCCCTATTGTTGCCTCATCCCTCTCAATAATTATGAGTCCGTAAACATCGTTCTCTGCAACCATCTCCTCAAGGAACTCTGTGTGGAAGTACTTGTCCGTCCTGTAGAAGAAGACGTTGATGGGTTCGGGAGGCTCGAAAACTATTGTAAGCATTTCCCCTGTTTCGTCATTCTCCCCGGAAAACAGCACGAGGCCGTTGGGAGGCACCTTAGGTATCTTAACAAGCCTGTCTATGGCTGCGCTTAACGCTGCCTGAACTCTATTCCTCGTCTGCTTAAGCTTAATGTTCTCAGTTATTGATAGCTCCTGCCTAAGAACATTAACAACGTCGGAGATAGGCCTGCCTGGAGGTATGTACAGGCTCAGCAGCGTTGTGGCGTGTGCGGACCACTTCTTAAGCTCCCTTATCAGCCTCCTTAACTCCTCCTTAGACACTCTGTACTGGCTAAATACGCATCACCTAGTCAAGGAGATTAATTAAGGGGCCTAATAAAAAATTCCGTTACGTTACCAGAACCATGATCCCGTACACTATGAGGGAAACCAGGTAGGCGACACCAAGCATGTATAGGAGGGCTAGGAGAACCAGCTTCCCTTTTCTCAGCTCCTGATACATCACTGCAAGGGTCGCTATGCATGGCAGGTAAAGCATGATTATCACGAGGATGGCTAAGCCCTGAGCAGGTGTTAGGCCGAGGTACTGAATAGCTGCCACAGGGTCGACGTCCCCTCCGTAAAGAACCGCTAGGCTATCGAGAACCACCTCCTTAGCCACGAACCCGTTCAGAAGTGAGAACCCTATCCTCCAACCCTGATCCTCGTTAAGGCCGAAGGGAGCGAGTATAGGCGCTATCCACCTACCTATTATTGCTGCGTAGGAGTACTCGAAGAAGTTCTCCGGATGCTGCTCCGGCAGGTATCCCGTAGGCCCCAGGTATAGGAGAGCCCACACAATAATGCTAAACGTGAATATGATCACTCCGGCCTTCCTCAGGAAGTGCTTTGTGTTGTCCCAGGTAAGCCACCACACAACCTTAAGCTTCGGCTTATGTATCGGCGGGATCTCTATCAGTAGCTCTGGCGGCTCACTCTTTTTGAAGTAGAGCCTCCTAACAGCCACAGAGGTCAGTAGAGCCACAAGAATGCCTATGAGGTAAACGAGGAATATCGTTCCTGCCTGGAGGATCGGGGAAGTGAATAACGCTAACGCGAACGCTAAAGCAACCACTAGCCTTGCCTGACATGGGATGAAAGGCACTGAAAGCACTAACTCAACCCTTTCCTCATCATCCAGCGATGACCTGCTCGCCATAACTCCGGGGACGTTACACCCTAGGCTCACAACGAATGGATATATCGCCCTTCCTGACAGCCCGAACTTCGAGAAGAAGTTGTGGAAGCTTACAGCCATCCTCGGGGCAAGTCCACTGTCCTCCAGCGCCGCCAGGAACAGGAAGACCATTAGTATGAGCGGGAAGAACGACAGAACGGAGCCTATCCCCGTGATTATTCCGTCGGCTAAGAGCGAGACAAACCACTCCGGAGCATAGGGCTCTAGGGTCCATGCCGCAGCATTCGCTAAGGCTGTGAAGCCGTCCCCGACAAGCCCGCTAATGCTGAATGCCTCTATAGCTTCAGCTAGGTCTGGACGCCCAAGGAAATCCATAATTATGTTGAGGGGAAAGCCCGTGTTTATCGAGAATACAGCGAGGAAAACCGCGAATATCAGTCCGAGGCTAGCTAAAGCACCCACGACAGGTCTCTGGAAAATGTCTCCAGCACCTCCGCCAGCCTTAATCTCGCTCCTCACAACAACCTTCCTAATTATTGAGTCAACGAAGTCGAACCTTGTCTTAATAACGTACTCGGTGAGATCCTTACCAATAATTCTTCTAGCTGACTCCCTCAACCTACCTATCTTCTGAAGAACCTCTTTCTCTCCTGCCTCCCTAAGCATTTCTTCGAGGCGCGGGTCACCTTCCAGAAGCATTATCGCTGCCCACCTGCTGGGGAAGTCCTTCAATGCCTCACTACCTTCGAGAACAGCCTGGGCCTCCCTGATGAAGTACTCGAGGCCTCCGTAGTCTATTCTGAGGGGCTCAGTCCTCTTAAGCCTCTTCCCGAAATCAACTACCGTATCCAGAAGCTCCCTGATACCCTCACCTGTTATGGCAGAGACAGGAACCACGGGGACGCCTAGGTATTCCTCAAGCTTATCCACGTGTATATGCACACCTTTCGCATGGGCCTCATCATACTTAGTCAGCACTATGAGGACGTTGGGAACTAGCTCCATTATCTGTACTGCAAGGTATATCGTTCTCTCAGGTGCGGTTGAGTCAACCAACACAGCCACGATGTCTGGCTGACCAGAAATAATGAACTCCCTGGCAATAACTTCCTCCATGCTCGTAGCAGATATTCCGTAGGTCCCTGGTAGATCAATGAAACATATCTTGCTTCCCCTATACTCCCTAACCCCTTCCTTAAGCTCGACGGTGACGCCGGGCCAGTTACCCACGTGGGCCGTCTCGCCTGTGAGGACGTTGAATAGCGTTGACTTACCCACGTTCGGGTTGCCCGCGAGCGCCACCGTCACATCGCATCCGGAACTCATGCCAGGTCCCCATCATATTTAGACTTATCTAAACCCTTATATTCTTTCACACCGTTAAAGTTCCCTCTAACACACATCCTATATGCATGATGCTGTAAGGGCTTTAATATTATTGGGAACGATTAATTCCTCCCTTACCACTGATGTTGTAGGGGAGCAGGAATCAGGATAAGTGCGGAGCTGTGTGTGAGGTGTAAGGGATATAGGAGGCTTTGCGGCCTCCCATACTGCCCCCTCATGGAGAGGTTTAGAGCTAGCTATAAGGCCGCCTCCCTCATCACTGGTAAGGAAGTCTACGGCTCAACACCACCCAGCGTGATTGTAGGGGAGTCAAGATATCCTAAGGTCCCCGTACTCTACCACGTCCCCCCAGGCGTTCTGGGAGAGGAGGCGAAGGACTATGACAACCCTCCTGAGTGGTGGGGGAGGCTGGAACTGAACGACATTATTTCGAGGAGGGCCTACCAGGTGGCTTCCATTGTGAGGGTTGATGTGAGGGACTTCACGAAGCTTTACGAGACCGAGATAAGCCTCGCATCAGTCTCCGTAAGGCCTGTAGATACTGAGTCCCTCCTTAAGAAACCTCCTAACCCCAGACTCACCTTCAGGGCAGGGATCGACCCCATAGGGCCGTCGGCAGAGGCGGAGAGAATACTTGTTAAAGGTAACGCCTCCCTGCCGAGGAGGTTGGAGAACCTTGTGTGGGACGATGTTAAGGCAGAGATCGGGATACTTGAGCTCTACAGGGACGGTGTCGACATATACACCATTATACGTGCCTTAAGCTTGGGCCTCCTAGGTGAGTTGAGGTCCAGGAAGCTTGTCCCCACTAGGTGGGCAATAACGGCGACCGACACTGTCCTGTCAAACCACATGCTGAGGGATGTGTGGACCTACCCCTCGATCAACACTGTCGAGCTGTATAGGGGGGAGTACCTCAGCAACAGGTTCTTCATACTTCTGTATCCCGGAAGATACTTCGCTGAATGGCTGGAGGTCTGGTTCCCCCTAACAGCCTACACCAAGACCGCGCGGGAGCCTGTCATAATATATAACAGGGATGTGGGTGTCGGAAAGACATTAACGCCGGACGGGGGTTTCGAGGCGGCAAGATTCTCCCTTATTGAGGCTTTATGGAGGAGGAGAAGGAGGGCTTCAGCCCTCATAGTTAGGGAGATTCTTCCCTCATACTATGCAGGCGTCGGGAACTGGCACATCAGGGAGACAGTTAGGAGGGCCCTTCAAGCGGCTCCGGTAAGGTTCGGAAGCGTTAGGGAGGCGCTGGAGTTCATGAGGATGGAGCTTAAGCGCGAAACCTCTGAAGCACTAACTAGAACAATCGTTGCCGGGAAGTACAGAAAGCTCACGGACTACACGAAGACTGGAGGGGAAGGTAGTACTTAGGTAAGTGGATGCGTTTTTATTAAACATCACGCGGCGTAAGGTCAGTAACGGTGGCTTGGATGCTTAAGAAAAGGCTCGTAGTCTATGTTGGTTATGACAGTAAGAGCGCTAGATTCGTTAAGAGGATCCAGATGTATAGGGATCTCTTCGATGAGGTCCGCATAATTTACGTCCCTGAAAGCAACCCGGAAATCCTTCAGAGGATGGAGATGCCTGCAGCTATGGTGGAAGAGGTTAGGGCTTAGCTATTTTTCTTCTCTAAGGGCTAAACCTATTTTCCTGTAAGGGCAGTCCTGCCAGCTCTTCTCGCATAGAGGCACCTCATACCTCGTAAGGTATCTTCCCAGAACCTCGCAGCCAGCTAGGTACGCGCCGGACTCGTGCTTCTCAACAACGAAGAACTCGCATCCTGACTTAGGCTCCCCCTTAAGTGAATGTATGAGGAGGAGAGGCTTACCGAACTTCGAGGGATACACCCTCCCCGGGAGCCTTCCAAGCGTCGTCGGCTCCCTATAGAACTTACACAGCCTGTAAACAGGTTCATCACCCAGGCACACTGAAGGGATTACTGGGTCTTGGGAAGGCCTCTCCAGCGCGGGCGATGTGCAGTAACCGTCTTTATACCATGGACACGGCATTTCTAACCCGGCAGTAACTATCATTAATAAACTTATAAGCTGTATAGAACTCTAGGCTTAGGGGTTAATAAATGGCTGAAAACGGCGGTATGGACGCGGAAAGAAAGCTCGGCCTTAAAGTGGTTTATGAGGATGCGGAGGTCGTTGTTGTGCGGGCCCCGACGGAAGATCAGCTCGTCAATATTCTAACGGATCTTCTCCGCGACAGGCCCATGAGCGTTAAGGAGCTCCACTCCTTCCTCTCAGGTCTAGCAAGCGAGGACAAGATAAGGAAGGCGTTAACTAAGCTAGTTAATGAGGGCCGCGTCTACGTAATGGAGGACGGCCGATTCACTATCGTGGGGCTCGAGTAACGGCCTCCCAGCACTGAAGGCAAGGCGAAAGTAGAGACGTTTTTAGGGTTAGCCATCTTCATCTATCTGAAGGTGTTAGGTTTAAAAGCCAGTCAACCCGATTATCTTGATAAGAGATTTATGCGCGTGAGCGCATAAAGAGGTTACGGGTGATGCTTATGGGTTCGAAGATAAGTGAGGAGGATCTCAAGAAGGTGCTAACAACAACTGCACCTGAGAAGACGACCGACCCTAAGAAGAGATGGGTAGAGAGAATGGTTAAGTCGGCGAAGAAATACCACAAGATCTGCCCCTACTTCGATAAGAAGCTGGGGAACTGCTTCATTAAGCAGCTGAAGTATGAGAAGACCACTAAGTGCGACCGTGACGGGAAGTTCGAGGGATGCCCCGTATTCATTGCTTACCTTGAGGAGAAGTATGATCAGTATAAGTCTATGGGTGGCCCTCTCCCCATGGATTTCAGGGACCTCACCACCTTAGTCTAAACAACACTGTTTTTTGGTGGGATGTTTGCCCTCAACCAATCCCTTCAAGGATCTTACTAAGTCTTTAACTAAACTTATTTCTTCCGAACTCTCCAACACCTGCCCTAATAAGCCCCCGGAGGATCTGGAGAGATTCATTGAGGAGCCCCCTAGGAAGGAGTTCGGAGACCTAGGAATTCCTGTGCCCAGAATCCTTAAGGCGTGTGGAGGCAGTTTCGAGGACGTGGCTAGTGCTCTGGTTAAGGCTGGTGAGTTAAGCCAGCTTGTCAGGGATGTGAGGAGGGCAGGCCCCTACGTAAACTTCTTCATAGACTTCACCCGCTACGGGGAGATGGTGCTTTCCTCCGTTAGAAGGCTTGAGGGGATGTACGGAGTCCCTAAGGCTGAGAAGCCTGAGAGAATTGTTGTGGAATACGTCTCAGCAAACCCTATACATCCCCTTCACGTTGGTTCAGGAAGGAATGCGGTGTTGGGAGATTTCATCTACAGGATGCTTAGCGCTGCAGGCCACACCGTGCAGAGGAGGTACTACGTTGATGACGTAGGTCTTCAGGTTGCGTACCTAGCCTACGGCTATAGGCTTCTCGGCAGGCCTAAGCCTCCGGAAGGTGTAAAGCCCGACCACTACTATGGACTCATCTACGCCGCGACCGTGACCGTTATAGACATCCTTAACGCTAGGAAAAGGCTTGAGGCCGCTAAGTCACAGGGCAACGAGTCGGAGGAGAGGGAAATCATTGCGGAGCTGGATAGCCTTGTCGCCGACCTCCAGAGGATTAGGGAGAAGATTCCTCGGGAGGTTGACAGGCTTATCGATGAGGTCGGTAGGGATGAGGACCCTAACACATCCGTTGCGAAGATACTTAAGGACTACGAGTCCGGTGTAGGTGACTCCGAGCTCGTTAGGGAGGTCACGAAGGGTGTTATGGAGGGCATTAAACAAACTCTTGAGGCTTTAGGCATATCTATGGATGTCTGGGACTGGGAAAGCGACCTGATTAGGGAGGGCCTCGTTGATGATGTACTTAGGCAGGCTAGAGAGTCCCCTCACTTCATGATTCATAAAGGCGTTCCAGCCCTCAACTTCGAGAAGCTTCTTGAGCGGGAGGATGTGCTTAAGGAGCTTAAGATACCGAAAGGTCTTGAAATACCTCCCCTAATCCTGGTTAGGAGTGACGGAACAACCCTATACACAACGAGGGATATTGCATACACCCTCAAGAAGTTCAGGGAGTTCAACGCGGATAAAGTGATTAACGTGATAGCTGTTGAGCAGACCCTGAGCCAGGCGCAGCTGAGGCTCGCCCTCTACGCACTAGGTCACAGGAGGGAGGCGGCGAACACTATCCACTACGCATACGAGATGGTTAACCTGCCTGGAGCCTCGATGTCGGGCAGGAGGGGCAGGTACGTCACTATAGATGAGCTTCTTTCATCAATGGAGAGGATTATTGAGGGGGTTATGGCTGAGCGGGGTGTGGCTAACACTGAAGCCGTGAGGAAGATGGCTAGGTCAGCATTCAAATACATGATGCTCTCCACATCGCCGACGAAGACCCTGACCTTCGATATGAGGAGGGCTCTGGACACTAAGCAGCTTTCAGGCCCCTACCTCCAGTACACCTACGCGAGAGCTAATTCCGTGCTGGTTAAGTCAGGGAACGGTGTTGATTGGGAAAGAATTAACTACTCAGCAATAGGCTCCGGCAGGAGGAGGGACCTCGTCTGGTTAATAGGTAAATTCCCGTCAGTTACTGAAGGGGTTCTAGATTCTCTCCACCCTGAGGACCTTGTCGCCTACCTCATCAGGGTTGCGGACACCTTCAACACCTGGTATGACGAGGAACCCATCCTTAAGGAACCGGATGAGGGGGTTAGACACCTTAAGCTAGGGATAACCTTCAGCGTTAAGGAGGTTCTTGAGGTAGGTATGCGTCTCCTAGGCCTGGACGTTCTTGAGAGGATCTGAATCCGGGATTAGGTTACTTATAAAACGTTTTGTATATAATACTTATCAGGTGGTAGGTAATGTCACCAAGCACAGATTATCATGAGTTGCGTGTCGAGACGGCGCGTCAGAAGGATGTTGGGAGAAAGATAGCTCGGATAAGCCGCAGAATAATGGATGAGCTGGGCGTTAACTACGGAGACTTCATAGAGGTTGAGGGGCCTAAGGGCTCGGTAATTCTTCAGGTCTGGCCCGCCTTAAGGGAGGATGAGGCCAGAGACATCATACGTATCGACGGCTACACTAGGGAAGCCATAGGTGCTGCTGTCGGGGAGTATGTTAAGGTCAGGAAGGCTAAGGTAGAGAAAGGTACGAGGGTTACCCTAGCCCCCACAATAAGGATAAGGTTTGATGAGAGCTTCGTTGAGTACGTTAAGGAGCAACTTCAGTACAAGCCACTAAAGAGGGGTGAAGTCATATTCATTTTCTACCCGTTCGGCGAGCCCTTAAGGTTCGTGGTTATAGCTACTCAACCCACTCAAGCGGTGTATGTGGATGAGGACACTAGGGTGGAGATTAGGGAGGAGCCTGTCAGTGTTGAGGCAATAGCTCGCGGCGTCCCGAGAGTTACTTGGGAAGACATAGGGGATCTTGAGGAGGTTAAGGCAAGGATTAGGGAGATAGTTGAGTTACCTATGAGGCATCCAGAGCTCTTCAAGCACTTAGGTATCGAGCCTCCTAAAGGGATACTTCTCCACGGGCCTCCAGGTGTTGGGAAGACACTGCTGGCGAAGGCACTAGCCAACGAGATAGGCGCCTACTTCAGAACGATTAACGGTCCTGAAATAATGAGTAAGTTCTATGGAGAGTCTGAGCAGAGGCTTAGGCAGATATTTGAGGAGGCTGAGAAGAACGCCCCCGCAATAATATTCATTGACGAGATCGATGCGATAGCGCCGAAGAGGGAGGAGGTCGTTGGCGAGGTTGAGAAGAGGGTTGTTGCTCAGCTCCTCACACTCATGGACGGTCTGAAGGAGAGGGGCAGGCTGATAGTTATCGGTGCAACTAACAGGGTCGATGCCGTCGACCCCGCCTTAAGGCGTCCGGGAAGGTTCGACAGGGAGATAGAGATACCTCCACCCGATAAGAGGGCTAGGAAGGCAATCCTCGAGGTCCACACTAGGAACGTCCCTCTTGCTGAGGACGTAGATCTCGAGAAGCTTGCTGAAATAACCCACGGCTTCACAGGTGCGGATCTGGCGGCACTAGTTAAGGAGGCGGCCATCTCTGCTTTGAGGAGGTTTATGAAGGAGGAGAAGCTCGACCTAGATAAGCCGATACCTCCGGACAAGCTGAAGGAGCTTAAGGTAACGAATAAGGACTTCACTGAAGCCCTTAAACTTGTGCACCCCACCCTGATGCGTGAGGTTCTTGTTGAGGTTCCTGAGGTTAAGTGGGAGGATATCGGTGGGCTTGAGGACGTTAAGCAGCAGCTTCGTGAGGCTGTGGAGTGGCCTCTTAAGTCGCCCGACGTTTTCGAGAAGATGGGTATTAGGCCGCCTAGAGGAATTCTTCTGTACGGGCCTCCAGGATGCGGTAAGACACTGTTGGCTAAGGCTGTTGCCACTGAGTCTGGAGCCAACTTCATTGCGGTGAAGGGACCTGAGATACTGAGTAAGTGGGTTGGCGAGTCAGAGAAGGCTATTAGGGAGATATTCAGGAGGGCTAGGCAGGTAGCGCCGACTGTCGTTTTCTTCGATGAGATTGACTCGATAGCTCCTGCAAGGGGCTTCAGGCATGACTCAGGCGTCACCGACAGGATAGTTAATCAGCTGCTTGCGGAGCTTGACGGGATACAGACCCTTAAGAACGTCGTAGTTATCGGTGCCACTAACAGGGCAGACATCGTTGACCCTGCATTACTGAGGCCGGGAAGGTTCGATAGAGTGATTTTCGTCCCGCCTCCAGATAAGAAGGCCCGCCTAGAAATCCTTAAGGTCCACACTAGGAACGTCCCTCTTGCTGAGGACGTAGATCTCGAGAAGCTTGCGGATATGACTGAAGGTTACTCAGGTGCAGATCTGGAGGCTCTGGTGAGGGAGGCAGTGATTCTGGCGCTTAGGGACAAGTTCGAGGCAAGGCCTGTGAGCATGGAGTACTTCCTCAAGGCTTTGAAGGTCGTGAAGCCTTCACTGTCCACCGACATAATGGAATCGTATAAGAAGACCTATGAAGGCCTTAAGAAAATGATTCTTTAGGCTTCAGAAGATCTTCTCCTTAACCCCTCCCCATCCCTTCAGGTGATGTTTCATGGCGCGGAGAAGGTTAGAGGATGTGAGGCGTCGACTACGTGAAATAGTTTCCGACGAGTACAGAGAGATGTGGAGGGTTCTGAGAAAGGATATTAGGAGGGGGGTTAAGGAGAATGAGAGGCGCCTCATAGTTTTCTGCGGGAGCGACCCGATTAAGGTTGGTGGGGCAGCCGCTGACGCTGTGTATAAGTATGTGAAAATACTTAAACGCCTCAAGGCCTTGAAGGGCCCTATCACTGTCCTCCATGTATTCCATGACGAGTTCCCTGACGGAAGGATTAGGGCTAAGGTGGTTTCATCAGCGCTTAAGGGGGTTGAGGACGTTGAGCTCACTCAAGCTGTTTACGAGGTAAGTAAGAAGTTCCTTGGATCAACATTCAAGGTTCTCATCATGGATCTTGTTAATGACCTTAAGCCCAACGATGTTGGGAGGCTTCTAGGCATTGTTGAGGGAGGCGGCCTCATAATCTTCATGGCTCCCCCCTTCAGCGAGTGGCCTGAGGCTGAAACGATTTTCAGAAGTAATCTCGCCGTCCCCAACCATCCTGAACCAAGAAAGATTTTCACAGGTTTCTTCATTAGGAAGCTCCTGAAGCATGAAGGCATATACATATATGACACTGATGGTGCATCAGTGATTAAGGCTAGGCTGACGTCCCCGAGGCCTAGGGGCAAGGCCTCTAGGAAGCTTGAGATTCCTGAAGAAACTCTCTTCCCGAAGGAAGTCTATAGAGTGGCCCTCACACAGGATCAGGTTAACGTTATCAAGCTGATTGAGGATCACCTGGTTCCTAAGCCGGGGAAGAAGAGAGTAGCTATAGTGGTTACTGCTGATAGGGGTAGAGGTAAGTCATCGGCTGTAGGGATAGGTATTGTTGGCTTCATTAAGGAGATGCAGAAATTCAAGACTAAGGTCAGGGTAGCGGTAACGGCTTCCGACCCATCCTCGATCCAGGCATTGATGAAGCTTGCGAGGAAAACCCTTGAGGCCTTAGGTATGAAGTTCCAGGAACTCACTAGGGAGGGAACCATCATTGAGTTGAGGGGGCCGGGCTTCAGCATTGAGTTCTGGGAGCCCTACACAGTCCTGAGGGTGAATGTTGATGTGGTTATTGTTGATGAGGCCGCCGGAATACCTGTCCCGCTACTTCATAAGATATGGAGGAAGTATAAGCGAACAATCTACGCCACAACCATCCACGGCTATGAGGGTGCTGGGAGAGGTTTCTCGATAAGGTTTCTGAAGAGGCTTAGGGAGGATAAGAAAACTAAGCTGATTGAGTACGAGATGAATGAACCCATAAGGTACTCCGCCACCGACCCTATTGAGAGGTTCCAGTTCGATGCCCTCCTAATGGATGCGGAGCCCGACCCGCTTGATGAGAATGACTTGAAGGAGATTGAGGAAGGGAATTTCGAGTACGTTGTCTATGACCCTGAATACCTTTTCTCGGAGGAGGGGGAGAGGGAGCTAAGATCCCTCTTCGGGATATATGTCCTCGCCCACTACAGGAACGAGCCGGATGATCTTGGAAGAATAGCTGACGCACCCCACCACAGCATCAGGGCTGTTAAGCTGAAGGGCTCCGGTAAGATTGTCGGGGCTGCACAGCTTGCGGAGGAGGGAGGTCTTCCTGAAGATATTATTGATGAGTTGCTTGCTGGAGGGAAGATACCGGGCAACATAATTCCTGACAGGCTCGTTAAACACCTCCGCCTAAGGGATTTCGGGAAGGGTGTTGGTTGGAGAATTATACGGATAGCTGTACACATAGATGTGCAGGGAAGGGGGATAGGTTCCTTCCTCCTCAGTAAGGTTGTTGAGGAGGCTGTCCGGAGAGGTTATGACTGGGTTGGGGCAGGTTTCGGTGTCAGTAAGGAACTCATGAATTTCTGGGTCAGGAACGGCTTCATCCCTGTACACATGTCTCCCGACAGGAATAAGGTGAGCGGTGAGTACACATCCCTTGTGGTTAAGCCCTTGAGTGAGGAGTGGAGGAGGTTAATAGATTTAGGTGTGGGGGAGTTCTCGGTTAAGCTTGTCGAGAGCCTGCACTCAGTATACAGGGACTTCGAGCCCGACGTAATCTACCTGATGTTTAGAGATGTTCTGAGGAATGAGGGTTACGCGGCAAGGCTTCAGCTATCGGAAATACAGAGGGAGAGGCTGGAGGTTTATGTCAGGGGCGTCATGACATATGAGTCGGTCGCTGACGCAGTCACGATACTTGCGAAGAAGGTGCTTCTTGAGGGAAGGATTAAGGAACTGGATGAGTTAACAGGTTCCGTCCTAATAGGTAAGGCCCTTCAGGGAATGGACTGGGAGCAGATCTATGAACTCCTCAGGGTCGGGAAATCTAGGGCGGTCAGGGTTATGCGTGAGGCTGTCTCCGCATTAGCAGGTATTGAGGTTGAGGATTAGGTCACTCAATAATGTACTTCCTCCTCGCAAGTATTGTGTACAAAGCACCAGCAACAACGGCCGCGGCAGCAACGGAAAGCAGGAAAATACCTTCAGGGGTCAGAATCCTGACATCCTCCGACGCAAGGAGCTTCCACTCTATGTGTGCCTTCATCCCTCCGAGGGAAACCTCCTTACTTCCCTGAGGCTTCTCGAAATCTATCTGCATGAGGAAATCGTTGAGTGTGTAATTCGTGCCCCCGATCTGCCTTCCCGAATCGATATCCACTAATCCCTGCCCGGGGACGTAAATCCTGCAGGTCGGGGACGTGAGTTGAGGCCCTTCCTCGGCGAAACTCACTATTATGTGGCAGTATATTAAGTGCCCGGAAATCTCGAGGTTCACAGAATACTCGCTTACAGGAATCACAGCAGTAAGTGTAAGCATCAGCAGAGCGTAGGCAGCTGCAGGCATCGAGGGCTCCTCTATCTCCTTATGTCTAAGTTATTAAGGGATGGACTTAGACAATAGTCTAATACGTTTTTAACCTCAGGTTTAATAGGATATTCTTTAGAGTTGTTGGGGTTAGAGAATGGTGAGTAATGTCGAGGCATTGTTCCGGCCGCGATCTATCGCAGTTGTAGGGGCTTCCAGGCACCCAGGTAAGATAGGATACGAAATTCTCAGGAACATTATTCAGTACGGTTACACCGGGAAGGTTTACCCGATTAATCCTAAAGCGCCCGAGATCTTAGGGGTTAAGGCTTACCCATCCCTCTCCGACGTTCCGGGAGAGATTGATATGGTTGTTGTTTCGATCCCAGCAAAGTATGTGCCTGACGCGGTTGAGGAGGCAGGTAAGAAGGGGGCTAAGGTGGCCGTCGTAATCGCTTCCGGCTTTAAGGAGGTCGGTCGCGAAGACCTGGAGGAGGAGCTTGTCAGGAGGGCTAGGAAGTATGGGGTCCGTGTGCTTGGGCCTAACATCTTCGGCATTGTTTACACCCCCGCAAGACTTAACGCTTCCTTCGGCCCTAAGGACGTTATTCCTGGGGAGGTCGCTTTCATCACCCAGTCAGGGGCTTTAGGTATCGCGCTTATGGGTATGACTATTGTCGAGAAGATAGGTGTTTCCTCCATAATATCGATAGGTAATAAGGCAGACATCGATGATGCGGATCTTATGGAGTTCCTTAAGGACGACCCCAACACTAAGGTTGTCCTGATATATCTTGAGGGAGTTACTAACGGCAAGAAGTTTATGGAGACTGCGCAGAGGGTGACCGTGAAGAAGCCTGTTATCGTGATTAAGGCAGGTAAGACTGAGGCCGGTGCTAAGGCAGTAGCCTCCCACACAGGCTCTCTGGCAGGGAACGTAGCGATCTACTCAACCCTCTTCAAGCAGACAGGAATCCTTGAGGCAAGGAGTGTTGAGGAGGCTTTCGACTGGGCTAAGGCTTTCGCAGCCCTACCCGAGTATAAGGGAGGCGATCTAGTTCTAGTGACTAACGGCGGCGGCGCAGGCGTCCTTTCGACAGACACCCTATCCATGGAGGGTGTTTCCCTGAAACATCCCCCGAAATCGCTCGTGGACACGCTTAAGCCGAAGCTACCTGGCTTCGCCTCATTAGGGAACCCGATTGACGTGACGGGGATGATAAGTAATGAGGGCTACGTGGATGCAGTGATGGAGGCTTTGAGGAATGACGAGGTTGGTGCCGTGATGGCTATCTATTGCCAGACCGCCGTGACTGATCCGATGGTTATTGCTAGCATGCTTGTGAGGGAAATTAAGAAGGAGGGAGGTCTGAAGAAGCCTTTAGTCGTCACGATGATTGGCGGTGAGGAGTCCTACTGGGCGGTGAGTAAGCTGACGGCTGAGAAGGTTCCTGCTTACATTATGCCTGAGCGTGCAGCCTCCACTATGGCGGCGATAATTAACTACGCTAGGATAAAGGAGAAGATTTCCAGGCGTCTGAAGGAGCTTGGGAATCACTAACGCTTAAATACACCTGTTCTCCCTTCTTACTGGTGGTGAAGCGGATGGAATACATCTATGCGTCCCTGCTACTGCACTCGGCTGGTAAGGAAATAAATGAAGAGAACGTTAGGAAGGTTCTGGAAGCGGCCGGGATCCAGGTAGATGACAACAGAGTTAAGATGCTTGTGGCGGCGCTTAAGGAGATTAAGATAGAGGACGTCCTTAAGCAGGCCACGGCCGCCCCGGTCGTTGCTGCTGCAGCACCTGCCGCACCGGCTGCTGCTGGAGCTCCGGCCGAGGAGAAGGCTGAGGAGGAAGAGGAAGAGGAGAAGAAGGAGGTCAGCGAGGAAGAGATTGCTGAAGGTATCTCTTCTCTCTTCGGCTAAAATTAAAAACACCTTATTTTTGAGGTAGATATTTATTAGGAATTTAATGAAGGTATGAAGCTAATGGTTTATTTATCAAAGTAGGAAGATAGGATACACATATTAAACCGTTAGAGTAACTAACAGTAGGAGGAAGAAAGAATGGATAAGAAGGATGTGAAGATCCTAGTGGAGCTCGCTAAGAACTCTAGGATTCCCGCGACAAGGATCGCTAAGATGCTCGGCATCTCTGACGTGGCAGTTAAGAAAAGGCTGGCCAAGCTGGAGAGGGAGGGCTACATTAAGGGATACCAGATTGTTGTTGATCCTGTTAAATTAGGTTTCAGGGCTGTCGCATACATAGGTGTGAACATAGATTCGGATAAGATTATTGAGGTCGCTCAGAAGCTTGCATCATGGGACGATGTGGTTTACGTGGCCGTCACTTCAGGCGACCACGACGTGATGGCTGAGGTCTGGGCAAAGAGCAGCAACGAAATGCATGAGAAGCTTGAGAAGATCAGGCAGCTTGAGGGCGTAAGGAATGTGTACCCCGCCATAGTTCTCGACGTTATTAAGAGCAGGGAAGCATTCCCTATAAACGTAATGCTTAAGGAGGTTTGAGGACGCCTTTAACAGGGCTGGTGAGAGCAGACGCGGGTCGAGCTAATAGGTTTCGACTCCCTAGGAGTTAGGTCGATGGCAACCTTTGTCGAGACCGAGGATTTAGTGGTATTTATAGACCCCGCAGTTTCTTTAGCACCGAGAAGGTTCTCCCTACCGCCTCACGAGGTAGAGTTGAGGAGGCTTAGGGAGGTTGCTGAAGAGATAACGAGGAGGGCCTCGGAGGCCGACGTAATTGTTGTTACGCACTACCACTACGACCACCACGACAGAGGTAAGCATGTACCCATAGATATCTATGCGGGTAAGGTCCTCATAGTGAAGGACCCTAGGAGAAAGATCAATGTGTCGCAGAGGATAAGGGCTTCAAAGTTCCTTAAGCTAGTGAGAGGTATTGCTAAGGAGGTCCTCATAGGCGACTCCTCGAGCTACACCTTCGGCAGGACACAGCTGACATTCTCTCAGCCTGTTCCACACGGCACTACCCCTAAGCTGGGGTACGTGGTCGAGGTTCTCGTTAAGGATTCCTCAGGTTCAATGCTCCACACCTCAGATATTGAAGGCGGCACAACGAAGGAGTCTGTGGACTTCATAATTAACTCGTCTCCTGACCTATTGATTATGGATGGACCTCCGACATATCTCTTAGGGTACGGAATAAGTGAAGGGGAGCTTAACACCTCCATACAGAACCTGAGGGCTGTGGTAGGATCCCTCCAGGGAACCAGGTTCGTAATAGATCACCACCTCCTGAGAGACCTTAACTACAGGGACTTCTACTCCGCTATCACTGAAGACGTTGATGGGGCCTCAGTGTTGACGGCCGCTGAATTCATGGGTACGGAGCCCCTGCTTCTGGAAGCGAGGAGGAAGGAGCTGTACGGGAAGGGTTAATTCATGTATGACCCTCTCAAGGTTGCTGAGGCTGTCAGACCTAAGGTCACTAGGATAGTTAGCGGTGTTGAGGAGAGGAAGTACTACCGTTTCAGGGGCGGTAGGTGGTACGGAGGCATAGCTTCAGCGGACGTGATAGGGTGTAACATGGACTGCAAGTTCTGCTGGGCGTGGCGCTTCAAAAATAACTACAGCTTAGGCGAGTTCCTCCCGCCTTCCAAGGCATACAAGAGGCTGAGGAGGATAGCGGTTAAGGGAGGCTACGGAATGATGAGGCTGACTGGAGGGGAACCCACGCTTTCGAGGAGACATCTCCTCGACCTCATATCTCTCGCTGAGAAGGACGGGTACTTATTCATAGTGGAGACTAACGGGATCCTGATAGGTGATGACCCGACCTACGCCATGGATCTTGCTAGGCATAGAAACGTATTCGTGAGGGTTTCCTTCAAAGGGGTTTCGGAGGAGGAGTTCGTTAAGCTCACGGGGGCCGTCCCGGAGGCCTTCAATCTTCAGTTCAGGGCGCTCCAGAACCTTGTTTCTGCAGGACTCATGCCTGGGAGGCAGGTGATGGCGGCAGCAATGATTTCCTTCAGTAGCGAGAGGGATATAGCTGAGTTCCTTATGAGGCTGTCAGACATAGATCCTGGGCTCGCCGACAATGTTGATTGGGAGGTCGTAATTATGTATCCGCATGTGAGGAAGCTTCTGAAGAAGTATGGGCTGAAGCCGAGGAGGTTCGTGAATCCGTGAGTTATTAACCTGCGTACCCAATACTTTAAGGTGTTTGGCGGTGAGGCTCGAGGAATTCGAGGAGGCAATGCTGGAGTCCCTCGGGGACCTAACGGATGAGTGTAAGGACATATGTGGTGAGGAAGGGGCCCGCCCCATGCTTAGGCTTGTTGAGGGGGTTGTTTATGAGGGGTGTGACAGATGCGTCATTAGGGCCCTCGTCGATAAGTTAGGGATCCAGTCATTCTCCATCACCTACAGTGACGGCAGGTACGGGGAGTACGCATACCTCGAGACGCACGTCATAGAGATCACCGACGAAAACGCCCAGATAATACCTATTGAGGAGTTCGGTGAGTATCTGGATGAGCTGGTTGAGTTCGGCCTTCTATCAGAGGAGACTGCCGGCCTGATAAGGGAGTGGATTAATTCCCTCCGTAGGGAGGAAGGGAGAGGTATTAATAACTGACCCCATTTTTAAAAGGGTTAAAGAATGGGGACGAAATTCTACATCGCTAGGGAGGAGGACATACTCGCAGGCAAGATAACGGACGTGTATTTCGACAGAACTAAGGAAATAATTAGGGCTAAAGGTCTTGAGGACGTTAAGGTACGTCTAGAGATCCATACGGGAGGCCTTCCCTCAGGTTATGAGTGGGCGGTTTACGCCGGTCTTGAGGAAGCCCTTCACCTGCTTAAGGGAAGGAACGTCACGGTTTATTCGCTTCCAGAAGGCACGCTGATTAAGGAGAACTTCCCTGTCATGGTTATTGAGGGGCGCTACATAGATGTGTGCGAGCTTGAGACACCTCTCCTAGGGATTCTGAGGCATTACACTTCAGTAGCCACTAAGGCGGCGAGGTTCAGGAAGCTTGCAGGCTCTAAGACAGTTCTCTATTTCGGTTTAAGGGGCGCTCATCCAGCCATATCACCGATGCTTGATAGGGCCGCATACGTAGGTGGCGTCGACGGCGTTTCAGGCTCATTTAATAAGGAAACAATAGGCGTTACCCCTAAGGGGACGATGCCGCACGCACTAATACTTGTTTTCGGTGATGAGGTTGAGGCGTGGAAGGCGTATGATGAGGTTGTTGATGAGTCTGTTCCGAGGATCGCGTTAATAGATACGTTCAATGATGAGAGGTTCGCCACTATGGCTGCTGTGGAGGCTCTTGGTGACAGGCTGCATGGTGTGAGGCTTGACACCCCTAAGAGCAGGAGGGGAAGCATGAAGTCAATTATTGAGGAGATTAGGTGGACCCTTAAGCTTTCTGGGAAGCAGCATGTGAAGATATATGTTAGCGGCGGCCTCAGCGAAAAGGCCCTTTACGAACTGAGGGATGTTGCCGACGGCTTCGGTGTCGGAACATCTATCACATATCCACCGTCTGTCGACATGAGTATGGATATCGTGGAGAAGTTTGTTGACGGGTCCTGGATACCGTACTCTAAGAGAGGGAAGTTCCCAGGAGCTAAAGCCGTGTATAGATGCGGCGTTCTTGACTATGAAATAGTGAGGCTCGAGACATTACCCACTAGGTGTAGGGAGGGGCTGATGGTGAAATGGATTGAGGGAGGAGAAATAGTCAGGGAGCCGCCGACCGTTGAGGATGTTAGGGACTATGTGCTGAAGCAGCTGAAGGAGGTTCCGGAACCGACACCTACCTAAGCCATAATGACTGGGGCAGACATTAGGCCAGCTACAGTTTCCTGATACTCGCTCAACACTTTTCTCCCTGTGTAGGACTTCCCTGTAATAACTATGTCTACCTCTCCAGAAAGCTTAACCATCTCAGCCAGCCCTTCAGGGAAGGGAGGGAGGCTTAGGCGAGTAACTTTCACCCCTCTTTCTTCAAGCACCTTCTCCACATCCCTCCTCAACTTGCCCTCCTCCTTACTCATGACTAAAGCTTCCTCAACTCCCCGAACAGCCAAACGCTTGACGGCGTCCATGAATCTGGAGGGATTAGTCACTAATTCATCCACTGGAACAATGAGTGCCTTACTTAACCCCCCCTCAAACTTCTTGGCTGACGGCGGATAGATGAGGAGAGGATTAGGTAGCGAAGCGATTAGTTCTCTGCTCACAGCCCCCACTAGGCGTGGAGGAGACTCCTCAGTAACTCCAGATGTGAGAACAACTAAATCTATGTTCCTCTGCTTGACGTAGTTAACAATTTCTTTAGAAGGATCCCCCCTCAGAACAATTTTCTTGATTGCTAGGACACGGTACTGGCTTAGAACCATCTCGGAGCAGAGGAGGGCCTCACGAGATATCTTATCTATAGTTTCTCTGTATAGGTTTGTGAACATAACCCTTCCTTTTATCTGAGGAGATACAGCTATAAGATGATATATCGCGTAGGGAAATAGGTAGGCTGAAAGCCCAGAGGCCCACATAAGCCTCTCGCTCTTCACTACCGCGACAGCTACCTGGTTGAAAGGCGTATCACCACCCCCTAAATTATGCCGTACCTTAAAATTAAGTATGCGGAGGCTACGGAAACTGTGGCAATGGTTACCATCATTCCGTACTTCATAAACTCCGTGAACGATAGAGGCACTCCATACCTCTCCGCTATCCCTGCAACTACAACGTTGGCGCTCGCGCCAACTAAGGTTCCATTACCTCCGAAGCATCCTCCAAGGCTGAGGGACCAGTAGAGAGGTGCGGGGTCTATGTGGCTCATTGAAGCTATGGATGCAATTACCGGGATCATGGACATCACGAACGGTATGTTATCTACGAAAGCCGACACTATGGCTGAAACCCACACTATTAGAAGCATGAGTACGTCAAGCCCTCCACCTGTGGCTAGAAGTCCTTGAGCAATGAAGTTCATCACTCCAAGCTCCTCAATACCTTTAATCACTATGAACATACCCATGAAGAAAACTAGGGTTGTCCAGTCAACACTCCTTAATGCGTCCTCTATCGTTAACTCGTTCCTAACGAGGAAGAGGAGTATCCCCGAACCTATTAATGGAGGTATAGCGGGCGGGTAGTGAAGCAGGTCCTCTAGCGTGAAGAGAACTACCACAGCTGCAAGAACGCTCAATACCTTCACGAGCAGAGACCTATTTATGGTGTACTCTCCCTTGAAACTTATTTCAACCTCCTCCGGCCTCCTAAGCATGCGGGAGAACATTAACCACACCAATCCCGCAAAGACTGCGTAGCTCAGGAGCACTGCAGGGCCCAGATTATATATGAAGTCCATGAACCCTAGGTCGGCCGCCGAACCTATGAGAATATTGGGAGGGTCCCCGATAAGTGTGGCTGTACCCCCTATGTTTGAGGCGAACACTATGGCTAGGAGGGGTGGTCTTGGGTCTATACGTATCTTCCTCGCCGCCTCAATAACTATAGGGCTCAGTATAAGCACGGTAGTTACGTTATCTATGAAGGCAGATATTAATGCCGTGATTCCTGATAGAACCATTACGAGTATGAATGGGCTTGCATGGGTTTTCTCCACTATTTTCGCAGCTATGTAGCTGAAAACCCCTGTCCTCGACATTATTCCTACTAGGATCATCATGCACATGAGGAGCAGTATCGTGTCGAGGTCTATAGCTGTTATGAAGTTTCCGAACTCTGTGTACCTGAGGAAGAAGTTTAGGGCTACTACGATGGCGGCGAAGAATAGGGCGACGACAGTTCTGTGAGCGACCTCCCTAATGATTGCGGCGTATAGAAGGACTAGCAGAGCCAGACCTATCGCGACATTCAGCGTTAGCTCAACCGTCAACTCAGTTCCCCTGCCGCCACTGAATCATGGATATGAGAATGAGGTTTTAACTGTAGTTTCCATGTATGCATCAATAAAACTAACGGGGGAGGGGCGGGATTTTATCATTTCTGCGGGCCGGTATGGGTGGTGGACCGGCCGGGATTTGAACCCGGGGCCTCCGCCGTGCGAGGGCGGCGCTCTTCCAGCTGAGCTACCGGCCCATCATCAACTATTTTCTAGGTGGTTTTTAAGTGTTGGCGGGTGATGAATAACCTTACCTGTGTCCGGAAGCTTCAAGTACCCGCTGAACCTCTTCAGGACGTTTCCGAACTCACCGCTCCTCAAAAGTTCTATGAGTGCCTTTACCGGGGGCTTCGTTAAGGATACAGCACTTACAGCTATGTCGTAAATCTCCTGTCCAAGCTTAATGAAGTCGAGGCCGTGGAGGTCGGCAGCATACTTTATCGCGACCCCTACATCGGCCCTGCCCTGAGCCACCGCAGCAGCCACCCCCGTATGTGTCCTTACCTCATTCCAGTATCCCCTAACCCTATCCACAACCTCTTGGAAGCTGAGGCCCTCCTCCTCCGCAACCCTCCTCAGCCCTATATCTATGTACGTCCTTGTCCCAGAACCCTGGTTCCTGTTGATGAAGAGTATATCATCCCTCAGAAGATCTTTGAATGACCTGACCCCTTTCGGGTTTCCTTTAGGCACAACAAAGCCTATCTCCCTTCCCCAGCCCCGTATAAGCACTACGGAGTCCTCTACACCTAGGGAGCTGAGGTAAGGGAGGTTGTACTCATTTGTTTCGGGGTGGAGCAGGTGGGTCCCGCCCATGTCGGCCTCCCCCCTACCAACTGCTTGAAGGCCTCGTGTTGACCCAACATTAATTAGCTTCACTGCCGAGGCCTCCGCCACTCTGCCGACGAGAGCCTCCATCACGTAGTCATGGCTCCCTATAACCACGAGCTCGGCAGGACTCCAGCCCCTCCTAAGGAGCTCCACCTCAACCTCCTTCCCTTCCTCAATAACCCACCCCTCCTCAGGTATCTTAACGAATCCATCTATGTAGGTGAGGAGGTGGACGGATCCTGAATGTGTCCTCACAGGGAATGCCTTCAGATACCCTCCCTTTTCTATGAGTGCTACCGGAACCATGACGACCTTACCCCTGCTGCCTATGATCCTTGACGCCAGCCTTGCCCTAACCCTACCGGCAGCTAAGGATTCGGGGCCTAGGCCGCTTAACGCAGCGATAATCGGTGCCGCAACAACCCTGAAAGCCATTAGGGCAGAGAGAGGGAATCCAGGGAGCCCTATGAGGAGCTTTCCGTCAGCAACAGCAATAACTGTGGGCTTACCTGGCTTCATCTTCAACCCATGCACCACTACCCCGGGGCTTCCCAACGAATCCATAATTCTGTAGGTTAAGTCACCCACACCCGCTGATGTGCCTCCTGAAGTAATTACTACGTCGGCTGAAGCAATGGCCTTCGCGAAAGCCTCCCTCAAGAAAGGCTCGCTGTCCGGATATATGCCTAGGAACTTCACTTCAGCACCCAGCTCCTTAAGGGCTGCAGCTATCGAGTAGGAGTTAACGTCGAAGACTTGGGCAATACCCAGCTCCTTACCTGGCTGCACGAGTTCATTACCTATCGAAAGAACCGCAACGACAGGCCTGCGGTAAACCCTGACCTCACCGACACCTACGGCGGCAAGTGAAGCTATCTCCCCCGGCCCTAGAACACTTCCCTTACGCAGAACAACCTCCCCCTTAACAATATCGCTTCCTGTCCTCGCAACGTTCTCACCCGTCGAGACAGCCCTATACACATAGAGATAATCACCGGAGCGCTTCGTATACTCCACCATAACAACTGCGTCAGCACCCCTCGGAAGCACTGCCCCAGTATCTATCTCCACAGCCTCCCCAACACCCACCTCAACGGAAGGTACCTCACCGATCACCACACGACCCGTCACCTTAAGCCTAACAGGGTTATCCTCCTCAGCACCCACAACAGACTTCGAAACAACGGCGTAACCATCAACCTCAGACCTGTCGAAGGGAGGGGCGTCCCACGCAGCCACAACATCCTCAGCCAGAACCCTGCCTAGGGCCTCATCAATAGAAACAGTCTCAACACCTAAAGGGGCCAAGGGAAAGAACCTTGAAACAACATCAAGAACCTCGTCAGGATGAATCAGCTCATGGAAAAGCCTCCTCTCCAACGAGTCCACCACATAATAATCCGTCAACACTTATTAGTTACTGATCTCGATTTTCACAATGGGCGGGGGTGCCCGAGCAAGGTCAAAGGGGTCGGGCTTAGGCCCCGATGGCGTAGGCCTGCGTGGGTTCGAATCCCACCCCCCGCACCAGAAATCTACTAAAAATCAATTTTCAGAAACAAAGCGCTTACAAACAATATGCCTCTGAGTAGGTTAAACACAATGTACTCGAAGCATTAATCTGCAGGAAGTGCTTCTACGAAGAGGAAATTAAAAAAGATTAGTCAGCTGTTTCTAGGGTCATATAAAGTATTGTGTGAAAGTCCCAGTTCTCTGAGGACGAAACTATTTCAAGGCATAGGGTAACTGTGAAGGTCTTAGGGATATTAGTTACCAGAGCTATAGCGGAGATCTCTGGATTATCGGAGTTTCCTTAAGTTAGTTTTATTTAAATGTATGAGTTTTTTGATCGGTGTTTGTATGATCACGGTAACACTGGCCGCGATCATTATCGGGATCACCATATTCTTAGGCGTCCTCCTCCTGCTTGTAGGGTTAGTTCTCGCTTACACAGGAAGAAAATCCTCCGGTAAGGTCCCGAAAGAAGGGGTTGCATTAATCGTTATAGGGGCCCTCATTATCGCTATAGCCCTCATTCTTTACTCCTACTACACCACCAGTTATGCCGTTCCTCTACCTTCATCATGACGCTCGCTTAATGCCCAAGCTCGGTAAAAGGGGTCGGGCTTAGGCCCCGATGGCGTAGGCCTGCGTGGGTTCATGGCCATATGTTGCTAATGTATTAATTGTCAGTAATGGTGATTAATGTCGCAGACCAGTGTAGAGGAAAAGATTCTGTGTGTTGGGCTCTTTATCCGTAGGTAAGCTCCCCTTCTAGTGGGATCACCACCTGGGCGCTTCCGTAGACCTCATCTGTAGCTTGAACCTCTATCTGAACTTCTATCGTGGTTGGGTCGCTACCTCCCGGTATGTTGATAAGGACTACTTTTTCAGGGTTGCTTGATGTTATTTGGTCGCTTCCTCCGGGATAGGTTAATGTAACTGTCCATGACTGTAGAAACGTGTCCTGCAGGGCACTCGTGTTTATCATCACATGCAGAATTGAGTTCGTTTCTGAGGTTACGCTGAAGCTATCTGTCCCTGTAGCGATTTGCCCCGGCTTGATGGTACCTAGATCAATGTGGAACGTTGTCACGGACGCTGTGAATTGTTCTACAGTTCCCTCCCCTTCCCCTAGGCTTCCATACCACAGCAATACGTATGCATAGACCCCTATTACAGCGCCTATCACCATACCTAGGAGGAGAGCGAAGAGGATGGTTTTCTGCATTAGAGACCAACAGTTTTAATATTGTAAAAATATTATATAAAATTAGCGTTATCACTGAATTCTAGACTGCTGTTAAGGCTCAGTTATTTGTTATTATTGCTGTGTGCCATATAGTTTCCCGGGGTTTTTCGTTGAGGTTGAGTCTTAATGAGTCTCCGTTTCCTCCTGAGGAGGAGTCCCTCTCGCTGCTGGCGAGGTATGGTAGTAGAGCTAATCTCTACATTATTGAGGAGCTTCATAGGGATTTCATGGAGGCTCTCTCTAGGTATGTTGGGATTGATGAGGAATTTCTTGATGTTTATCCGGGATCTTCCTACCTTATTGTTTTGATGCTTATTTACGCTAAGGTGAGAGGGCTTCCTTTAGTTATGCCTTACCCAAGTTTCCACCCCATCTACCGGCTGGCTGGAGAGTTCGGTGTTGAGGTTGTTAACGTCCCTTTAGGGAATGGCGACTTCTCCCTCGATCCATCCCTGCTGCTTGAGGCTGGGCGTGGGAAGATCGTTTATTTCAGTAACCCTAATAACCCTACCTCAAACCTTCTGGTTAGTGATGTAGGCCTAGTTAGGGAGCTTTCTGAAAAGGCGGACTCTGTCTTCATTGATGAGGCCTACTACGAGTTCAGCGGGGTAACACTTAAGGATCTTGTGAGGGAGTTAGGGAATCTAGTTATTGTGAGGACTTTCTCTAAGGCCTTCAGCCTTGCAGGCATAAGGCTGGGGTACGGGATACTCGGGGATGTGATTCGGCGTAGGCTTAAACGCCTCAGGATAGGTTATGAAGTCTCTGTGCTTTCGGAGGCCATGGGTTTAGGTGCCTTAAGGTCTGTGGAAAGAATGAGGGAGAGGGTTAAGGAAATCTGTAGGGTTAGGGATTCATCGATTAGTCAGCTGAGGATGCTTGGGGTGAGGGTTGCTGAGAGCAGGACGAACTTCCTCTTTATTGACGTGGGCACTGACTGCAGGTATGTGAGGGACGAGCTTAAGGCTAGGGGGATTGAGGTGCTGTGCTTCAGGGATGTTGAGGTTTTGGGGAAGGACTTCCCCACATTCATTAGGGTTACTGTAGGGTCTGAGAAGGATATGAGGTACTTCACCGCCTCCCTTGAAGAAATCCTGTCAAGGGTTTCGAGGTAGGTTCCTTCCCTGCCTCGATTTCCTTCATGTATGCGTAGGTAGAGCCGTCGCAGTATATTCCAGGTATGTGGAGTTGGGGGAACCCCTCCCTACATGTTGCGAAGGCCATTCCTTGGGCTAGCGCCTCCTCCCTCACAAGCATTAAGTACCTTAACCTCACTTCTTTAGGGAGGTAGAAGTATCCGCCTACCTTAACACCTTTAGAGACGTAGGCCTCGTAGAGTCGCTTCCTCAGCTCGGGGAATTCTTGGGTGAGGCGCTTAAGCGAGTCCCACCTTGCCTTATAGGTGGAGGTCGTTACCTGTGCAGCGCCGGCCTCCGCAACCCTCCTCACCAGGTTCTTTATGTCCTGCGATGAGTCATTAACCCATGGAATTATGGGGTCTATCCTTACAGTTACAGGAATTCCTGTGTCGCTGAGTTCCTCAACCGCCCTAATTCTCCTGCTGGGTGGGGGAGCTCCCGGCTCTATTTTTCTGGCAAGGTTATCGTTAAGTGTGGTTATCGTTATCGATACTGCGGCGGCAGCGTTCCTAAGTAGGTCTATATCCCTCCTCACTAGGTCGGACTTCGTTAGGATGAGGAGCCTCATGCCTGCATCTAGAATCATTCTGATGGCTTTCCTCGTTAGCTCGAGAACCTTCTCTGGAGGTGTGTAGGGGTCGCTGGACTCGCTCATCGAGATGAGCATTCCTGCAGGTATTTTCCTGAGGTCTTTTCCCAGCCTTTGAAGCAGGTCTTTCTTGGGTCTAGGCCTGTCGAAGCTCGGTATGTAGGACCTTGCGTAGCAGTAGAGGCATTTATGCCCGCAGCCTGTGTAGGGGTTGAGCGTGAATTTGTGGGGACATGTGCATAGCGGGGAGCTCCAAGGATCGAATTCCCTGATCACTGATAATCCTCTGATCCTCATGTGATGCCCCCACGTGATGTGTGGCGCCGGGGGCGGGATTCGAACCCGCGTGCCCCGTAGGGGGCAGTGGGTCTCCCACGACTAAGCCGGAAAGACTCGAGCCCACCCCCTTGGGCCGCTCGGGCACCCCGGCCCCAGTAATTACGGATTTGGGGGAGTATTAACGTTTGTTTCCCCGCGTAATTTAGAAAGGTGGAGGGCTAACTATCTTAGGAACTTCCTCCAACGCCTGCTTAAGCCTCTCCTGATGCTCCCTCAGAAAGTTCTTCAGTCTTTCCGCAGTCTCCCTCTTACATTTCCCACACAGCAGCCTCCCGGATCTGCAGGCTTCATAGACCTCTGCAAGCTCCTTATCGTCCTGTATGAGGTGGTAGGCATTCATTTCATATACGGGGCATTTCTCAGGCTCCCCGCCCAGCCTCCGCTGCTCCTCGGCAGTTATTCTCCCCCCGGTTAAGGCCTTCATAAGCTTCCTAGCTGCCTCCTCAGGAGGGTCTGTGAGGGCTATGTAGGATTCCGGGTTGGATGAACTCATCTTACCTCCCTGCAGCCCGCTCATGAATCTGTGGTAGGTTGAGGCAGGCCTCGTCAGCCCCAACTCCGCCCCATACCTATCTGCAATATCCCTAGTCAGCCTGAGGTGGGGATCCTGATCAGCACCTACAGGGACAAGCACAAGTTCATACCCCCCGAACTCCGGGAGTTGCGGGTGGAGAATGTCTGCAGCCTGCGTTAAGGCTGAAACAATCTTAGATGTTTCAAGGTCTTCACCATATATTGCCTTAAGCTCTGCCAGCGTGACCTTCCTAGAGAAGATCTGTATTAGGCGGTAGTAAGGGACCTCATTATTTGACTGGAAATATATCCTCGTTTTCTCTGGGTCCAGCCCTAAAGCTATGTAGTTAGGTATGTATTCCTTCATAGCTATCTCCACTACCTCCTTCCTGCTCTTCTTCCTGACTGCGTAGGCCTCGATGTCGGCAACAGCCACAATAATGTCTATGCCTAGACGCTGGTAGTAGACAAGCTGGTCAATAACCATTTTATGGCCTAGATGCATCCTGCCTGAAGGCATGAGCCCTGTTAAGATAGCCACCCTCTTCCCCTTCTTAAGCGCGTCAATAACTAGGTCGAAGTCCCTATGCCCGAAAACTATGCCTCTACGCATTAGCGGGTGGGGCTCAGCGATCTCCTCAAGCTTGGGGAGAACCTCCTTGAAGGGCTTGATGCCGAAGTACGTGAACAGCTTCCCGTACTCCTTAATTGATTCATTACTCCAGGGATCTATTCGGAAGGCCACAATAGGCAACACCTTCCTTTCTAGGGATTTCCAAGATTTAAGCTTTCCTCACGTATTAAACCGTTGAAGAAGGGAATTAATAGGGGCGGGATTGCCGGACATTATTAAGGTATCTACCGGCGTCAGGAAGCTTGACGAGGCTTTAGGGGGAGGAGTGCCTAAAGGCTCATGGGTCGCCATAACTGGCGAGCCCGGGACTGGGAAATCAATACTCTGCATGCATTACGCATGGGCCGGTCTACAGGAAGGCGATCCCGTCATCTACGTAACTACAGAGGCAGAGTTCAGGGACGTGTTGAGGCAGGCGCAGCAGTTCGGCATGTACTTCAACGACTACGAGATCCACTACCTCGGAGGAAGGCCCTCATTCAGAAAGCCCCAGCTGGTGGTCATAGACATATTCAGCCTACTGAAGACTGCTAGGCAACTCAACGCGGAGATGGCGGAGATCGAGTCAGGCAGGAAGTACGCGGCCCTAGAAATCGATGTGCTTGTCGCAGCAATCAACGAAGCCTACAGAGTACTCGGAGTCCTCGAAGAAGGAAGGAAAAGCCCATACAGACACGTAAGACTCATAATAGACTCCATGTCAGCTTTCTGGGCAGATAAACCCGCCATGGCCAGAAGATACTCCTACGACCTCAAAATATCCACCCACAGAGAAAACGTTACAGCCTACCTAGTCTCACAATATGCAATGACGACCAAAAGCTTGGACTATGAGGAGCCTATCGCTATCCTAAAAGAAGGAGATGTAAAAGTACTGAAGATAGGTGAGTTAGTAGACAAGTACTTCTCCGAAGATTCGGATGGAGTTCGGCTTCTAAATGAACCAGTATACACCCTATCAATGGATCCACACACCCTTAAGGTTCAATGGAAACGTGTGAAGGCCGTAATAAGGCATAGAGAGACAAGGAAATTACTAAGAATTAAGCTTGAGAACGGACAGTCCATAACTATAACACCCGATCATAGCTTGTATGCTTTAAGGCGTTATGGAGTCGCTCCAGTAAAGGGCTCAGAAATCCGCACAGGAGACCTCATACCTACCATTACTGCAATACCTTCCCCAAGAGGTAGACGGCCTGAAAAACACGATTTAGCAAAAGAATTTCGGGATAAGAAGAACATGAACATCTATCGGAAGAACCTACCTGACAGCATTAATGCTAATGCAGATCTTCGTGCTACCGTAAGTGCAACCTATAGAATAACTCATGATTTGGGAGGATATATCCAGAATAGAGTTGTTTATGGTTCTATTTCCTCTTCGAAGGGAGGAACTTTGTCTCAATTAAACATGTCTCTTAATGCGGAACTTGAGCTCCTCCGTAACTTTACCTATAGTGACATAGGTTTTCTTGAAGTTAGAGATATAGATGTGGTGGATCCAAGTTCAGAGTATGTTTACGACTTGTCTGTGGAGGATAATGAAAACTTCTTTGCGGGCTTCGGTTGGGTGCTTGCACATAACAGCTCCTTCGGTTTTGGCCTAGAGCATATAGCAGACGGCGTCATACATCTGTGGATGGATGATGTGGAGATAGCTAAGGAGGTTAGGAGATACTTAATAATAAAGAAGATGAGGATGACCGAGCATTACGAGGGGGCTTTCAGACTCCTGATACTTTCGGGGAAGGGAATTGAGTTGAGGGAGATTTAGGAAACGCTTCTCGCTAGTCCTCCTCACTACATACATAGATCTCGACCTCACCAACAATTCTGCCGTTGAGCTCTGCGATAAGTGGGTACTGACCATTTGTGAGGAGATTATTGAGATGTATGGCGCATGTTTCAACACTCATCCATGGATCGCTATGGCGGAAGCGTTCGGCAACACTGAGATCATCATAGTCAACCTCCACGGCTCCAGCGTTGGTATGTCTGACCCATCTATCGATGCCTGAACAGTGTACTTGGACAATTCCCTCAACATCGTCAATAGAGGCGACACGGATATTGATTTTCATATCATTATTATTTTTGAGGCTGAAGTAAAAACCGTTTTAAAGATTAGGGCTCAGGGTAGGAAACAGTATGAAAGACTCCAAGCAATCCCCACATTGATTCTACCTGGTGGAAACTGTTGGTTAACTCGATGTAGGAACGTAGGAGGTATTGGCTTTGGGGTGGTGCGGCGGCCGGGATTTGAACCCGGGATCTCCGGCGTTCCGCGCTTGCGGACCACTGCTTGGCAGGCCGGCGTCCTAGACCAGGCTAGACGACCGCCGCCCAAATCATGAGGGTAGAAATCGTTATTTAAGTTTTCTTTTTGCTTTCCTCCTTAACGTTGTGTTTGTATGCAAGTATGAAGACCGCTATCGCGATAATTAAAGCTAACCAGAATGGGGCCATAGCTAGGAGTCCGTAGTACACCAGCAACGACCCCACTAAAGCGATTCCTGCTGAGGCAACCCATCTGAAGATTACGTAGATTATGAGTGATAGTATCAGCCCTAGAATAAGGTACAGTGCGTTAGCTGTCAGTGAAGTATTCATTAATGGGGTTGCAGTAGCTCCAGTTAGCTGCGGAACCACTTCATATATGTTGAAGTGGCTCGTAATGATTTCCGCAAGGAAGAACCCTCCGAACAGGCTTATAATGAGTCTATGAAGCATCATACCTAAAACAAAAATCACTACGAAAGCAATCGCGCCACCAATAAATCCCCAAACACCGCCAATAAGCGCCGAAACAGCCGCCCCTAAAGCGAAACCAAACCAAATACCTGCAAGAAGGCCGGTGGCGAGCTTAATGAACTTCAGCCCGAAAAACCCCACAAGAAGGCCTCCAAGAATAAGGATCAGACCCAGAAACCAGCCCATCATAAACACCTAACCAAATAACCGCAACCAACACAAAAAAGCCTTAACCAGCAAACCTTAAAATAAGTAGACACAAAAGGTTTTCCGGGGCCCGTAGCTCAGCCAGGTAGAGCGCCCGGCTGATAACCGGGAGGTTTCGGGGGTTCAAATCCCCCCGGGCCCACCAATTCCCCAGTAATTCCCATTTTCTTTATAACTAACCATGATGAGGTGGAGAGGGCCTTAATCTGGCCTAGTTCCCACTTCTAGTTGTCATTTATTTTTATGGTTCCTTCCCGGGCAACCTTCACCTGTATATTCTTTAGGCTCTCCCGACTTCAGCTCCTTTATAGCGTCTTCTAGGAATTCCCCGTGCGTCTCGACCACTTTTATTCCTTGCTTCTTCATTATCTCTAAAGCCTTCACGCCGATGCCACCTTTAACAACTACATATTCGATTCCACTCACCACTGCATACTCCCCTGGTGTATAACCTAAACGCTTGGGGTTCTCAATAAAATCAACTTTAACTTCACTTCCGCGTATTTCTATAATTGCGAAGAAAGGAGCCCTACCGAAATGTTCAGATATGCGCGATTTAAGTCCTTCTTCTGCTTCAATGGGCAACATAGCCTTCGTGAAAATCACCATATATTTTAAGGAAGGTTAATATTTAAGGTTCTTTTTCATCACTTTCCGTAATGTTTTATAGGTGTGTGAGCATCGGTTTTATGGTGCCGCGGTAGTATAGCCCGGCCAAGTATGCGGGCCTTTCGAGCGATCCGGCTCTGCGTGGAGAGCCCGTGACCCGGGTTCAAATCCCGGCCGCGGCACCACTTCGGAATTGTTTTTGTTGTTTTCCGCGTATTATTATATTAGGTATTGGTGTTGATGAGGGGTCTTCTCCGCCCTCGCTGTGTTTTGGTTGCTGTGTTGGTTTTGGTTTTATTAGGTTCTTTCATTTATGTTTCTGCTTCCTCCCCCAGTGTTTCAATTTCTTCGGTTTTTGAGGTGGAGGTTGAGGATGCTGTTTCCGCTGTGTATGTTGGGCGGAGCAGCGAACTGTTTGTTTTGTTGGGGAATGGTTCCTTACTGATTTATTCTGGGGGCGGTGGTGTGTTTTCTGTGAACCTTTCAGGTCCTTCTATGAGTGGGGTGCCGCTGGCTTATGCGGGAATCACAGATCTGGGGGATGTTGTCGCCGTTTCTTTGGGTTCGAGTGTCTATACCTTCCCTCGCGGGGGTGTGTTGGATGGTTTCGATGTTGGCGGGAGCTACGTAGTTGCTGGGGTCGCGGAGGTTGAGGATGGGTATGCGTTGATTGTCATCGATTCTGCAGCTAACCCACCTTTCGATACCTACATTGTTCTTGTGAGTCGTGATGGGTATGTGGAAAGCGTTACATATCTCGGGCAGTCTATACCGAGCGGCGTTTTGCCTCGAGGCGGAGTAGGTTTCGGCGGTGTTGATGGTTCCTGCTTAACGCTTCTGGTGGCTGGAGGGATTAGATACGTGTGTATGGGTAGAGGCCCCTACATTTCTAAGGATATCCCAGGAATAACAACAGGCGACTTCTTTAGAGAGGGGTTGATTGCAGGCACGTTTGACGGGAGAATCATAGCAGTTAATTCCACGGGTTTTAGGGAGGTAGCATACCTTGGCGGCAATATCATAAAGATTATGGATACAGGTGAGGGATTCGTCGTAGCAGTCAATAATGAAGGTAAAGTCGCGGTCTTGGATGAGGACCTGAACGTCGTGTTCTGTGGAAGGATCGCTGAGCGTGTAAGATCAGCATCGGTTGACAGCTCAGGGAGATTCCTCACCATTATCGAACCCACAGGGCTCCCAATAGTTAAAGGAGGGAGACTCATTTTCCGGACAAAGGTCACTGTATTCAGGGTTGAGGGCAGCGGGGAGAACTCGGATGAAGGACTTAAGGCTGCCGGCATATCCCTCCCCCTATTGACACTCCCACTTCTCGCAGCCAGCTACTCCAGTAATGTAGGTGAGGAGAGGAGGGGGAGGAGACGATACCTAGCGGCAGCTCTGCTACTCCTGCTTCTCATCGGCTCCTTAGCCTACGTCCTCACAATGCCTTGGGGCGGTCCCGGTGGGAGCAAACCATCCACCTCAACAACCCCAACAACAATACCGACCCACACTCCTGAAGAGGTCCACCTTAGTGATGTGAACCTAACACTTGAGTTGAATGGGAGGGAACTCGCGGAAGAGTTCCTCACATACCTAGCGGAAGATGAGGTATTCGCTCTGCAGGAATGGGTACTCACCCTCAAGAACCATAATCAATCCGTCCTCTTCCCAATAAGCGGAGTGGGCAGGGTCCTGAAGGATGCAGGCCTCGCAACTAAAGTGCATCAACCGTTGATGGGGAGCTGTGTGTTCGAGGTTGAGGCTCCTCAGCAGATAAACTTCACTGGGACACTTTACATTAATCTCGGAAACTGTAACGTAACCTACGGCGAAGCAGATCCTCAAACCTTAAGAAACTTCTTAATAAGGTTGAGAAGCCTTCTCCAAACCTATCAGGGCGTTCTCGATGAGGAGAGATACTGCTATAACAACTCCATATTCTCAGAGGTTCTGGAAACAGTATCGAATGCCTCCGGACTTAATCTGAGCATGCGCTACCTGAGCTATGAGGAATATCTCCGCACCTATCGAGAGTTCCTGCCTAAACTCACAAAGCTCCTCCATGAAGGTGGTGAGGTATGGGTAAACATAACACTCACAGACAACTATGCGGAGGGGAGGTTCAGGAGAATAAATCTCGCGGTAGGCATACCTGAGGTACTGATCAGGATATATAACGAAACAGTGCCAGCGAGGTACCCACTCATAACCCCTAAGGATCCTGTCATCATGCATATGGTTAATGCGTTGAAGACCCTCATCTGGAGCGATCCATATCCATACAAAGAATGGAGGCTGGCGAGCCTACTCACCCAGATACCTCAGCAACTCACCTACGTTGAGGAAGTTCCGTCATGGCCCCTACTAACACTGGTTAAGGGCGGGGGCCTATGCGCGGCAAGAACCTATCTAGGGATAACGCTTCTCGAGGCTGCAGGAATCCCTTCCGGGGAAATCGTGAGGAAGGGGACCCCTAACCACTCCTACCTAGCTGTCTCGGTCGAGCTACCGCCATGGGTTAATGGAGGAGAGTACCTCACACAGGTGAAGATTTCCGGAGGCAACGAACTCAACACGAGCAGGAGGTACTATCCTGTGGAGCTGGTTGTGGAGGGCGAAAACCGGCTTATTGGAGAATGGGGGTTGTATGAATCAACAGAACCCTACGTTATTATCTACCCATACACGAAGCCTGACCCTATGCATGTATGGGAAACTCTCCAGCATATGGGTTAAGAATTCAATAATTCATGGTTAAGAATGAAAGGTTATTAAGAATGTAAACGAACTATACTGGTGCTACATATGGCAAACATTAAAGTAAATATAGAAGCGGAAGTAAGTGATGAAGTTCTCGCAAAACTCTTCGAAGGATTCAAGGTTCTAGGGGAGGAGACCGCGAAAACAAAGGTCGAGATCCCCCGCGTCATCCAGGTAGAGATGTCTGATGTTCAGGGAAAGCTAACCGCCAGAATACTTAAGGAAGAGAAAAAGGAGTAACCCGAAACCAAAACTTTTTCCTCATTAAGAGGCTGACCTAATGATCAAAACCGAAGCAAAGATTTCTTACGGCGGGGAAACCTACATCCTTCGAATAACGGAACTATCAATCACCGGGAAATGGAGGATGAACTCAATAGAAGGAACCTTCCACCTAACCAAGGAAAAACTAGTGATTAGGCTCACCGCTGGAGCCATCATCCACGCAGCCCTAGAAATGATGAAGCATAGGCGAATGGAATACGTTAACATCATGAAGCAGCTGTCCCGAGAACTGGGAATAGCTGTAGAGATTCAGGGCCCGTTAGGAGTAAGGATTATGAAGGCTTGAGCAGGCCGAAGGAAGAAAATATGGGAGGGCATGTGGCGGGCCCGGGGGGATTTGAACCCCCGACATCCGGCTTCCCCGGAGGGGAACCGCCAGCGTGTTAGGACCCCCGAGCCTTTAGGAGGCCGGCGCTCTATCCTAGCTGAGCTACGGGCCCTCCCAACATCTAAGGGGGATAATGGGTTTTAAGGATTTCCGGAGGGAAAGAGAAATTGTTAACCCTAAACAGGAACATTCAAGGGCGTGAGCGAGGGTGCCCGAGCTCGGTCAAAGGGGACGGGCTTAAGACCCGTTGGTCCTTATATCAGAAATTTTTATTTAAGATTAAACCTAATTCGCATGATGTTATTAAAACAGTCATTATTGCACGTTATGCCTAAGCGTATATTGATGGCATCTTTTATAGTTGGTGACAGCGGTTCTCCTCTGTATCAAATATTGAGTAGTGGAGATGAAGCATTACTATTCGGGCATTTTATCGCTTATGTCCGTGAAAGCCCATATACCTATGCTGCTTCTTTTACAGGGAGGGAGAACTACTTAGGTGTTACTCCTGTAACAGGAGAATGATGAGAGTGAAGGTTTTCAGTTTAATTACTCTTTCGTTTTTGTTGCTATACTTGCTTTTTGCACTGTTTAATTTAGGAATACTAAGTGCATCCAGCGATAGACACATGCTGAGGATCAGTGTCAGTGTTATTGATGGTGTGAGGGTTTATCTCGTTAGCCTAGACCCGTCTGGTTTTGATTATGTGTACGGGAACTTCTATGTTTTCGTTGAAGATGTGCATATCAACAAATCGTTGGCTTGGATTATTGAAAAAGACTGGAAGAAATTCCAGAGACTTGTAGGTAATTTCTCCCAACACCTTTCACCCGGTATTGCCTCATTGCTTGAAGACGATTACGGGATTAAGGCTAAGTCTGCATTACCTGTAAACTCCACTACGCTCTTTGCATATGTTTACAGAGATTCAGCTGGATTTCTTAACGATACCTCCATTATCCCTGCTTTGAAGGAAGGGCTTAAGAAGGATTTAGGTATGGAATTAAAGAGTTTGGTGGTCTTCATATATCCATTATCTAAGGCTCAAGAATCCCTCTACAACTTATTCGTTCAGAGAATGAATGAGAGCAAGGATGAACTGCTCGAGAAGTATGGAGTGGTCGGTTTCGGGGTTGACATCATGACTGCCCTGCCAGTTATACGTGTAGATTCGAACAGGATGGCGGAGAAGGGGGTTACTCAGGAAGCAGTTTTAAAAGGTATAAACACTGTGCTTGGAAACCTCAGCATGCCTATAGAGGTGATCTTCTCAAACTCCGTAATCCTACCTGCAATAAGCACGCACTATCCTTCTGAAATAGTTCAGCAAAAAACTCCATATATAGACTTATCCGTAGCTCTTGCCTTAATAACCGTAATTATTATCGCATCGATAATCTTCATCTGGAGTAGCAAACACGTCCCACACAATTAAATCAAGAGAATACCAATTTGTTTTTATTAGAATTACGGTGGGTTGAGGTTGTTAATGGAAGTCTTTCTCTGTAATAGCACAGTCATTCCCCACCTAGCTACTGTGGCTCCTCAGAAAGCTCCATTAATTGAGCCATTTAGAAGGCTGAACAGCGTGGTTCCACTGAAAAGCTACATAAAAAGCCTGAAAAATATGAGAATCAAGGCAACGCATGTGAGCCAACTGTTCCAAAAGGAAGATGCTAATTAAACCACCTTAATGCTCTATATATTGAGAAAAATAAAATTGGTATGCTGGGAGTAAAGGGAAGAAACATAAACCCTCAATAAAACCAATAATGGTTTAGGCGGGGGTGCCCGAGCTCGGTCAAAGGGGACGGGCTTAAGACCCGTTGGCGTAGGCCTGCGTGGGTTCGAATCCCACCCCCCGCACCAACTTAATGCTGATGCCTCATATGCATCCAGTGAAATATGGAAACTGGGGAGGAAGGGCTTTCTTTCAATTATTTATCACTTCCCACATCTACATTATATAAGGAGGCACCTATGCGGGTGGCCTTCCAGATAATGCTCGGGTTTTTAGGAGGTTTGCTTGGCTACTTTATCGGAAGCTTCCTCGGCCTATACACCTTTCTCGGGGCTCCTTACGCAATCTTCTTCAGTGCCTGCACTGTGCCCTTGGAGGTGCCTATGGCTATTATTCTGTATATTGCTTTAAGGAAGCGTGCATACATAACTCTCCTCATGTCCCTCATCCCTGTGGTTGTGGGTTACTTAACTTGCGGATGGCTCATATACGCATTCGCAGTGTGGCTAGCATCGGAGATCTAACGGTTGTGGAGGCGTTATTAATTAATGAATTCTATTGATTTAGCCTCTTCTATATAGATAGATTTTAATTCTTTGATATGCCTAAAAGCATTTTATTCAATCAATTAAATTATTTTGAAATTTTAAATATATTATCTCCCTATTTTTAATGAAAAATCGTCAACTATATTATCTAAGCATCCTCTGTATGGATAGGTGTAAGTATGGGGGTTAGAATAATCGACACGACTTTCAGGGACGCTCATCAGTCCCTCATAGCTACAAGGCTGAGAACCGAGGACATGCTTCCTGTTGCGGAGGTCATGGACTCCATAGGTTTCTACTCTATGGAGGTTTGGGGAGGTGCCACCTTCGATGTCTGCATCAGGTATTTGAGGGAGGATCCGTGGGTAAGGCTTAAGGAGCTTAGGTCGCGGATCAGGAGAACTAAGCTGCAGATGCTTCTTCGAGGCCAGAACCTCGTGGGTTACCAGCACTATCCTGACGACGTTGTCGAGGCCTTCGTGGGTAAGGCGTATGAGGCAGGTATCGATATTTTCCGTGTTTTCGACGCCCTTAACGACGTCAGGAATATGGAGGTCTCGATAAGGAAGGCTAAGAAGGCAGGCGCTCTTGTTCAGGGTGCGATAAGCTACACTGTCTCCCCCGTGCATACGCTGGAGCACTACATGAGGATTGTGGAGGAGCTTCTCGCCTTAGATGTTGATGTGATAACGATTAAGGATATGGCTGGAATAATAACGCCTCATAACGCGAGGGAGCTTATACATGAGATCAAGTCCAGGTTTAAGGTGCCTGTAAACCTCCACACCCACTCAACAGGAGGGATGTCTACAGCTGCATACGTCTGCGCCGTTGAGAGCGGTGTGGACTTCATAGACACCTCCATAAGCCCTCTCGCCTTCGGCACTGCGCAGCCCGGGATTCAGTCAGTGTACCATGCTCTCAAGCCCGAGTTAAGGCCTGACGTAGATATGGGCCTCGTTAAGAGGGTTTCTAAGTATCTGAGCGATGTGTTGGAGAAAAAGTATAGCCACCTACTGAACCCCAAGGTCCTTCTGCCCAACCCCAATGTAGTGATTCATCAGATTCCTGGAGGCATGCTCTCCAATCTCATCTCCCAGCTGAAGCAGGAGAACGCGCTGGACAAGCTGGACGAGGTCCTTGAGGAGGTTCCGAGGGTTAGGAAGGATCTGGGATACCCTCCTCTCGTAACGCCGCTCTCCCAGATCGTTGGGACTCAGGCAGTCATGAACGTTTTGGCAGGAAGGTATAAGATAATCACTAAGGAGGTAGTTAAATATGTTAAGGGCCTTTACGGGCGGCCCCCAGCACCCTTCAGTAAGGAGATAGTTGATGTGGTTCTTAAGGGGGAGAAGCCTTTCGAAGGTAGGCCTGCAGACCTTCTGGAGCCCAGGCTCAATAAGTGTAGGGAGGAGGTGAGGAAGCTGGGTGTTGAAGCAACGGATGAGAATGTTCTGACCTACTGCCTATTCCCAGATACTGCGACCGAGTTCTTTAGGGGTGCACCCCCACCCCCAGAGGAGAAGCCGAAGCCGCAGCGCAGCGGCGGGCAGAGGAGTTACAGGGTCGTGGTTGACGGGAAATCCTTCACTGTTGTGGTGCGTCACCTCGAGAAATAGCGGATTTTCCCTTCCCTACACGCTTCCTCTTAAGCTCCACTCCACAGTAGGGGCACTTACCCGGCCTGTCGAACACCCTCCCGCAGCTGGGGCAGACATACACATACTTCCTGGGGCTCCTAAGCTCGGGCCTCTTAATCCCCACGACCTTCGCTCCCAACTCAAGCGCGACGTTCTGCACAGACCTGTCATCACTCAACACAATAACTTCCTTACACTTCTTGAGGAGGGCATGCGTTAACGCAAGTATCTTTATGTCTGTCTCCGAGAGCCTTCCAAGCTCTCCGAGCCTTTCTGCAGCTGCCTTAACGGCCTCAACATCCTCCCTTCCATACCTCTCCAGAACAATCTTCCCTGCAGAAATACCCATCTCGAGGGCTCTCCTGCTGGCCCTATCCTTAACCTCCTTGAGCACATCCATCACTGTGTATACTTTATCAAGAATGGTGAGTTGGAGGCCTGCGAAGAATCCTGCAGCATCCATCACGTAGGCAGCGTCACATACATCTTTCGAAGAGGCGGACATAGTAGTCACCCATGTAGAGCCTTATGAAGTAGGCAGGCGTCGGCGCCTTCCTAACAGTTATAGTGTCCCTAGGCTTCAGCTTCACAGTGAAGGCTCCGTCAGCTATGAGGAGCATGTTCGGCGAGTCCTTAGCTATGCTCACCACCACCTGCGATGAGGGTTGGAGGACGACAGGCCTTGAGCAGAAGGTTATCGGGTTTAGAGGGGTTACGATAATTGCCTCCATTTCAGGATCCACCACTGGGCCTCCGGCAGCTAGGCTGTAGGCGGTTGATCCGACAGGGGGTGCAATAATTACGCCGTCGCCGACCAGGTAGAAGAGTTCGTCACCATCCCTCTTAACGCTGACCCTCGCCACCTTAGCCCGGGCCTCACCGGAGGTCACTATAGCGAATTCGTTGAGGGCGTAAGGAATCTTCAGTTCCTCGTAAATTGCCTGAAGCCTCATATACCTGGACACCCTGTAGTTGCCTTCCAGTAGTCTGTCGATCAGGGTTCCGTACTCGAATGGCGGCACGTCGCAGAGGAATCCCCTCCTACCATACCTTATGGTCGCTATCGGTGTAGTGTCCTCCCCCAGAAGGTGGAGGGTGTTCAGAACCGTCCCGTCGCCACCCACCACAATAATGGCGTCCACCTTATCAGTGCCTACGGAGAATATCCTGTCCCACTCAATAACCTTCCTAGCCCTCTTATCCAGGTAGACCTCAGCACCCTTACTGTCAGCGTACTCAAGAATCTTCTTCGCAAGCGCTAACGCTTCAGGGCTGCTGAACTTCGGCACAACGCCTATCCTCAATAAGTAAGCACCAAAGAATATTGAGGAGATAGGCTATAATCTTTCAGGTGGCTGGATGGTAACATCGCTATGTGTGGAGGTACCTAAGAAGGAGGCTGAGGATGCGCTTAGGCTGCTGAGGAACGCCGGATGTTTGAGGAGGGGGCTGAGGCCGCGTAGTGTTGGGGAATATTTGAGGGTTCCTGTTGAGGAATGCCCTCAACTCAGCGAAATAGTTTCTTCTAGAGGCTGGGCAATCTGCCGGGATGAGTTCCAGGAATCGATGCTTGGGAAGACCTTCAAAGACCTGCTTAAGGGTGCAGTACCGGACGAGGTTCTTGAGGAGGTTCCACGCTCCTACCAGCTTGTGGGGGATATTGCCCTCATACACCTGCCTCCGGAGGCGGAGGAGTACGGTAGGATCATCGGTGAAGCCATAATGAAGGTGTCTAAGGGTGTGCGAGCTGTTTATTCAGCAGGCCCTGTGAAGGGGGAGTACAGGGTCAGGAGCCTCCGCCTAATCGCTGGAGAGCCGAAGACCTCAACCATACATAGGGAGTACGGGGTAAGCATATGTGTGGACGTGGAGAAAACTTACTTCAACCCCTCCCTGTCGGAGGAGCATGTTAGGGTTGCTAGGATGGTTAGGGATGGTGAGGCCGTGGCGGACTTATTCTGCGGGGTGGGTCCCTTCACCCTGCAGATAGCGGCGTTGAGGAGGGAGGTAGTTATCTATGCAGTTGATATAAATCCCCACGCGATAACGTGCCTTTTGAGATCCCTGCAGATCAATCGAGGACTCCGCGGTAAGGTTCAGGCCGTATGCGGGGATGCCTCCGTATTCCTTGAAGCCGTTAAGGACGGGTTCTTCCATAGGATAATCATGAATCTGCCTCACGGAGCAATCAACTTTCTGGGTAAGGCCTCCCGTAAACTCAGGTGTGGGGGAGTGATCCATCTCTACACAGTTGCCGGAAGTGCGGAGGAGGCGGTGAGTTTAGTGCAGGATGCTGCTGGGGATGTGCGGGGGCTGCGGGTGAGGGAAGTTCTGAGGGTTCTGGACTACGCCCCCCACAAATACGTTTACAGGGTTGATGTGTATAAGGAGTGCTGATCAGGGGGATTCGTACTCATCACTTATCAGGAAGGATGCGTCACATCACACCACATCTTTATACGTTGAGGGGTTATATAGATGCGGAGGAGCCATGGCGAAGCTGCTGAGGCCTACTGAGGAAGGGCTTCGGGAGGCTGTCGAGATCCTTGCAGAAGGGGGCCTGGTTGCTTTCCCTACGGAAACTGTTTACGGGTTGGGTGCAGACGCATCAAACCCGGTAGCCGTTTCCAGGGTGTATGAAGTTAAGGGGAGGCCGAGGAATCAGCCTCTCATACTTCACGTCTCCGGGATGGAGATGTTTCTTAAGTGTGTTCATGAGGTTCCTGAGGATGCGTACAGGCTTGCGGAAGTTTTCTGGCCTGGTCCCCTCACCATAGTTCTCCCTAAGGCCGGGTGGGTACCTAAGGAAGTGACTGGTGGAGGGGGGAAGGTTGGGGTTAGGTGGCCGGCCCATAGGGTGGCTGAGACAATAATCTCGATGCTTGACCGCCCTGTGGTGGCCCCCTCAGCCAATAGGTCGGGTAGGCCCTCACCCACACTACCGAGCCATGTAATGGATGACTTAGGTCAACTAATAGATGCGGTGGTTGACGGGGGAGAAACATTAATAGGGATAGAGTCAACCGTGCTTGACCTCACCACGGATCCACCGCGTGTTCTCCGGCCGGGCGCCGTACCGGTTGAGGAGATAGTTAAGGTTCTGGGGAGGGAGGTAGTTATTTCCGCGGCACCTAGGAGTGAGGCCCCTAGGTACAGGCCGGGTAAACCTCTCGCAGTTATTGAGTGCTGGGAAGGTAGGGACGTCTGCGAAGTCCTTAAGGAGGCCTGCGGAGAGCTCGGCTTCACAGATCCCGTCGTTCTAGTGGTTGATGAGGTGATGGGGGCGGTTAAGGAGTGCTTCACTCAGGTCATTTCCTTGGGAAGTAGGGAGGAACCGCTTGAGGTGGGTAGGAGGCTTTTCAGAGTGTTGAGGGAGGCTGAAGGTTTAAGAGGCGACGGAATTATCGCTCTCTCCCTACCTTCTGAGGGAGGGCTGTGGGTGGCCATATCCCATAGGCTCAGGGAGGCTGCCTCCACAGTGTTTAATATATGCAGCCATTACTCCCCGAGCTAACACTCCTCTGCCCCCTCATAATACACGCTCCTTAACGCAACTACTTCGAGGTAGTTAGGTGGGAGGACAGGTTCCCCTCCCTCGTAGGGGAAAGCGTAGGGAAGCTCAATAACTAGTTCAGCCCCGCCCAGCCTTAAAGTGTATGTGAGGCCTTCCCTAATCTCTAGCTCATTAAGCTTCCTTCCCTCCATAATCTTCTTGAGTACGTAGGCAGCCCCCGCAATAGTAAGCTGCTTCTTCCCCAGGTTCCTAGGTATTCCGCGAGGGAGGCGGCTCGTTATCATTGTCTTGGTTCTCTCCTTAGGCGGGTAGTCACCCATAATCCCGCCAATAACTACGGCGTCAGCATCCCTCAGGTCCTGATGCGTCAGCTCCTCCCCTGCGGAAGGATCGAGAATGATGACTTTCCTTAGGCTTAAGCCGTCGGCCAGAATGTCGAAGCCTATCTCATGCACCTTCCCCAACCCTTCCAGGGCTTTCCTCATTTTCCCCTTAACATTCGTGAAAATTACTTCATTGTTGAACAGATCGGCCACATACCTGTACTCACTCATGAGCCAGGGCGACGGACACTCCTCCAGATTCTCAATAATCACCAGCATCTGTACCATGAAATACTTAATTTACTGGGGTGATTAGTCTTTACGGTGCTTGAGGTGGCTAAGACGTCGACGGTGAGGGCAGGATGGGTAGTGCTGTTCGCCATCATAGTTATTTCGCTTATTCCTGCGAACGCGGCTGCGTCATCAACACCCCTCAGCGGCGGTGTCACGCGGAAAATGCATATACTTGCCGTCGGTGAGGCAGGAGGGAAGTACTTCGGTGTGGCCACAGAGCTTGAGGTCACGGTAACTAACGGCAGCGGGATGGTTTACATCTCTACGGAACCTCTCTCCGAGGTGGATATGCAGGCTTCGGCCCGCCTCGCAGCCCTCGTAGCGTGTTACGTGGCGGGGAAGGATTACTACTCATACAACTACTTCATTAGTGTGAGATCTAACTCAACCATTGTCGGAGGCCCTTCAGCAGGCGCAGCCATGACTGTCGCGATAGTTGCTGCCCTACTGAATAAGCCCCTTAACGACTCCGTTGTTGAGACAGGCATGATAATGCCTGACACAACAATCGGGCCTGTCGGAGGGATTCCTGAGAAGCTTCAGGCCGCCGCCGACGTAGGCGCTAAAGTCATGCTTATTCCTGCAGGTCAGAGGATTTCCTACAGCCTTGCTGAGAGGAGGAACGTGGACGTTGTTAAGCTGGGTGAGGAGAAAGGTATTAAGGTTGTTGAGGTTTCAACCATTTACGACGCCTTGGCATGGTTCGGAATAAATATTTCTAGGGCGCCTAAGGCAGAGGCCCGCCTCAGCCCTGAAGCCCTCAACGTCGTTAAGGGATGGATAAACAGCACTAGGGAAAGCTACCTTGAGATGAAGGTTAAGGCGGAGTCTGAAGCCCTTAAAGCTCCGGAGGTTTCGGTATTAGTGACTGCCTACCTGAGGGGGGCTAGGACTCACTACATAAGGAGCTCCTCAGACATAAGTTCCGGGAAGTACTACTCTGCAGCCTCAGATCTTTTCGCCGCCTTAATCAACGCAACAACAGCATACTGGATAGCGGCGATAGCTGCCGGCGACCTGAAGTACTCCGACATACTTCAGAATGTGAGCGCGGAGGTTGATGAGGCATTAAGAACCTATTCCGAGGTTAGGGAGGACGTGATGCAGAACACTGATGTGGCGAAGCTAAGCATAGCGGTCGAGATAGCTATGAGGGCGTTGGAAGCAAATGAATCCCTGCACGAGCTCCCTGAGCAGGTACTGAATGCGGGAACAGTATACAGCGCGGCCTACACCTACTACAGGGCCAGAACAGTTATGGATTGGAGGGAGATGTATGAGGCTGTGTCTCCCTCTGGTATTGTTGTTGGTTCATCAAGGCTGGATAAGTACGCTTCACTGCTCGCATACTTCTCTAAAACCTCGGCCTCATACATAGAGTCCCTTGTCGGAAGCTCCTACACATCCTCAACCGTTAGGGACATTCTGGAGATGAGTGAGGAGGCTTCCCTACTAGTACATAAGGACCCCGTAGCAGCCCTTGCCTATGCTTTAAGGGCTTCAGCACTTTCCTCAGCACTCCTCAACATGGTGTTCACTACCGACCTAGGCAACGTTGCTGACAGGCTTAGGGAGGTGGCCCTCACCGCAGCAGGTGAAGCAATATCCTCTGGGTTTATGCCTACAGCAGCGCTCTCCTATATCGAGAGGGCCGACTCGCTGAGGGGTGTGGATGACGGGACAGCGATCTATTATTATGACCTAGCACTTACCAACACCCTCTGGTACATGGTGATCTCAGGCGGGAAGAAGGCTGTGGTCACGACTCAGACCCCGACATCTACGACGACAACGACCCCCACACAAACGACTGGAGGTTCAGGAAGTGAGTTCCCAAGCATAGGTAACTGGCTTACTCAGGGATGGTTGTCAGACATCATAGTGGTTGTGGGGGTAGTGGTTATAGCTGCCGTCGCAGGCATCCTTCTCGGCTTACTCGGCGCGAAGTCACGGAGCTAGTCAGGCAGCTCAACAGGTTCGAAGCCCTCCAGAATTCTTGACGCCTCCTCCCTGACACTCTCGTCAACCCTTACCACACCTATGCCCTTTCCAGGCATCCCGTAAACTATGCAGTACCCTTCCGGCGCGTTAATTACTGTCGGTATTACTAGGAGGTCCTCCTCCCCACTAATGATTAAGGCAGGGAAATTCCCTTGCTCCATAAGCCTCAAAAGCTCCTTAACCGCGGCCCATGCCTCACTCGTTATGTGAGACCGCGGGTTCCTAGCCCTGAGAATTGGGAATGCATGTGGAGGGGTTTCCACACCCACCTCCTTCCTAAGGGTTCTCCCATCAATAATGCACCCAACCCGCCCCACATGCTTATGCAGTGACGCACACACCACGTCACCTACAGCGATAACGCCTCTACACCCCCTGAGAATGTCCTTAGCCCTGCTCAGAACCTTCTCATCCTCACCCTCAATAATCATTCCGAAGCCGGCCGCCAGCCTCGGCCTAAGCCGTTCCGGCATCCTGTACGCAAGCATTAACCCAGCACCTACTTAAGGATATCACCCGAAGAAGCCACCACGGCCCCCGCCTTAACAAGCTCCCTCAAAACCTTCTCCCCTTCAGCAGGATCTACGGCAGCTACAGCATCCCTCAGAATAACCACCTCATAACCCAGCTCGAGAGCGTCCTTCGCGGTGTGCTTAACGCAGTAATCCGTCGCTACACCGCATACAAAAACCCTCCTAACACCCGCCTTCGTCAGTATGTAGTGGAGTTCCGTGTTATCGAAGGCTGAATAAGCCTCCTTCTCAGGCGTGTCAGCCTTCGAAATAATGACCGCGTCGGGAGGCAGCCTCAACTCAGGATGGAACTCCGCCCCCTCACTCCCCTGCACGCAGTGGGGAGGCCATGGACCGCCGAACTCCTTGAACGAGGAATGGTTCGGAGGGTGCCAGTCCCTACTAGCAATCACTAACCTACCTAAACCCCTGAAGATATCTATGTAACTATTAATCACAGGCACTAGGGAGGAGCAACCCTTAACGGGGAGAGCTCCTCCCTCACAGAAATCCCTCTGCATATCAACAACTATTAAGGCAGACCTATCCGTAATCCCGATCATCACCTGAACCACCGTTATCTAGAATGCATCATCCTTAACGTGTTTTCGGATATCCATGCTTTATACAAAATATTGATTTTCCTTTATACAAAAAGAGGTAATACTCAGAAACTACACCCGGTAAATACTCTGTTAAGTAAGGCTCGACCGACCTAAGAACTTATAAGTAGTTTGTAGTAAGGATTAAACTGGCGCTCGCAGTAACAATATATGCCGCGGTCTCTGGCGGCGGCTGGGTCGGACGCGGGGCATAGCCCCGGGAGTGAAGAACCGCCCTCCGACCGCGGCGACATTGATTGAGCGCTTACAGTTACAGAGGTCGTGATGGGGGTCCGAATAAGCTGGGGCTCTAACCCCAGCACATTCGGATCTGACAGGGGTCGCTTCGGGCCACGTATTAAGCAGGCTCCCTACGCTCCGCGGCCTGCGGCCGCGATTCCGGTTGATCCTGCCGGACCCGATCGCTATCGGGGTGGGGCTAAGCCATGGGAGTCGCACGCCCCGGTAACCGGGGCGTGGCGAACGGCTGAGTAACACGTGGCTAACCTACCCTCGGGACGGGGATAGTCCCGGGAAACTGGGAGCAATCCCCGATAGGTGGAGATTCCTGGAAGGGTTCTCCACCGAAAGGGTGTTGCGGGGATGTCCGCAACGCCGCCCGAGGATGGGGCCACGGCCCATCAGGTTGTTGGCGGGGTAAGGGCCCGCCAAGCCTATAACGGGTAGGGGCCGTGAGAGCGGGAGCCCCCAGATGGGCCCTGAGACAAGGGCCCAGGCCCTACGGGGTGCACCAGGCGCGAAAACTCCGCAA
>CAYOJG010000004.1:34432-68098 GCA_964404265.1 uncultured Desulfurococcaceae archaeon | reverse complement strand
ATGAAAAACCTTCAATTCCTGTAATTTCTTTGCCGCTTTTTCAGCTCCAACAAAGTTTGGGATCCTACCTTTGAGAGGTTTAGGAAAACGTCCTACATTTGCTTCCTCAAGCCGCCTCCAGATTTCTTCCCGAATTCTATCCTTATTTTTCATTGTGTGCCTCCCTGAATTCTAGGGTGAGTTACCTTATCAGGAAATTTAATTTATTTTCTCTAATCCAACTAGGAAAGATATGGACAGTGGAAGTATTCATAGAGAACTTGCTGGCACTTACGAAAAGATAAATCCTAGAGTTCTTGAGCATTATTTCTCGGGGAAGGAGTTAGAAATTCTCTTAATTAAGCCCCCATTCGTGGTGAGATGCGACGGGGTAGGTTTCTCTAAAAAGCTTACTACCTATAAATATCCTAGGGACGAGTTGATTCATAGAGTCTTAATTAATGCCGCTAAGACTGTTATGGAAACATACCGTTCGGCCATGGCTCTCATAATATCTGATGAGATCAATTACTTGTTTACACATAACATTTACGGCAATAGGGCAGTCAAAATATCTTCCGTTATATCTGCACTAACTTCTTCAGAGGTAGCGAGAGAAACAGGTGAGACCTTGTACTTTGACGGGAGAGTTATCACTGTAAAGCCTAAAGAGGTAATTCCGTATTTCCTTTATAGAGTTAGAGTAGGAATGAATAACTACCTGTCAGCATTGTATCACACCCAATTTAGGAAGAGAGGGAAGAGCACGCCTTCTTTCGGGGAAATGTTTAAGCGTCTAGAGATGGAGGGCTACCTGAGGGAGAGTGAAGCATGGGCGTTTGCAGGTACTTTGCTTGTGTGGGAGACTTACTTAAAGCGGGGAGTTGATAAGAGAACAGGAAGGATTGTGTGGGTGAAGAGAAGAAGAGTGCGGGAGTTAATCCCAACGGCTCACAACATTATTTATTCCTATATTGAATTATTAAAAAGATCGGGGTGAAGGACGGTAACTAAGCTGCATCCGAAGCTTCTGGAAAGAGTTGTTCTAGGTAAACTACCTACTCGCGATAAGAGAGTGATTATTGGTCCCTTAGTTGGTGAGGATGCAGCTGTTCTCACCCTCAACGGAGAGGATGTTCTCGTTGTACACTCTGACCCTATTTCTGGAGCTCTCCAATACTTGGGTGAACTGAGTATAATTATTCCAGGGAATGACATTGCCGTTTCAGGAGCTAGACCGAAGTACTATACAACAACAATTCTTCTCCCTGAAGATTCGGAAAAAGATGAGGTACTAAACCGAATCATCGGTGGTATGAGGAAAGCTGCTGGGAGAATTAACGCCGTAATAATAGGTGGGCATACTGAGTACACTTCAGCAGTAAATCATCCTATAGTGATCTCTACGGCCTTCGGCTTTACTAATAGAGAGAAGATCGTGAAAACGGGAGGAGCGAAGCCCGGTGACGTAGTAATAATGACTAAATATGCAGGTATAGAGGGAACAGCAATTCTTGCTTCGGATTTCACCGATTGGTTACTTGAGCAAGGTGTGGAAGCTTCGGTAATAGAGGAAGCAAAGGATCTCATAGATATGGTGAGTGTTATAGAGGAGGCATATCTCTTAGCTAAAATGGGTATACCTAACTCTATGCATGATCCTACTGAGGGAGGGATCATTGGAGGTGTGCTTGAAATCGCTGCAGCGTCAGGGGTCACTATAGATCTTTCAGTGAGCAACGTTCCCATACATCCCCTCACACTTAAACTATGTGACGCGCTGGGGATTAGTCCTTTAAGAATGCTTTCTTCAGGCACTTTAATCGCAACTGTCCCGCCAGAGATTGTTGATGAAGCACTGCGTCTTCTTAAATCGCTAGGAGTTAATGTAGCTGTCATAGGTGAGGTTCGTCAGAAGGATGGGGATGTGCTCACTAGAATAATTGAGGGAGGTAAAATAAAGAAGGAATTGAAGGATCCCTACGTGGAGGATGAAGTTATGGCTCTGTGGAGAAGGAGGAGGTGAAGGAATAAGTTATGGATTGCGTGATTAGAGAGGCAAGGAGATCTGATCTGCGGGATATTTATCTTATAGAGCTTAAGTCTTTCCCTTATCCCTATTCCTTAGAAGCATTTACTGGTCTTCTAATTCTTTTCCCCAAGCTGTTTCTTGTGGCTGTATGTGAGGGAAGAATTGCAGGATACATTACGGGTTCAATAACAGATAGCGGTGAAGGACACATAATGTCGATTGCTGTGCATCCACAATATCGAGGGCGAGGCGTTGGGTCTGCTCTACTGGAGGCTATAGAGGAAGTCTACAGGTCTTTAGGTGTTAAGCGGGTATTTCTCGAGGTCTCTACAACTAATAGGGAGGCAATGGGACTCTACAGAAAATTCAATTATAGATTGCAGGGTACTAAAAGTAATTACTATCCAGACGGTTCAGATGCTTATGTTATGGCTAAGGAACTTTGATACCAGTTCCTTAGCCATCTTTTCTGCTACTGGAAGCGAATATACCCTTACGAGCCCCATAGCTTCTGGAAGCTTTCTTATGAGGGAGCCCTGATATTGAGTTATTGGAATAGAGCCTCCGGGGTAAATTATGCGGACTTCCGCACCTTCAGTGATTATAGGTACTGTTTCAGCATAGGTCTTTATCGTGTGGTCATTTCCTGTCCTGCTTATGGATTCCTTCGAGAGTTCTTCTAATGACGAGATTATCTTGGCAGGGAGAGGATACTTATTCCCGAATCCCATCCATTCATAGATAGTTCTATAACCACTTCGTTCTAAATAGAGCCTTATAAGTTCCCTTAGAACCTCACTCCCCAGTCTTCTGCTGATAACGAAGTTCATTAATCCGCCAATATAGAAATCGTCCCAGAGGAATATTTTCCCTGCTCTTATTGCGTTCCTTATACCTTCAGGTGAATCGAAAGGCTGGAGGTACTCCTTCACTTCCTTCTCTTGTGTCATAAGTTTATAGATTTCTTGTACTAACATTTGATATCCTGCGATTGTTTTATGGTAATATAGGGATCTGTACATGTGGATCCTAGCAATATAGAAGGATTCTGCAGCCTGAACAGCTTTCTGAGGTATGGCGATGCGGTTGTCGCTATCCAACGTTATAGTCTGCACTATACGTTCTAGATCTATTACCCCATACTTCACTCCGCTGTGCAGAGCATCTCTGGGGAGGTAATCTAATCTGTCAACATCCATATCGCTGCTCATCAGCATATTGAAGCTTTCCTCTCTATGTCTTCCCAGAACAATGGCAGCCACTTCATGGGGTTCAATCCCATAATAACTGAGTATGTCCCTTATATGGGGATCCTCAGTAATTATCCAAGAGCTGATTTCTTCGTGTTTCAATCTATACTTCATATTAAAGAAAGCCTCTATAGCATGTGAGTAGGGGGTATGCCCAATATCATGGAGTAGGGCTGCAGTTATTAATAGATCCTTATCATCTCTTCTGATTCGCCCATCCTTAATGAATTTATCCACTACGCGATTCATTAGATGCATCACGCCTAGTGAGTGAGAGAACCTTGTATGGACAGCACCCGGATAAACGAACCATGCTTGCGCCAGTTGCTTGATCCTTCTCAGCCTCTGAAACGTAGGCGTATCCACAATCTTGAGTGAAACTCCCCGCAGAGATATGTAGCCGTGTACCTCGTCGAAGACGTATTTAATCATTCCTACACCGTTAATTCATCACCGATGGTTAATTAAGCTTAATTTAGACTCGTTAAATATGAATTTAAAGAATTAATCACTAGCTTTACATCATTTTCTTTCAAGTATGGTTTCCTCATAAGTAACTCCCTCATAGGATCACTGGGTTTTGGGTACACATCTTCCTTAAGCATTAAGTATGATGCCGCTATCTCTAGTGCCTTAGGTAGCGGTAATGCACTTTCTCTTAGTAGATTCATTAATGATGATATTATTGCTTCTTGATTGGGTGTTAGGCACTCGCATTCCCTGAATTCCATTCGCAGATCCTTGGCCAATGCCCTCGAATATGGGCCTTTTGAATACCACATGAATGAGTAGCCGAGGTCAAGACCCGCAACTTTTTGAACCAAATATATTAGTTTCTGTGCCGCTATCCTGTCTTCAAGCGATTGTAGATCGCGGTTAAGGAATCTCCTAACTATGTGAACAGCGCAGCAGGCATTTCTCATAACTTCACCACTCAGTGATTATGTGTCCTCCAGTAAAATAGTACCTACAGGTAGCTTGAGGGATCTACTATTACCACTTGGAGAATACTGATAGTGTTAAGTATTACCTTTATCTCAGTAAAAGAACCGAGGTTTGCGTATTCACAATTATAGATAAGGCTACCGATCCCAGTAGAAGATCTGGATTGGCAGTCTTCCCTCTAGCAGACAATATGATGAGGTCATAGCTTTCCTCATGGGCTTCCGCCATTATTTTACTGGGTGTTGACTGTAGACTAGTATCAATATTCTCCACCTTTATTTTCATTGTTATCCCTGCTTTCCTAGCTTTTTCATTAACTATCCGTTTTATTCCCTCGATATCCTTTATTGATCCGTCGTCCACAATTAAGGCAGTGATCTTTGATCCGTAACGTTTAGCAAAGTCAATGGCCACCTCAATAGCTTTCATGCTCGAAGTGGATCCGTCGAGAGGCACAAGAACTTTCCTGAAGAAGTAGCTTATTTCATAGGTTGGTTCTCTTATGTATGCCATCATATCCACCCCTTTATACCTAGTGTATTATTAGTTATTTTTATCGATTCCTGGGGATCCTCAATAACTCCTGTGACTGCTCTAATAGCATCAATATTCTCCGGTACAACTATTGCTTCTTGATGAACAGCGTAAGCCAGCATAACCTCCTTGTTATTAACCCATATACTGTCCTCCCAGATAACATTCTCGTATACGTCTCCGTTGGGTCTGCCCATATCCTTAGCTAGTTCTCTTACCTCGACAGTTGATTTCAAGAGATCTCCATTAACTATTACTACTCTAGAATTGTTTGATATATGCTTAAGGATCTCTTCACGATTCTTAGGCTCTTTGAACTCTACAAGAAGATAGTGTAAATGAGCTAGAGTTGTTGGGGCAACCACAGCATACGTAATGATATCTAATTCACCCATCACCGTTTTCACGTCAATAGCGTGATGGGATGGCGGTTTTGCTGGATTAAGGATTAATGCATCAATAGGACCCTTCTTAATTTCCTTTGGATCAGCACCCCTCCTCACAATCACTCCTCTAATTTTTCGTATAGTTCCCGCCTCAGAGAGTGAGTGAATTATTCTTACAAGTCCTGTTGTATTACATGACACCACCCTGACAAACTGTTTTCTTAATGCTTCTCTGTAATTAACGAATGAGTTGAAACTTACTTCGGCAATATCACTTTTTTCTCCTCCTTGAAATATAGCCTTAACCTCTGCCTTTCTGTAGACCTCTTTATAGGTCTTCCCAACACCTCCAGGGGTGGAGTCAACTATAACATCAACTTTAGATAACAGTTCATCTAAGGTGCCTTCAATATCTATGCCTCTCCTCTCAAAGTCTCTGACGGATTCTTCCAGGGTATAGACAGGGATTCCTTTCTTTACCGCAGATAAGACTTCCCAGTTAGGTTTTCTTTTAACTACCCCCACAAGTTCCATATCTGGCTGTTTCATTACTGCCCAAGCAACTCTTTTCCCTATTGTTCCATATCCGTTTACTCCTACCTTAATCTTCATATTTCCACCCAAGAAACTTTTTAGCGGACTCCTTAAGTGCTAGCACTGCAGGCAGAGGCTCACCCGAGAGTGCAAGAAGTAATGCTCCACCTCCCGTAGAAACATGCATACCCCCTGTCTTCACACCTTTCAGCATAGCGCCTAAGTGCCCGCCTCCAATAACAATGAATGCAGGGCTCTCTATAGCAGCCCGGAGAAGCTCCTCTGTCCCCTTCCTGAATCTCGGATCCTCAACATAACCAGCGGGCCCTCTCATCACAACTACTTTGGCCTCTTTTATGAGTTCAGAATACATATTTGTTGTGTAGCTCCCTATATCCATAGGCTTCCCATCAACGTAAGGTATCGGCTCCTCAGCAACACTTCCATCCTCTTTCAGAACTCTTAAATCGTATGGAGTGTCGATCGGTGCTGCTGAAAGGACAACTCTCCTGGCTCTTGGGATTAGTGAGGTAAGGCCCATTTCCTCGAGGAATTTAAGTACTGATGGCTGAACACCGCCTCCCTTAGCTACATGGAAAGTTAAGCCAACAAGTCCAGTAGTCAGGATCCTATCTGCAAGTTTTCTTCTGTTGAGATATTCTATGATTTTTATGGTGTCCCATACTTTAGCTCCCCCTAAAACAAATATTCTTGGAGGCTCCGAACTATTCAGCACCCTAGCTAAAGCATTCAGTTCCTTCTCCATCACAGACCCTATTACTGAAGGCATCACTAAAGGGAAGCCAATTATAGATGGCTGGGATCTGTGGGCTGTAGCGAATGCGTCAAATATGAAATAATCAAAGAGAGGGGAGAGTCTTCTCACGAGAAGTGTTTGCTTCTGAATATCTGGAGATGCCTCAATAATCTCTTCAGAGATTATTCTCACGTTATCTAGGAGCAGGATTTCCCCATTTTTAAGTTCCTTTATCTCATTAAGTGCTGTAGGCCCGATTACATCTTCCACAAACTTTACCTCCATGTCCAGGAACTGAGATAGAAGTTGCGCATGAGGCCTAAGAGAAATGAAATCCCTGCCTCCAGGTCTGCCCTGATGACTCAAAATCACGATAGAGTTGTTAAGATCTAGAAGCTTCTTAAGAGTAGGTATATGTGCCTTGATCCTTGAATCATCCAATATTTCTCCATCCCTCGAAATAGGGGAGTTGAAGTCCACCCTTATCAACACTTTCTTTTCTCTTAGCTCAACATCATCAATCGTAGGTAATCTGGGAATGGTGTTCATCACTGTTTCACCCGACCGGGTAAATATTTAGAGGGGGTGAATAATAAAACTACAATTATTTTTGCATAAGGACTTTTAAGAAGTTCCCTTTCTACGGTTCTTTCTGGTTCTCATTAATTGATCTAAGGAAGGCAAAGTAAGATGTGTGGTTATTTCCTCCACTAGGAGGCTACTTTCATCTAGTCGTAACACATTACTTACCGAGTCGCCATGGAGATGTAATGATAACGCGAGACGTCTATGCCTCTGATAGTCAAAATAGAAAGCCTTCCAATCCCGTATGAATCCACCTTCCTTAAGCCTTTCCAGAAATAAGCTGAACTCGAAAGCGTCACTTAACGGGATATATGCTGAAAGAAGTCCTACGTTATCCGAAGAGTTCAGAGATGCTTCTGGAATATAGGGATGTGTAGTCAAGACCTTAATTATTCTAAGGAGTTCTGCAGGATTTCCTGAAATCATTATTTTAGTTGGTAGCGTATCTATTGGGTAGAGTGGCGTAGGGTCTATTTTGACACCCCTCACAACTCCTCGAGCCTCAATATGGTTCTTGTAGTGGCGGAGCACACGAATGTAATTAATTGGGGTTACCGGGTTGAGTTGCTTGTTCAGCTCTTCCGTAATTTTTCTTAAGCTATCTAGTGGTGAAACCTCAAGCTTCCTTAGAATAAACAGATCGATGATATCGAACCTTGTTTTTCGTCTTACCTCCTTCGGAACAGATTCCTTGGGAGAGGTCTTAATTGACTCATAGATTTCATCCCAATCAATTATTATTTCTTTGGAAGAAATGTCGAAGTATTTCTTTAAATTGGGCTTACCTGTGTGTGTATATGTCATCCTGAGGACTGTTCTAGGCTCCTTAGGAAAGCGTGTGATGAGCTCATTGAGGAATGCCTCGCTCGACCCTTTAGGAACAATGTATTTGAGATAGGTGCCGACAGGTAAAAGAGGAGCATATTCACGTAGGAGTCCTTTAAATACTTCATCATAAGGGATATAGTTATCGAATATGAGTGTTATCTCTTCAGCGTTAATTCGAGACAGATCAATTATTCCGAGAAATCTCAGACCTTTATTTTTAAGGAAGTTCATGAATTTCCAGACAGTTGATGCGTGAACCCCCATATCCTCTGCTACCTTTGTTATTTGGGGGATGTATTCATAGCTCTGAACTTGGTCAATGAAGTCTATAATGGACGGATTAAGGTATCTCCTGAAAGTCATGTATGCTCTTAATCTCTCTAACAACTCCTTTTCCGTTAATTCCTCATAACTCTTCAATATTATTCCCTTTAATTTCTCGGTACAGAATTTAAAAGTTATATTTACGTTATTGGAAAGAAATAACTACAGATTTATTTAAATATTCGATTAGAATGGTATTCCTTATGGGTAAGTTGCGAATAAAAAGCTTTGTAAAACTATTCTGATTTTGAGGAAATTGCATGCCAGTTTAAAAAATACATTAATTAAATGTGAGTTAGCCATAGAATTGAGAGACATGAGGAAGACGCATAAGCTCCTGATGGTGATTGCGCTTGGGATTTTGCTACTTGCTTTTTCAGTTTATTTTTCTATGTCGCGGGGTTACATAACGAGCAGATTAGAGGTTCATGCTGGCGATGTATATAACATATCCAGAGGTACTATCGTGTCTCTACTTACTCCTCAATGTGAGGTATTCTTCAAGGAGGTTGGGGATGGTTATTCGTATACCTTATCACGGGAATCCTCTATTATAGTTGTATTGTCGACTGGCTTATACAGGTTTAATGTGGCGGGGGGTGAGGAATGTCTCATTGAGTTTAAAGTGGAGCGGGGTTGGATCTCGTATTTCAGGTTTGGGGCTGTTTTAGGAATAGTAATTGTTGTCGCTTCATTAGTCCTTTTTTATAGGGAGTTGATTTCACCTAAAAGACTGAATCTTCCAGAGGAAGTTAGGTTTTGTGAAGGATTTATGTGTAAATCTGAGTCTTTAAGTAAGCATGTCTGTGTTTTAGAAGCCTCAGATGTTACTGAGTCCGCTGACACTATACTTATTGAATACTTGGCTAAGAGGAAGGGATTCAAACTGAGGGAGGATAAGGGAGGTGTCAGGGTACTTGAAGGAGTTATCGGTGAAGGGGGTGGTAAGAAAAGAACAATGGTGGTAGTTCATAAAACTCCCTCGGGTGAGAAGATATTTGCGGTTTTCACCGTTCCTTCAATTTCGGCTTCAGGGATAATTGATCTGCAGAAAATAGGGGAGCTTCTGTCACCTATCTCAAAGGATATATGTAGGGGAAAATAGTGAGGTTACACAGTACGTTCTTCCTTGAAGTATCTTTTCCCTAACGATTTCGGAGGCGCCAGTTTTCTGTGAAGAGGAGTTACCATGAATATTACCATGGCAGCTAAAGCTGCGACGAACGGGATCATGTTAGTTATATGGGGAGATATTTTGAGTGCGGCTTGGATGTTGTATTGGTATTTAAGAAGGGCCGCAAATACCGTAGAGGCCAGCATAGTCACTATGGGATCTCTACCAGCTGAGAGAGAGACGGCGAAAGCGATCCATCCGTGGCCCATACCCGTACCTTCTGTCCAGGACTGTGTGTAGGCTAGAACGAATAAGGCGCTTCCTGCACCTATTAATGCATATCCCAGCATTCCAGAGATTAATCTGATTTTCATTACACTAATACCTAGGGAAGAAGCAGCATGAGGATTCTCGCCAGTTGCCCTTATTGCTGCTCCAAGCTTAGTTCGACTAAGCATGTAATGAATAAGTATACCTATAGCAATCGATCCTACGATCAGAGAAAGCCAGAACAGGTCATCCATAGGATACCAATTTGCTGAGGGATTAACTCTTCTAACAGGTACCCCAACAAGGGAGGCTAATCCATAACCCACAAACATTATGGATAGTCCTATAGCCCCATGGCTTATGGGAAGCTTAATTGTTAGGTAGGCTATTAAGAGGCCGAATGCTGAGGCAGACGCTATAGCTGCTATAAGACCGAGATTAGGATTTCCTGAAACAGCTGTGACGGCGAAGGCTATCGCCACACCAAGAGTGAAGACACCGTCAATTGCAAGATTCAGGACTCCAGACTTCTCGAATATTCCGTGGCCCAAAGCCGCGAGGTAGTAGGTGGCGAATGCAGGACTTGCGGCAAGAATTATATCGATTATTACCTGGATCTCACTCGCCACTCTTCTCACCTCTCACAAATTTAAGCTCATATTCGGTGAAGACCCTCAGAATAGTGAACGTGATAAGCACGAATCCTATGAGTGTATATGTGATTGCGGAGCCACTAACTATTCCGCTAACACCACCAGTACCTAAACGCGCCTGTAGTTCAGACCCTGCCTGCATCAATGCCGCCACTATGTATGCAGATACGGGAACTGCTCTGATATCAAGCATTGAGAGCCATGAGACCAGAATTGCAGTATATCCCATATTCTGGGTTGGTGGTGTCACAATGTTGTCTATCTTCTCTAATCTATAGAAATTGGCGCCGAATATCATGGCACCAACAGATCCTGCTATTAAACCGCTTAGAGTAAGGGCAATGATTATATATTTCCTAGTACTAACACCTGCAGCCTTCAAAGCATTAGGATTCGAACCAAGTATCTTAAGCCTTAGGCCAAGGGTTGTGTATTTTAGCAGAAACCACACTATAATGAATACACCTACGGCTAAAGCAACTTCCATATAGGTTACTGTGGTCCCTGGAACAGGTATTCTCACAAACCTTAGTGCATAATGTAGCGCGTCTGTTCTCAGGAACTGTTTCGCTTGAACACTTAATCCTCTGAGAGGTTCCGAAACTAAGTAGTTGAATGAGAAGTAGGCAATATAGTTAAGAATTAGTGTGGAAGCAACCTCATCGATCTCCAGAAAAGCTTTCAGCGACCCTGCTATGAGTGCCCATAAACCTCCTAAAAGTATGGCGACAAGTATCATGAGGGCCTGCCCAAGAGGAGGCGCCATGTGAAGAACTGAAATAACAGGCTTCGTTGGGCTAGCATCCAGAATCATAACTCCAGGCATAGCTTGGTATATTGGGAGTTCAGAGGGACTTATGTAATAGGATGATGCAGCTACGAACACACCTATATATCCTGCGCCAATCATCCCCCAAATCATCTGACCTTCAGCACCAATGTTCCATACAGCTCCCGAGAAGGACAGAATTAAGGCTGCTCCCAGCGCGGTCAGGAGAACGAAAGACCTGAGTATTTGTGGGGACAAGAAAGAGGTTGCGATAGTGGAGAAGTAGATGTCTGGGGGAACTCCTACCCCGTAAAGAACTAAAGCTGAGAGAAGGATCCCGATAATGATTGAGATTAATGGAATAATTATTCCTCCGAAGGGTAATGGCTTAACCCTTCTTATTACAACCACTCTCATGCCTACATCACCATTAACCGTTCGATCTCTTCCCTTACGGCTTTCTCAGCCGGAAAAACCCCGACGATTTTTCCTGAATTCATAACCATTATAGTGTCACTGAGTTGCATAACCTCATCAAGATCCTCGGATGCGAATAGAACCCCTATTTTCTTCTTTATGGCTTTCGACTTGATTACCTTCCTAACCATTATTGCTGTAACTTCGTCCAAGGCTCTCGTAGGGTTATAGGCTATCAACATCTTCTTAGAGACTTCTAGCTCTCTGGATACGAGGACTTTCATTAAGTTTCCTCCTGAAAGAAGCTTAACCTGTGTTCTGCTGGATGGGGTCACTATCCGATATTCATCTATAAGCTTCTTAGCTAGCTCAGCAATTCTTCTCCATCTTATAATCCTCTTAGAGATTGTGGGAAGCATTGCCAGATTCTCTTCGATCGTATTATCCATCGAGACACCGAATTTCAACGGCTCATCAGGTATGTAACCAACTCCGAGAGACCTTATTCTTCCGGTGCCCTTATTGGTTATATCCTCAAGCTCTCCATTGCTCTTTATGAAGATCCTACCTTTATCCACCTTCCTCAAACCTATAACGCTCTGAATAAGCTCAAGTTGCCCATTCCCAGCAACGCCTGCGATTCCTATTACTTCCCCCGGCCTTAGCTTGAGAGAAACACCTTGCACAGCATAAACACCATAATCCCCATATACCCAGACATCCTTCACTTCTAGCAGTGTTTCATTCAATGGTTGTGAGAGTGGAAGTCTCTCGTAGGTTATTTCATTTACTCTCTCCCCAAACATCATTTTACGAATAGATTCAATTGTTGCTTCCTTCTTCGGCACCGTCCCGATAACTTTACCTTTTCTCAAAACTGTAATCCTGTCGGCAGCCTCAATAGCTTCAGGAATTTTATGGGTGATTAGTATCACAGCTCCGCCCTTACTGGTGAATTCACGCATAAACTTGTAGAACTTCTTCTTTTCAATAAGTGGAAGGAATGTTATTGCTTCATCAAGGATAATTACTTTAGCTCCCAAGATGACGGCCCTGAGAAGCTCCACCAACTGCTTCTGCGTATAGCTTAGTTTCCAGACTTCGGTCTCAGGATCTATCTTTATTCCAAGTTTCTCTCCTTCCTCTATCAGGTACTTATGAATATTCTTAATTCTGGAAATCAGCCCATATTTAGTAAGTCCTAGAATAATGTTTTCCGATATCGTGAGACGCTCAATAATTTGAGGAGTCTGTGAAACAAGGGAAATTCCATACTTGATCGCATCTCTAGGATATGTTATTTGAACTTTCTTGCCCTGTATAAATATGTCTCCTTCATCCGGAACATATATTCCGTAGAAAATCTTGACTAGAGTGGATTTCCCTGCACCGTTTTCTCCAAGAAGAGCATGTATTTCTCTGGGATAAATATCGATTGATACTTTATCGAGTGCCAGTGTTCCAGGGAACTTCTTAACTATGTTCCTAGCTGAAAGAAAGGGAAGGGACTCCTCACCAGAAGAAAGCCCAGGCGTGTTCTCAAAAAAAGGTTTTTGTGTTTGTACTTCTTCCATCAAGTTATCACCCTTACCCGCCTAATAGGACGACCCAGTCAACAAACCAGTCCATACTCCACAGGTCATCGTGTCCTAGGCGCACGCCAGCAGGAATGTTAACTTTCTGTGATGGGTCAGAGATCTTATAGCCGCTAATAGGACCGATGAATGGATCGACTGGTGGAGCTATGTAGTAAGTTCCTTCCTGACCACCTATCTCTATGGAGGTCAGGTTCTCATACTTATGTGGAGCTATTGCTTGTAGAGGAGTCTGTATTGGTGCATTCTTCATTATTTCATATCTGAGCATGGTGTACGTATATACGTCCTCATCTCTGCCTGTCAGATCGTCATGGACAATAATGCTCTTAAGCTCATTATCGAACTTCGGATTGATGTACATTACACTCCCGTTGGGGAATATATGTCCACCAAACTCTACAGCACCAGAGTTGAGGAGATACCAGTAATCAACGTTTTCTAGATTTGTGGGTGTATAGATCCCTGCTTTAATCTTGCTTAGTATGTCCGCATATATAACCTCCCACCTAACAAGCTGACCGCTTACTACAACGTCTTTACCGTAGACCCATCCAGGGCTGTAGTGACTGAAGACGTAAATCTGTTTGCCTTCCTGCTCATAGAGCTGTTGAGCGTACTCAATTATTGCAGTTGAGTCCTCAGTGAACGCAATCACATCGACGTCATACTGGTTTACCAGTGTCTGAGCTGCCTGCCTTGCCTTATCAGGCGCGAACCACGCGCCTAGCTCAATAGCGTAGACGGTTATGTTCTTCCCGAGTTTATCGCCAATCTCTTTTGCACCTATAGCGAAGGCATTCATATGTCTGGTAACTTCTGGTATAAAGAAGGCTCCTATATATCCTATATGCCCGGTCTTTGTTAAGGCTCCTGCTAGAAGGCCGTTCAGGTAGTATATCTGGTAGAAGTCGGCGAAGTAGGTCCCCATATTCTTATATCTTAGATACCCACTGCAGTGGAAGAACATTATGTCAGGGTGGATCTTTGCCTCATCAAGTGTCCCTTCCATGAAGCCGAAGGATGTTGTGAATATCACGTTGTAGCCTTGGCTTATTAATGTCTCTATTTTCTCTTTTTCTTGACCTTCAGGAACGCTCTCAATATAGGTGGTCTCTAGCCAGTCCTTGAATAGTTCCGCACTAACTCTCCTGCCTAAGTCATGTGCATAGGTCCAACCGAAGTCACCCACAGGCCCCACATATATGAAAGCGGCCCTAACTTTCTCTGGTGGAGTATAGGGAGGCGGTGTAGTTATCGTTCCTGTGGGGGTTGGAGCAGACATTGTGCCTGCGTAGTACGCGGCAACTCCTACAATTATTAGTGCTATAATGAATCCAGCCCATAACGCGACCTTGGACAAGGATATCACCATACACAATACTCCATGTGCTCCCTTAAAAAAATAGTTGAACTAGATACTGGAGTTCTACACACCTTTGCTCTCCATGGTTCTTTAAGAAATTATACTTGATTTAATTAAAGAGTGAAGTAAAAAGGATCTTTTGACCACTTACTGACCACTTGAATAAGTTAAAGAATTATAGAGTGAACCCTGAAAGTAACATGGTGAGAAATATGTGTCCATCAGATGAAGAGAAGAGAAAACGGGATGAGGAAGAGGAAGAAATTAGGATTAAGATACCCAAGGTAAGGATAGAGGCAGAGGATGAGGATGAGAAAGATATCGAGGAGCTTAGGGAAGTATTGAAGGCGGTTTCCGACTTCATTGAGAGTCTCAAGAAGCCCCTGGAAGAGCTACTAACTATGGTTATGGAGCAGCTGAAAGGGGAAGCTCTAGGTAAGGACATTGCCGAATTCTATAAGTCACTGATTGATGTTGGGATGGATAAGAAAATAGTTGAGGAAATGACGAAGTCCTACTTTGATGAGCGACTGAAGGCAGCTAACGTAATAGGTACATTAGTTGAGAGCCTAGGTAAGTGGAAAGGATTTAAGTCCGAGGAGCTAGCGGAGAAGATTAAGGAGCTAAAGAAGGTTAAGGAAACCCCCTCTAGTGAGGAGAAGGAAGGGGAAGAAGAAGGCGGAAGAAGGGAGGAGTAGCCTGTTAGCCCACCCATTGACGGGTATTAATATTGAAAGGGAAAAGAAGCGTTGAAGAGCTGCTGGAAAATGTTTTGGAGAGATTGGAGAGGCTAGAGAACATTATAATGAGCCTTTCAATAGATCCAGTCTCTTCTCTCGCTGTTGAGCTTGCCCTTACCTATACGCAGCCGGCATACAAGGCAGTGAGGCTGGCCCAGAAAATAGTTGAGTTAGAGAGAAGACTTGGTCGTCATGACCCAATATCAAAAGTGATTATTGAAGTTCTTGTAGCTACAGATAGACCGTTAAGTATAAGCCAACTGACTAGGGAGATCCGAAGGATTCGTGGAAGTGCTTCCAGAAGGATAATCAGTAGTAGGTTAAAGGAGTTGGAGAAGAAGGGTATAGTCGAGATTGAGACTGCAGGGAATAAGCGATTAGTAAAGCTGAAGAAAGTGAGGCAGGATTATGAGAATAAGGAAAACGCTCCGTAAAATTTACTGCATATTTTCTAGCGCTACCTATGTTTTGGTCATAGTTTTATCAATTATTGATTCATTCCTTTATTTAACATTTAAGCTTGAGTTCTTCAAGTTAAGGAACAAGACCTTGTTCAGTCTCCTACTCCTAGGCAAAGGACTGCCTAGAAACCTCGCTCATGAGTTGAAGCAGGCGTACACTCAAGAACTGAATAGAATTTCCATAATGGACCTTGTTAAGAAGGGAATGAATCTAGGGTTCTCCCACATAAAGATAGGCAGAAAAGGACGAAGCTTCTTTTAACTCTTCTTATTACGTTGATAAGGTGAGTTTTTGAGCGATATACTGGTTGTGCTGGTAAATAAGGACAATAAGGATGGCTTAGAACAGGCGCTACGTTCTCTAACGAATCAGCAGGAATGCCGAATATGTGAGTGCTTTGATGTACTAATAATGGATGGCGACTCCAAAGATGGTTCTAGGGAGGTAAGTGAACGTTATAGAAAGAGATTTCCGTGTATAGTGTTCAAGGTTCAAGAGGTTAAAGGTGGTGTTGGACCTGCTAGAATTGAAGCGGTAAGATACGCCCTGGATCATAATTATAAATATATAGTGTGGGGTGATGCGGAGAACATCTATGAGCCCACCTATCTTAAGGAATTGATAGGTTGCTGCCGCACCGAAGGTGATGTAATTTCAGGTAAAACAGTTGTGAGACATGAGTCGATATGGTCGAAAATGTTTTACTGGTATCATGCCTATCACCTTATGTTCAGTTACGTTAGGAAAAGGCATGCTCCCGGAAATAACAAAATTGTTAAAAGGGATGTATATAGCGTCACTAATTATGTTCCTTCATCGAGAAGTGATGATTTTTACTTCAGTATACAAGCTCTAGGGAAAGGAATAACCTTTGGATATTGTCCATCAGCCGTCGCTTACGTATCTGTCCCGAAGACCTATGAGGGTGTTAAATTCTGGCAACGATCTAGGGTGAGGGGGCTTATTGAAGGAATCTATATGCTGGGTAAACTCTTTCCTCCAGATCTCATACCATGGACAATCTTTGCCATAGCTCCGATAGGACTCCTTATAGCCGTGATTGCACAACTCCTCATTCCCCCCACTTTACTCGAATCCGTTCTTCTGTGGGCAGGTATAGGAGCGTACCTTTTCTTGATTTCTTATCTGTTTATTAAGCTCGAGGTCTTGGCTAAGAAAGCCTACACCTCACCATCTCCTCTTCAAGGATTTCTAGGTTTACTTGGTATGTATCTCCACTCCTGGTTTACAGTTATTTATTCCTTCAAATACATGTGGAGTTTCAGAAGTAAGAGGAGGGAACTGCGGGAGAAAGCCTTACAGATTTATAGGAAGTTCGGTTTTTCCTAGGCAAGGAAATTAATAATATCTCGATCTATTTGTATGTGGGGCAAGATTTGAGTAATCCCGCACCCTGTGAAATGAGTGAAGAGCTTTCTGAACATGTCCTGAGGTACGGGGAGTCAGTCTATGCTATAGTTAAGGAGCTGAAGAAAGGAATAGACCTCGTCAGTGATATGAGGACTGGAGAGGCAATGGAAACACTTGCCAACGCAATAAAAGCAGACACCTTTGCAGATAATCTTAGGAGAGAAATTCTGCTTGAGCTTAGAGAAGCCCACGGAGGATACGTTCGAGAGAGAGTTGCAAGACTAGTGAGAAGGCTTGACTTAGTTTCTGAATATGCTAAGGAAGCCGCTCGCGACCTTACCCTTATACCCTTTCTTGAATTGCCGGCAGAGCTGAAGGAAATTATAAGAGAGCTAAGTGTTAAGGTCGTGGAGAGTGTTGAGGCCCTCTATAATTCATTGAGGGAACTAATTAATGGAAACACCAAGGACGCCCTGGTGTTCTCACATAAAGTCGAGGAAATCGAGGAGGAAACAGATGAGGTCTTCTTAAAGGGTAAGCGAGCCCTTGTGAAGTACGGTGAGATAATACATAACCCGGCCGTAGTCTACATGGTTATATCACTCATGCAGTCTCTGGAAAATGTTACTGATTTTGCAGAGGATGCAGGTGACTACATAAGAACACTTGCCCTAAGGGGGCAGGGTGGTTAAATAAACATTATGAGTAATGTATAGATCCCTGCTGCACCAGCTGCAACAACGGGCACTGCTATAGCCCACACACCAAATATTTTCAGAAGGGTTCTGATATTCACAGCTCTTATACCTCTAGCTAAACCTACCCCAGACACAGCCCCAACAATAGACATCGTAGTTGATACAGGCATCCCAAGCCTTGTCAGAATAAGTACTGTTAAGGAGGCAGCTAGCTGAGCCGTGAAGGCAGAAGAGAAGGTCAAGGTAGTTATTTCTTCACCGATAGTGCCGACAACCCTGGAACCCCAAGAAAGAATACCTATCGATATGCCTGCAGCACAAATCACCAGCATTACAGGATCAACATTTACTGAGGACGGAACAATTCCTTCCTTAAGCGCGAGATATATGGCTGTGAGGGGTCCTGCTGAGTTGGCGACATCATTTGCTCCATGACTGAAAGACATAGAAGCCATAGCCACTATCATAAGAAGGTAAATAATCCTATTTCTTCTGTCCGCAGAGCTAGCACTTTGCGAGGCAAGTATATATGCGAGAAACAGAATAATAGCAACAACGCCGAGAACTCCTGAGATCATTATAGCAAAACGAATATCAGAAAGTTTTAGCGTCTTCACCATTAATAGAAAAACAGTGGAAAAAACCAAGAGAAATACGGACGACCAACCTATATGGATCATAAGTCTCTCTTTCCGAAACATTCTCCTGTAAAGAAAATACAGAGCCATCGCCATTAAGGCAGAAGCTAAGGGAAGGATTACCCAAGAAATAAATATCGTAGAGACAAGTCTCCAGTCAATGCTTCGAATACCCAGAGCAACTAAGCCGAAACCTATCACACCACCTACAATACCTTGACTTATTGACATAGGTATTTTTAGTATTGAAGCCCCTAAAACCCAAAGGCCTGTAGCGAGCAAAGCACCTATCATTCCTGCTATAACCACCTTCGGATCCTCTATTTGTGTTACATCAACTATACCCCTCATCAAGGTTCTCGAAACGAATGACCCGAAAAGTACTGCACCAAGGAAGTCGAAGAGAGCAGCTATTACCAGTGCTTTCCTCAATGAGATTATATGGGCCCCTACCGCGGTGCCTATGGCATTTGCTGCATTATTAGATCCATTGTTCCACGCAAGAAAGAAGGCAACTCCTATTCCCACCGCCAACCAGATGATCCACAGCGTGATTAACACCTAATCCAGTATGTGGCATTCAGCAAGCTACGCTAAATAAAAGATTAGTTGAGACACTATTTAAATTTTTAAATTATTCTGGAAAGTTAATACTCAAAGGTAGTTTTCTTTTGTTAAGGTCTTTATAATTTCCGCGGTTTCGCGAGGTGAGAATGTCTTCTGCCTAACCTTATCATCGAGTTTCTTAATTCCGAACATGTAGGAATAGTTGCTGAGTACTTTTCTTTGGCCTACCCACTCGATTAGTGGTATAGGCTTCTCGAAGAATCCATAGTTACCTTTCTCCGCAAGAATAACTACTGGAAGATCCCCTATGCGGGCATAGTGTGGGGTCATAGTGATTTTCTCGCCGTAAATCTTGACTGCCTCCTCCCAGATCTTTGCTGTTCCTTCTTTTCTTATATTAATATCGAGTTTGGAAGCGAACTGTGTTATGTCAACAACTTTATTTATCTTCATGTAGGCAACAACATAGATTCCTCTCTCGACTCTCATGAAGGTTCTTCTGATTTCTGTGAAGCCCTTCTTTCTAGAGAAGAATCTAGGAGGATACTTGGCCAACCCAGCAGCGAAGAAGAGGTAGCAATCGTTTTTACACTCCCTGAATGACCTAGGTATTCTTCCTCCGCCCGATCTCCAGAAGTCACTGTAGACTCCTATATCAAGTCGTGGATCCCAGTGAGCGACAATTTGATTGACTCCATAGCTTGATCCACCGACTAAAACATAGTCCAGCGGAAGGTACTTACTTAGTTTACACCTTCCACATCTGCACGGTATTTTATCGTAAACAAAATTTAGGGCATAGTCTATATTATGAAACTTTCCTAGAAAATCTGGAATAGGTAATGCTTCGTAGCACTTCTCGAAGTAGGGGGAGTAGTAGCCCCCATCCGCAGTTTCGAAAAATACCCGCAGGAGTAGCGATGGCCCATACTTCTCCATTTCCTTTCCTTTTGAAAACTGTGTGGCGATATTATTAAGCTATACTCTGCTGATAAGCCCTTACCTACTGTTTTTATCTTTCTTGAGCTCTGCATTAACGGCGTTAATTATTCTCACTAAATCATTTAGAACCTCTGAAATTTCATCGGAATCCAGTTCACTGACCTCAATCATGCCTATGGCCTGCTTAACGGCCCTCTCAAAAGCTTCGCGTTTAGTTAATCCTCTTTTTCTCCAGTGCCTATAAAGCCTGAGGGCCGATATTATAGCTCCTTCCACGTATCTTTTCTTTGTTTCTTTCTCGGTTAGTCGCAAGCCTTAAGCACCTTGTACACTAATTGATTCTATACAACTATATATAAAGTATAGCATGGGGTGCTCATGAATGCAACTCTAAATTACCCCAGAACCCATTAATGTATGGGTGTTGAATTGGAACTTAGGCGTCCCTACATTATTGGCGTTGTTCATGTAGGACCTCTTCCTGGTTCTCCACGCTATTCAGGCAGATTCCAGGAAGTTTTGAGCAAGGCCCTAGATAATGCAAAAAAACTTGAGGATGGCGGGGTCAATGCAGTAATAATTGAGAATTTCTATGACGCACCATACCCTAAGGATAAGGCTGATGATGCAACCATTGCTTCAATGGCAATCATTGTTAGTGAGGTGGTTAAAGAACTCTCGATACCCGTAGGTGTAAACATTCTGCGGAATTGTGGTGTTGATTCAGTTACTGTTGCTGCGGTTGCTGGAGCATCTTTCATCCGAGTTAATGCCCTCTCACAGACAATTGTGGGTGACCAGGGAATCATGGAACCGATATCTTACGAATTGTTTCAGAGAATGAGGTACCTGAATTACTATCCTGAGGTCTTTGCTGATGTGGATGTTAAGCACGGGATGCCTTTAGTTAAGAGACCTATTGAGGTTGTGGCTAGAGAGGCTGTGGAGCGGGGTGGGGCTAGATCAATTATAGTAACAGGGATTGCTACGGGTAGCCCTCCAGAATTAGAGGATGTAAGGAAAGTTAAGGAAAGTGTTGAAGTCCCTGTTCTGGTGGGAAGTGGGATAAATCCAAACAATGTGTGTAAATATTTGGCGTTTGCCGATGGGGCTATAGTTGGCACTTACTTCAAGAAAGGGAGATTAGTCAGTGAGTCGAGAGTTCAGAAGCTTATTGAGTCGCTCCGGAAGTGCTAAACCCTAGATAGGCAGGCTTATTTTATCTTCTTTTTTTGTATTAAATGGGAGGACCTATGGGCTATGAAGCGGTCCTAGTACAGCTGCTGATGGCGCTGGGGCTGGCCCTTATTGTTGGTAAAGCTTTTGAGGAACTGTTTGCTAGGATTAGGTATCCTCCTATTCTAGGAGATCTAGTTGCAGGAGTCCTCCTCGGCACGGTCTTCAATATCTTCCCTAAGGGGGAAGCGGTTGATGCTTTCGCCTGGTTTGGAGTCACGTTACTCCTCTTCTATGCAGGTCTTGAAACACGCTACGGAGAGTTTATGAAGTCTATCCGGCGGGCGGGCTTGGTCACTATTGGTGAGGCCCTAGCAGCATTCGGTTTGGGAACTCTAGTAGGTCTAGCTATGGGATATTCACTAGTTTCTTCACTATTTCTAGGAACCATACTTGAAGCTACATCAGTAAGTCTTACTGTGAGAACCCTCATGGATCTGGGGAAGTTGAGAAGCCTTGAAGGAACAGCAATCCTGGCGATAGCTGTGCTGGATGACATTAGCTCCCTCCTAACGATCGCGGTCGTTACGTCTTTTGCCCTTTTGCATCAGATTGAGATAATTAACGCAATACAGATCGCAGCGCTAGCTCTCGGCTTCTGGGTAGGTGTGGTTTTCCTGTTTCATAAAGTTAACAACAGAATCGTAAAGTTTTCGAGGAAGCTTAGAATTACAGAACCCACACTCACGGTATTGCTCGGGATTTTCGCTTTGCTTGCCGTAACAGCTAAAGACTTCCGGGTTTCTCCTCTAATTGCTGCATACGCTATTGGTCTAGCGTTCTCTGATGCAAGAGGTATTCAGCAAGCAGTGGATAAAATTAAGTCTATGGCCGTAGTTTTCTCAACTATGTTTTTCGTGAACTCTGCTGCTAGGATCGATTTCCTGACTGCTTTGAAGCCTGAGTACGCAGTTTTCTATGCTTTAATGATTGCGGCCGCTTTTGCAGGTAAGCTTCTCGGAGGTGGTTTAACATCATTCATAGTTGGGTACAGCAAGTGGTCTGCCTTAAGAATAGCAGCAGGTCTATTCCCTAGAGCAGAGTTCTGTATTATTGCAGCAGTAGCTGGGCAGTCACTGGGAGTTATCGGGCCGGAAGCTTATTTCTCAGCAATCCTCATAGTTCTTATCACGAACTTCGCGGCTCCTCCACTTCTTAAGCTGGTATTTTCCCACGGTCCTCCCTCTGCGTTACGTTCATGGAAACTCATATCTTTGAAGAGAAAGGGGGTGGGCTGAATGGGCCGCGAAAAATTTGAGGAAATGGAGAAGGTATTCTTCGCGGTGTTGGAGAAGCTTCAGGAGAGGGGAATAGGAGAAATAATTAAGAAGCATAAGGATCTTCTTCCTCGGCATATTATTGTTGGTGAGGTAGCGAGAGTTAGAGACCTAATTATCAGCGCTTTCGATGGGGTAGAGTACTTCATCGTGATGTCTAGGAAAGGGAAGATTGTGGGACTCATTAAAGACACGGACCTAATTTACCTACTTCTAGCAGGCGAAACCCATTACACAACTTTCCCACCTATGGATAAATTATCAATACGGAGAGAAAGAATACCTATAGATGTAGCTACCCAGTTTGTGGCTGAGGAAGTGATGCGTAAGAACCCTATACTTCTTGAAGAGGCAGATCTTGTGGTTGATTTGCTTCACCATATGAGGATGAGCAGAAGTCACGCAATAATTGTTGTGGACGAGAAGGGGAAGCCAATAGCGGTTATGGATGAACATACATTCCTGAAGCTTATGAAGGAGGAGATGAAGGCAGAGTTAAGTAAGTTTAAGTGATCACTTTTTTGAACGGATTGATTCCAAAATTTCCTTAGCTACATCGATTCTAATTTCTCCGCGCTTAAGCATTTCCTCAACCACTAGATCCACTTCCTCCCCTGTGGCTCCAGCCGTTATTGCAAGCTGTCTTGCATGGAGCTTCATGTGGCCCTTCTGAATACCTTCAGTAGCCAATGCTCTTAAGGCCGCTAAGTTCTGAGCTAAACCTACAGCTCCCATTATTTCCGCCAACTCTTTGGCTGTCTGGACCCCGAGAATCTTTAAGGAAAGTTTCGCCACGGGATTAACCTTCACGGCCCCACCAATAATTCCTACAGCCATAGGCATCTCTAGATAGCCAACTAAGTTCCCGTCATGATCCTTCTCCCATACTGTGAGGGGTTCGTATCTTCCGTTCCTAGCTGCATAAGCATGAGCACCTGCCTCAAGGGCGCGCGTATCTTGGCCTGTAGCTAAAGCAACTGCAATTACGCCATTCATTATTCCCTTATTATGGGTGGCCGCCCTGTAAGGATCTCCGGCAGCGAAGGCCCATGCATACACTATGCCATCAACCACATCTTCCCCACCAAGAGCCTCCTTAGGGACCTTGGTCCATGCCCTAACCAGCCTCCTATCTGCAAGATTAGAAAGTATTCTCAGGTACACCTTCCCCCCTGTCCATTTCTCTATCAAGGGAGCTACTGCCTCAGCCATAGTGTTGACAGTATTTGCGCCCATAGCATCTCTAACATCCACAATAAGATGGGTTATGACCATCGGGCCGGCAGGTGACTCAATAATCCTTACCTCAACATCTCTGACGCCGCCCCCAACCTTAATAAGGACGGGGTTAGTGGAATTTGCTACATCAACAAGCTCGCTCTTACGGCTAAGAATAACATACTTGGCTGTGTAGGGGGAGGGTACATTAACAAGCTGTATCTGAGCGATCATGAGGGGATCGGTGGCCTCAGCCATTATGCCGCCTCCTGCCCTTGTCATTTTCGCTGCATTAGAGGCTGCAGCCACAACCGAGGGTTCCTCGATCGCCATCGGGATAAGGTACTCTTTCTTATTGATCACGAAGTTTGTGGCTATGCCCAAAGGAATACCTAGAATGCCCACAACGTTCTCAATCATTCGGTCAGCTGTATCTATTGGAAGAGGGACAGCTTTCCGCAGCAGCTCCAGATCCTCTTCCGTCAGGTTCGCGAGCTCTCTTAGCTTATCGATTCTCTCGGAAACGGATAACTTATGGTAACCTGGAATACGTGAAGTTTTCACCATACTAACTGCCCAAGTATCCTTACTTACCTCAATAAATTACCTTTCTATTTACTCCTCAGCTTCTTAATAAACTCCTTATAATCCAAGATAGACCTTGTCTCGGCAGGATTTATTCCTCTGTTTATCGCTGTCTTTACTGATGCGACCCCCACTATCTGAGACCACAGTAATACGTTCTTAAGGTAGGCATCGGGTGAGGTAGCTTTTTCCAGCAGGATTTCCTCCGCAATAACCCCTTGCTCCTGCATGTACTTGGCTATGTATGCAAGTATCTCGTCTTTCTCCTCTCTAAACACGACGCTGGCAACCGGCCCAAACCACCTCTCCCAACCCACAATATCGTTATGTGCGCTTTCAGGGTAAACATTTATGAGGGAAAGGGTTTTAGAGTTTTCATTAAATTCATCTTTAGCCCTCAGCGCTAATGGGTAGTATTTCTGATTAACTACCCAAACAGGAATCTTGGAGGACAGATGCTTAACTAGTTTCTCACTCCACATCTCAATGAATTTCTCATCATCAAGAATGTACATAGCCTTCTCCACGTATTCCGACAGCCGTCTCTCCACACTCAGCATCTCCAGCAATCTTAAGACCCCGGTAAGGAGGGCTGGAAGGGATGACCTTGGAGCACGTCCCCCAGGAATCTTAATAAGTGGATACCCTTCCCTAATCATCAGTTCGGCAAGTTTACCTCCAGAAGTTACGGCAGAAACAAAGCATCCTCTATTAAGGGCCTTCCTAATGACTTCAATTGTTTCCATAGTGTTTCCAGAGTAGGAAATACCTATAACCACCCATCCTTTCCTCGCCCATCGGGGTAGCTCAAAATCCTTTACTATAGTTAGGGGTACGTTCACAGCTTGCTTCAACATCTCGTACACTATGTCGGACACTATACCGGAGCCCCCCATCCCTGCCAGCACTATTCCTTCAGTGCCCTCAGGCACGGCCTCATTCATTATCTCTTTCGAAAGGGTTGAAGAAATAAGCCTCTTCCAGTCAAGGTACTGTCCCATAAAATCAACTGCCTGCATCTTCCATCCCCTTCAACAATTTATGGTGAATACTTTAAAAGGGAATTTCTATATCTTAAGCAACTTAAGGAAGGAATTCTACTTTATTCATAGAGGCTTCTACTTTTTAAGTAATGGCGGCATATGAGATTCTTAACGGTGTGTAAATACCATGTCTAACTTTAAAGACTTTGAAAAGGCATGGAAAGGGAAAGATAAGACTGTAGGTCAGCAGATTAAGAGCGTGTTCGTGAAGGAGAAGCCGTTAAGGTATAAGCTGGCGATGGCTCACTACAAGATTAACTCTATGAACAGGAGGCTTGAGGTTTATCTAGAGAGACTTAAGTCTAGGGATAAGGAACTCTTTCAGAGGGTGGTCGATGCGTTAATAAGCAAGGACACGATGAGGGCCACCATATACGCTAACGAGGTTGCGGAAATAAGGAAGGTTGCGAAGGCCGTGTTCATGGTTCAGGTAGCTTTAGAGCAGATAGGTTTGAGGATAGAGACTATTAGGGAGATAGGTGAAGTAGCTCTCTACCTAGGACCCATAGTTGGGGTAGTTAAGGAGGTAAGGTCAGCAGTTAAGACGGTGTTGCCAGAAATAGGGATCGAGCTTGGCGAAGTTCAGGATATGCTACAGGAGACCGTGATGGAGGCTGGAGAAATGCTGGGCACCGGCAGCACAAGCGTGTACGCTGGGCCGGACGCCAGGAAGATCATAGAGGAGGCGAAGGTTGTAGCAGAGCAGAGAATGAAGGAAGCATTCCCATCCCTGCCCGCAATACCTGCAACACCTTCAGGGCAGCAGGAAACTCATGTAGGTGCGGAAAGCCCATAAAACTAAATTTTCTTTCTTTTGTGAATAAATCAGTCGATAGGCTGAATCAGTTTTCTTATATGGTTTATTATTACGCCGATTAATAGTTGATAGGGAGAGTAATGGTATTTAACCTGATAATTACGCATGAGCCAGGGCTTGATAATTATCGTTGGGCTAGGAACCAGATAAGGCAGCTCATTGGGGAGGGTCTCAGATATATCTCCTCCTATCAGTCTGTAATTCTTTATGATGTTGATGAGGATCCCCATGAGGTTGCGAAAAGGCTTAGGGAAGCTCTCTCAGGTCAGGCTACACCTATAATTAGGGCAATACCTATCGACTATGTAACCCAGCCATACATAGATGATGTGGAAGAGGTGGTTAAGGAAATCTCTGATAAGATCCCACCGCAGCACACATTCAGAATAACTCTAGAGGGGCATCTCTACATGTTGGAGGGTGGGAGAAGGGTTCGGCTACATACAATCGATTCCATTAGAGTGCTGGCGAAACATATTAATAGGGAGGTTAATCTTGAGCATCCTGATACAGTTCTCTACATAAAAGTGGTTAAATACATGAGAGGGAGGAGGAAGGCAGGAATATCCCTTCTTAAGCCAGAAGAGCTTAAGAGGGTATCCATATGACAACCTGGTTCGGGACAGCTGGCATAAGAGGGACTTATCTCGATGATGTCACTCCAGACCTCGCCACACTGGTTGGTAAAGCAATCACTGCATATCTAAAAGCAAGGAAAATAGCTCTCGGAGGAGACGCTAGAACTACAACTCCTTTACTGAAGCATGCCGCGGCCGTTGGAGCCATGTATATAGGTAGTGACGTTATTGACTTAGGTCTAATTCCCATGCCTGTACTTCCTTGGTGGATTAATAGGGGAGACTCGGATGGGGGAATCTACATAACTGCTTCACATAATCCACCCACTGATAACGGGATAAAAGTATTTGACGGGGAAGGGAGAGAGTTCACCCGCAGCATGGAGGAAGAACTAGAGAGCTTAATGAAGAAAGGTTCTTTTAAACCGGCTTCATGGAGGGAGGTCGGTACGCTAACAAGGCAAGATCCCCTCAGGGAGTACATTGATGAACTTGTCTCCTTCGATATGCCTGAAAACCCTAGAATAAGTCCACGCGTTCTGGTAGACACTGCCAATGGTCCCTCCGCATTAGTCACCCCCCATGTCCTGCGGTCTTTGGGGGCAGATGTTATTACATTTAATTCAGCGGTTGATGGCTACTTTCCCGGCCGTACACCCGAGCCTCGCCCAGATGTTTTAGAGCCCTATCTTCCGTCAGCACGTGAGCTCGGGGTGCATGTGTTTCTGGCGCATGATGGTGATGGAGACAGGCTAGCGGTACTCGACCCTCTCAAAGGCTTCATTAAGCAGGATCATTTAATAGCGCTCTTAGCCAAAGAGAAGCTTTCACAGAGAAAAGGCACAATTATAGTCTCGATAGATGTGGGAAACGCAGTAAGGGATGTAGTTCATGATATGGGAGGAAAACTTGAGGTTGTAAGGCTGGGAAAAATACATGAGGGACTAATCACGAATCCTTCCGCATTAATGGCTGCTGAGCCTTGGAAACTTATTGACCCTTCGTGGGGGCCATGGATAGACGGGATGCATCAAGCATCCCTAATAGTCAAAATGATTATTGAGAGAGGCAAGAAAATAGGGGAATTAATGAATACCGTACCCAACTATCCTCAAGCAAGATACTCAATTAAAGTCCCCAGAGGCATTAGAGATGCCGTATATGAAGCCCTCGTAAATAAGGTGAAGCAACTTGATAAGGGAAAAGGAAAGGTGCAGACGATTGACGGTTATCGACTTGATTTACCTGATAAGACTTGGGTTCTTGTGAGGAAGTCAGGTACCGAACCTAAGGTAAGGATATATGCCGAAGCAAAGAAACCCAGTTCTCTCGAGAATCTGGTTAATGAATTAATTAAGGAAGCTAAGAAAGCTGTTTCCCCTGAAGATAGGGATAGACTCATCATTGAGGGGAAGATAATTTATTAAGAATAGGGGATGGAGGCTAGATGCGTTATATCTCTCCTATTTCTTTGGAGGAGGTGCTTAAGAAAATAGATCTTTACGTAACTCCCTTACCTCAAGAGATTCTCCCTGTTGAGGAGTGTGTGGGTAGGATAGTTGCGGAGGATGTGAGAGCAGTAAGTGATGTCCCCAAGGAAAATTTTGCCAGATTCGACGGTTATGCAACATTTCGTCCACCTAGGAAAGGAGAGAAATTCATTATTGTTGGGGAAAATGTTGAAGCAGGCATTAAGTCTTCGGATAAGGCTGTAGAGACTAGGACAGGGATTTCTCTATCGGATGATGTATGTGCTGTTCTGCCTTTAGAGTTTGTAGAATTTAGGAACGGATCCTTGATTTCTCGAAGGAGCGTACCCTGCGGGTACGGAATCGTGAAGAAAGGAGCGGTTCTAAAAAAGGGAGAGGCCCTACTAGGGAAAGGAGATCTGATTTACCCAGAGTATTTAAACATATTATCTGAAGCAGGAATTAGAAAGCTGAAGGTTTGCAGGAAGCCGAGGATTCTAGTTGTTCCCACCGGAAGCGAGTTTGTTTCCGGAGAAAAACCTGAAGTTACAGGGAAAATGATAACCCACATAATTAATGATTTAGGGGCAGAGGCATTCTATCACCCCCCACTCCCAGATGATGCTGATAAAATTGGTAGCGTAATTAAGGAAAGAATGGAAAAATTCAATGCAGTGGTAATTATAGGCGGATCAGGTTTCAGTAAAAAGGATTATTCATGGAGTTCCAGAACAAAGATCCGCGGTAAAGAAGTATTCAGAGGAGTAAAGATGAGGCCGGGAAGAACTACATCTTTATTCACTTTAGGCTCGAAGCCTGTGCTAATTGTTCCCGGATTTCCTTTAGCTGCCTACACATCAACGATAATTATTGGTGGTGCATTAATTGAAAAGCTGAGGGGCCTTACCCCAAGAATAGGTGTTATACCCGTTTCTAGAGTTAGGGTGGCGAAATCTTACAGGAGAATCGATATGGAGAGTCATGAAATTGTGTTTCTAAAGATGAAAGATGAAGAGGCTTGGCCTCTTAACGCGGAGAATCTAAGGGAGAAGCTCTTTCTAGAAACCCTAAAGTTCACAATCCTTAATCCCGGCGGAGGGAATCTGCGGAAGGGGGATGAGGTAACTCTATATATTAGGAAGTCTTTCAGCTGTCCTCCTCTATAAGGTAGGTCCTCACCCTACCCTCCTTCCTGATTACGCCTAGAGACTTAGCGGCTAAGGCGAAGGCCTTCCTAGGGGAATGGGAAATACCTATACCTATCTTAATGCCTTTCCTCTTTACTAACTCATTAATTACTGAATCCAGCTTCTCCTTCTCCGCAATAACTGCTAAGTTATCACCTCCTAAGTACTGGACAATAGCTGCTTCCTTTAGAGACATAGCATACTCATGGACAACGTCAAGGATTTCGAGATAGGTGAGGTATGGACCCACCTCCTTCGTTCTCTGAGTGAAGTAATTTAGGTCTGCATGAAAAACAGCTACCTTCCCTCCACATTTCTCCCTGTCATGATTCCTTCTCTCAAGAACCTCAGGTATAGGACCACACATTAACTCAATACTTACCTCTGTAGGGGTGTACGGCTTCAGCGCTTCAATTAATCCTTTGATATAGCGCTCCCTATCAATTTCTGGAGGCAGTATCATTAGTTGCATGTCGTACCTCAGCGGTAGTACAAGTCCTTCATATTGAGATGTGAAAAGCTGATTTATTTGATAAAGCTTGGCTTGGGTTGCTTGAATGTACCATTCTCTATCATGCCCTAGAGATTCTGTCCACTCCCTGTAACCCAGAAATTCAAGAAAACCTATTTGAACCATTTTGACCACAAGACATTGACTGGACGCTACTCAATTACTATAGTGGATCCTTCATAGACACTTTCCTCAAGCTCTTTAAGCCTTTTCACCATCTTAATTGCAGCCTCAACGGCCCTTCTAGCGTAGTCCTCAACTCTCTCCAATGCCTGCATTCTTGAGGCTCCAGGTCCGATTATACCGAGAGACACGGGCTTAGCGTACTCTAGGGATAAATCCATAAGTTTTCTGGCTGTCTGGCTTGATACTAGCTCGTCATGCTTGGTTTCTCCTTGGATAACTGCCCCTAAAGCAACAACCGCATCAACGTCTTCGAGGGTTAGGAGCTTCTGGACAGCTAAGGGGAGCTCGAATGTGCCTGGAACCTTAACTATATGGGTTACCTCAGCATCGAGAAACTTTGCGTGATTAATAGCTTTCTGCATCATTAAGTAGGTCACATCATAGTTGAACTCTGACACGGCCAGAGCAAGCCTTACCATTAACCTCGCCCGAATAAAGAAGTAAGGAGAGGTTAAAAATACCACATTCACTCTTTCGCTGTGAAGAACAGTTTCTCGAGCTCTATCTTCTTAAGCTCCTCGCTAGATGCTTCCTTAATTATTCTTCCACTGACCAACACATACCCTCTGTCAGCTATATCTAGGGCTTTCCTAACGTTCTGCTCTACCAGAAGAATAGTCACTCCCTTCTCCCTTATTTCAAGGATTTTCTTCATCAGGATGGAAGCGGCCTTGGGTGCTAGGCCCGATGTTGGCTCGTCTAGAAGCAGGAGCTTCGGACGAGACATTAGGGCTCTGGCTACAGCAAGCATCTGCCTTTCTCCACCACTCAACGTTTTTGCTTTCTGGGTTCTTCTCCTAGCGATTTCAGGGAACAGCTCGTAGATTTCCTCAATGTCTTTACCTATCCCAGGATCTCTGCCCCTCATGTAAGCGCCCATTATTAGATTATCCTCCACAGTTAGTGTTGGGAAGACATTATCGAGCTGTGGTGCATAGCCTATGCCCAGTCTAACTATAGCATATGGTTTAAGCTTGGTTATTTCACGTCCTTCAAAAATTACATTACCTTTATGAACTGTGGCGATTCCGAATATGCTATTAAGGAGAGTTGTTTTACCTGCACCATTCGGCCCCAAAACAGCCACAATTTCACCTTTCCTGATAGTAATGTTTATGTCGTGAAGCACTTCCATCTTTCCGTAACCGGAAACTAGTTCCTTTATTTCCAACATTACTGAATCCGTTCCGCTCATCTTAACCACCTAAGTAAGCCTCTATCACCTTCGGGTCATTAATTACTTCATCTGGTTTACCTTGGGAAAGCAACTTACCGTTATGGAGCACGTATACGTAGTCCACAAAGTCCATTAGGACCTCTAGCCTGTGTTCAATTATGAAGAATGCCAGCCCCTCCTCTTCTCTAAGCTTAGTGATGAAGCTGAAGAGCTCTCTCGCGGTAGTGTAAGCGACACCAGCTGCGGGCTCGTCAAGGAGATAAAGCCTTGCATCAGTTATTAGACCTCTTACAGTTTCTACCATTTTCATATGGGCTGCAGAGAGTTCAGACACTTTAGCATCTATAAGGTCGGCCAAGCCAAATTTCTTAAGTAAGTAGACAGCCTTTTCAGCTAGCTGAATTTCCTGTTTTTCCCACGCAGATTTTATTGGGGCTTTAAGAATTCTCTCTCCTTCTTGATGCGGCGGAGTAAGTATCACGTTCTCAAGCAGGGTCAGTGAGTTGAAGAGTCGAGGTATCTGGAATGTTCTGACAATCCCCTTCAGGAATACTTCATTGGGGTTTAGTCCGTCTATTCTTTCCCCGTTATACCAGACCTCTCCCCTAGTGGGAATATAGAATCCAGATATTACGTTGAAGAGTGTTGTTTTACCGCTTCCGTTAGGGCCTATTAACCCTATAACTCCCTTCTCTGGAATTTCTAATGTGACACCGTCCAGCGCTTTCACTCCGCCGAAGTGTTTAGCCACATCCTTCACTTCCAGTATGTTCCTCATTCTCCGTTCACCTCCTCCTTAAGCAGCTTTCTTACAGCTTTCCAGACTGGTGTGTCAATGGGTTTCTCAGGTATGAGTCCTTTAGGAAGGAACATCAGCACGAGGACTATGAGTAGGCCAACAACCATCCACCTCATGTAGTCCGGGGTGATTGCAGTTATTCCTAAGTTCGGTGTAACGAACGTCAGAATTCTGTCGACGAAGGTTACTATACCAGCTCCCAGAATTGCACCCTTATTGTTGGCGAGGCCGCCCAGTATCACCATAGCCCATATATTGAAGGTCACTGTAGTGACAAACATGTTGGGGTTGACAGAGCTGAGATAGAAAGCCATCAGTACTCCTGCCACCCCCGCGAAGCCCGATCCTATGAAGAGGACTGTTGCCTTAGTTCGGGGGACGTGTTTACCCATACATAGGGCCGCGGTCTCATCATCTCTGATAGCCTTAAGGACTCGGCCGAATGGGGAGTTAACCACTCTCTGTGCATAAAGGTAGACGATTGCCAAAATTCCTAATACGACAATAACGTAGAGCCAGTCTCTTAGTGCCGTATTAGCTACCCACACAAACGGATGAGGTATTCCAGCTATCCCATTAGTTTTGCCGACTGGTTCATAGTTCTGGAGAAATATTCTTAGCAACTCTCCGAAGCTAAGGAGAGTTATTCCAAGGAATGCAGGTCCCACTCTTAATGTTGGGTATGTGAGGAGGTATCCCACCACACCTGCAACTATGAACCCTATGATTAGGGAGAGCACAAAGAGACCTACTGTAAGTGCAGGGTTTTCCCCTCCATACCTCCCTAGAGCGATTATGCCCTCGGTGGTATAAGGAGGTGATGAAATATTGTGTATTGCAAGAATTGTGTAGGTTGAGATTATTGCTCCAAGGTACGCACCGATAGCGTAGAAAGCCACCTTACCGAAGTTCGCCATACCTGTGAAACCCACCTCCAGGTTGAGGGATATGGAGAGTATTGCGTATATTCCTAGAAAGGTTCCCCAAGAGGCAAGGAATCCAAGTATATCGAACTGAAGCATTATTTCTCACCCCTCCTCTTCTTAATGAACCTATAGGGGAGCCCTCCTCCGGCTCCCAGAGGCGGGAAGGCAATTATGACGGTAAGTAGAGTGGAGAATGTTATGAAAGGCTTGAAACTTGTAGGCACACCGAAATACTGGTTTAGAAGAGCCATTCCTATAGTTTCTGCAGCTGCTATAATGAATGCACCTACTGAGGTCCATAGCAATGAATTCAATCCTCCAATCACGGCTATAGCAAATATCTGAAGTATGAGGGTGTCACCCACCTCAGGTGTTGCTATAGCGTAGGTTATCCAAAGCATTCCCCCTATGGAGGCTATTCCTCCGGCTAGGAACCACATGAAGTTAAGAACCTTTGAACGCGGAATTCCTGAAATCTCTGCAAGCCCCGGGTTATCGGATATGGCTCTAATGGCTTTACCTATGGCTGTTTTCTGAAGAATGATGTATAGAAGCCCCATTAGAAGGAAACTGAAGAGAATAGTCATCAGGAGAGATCCCTTAACCACATAACCACCTACATAAAGACTGGGAAAGTTCTCAAAACGAATCAATTGAGAAACTAGATTAACTTTAATCACTCTTGAAGCAGCGTCCACTACAGAGTAAAGGAAATACTTATAGAAAATCCAGAGACCCAGGGAGGCAATCATCAATATAACGACGTTGGCTCCTCTTCTGCGAAGAGGCTCGAAAACAAAGACATTATCAATCACGGCCATTGTGCCTCCTAGCAGGAAGGCCGCCACGGCCGCGGCCAGCAACCCGAGTTCGTATCCTGCGGTGCTTGCGGTACGGGTCA
>CAYOJG010000004.1:6295-34422 GCA_964404265.1 uncultured Desulfurococcaceae archaeon | reverse complement strand
ACTGAATAAAGGAAGACAGCCATGTAGGCACCGTAGGTTATGAAGTTAATATGCACGAAGTTGATTATCTTGGTTGTTTTATAGCTTAGAGTTAAGGGAACGGCTAGAACCATGTAAATAAGACCTATATGGACCATCGTGAGTATCTGGTTCGGGTTTATCATTTCTTCCCCGCACCTCCTCAGAGACAGTACTCTAGTTTAGGACCTGTTGGTTTAAAGGGTTTTGCTTAGAAGAAAAAATTATTGAAATACTATTGAGCCGCCCTCGTAGGTACCTATATCCTCGAATTCGTAGGTACCTGGCGAGGTTTCCACAATTGCCCATATTGCGTAGCTCTGAACGGCCTTGTCACCGTTCTCATCGAGAAGCGTCCAGCCACTTGGGCCATAGTAATTCTTAGCAACTGTAGGTAAGGCATTCTTTATCGATTCCCCATCATAGCTTCCTGCGTATAGGACAGCCATTCCAGCTATCTGTATGGCGTCGTAGAGAGTTTCACTGAAGACCGGCGGGTCTTGACCTGTTGCCTCCTTAAACCTTTCCTTGAACTCCTCATACAGCACGTTCGTCATGGTAACTGGTCTTGTTCCCATGAACTTTACCTGCACTAGGAAAGATGCCACTGAAGGGTCAAGGATTTCGGATGCTCCATGGATTCCTTCAGATGAGAACCAACGTATCTTCGAGAGCACAGGATTTGTGGAAGCGTGGGACAGTATGTTGGCACCGTCAGTGTCAAAGGATATGAGGACTACAGCCTTGGCGCCTGTTGAGCTTACTGTATTCGCTAAGGCATCAACCTCTGATGAGTAGTCTGAGAGGTCTACTGTGTAAGCCTGTAGGGCTGCGGAACCGCCGAACTCTCCTTCGAAATACCTCTTGAAGAAGTCGGCAAAGGCGTTCCCATATTCGTCGTTCCTGTAGAACACGACGACTTTGTCTATTCCTTCGTGGTTTACTAGGGTTGCTAACACTTTTGCCTGCAGTGCATCGGAACCCACGGTTCGGAATACGTAGTCATTAGGTATTGCTAGTGTGGGTGCAGTTGATGATGGTGAGATTATTACGATGTGATTTGAGTCTGCATAGCTCTTAACTGCCTTTACTTGAGAGCTGGCTGCGGGACCGATTACAAGTTTGATGCCTTGCTGAGCGAATGTCTGAACGTTTTGAAGAGCTTTCTCATCTTGGGTTGCGTCATCCAGTATCACGGCCTGGAACTCGACGTTGCAACCCATGGCTTGAACTCTTTTATTCAGGTCCTGTATACCTATGTCTACAACTCTTTCCCATAACTTACCTATGGATGACAGCGATCCTGATAGGGGCAAAGTGAACCCTATTTTATATACTTTCTTTGGCGGAGCGGTTTCAGTGGGTGATGGACCTCCTCCGCTCGGCTGGAAAGCTAGCATAAGGCCGTAGCCTATACCTATTCCGACCAACAAGGCCAGTACTACTCCGCCTAGGAATTTTGCGTCCACTTTTCTCACCTTAGGTTAACTTATGTTGAGTTAGTTATAGATGAAATTTAAATACTTTACCCCCATCTGCTTAGGAAATTTAATTAGTTTATGACAGTGCTCTTCAAAATGTACAGCTATCTTTGAGAAATGTTATAAAAATTTCACGTAAATGGAAAAACTTGCAAACGCTTATAGTTTCTTCCCCGAACTAACACTTAGGTGGGTTGTTGGGAGAAGTGTCGTCAGAAAAAGGCTTCTCTAAGTGGAGTGTTCTAATAATCACAAGTCTCTCAATATTTATCATAGTCATTGACACCACCATGATGAATGTCTCCATCAGTGCATTGGTGGCAGATCTAGATACGACAGTTAACGGTGTTCAAGGGGCAATCACTCTATATGCCGTCGTGATTGCCGCGTTAACGCTGAGTGCTGCCAAGCTTGCCGACATTTGGGGTATTAAAAGAGTCTTCGTCGGTGGCGTTGCAATATACGGTATCGGGACAACCATGGCTGCGATGTCTATTAATCTACCTATGCTCGTTCTAGGCTGGTCAATTCTTGAGGGTGTTGGTGCTGCTATGATGATGCCGACCACCATAAACTACATAACGAGGACGTATAGCGGAAAAGACAAGGTTCTTGCCTTCGGCCTATGGGGAGGTATAGGTGGGGCTGGAGCCGCTTTCGGGCCGATTGTCGGAGGATTCTTCACATCTTACTATACCTGGAGACTTGGCTTCCTTATGGAGGTAGTTATTGTTCTCGTTATTGTGGCCCTGCAGAAGTATCTTAGGGAATATCCCCCTGTTGAAGGCATGCGTTTCGATATTTTGGGAGCATTACTATCCGGCTCCGCGATGGTTTTCTCCACTTTAGGGGTTCTAATGATTGATCCTTTAGGTCAGACTCCTGCTGGAGCAGTAATAGGTTTAGGTGTGGGGCTATTCGTTCTTTTCCTCCTTTATGAGAGGAGGAGAATGAGGGCAGGGAAGGATCCTCTCATTGATCTGAATCTTTTCAAGTCAAGGGCCTTCACTATCGGGAACTTGGTCAGCCTCTTTTTCCAGATGACGCTAGCCGGAGTAATGTTCACCATTCCTGTATATGTTCAGCTGGTTATGCGTTACAGTGCAATAGCAACTGGAATAACGTTAATGCCTCTTTCCATATCTATGTTCATATTCTCCCTGCTTGGAAACAAGCTTCTTAAGGTTATGACACCTAAAAGGGCTATTCAGCTCGGGATAGTATTGACGATGCTTGGAATATTTCTACTATGGAGAAATATGGCACTGGATATGAGTCTGCTTGACTTCGCTCCCGGCCTAACATTCTACGGGATAGGTCTAGGCATAATATTCTCGCAGATAACTGACTTGTCTATGTCCGGAGCCAAACCCTCCCAGTACTCGGAAGCGTCAGGATTCTTTAACTCCCAGAAGCAGTATGCGTACTCACTAGGGACAGCACTAATAGGAATAATCTTAGTATTGGGATTAATTGGTGGAATAACCAACACTATCTATGAATCAGGAATAGCTCCAGACATACCTAAGGAGGTAATTAAGGATAGGGTTATAGAATGGGTTAAAATGATTAAGCAGGGAGATCTCCAGATACCTCCAGAATATGTTCCAATTGTTGACAAAATAACTGATCTAGCCGCTGTAGATGCTATGAAGGCTGTAATGATCTTCATGATTATAGTCCTAGTGATTGGTTTAATTATATCTATCTGGTTACCTAGTGTACACGCGAAGAAACAGTGAATAACTTTTAACGCTTTACATATATTTTTCATTCCACTATTACCTTAAGGGATTAGGTTGACGTACTCTACTAAAGAAGTTGGGGTAAAGAGTCCTCACGGCATTTATAGATATAGTGTTGACGAGGATGAATGGGTTTTAGTGGAGGCCGATAATAAAGTGTTCATTCCGAAAGACAACTATGCTGTGGTATACTTCGACAATACCCAATGCCCTGCCTGTAGAAGATATGATGTCTACTGGTATCCTTTCGTAAGAAGACATGCTACGATTAAGAAGAACTTCGGATTCTATATAGTCCTCTGCGGATGGTTTTCTGGGGAATGTGACTCTCCGCCAGCCTCGCTAACCTTTTTAGAATTCGATGTACATGCATCACCCACAACTTATTTCCTCCATTGCAGCGACTCAAGAATACTATATAAGGAGAAGTATGAAGGCGTGATGAGTGACGTAGACCTAGAGAAAATAATTGATGGATTTGAGGAAAGAGCCAAGAAATTCCTATCGGGTGAGGAAGTACATCCCCCACTCAGAGAGGAGGAAAGCTTACTTAATTTAATACGGCAAATACTTCGAGGAGGAAAGACAGATGATTGACGTTGATAGGATCAGGGCCGACTTCCCAATCCTTTCTAGAAAGGTGAATGGAAGAGAGATTATCTACTTGGATAATGCTGCAACAACACATAAACCTAAGCAAGTAATTGAGGCCATAGTTAAGTTCTATAGTGAATATAACGCAAATGTTCATCGAGGTTTCCATACATTGTCTCAGGAAGCTAGCGAAGCATACGAAGCCGCCCATGAGGCCGTAGCGAAATTCATTAACGCAAGATCATGGGATGAGATAATACATACACTCAACACTACTGAAAGCATAAACATTGTTGCTTTTACCTGGGGGCTCAAAAATCTGAGAGAGGGTGACGAAATACTGCTTACTGTAATGGATCACCACAGCAATATGCTTCCTTGGAGAAAAGTTGCAGCACTCACAGGTGCCAGTATTAAGTATATTGATATAACCAATGATGGTATTCTGAGGTATGACCAGCTGGAACAACTAATTACACCAAGAACTAAAGTAGTTTCCTTCTCCATGATGAGTAACGTGTTAGGCACACTTAACGATGTGAAGAAAATTTCTAAGGCAGCACACTCTGTAGGGGCTATAGTGGTAGGGGATGGTGCTCAATGGGTTCCACACGTGCCCACAAACGTAAGAGATCTAGGGCTTGATTTCCTTGCTTTCAGTGCCCATAAGATGCTGGGCCCCACCGGAGTCGGAATACTGTGGGGAAGGAGGGACATACTGGAAGATCTCGAGCCTTTTAAGAGCGGTGGGAGCACAATAAAGGATGTTACTCTCCAGAATGTTATTTGGGAGGATCTTCCTTGGAGATTTGAGGCAGGAACACCCAATATTGCAGGAATGATAGGGTTCGCAGAAGCCATTAAGTACTTGGAGAGGATAGGGATGGATAACGTCAGAGAGCATGAGAAAGAGCTTGTGGATTATGCCCTGAAGAGGCTTCAGGAACTGAAGGAGGTTACGGTAGTGGGGCCGAAGAATCCCGAGCTACGTGGAGGGGTGGTCTCCTTTAATGTGGAGGGTCTTCATTACCACACGGTTGGTAAGGCGTTAGATATCTTCGGAATTGCTGTAAGGACTGGAGGTCATTGTGCGCATCCCCTCCATTACAGATTAGGTATAAAAGGAACTGTTAGAGCAAGTTTCTACATCTATAACCTGAGAAGGGACGTTGACGCTCTCATAGAGGCCTTGGAGCAAATAATTAAGTTGAGGGAACGCCTTGCTGAGGAGCCAGTAACGGATGTATGTACTGGAGGCTAGACCGGTACTACATCGAAAGACCCGTCACGAAATATGATGACTTTCACAGGCTTAACTAGTTTAGTTCCTGAAACACAGTTCTTAGCCTTAAACCTTATTTCATCATAGATAAGGGTGAAGTTGCCTCGAAGTTTAACACCAGCATCGTTAGCAGCATTAACTAGGATAGCAGGTATGTTGACTAAATGTGTATTCTCTGGAATGACGACCTCTGTAGCTGCCATTAAACTTTTAATTATCTGAATAGTTTCCTCAGCCAGTTTGTATTTCTTCAGCGCTCTCCTCTCAATGATGGATATATTTTCCCTCGAGGTGCCTAATTCTTTAGCTATTTCTTCCTGAGTCTTACCCTCAAACCTCATTTTAAGTACTTGATATTGCCTCTCAGTAAGCAAGCCATATCTCTTACCCATATCCTTCCCTATGTATAATTATTGTCGCTTACACCTTAAAACCAAATTTGAACCAGAGTTATTCTAGGGCGGGGAGGTTTGAGACTAAAGGTAGGTGAGACTTTATCCATAGGTGGTGCTGAGGTGAGGAGGAGTGAAGAGACAATTGAATATAAGGATTACTACACTGCCGGAACGCTTATTATTCCCAGAAATGCAAAGGTCGACGTTATAGCTACACCGCCCCTTAATGTTCCGAAGCCCAAGACGAAATGTCTCTTCCTTTCTTTGAAGACTCCCGCAATCATCAGTGAGGGGGCTGTCCTTAAGTTCTATATGCCTTATGAACTCATGGTTGTAATTAATAAAAAACCTGTTCTCGCCCTCTCTCCTTTCAAAGTCAAATTCATACTCCTCGGGAACCCTATTGAGGGACAGATATGCAGGAATTATCTGAGTGAGATCGTCGGTGAGCCTGCTCGGGAAGGGAGGATAGATGCTGTTATCGAGATAGATGTGGTTGTAGGTGATACAGGTCTTGTGGAGGGTGTCCTCATAGAGGACGTGGGTGACGTGGGAATAACTTACGAAGAAGTTAAAGGAAAACTGTTAGTAGCTTATGAATCCATTAAAGGGAAGCTTGAAGAAAAAGTCATAAAGGCAAAGGGCCCCGGCTTCAATATAGGAGGAATAAATCACTTATTTACCCCGCTTAAGGCAACCAACCCAAGTAAATCTGAAATAAGTTGGGTGAGGGGTCCTTAGGATGATGCACTCAGGTATTCACATAGGGTTTGCTGAAAACTTAACCACCTCCACAGTCACCATACATATCATGGGACATACTTTCGAAGGTATTTATACGTATATAATCATAGCGGCCGGAATAATAGCCACAATTCTCATTGCACTGATTCTGAGGTATTGGATGAGGAGAGGAGTTAAGCCTCGTCTACCGCCTCATGTCTATAATCCGTTGGAGAAGCTCCTTATTTACGGAATAGTAATTGTTGGTATCATAACGTCCTTGTCGCCTCTTGGTCTAGACCTTACGGGGCTCTTAGTCGCAGGCGGTTTCCTAGGTATAATTGTAGGGCTTGCTGTCCAGACAGTGGCTTCAAACATGTTCAGCGGGATAATTCTCTATTTCGAGAGGCCCTTCAAAATAGGGGACGCTATCCAGATCGGTGAATTCGGGGGAGTGGTCGAGGACATATCCATAATGTCCCTTAAGCTGAGGAGATGGGATGGGGTACTTGTCAGGATATCTAATTCGGAAGTGTTCTCATCGCGAATAATGAATTTCGGTAAGGCGGTTGCCAGAAGATTCTCGTTCAGGATTGGAATCTCCTATGGCTCAGACATTGAGAAGGCCAGGCAGGCCTTGAAGGAGATACTAGAGGAGCATCCCTGGGTTCTCACCCAGCCTCCTCCCGAGGTCAATGTTGTGGAATACGGAGACTCCTCCATTGTTTTAGAGGTTAGGGGATGGACCCCATCTAGCGAGTGGTTCAGTACCTATATGGAGGTTATTAGGAAGGCTAAGAGTAAACTCGATGAAGTAGGTATAGAGATCCCATTCCCGCAGATTGATGTACATATTAAGGAGCCACTGAGCTTAAGAACATAGGCCTAATACTCATAGGCTATGAAATACTAAGGGAAGAGGTGATGGTATGAAGGCCAATGCCTACGGGTATGGAGTTCCTCACTATGTCCCCCCACCGCGCAAAGGAATACTTCATAGTGAGGCTTTCCAGCTACTTATTTCGTGGGGAGCTATTACAGTTGCGTTCGGAGCGGGAAGCATCCTCAGCGGGGATATAATTGGTGTCGCATTAGCGGGGGTGGCTGTCGGAACAGGATTCATTTTCCATGAGCTAGCACATAGGCAAGTTGCGAGACATTACGGGGTTTATGCTAGGTATAGAGCTTGGTATACAGGTCTGCTGCTAGCTGTAACCATAGCTTTTCTTTCCGCTAAGATTTTAGGGATGCCTTTTGTTTTAGCTGCGCCGGGAGCCGTATACATTGTTGGAGCTATGGGGTATATTCATCCTCTATTAGAGCTCAGAATTGCTGAGGCAGGGCCTCTAGCAAACATTGTAGTCAGTATAGCATTCTTCGTAGCAAGCGCTTTAACACCTAATCCATGGCATTACTACTTAGGTTACATTAGCTCTGTTAACGCTTGGCTAGCATTCTTCAACCTGCTTCCTGTCCCTCCCCTTGACGGTTACAAGATAATGAGAATAAGGATAGTAGAATGGGGAATTCTGCTATTCGTAGCTTTTGTTCTGACTTTCGTACTATGAAAATTAGTTTAGTCATTTACTTAACAGACAATTGCTTTTTCTAATTATTACTGACTTAGCATGATAATTTTTCTAGGCTGCAGATATTTCTGGAAATATTTTTAAGGGAGCTCTATAATAGAGTAGAGTGTGAAAACTATGGAAGAGGAAAAAGATAATGACCTAATCAGGGCATACATCCTTGCAGTCGTGGAATTAGGGAAAGATCATGAAGTGGCTAAGGCAATTAAGCTCCTCGGGAATGAGGTCAAGGTTAGGACGGACCTAGTGTTCGGGGAGTATGATTTGGTTGCGGTTGTTGAGTCACCATCCATGAAGAAGCTTGATCAATTAATAACTAAGATCAGGAGCATGGACGGTGTTCTAAAAACAATTACCTTAATTGCTTCCTAAGCGATGTTTACTAGATTGAATGTTTTATAACTTAACTTGAGGAAATATTTCCTAGGTAAAAACACTAATGGAAAACTGGAAGCTATATCTGCTAGTGGCCCTTTCACTTGCAGCCGGGATAGTTAAAATCACTGGTGGCCTACTATACAACTCCAAATCCCTTCTTGTTGATGCTCTCACCTGCATAGCCAACGTTATTGCTTTGATTGCTGTTCTGAAATTCCATTTAGTAAGCAAATCACCACCAGATGAGGACCACCCCTACGGGCATGAAAGACTAGCTTTCGGCGGCGTAATATCAACCCTCGTGATATATTCTTTCGTTGCGGGAGTGATTATTATGGAGTTATTAGATGTAGCTCCATACAGGGTGGATATTAATGCAGCAATATACGCCGGTGTAGGCTTCGCAATATATTTTGTCGTCGTTATTCTTTCGAGAGGTGTGGGGAAAGCATTCAAAACATATTCAGTTATGACGGTCTCGGAACTGATTGAGAGCGGTGTTGTAGTTTTCGCTGCCTTAGGAGGAGCCTTAATTATTTATTACATAGACTACATTGGTGCTATAGCCTTATCTGCCTACCTGTTCGTGGAAATATATGCCGAAACGAGGAAACTTATCAGGCTGATAAGCGACATTGCTCCTTCGCGGGAGGTTAGGGAAGGGATCATGAAAGAGTTCTTAAGTGCGGGCTTGGAAGTGAAGAGCCTTAAACTCCGCGTAGTCGGATATAATCGGATACATGGTGACGCCGTAATATCTATGAGGGAAGATGAGGATCTTCACAAGATTCTTGAAAAGGTCAGAAGCGTCAAGGACAGGGTTGCCCAACTATACAGGGCTGATATGAGTATCGAGATTGAGGAGATTAATTAATAGGGGCTGAACACTTTTCAATATTTAGAGGGTATGTTTATATTTTGATGTTTATAGATGGGGTTTATATAGTCGTTATCCGAGCGTATTAATGGATGAGTGATTTGGGCGATGGGAGCAGTGCTCCAAGCCCCGTAGGCTCTAGCCAAGATGGGAGCCCCGTGCCGTTGGGCTCGACAGCCACCCATGACCCAATGATGCCGAGGAGAGGTGGAACTCCCTAGGTGCGGCCAAGGGAGAAACGGTAATCCTTTATGCTCTTTCTAAGCAATGATAATCAAGAGTGTGGTTGCGGTTGATGAATGATAAAGAGTTTAGGATGAGAAGGCTAAAAGAGCTCGTCAGGGAGTTTTTAGTTATAATAGGTGAGGATCCGGAAAGAGAAGGTCTTAGGGAGACACCTGAAAGGGTTGCTAGGATGTGGATTAATGAATTAACGGTAGGTTATCATGAGAGTCCTGAAGTCCACGTAAAGAAATTCCATATAGAGAATTCTGGGGAGAGTGACGAAATTGTAGTTGTCAGACATGTACCTGTTAGGTCAATTTGTGAGCATCATCTTCTACCATTCTTTGGAGAGGCTAACATAGCATATATACCTAGGCATGAAGTTCTTGGATTCAGCAAATTCGCAAGAATAATAAACATATACTCGAAGAGGCTTCAACTTCAGGAGAGGCTAACCAACCAGATAGCCAACGCATTAATGGAGATCCTCCAGCCCAAAGGACTAATAGTAATGATTAACGCCACTCATACATGTGCCCTCATAAGAGGGGTTGAAGAACCCCTCTATATGACAACCTATTCGGATAGGGGAGTTTTCAGGAAGGACCACGCCCTAACAAAAAAGGCCTTAGCACTCTTCTCTAGTGAAGATGTCCCCATCAAGCCAACTCCACAGAGCCACACATACTAGCCTCCTGAGACCACTGGAAGTAACTCGACAATGTCTTGGTCTTTTGCCACAGCCGACTTAACTTCCTCATCAGATAATGACTTACCATTAAGTAAAACTGTAACGTTTCTAGGAGCTTTTAAGGCTTTATTACTTAATATCCTTGAGAGAATATCGGATACTTTAATGCTTCCTGGAAGGAACTCCTCATTGATACCTACTGCTTCCTTCAGCCACCCTAAGTACCTGATCCGCGGAATTCATACCACCCACGACTTAAATACTAGGGGTTGTCAGGAGTTTCAGCTTAGGTATGAGATTCTGGATGTTGGTAGACTCGACCGGAATTAACACTTTCTTACCGCCCTTTACCCTTATTTCCAAGTACTGTTTAAAGAAGGTCTTCTTAACCCTAAATTCCTGAATCACACCCTCAATAAGTGCTTTAATAGGTTCTTCCATGACAGGCTTAATGTAAATGAGTGTGTGTTTCCAATCTGTAACTATGGCGAGAGCAATCATAATGTCCTCTCTTAACTGAATGAATTTTGCGAAGAAATCTTTCAGAACGAGTAATCCCTCGTGTATGCTGACGTTAATTAGAATTCCTCCTCCTTTGAATGAGACTTTGCCTCCAAGCTTTAAAGTTAAGTAGCTGCTCAGCCTTGAGAGTTCTTCGAAATCTCTAACTTCAACTATTTCTAAGGTGATATTCATGTCTTCCGAAAGGGATTTTTTGTGAATCTCCACCATAGCAAGTGTCCCATAGTACGTTTCCATAATTATCCGGATAATTATCGTTGACTCCCGGTTCTCTATAGCTTTCGATATGAGCGTTAGCACTTCTGGATCCAAAGTTCTTTCACTTCAGAAGTTATTATTGAAGAAAAACTTAAATATCCTAAGTTAGGGTGCATCCTCTATTTATGGCCGCCTTTTCATACGCCTTTACCAGCTCCTCATTAAGATCTATGAGCATCACTACCTTCACGCTGCAGCCCCTTGACGTCAAAAAATTAATTATTTCCTCCACCATGACTTCTGCTGCATCCTTGGGGCTAACACCCCCCACACCCGTACCCATACCGGGGAAGGCTACGCAGTCAATCCCTTTTTCACAGGCCACCTTCATCGCTGCCTTAACAGCCCTGCGAACTTTCTCAGGTGATGTCCTCATTGCTGGTCTTTCCATGGTGGGCGCATGAATTACGTACCGGGCTCTAAGCCTCCCGCCACCCGTGATTATGGCTTCTCCTACCAGTACCGGAGCGTACTTTACGGCCTCTTCCTCAATTACCGCTCCTCCATACCTCTTTAATGCTCCAGCCACACCACCGCCCATCACTAAATATGAATTAGCGGGATTGACGACGGCCTTGCAATCTACCTTGGTAATGTCTCCTCGAAAGATACGTAGCTCCTTAGTTTCAGAGAGTCTACAGACCTTCATATTTTATCGAGAATATAATTGATAATGGTTTATACCTTTTCCAGCTATTTCTTCCTGGATTAGAAATGAATGTGGAGACACTATTAAGGGAATTAATTAAAATTCCAAGCATAAGCGGTGAGGAAGGAGAAATAGCTTCATATCTGAAAACTGTTCTTCAGGAGATAGGAACTGATAAAGCATTCATCGATTCCATAGGTAATGTAATTGGAATGGTTAAGGGGGGTGGAAGCGGCCTCCTCGTAGTTGAGGGACACATGGACACGGTAGATATAGGGAACCCGGAGCTGTGGGATGTTGAACCCTTCTCAGGTAAGGTAATTGATGGATGGGTCTATGGGAGAGGATCCTCAGACATGAAGGGAGGAATTACATCTCAGATAAAATCAATTGAGAGCATTAAGGAGCTAAATTACGACATATATCTAGTATATACGGTTCAGGAAGAAATTGCGGAAGGGTTTGCATTAAGGGAGGCTTTACAGCATGTTCTCCCTCATTATGAGAGAACTGTAGTTGTTACGGGAGAGGCTACCGAGCTGAATCTCGGTCTTGGGCACAGAGGAAGGGCAATAATAGATGTAGATTTCTTTGGCAGGTCAGCACATGCCTCTATGCCTGAAGAAGGTATTAACGCATTGAGTGCTGTAGGGGATTACATCAGTCGATTGAAGGAAAGGGCCGCCACGTTCCCTCAGGATCCTTCCCTAGGGAAGGAGTCGGCCACGCCGATCTACGTTAGATGCAGCCCTATAGGACTTCCGCAACTTCCAGATACCTGTGAGTTGCGCGTGGATCACAGACTATTACCCAGTAGGAATCCAGAGGAGCTGAAGTCTATTTATGGAGGAATATGCGCAGAAATGGAGAGATTGGGAATTATTGATGAATGTACACCCCTAATTAAGGAAATTAGGCTAACAACTTGGAAGGGATTCATCCTCAAAGGGATGAACTTCTTTAAGGGATGGGTCAACAGAGAGGAGATGATGATCAAGAAGCTTCTCAGAGAGTTGAAGAAGGTTTATCCTTATGCAAGAAGGTATTATTGGATGTTCAGCACCGACTTGGTGTACCCTGCTGGAGAGCTTGGAATTCCGTCACTGGGTTTAGGTCCAGGCACCGAGGCAATGGCTCATAAGCCTAATGAAAGAGTGAGTATATCTGAGGTTGAGAAAGCAGCGGAGGAATATCAGTCACTTTACGGAAAACTCGACCGGTTTTTCTAGCTCTTCTACTCAAAACGCATTGCAGAATATCCGCTTGTGAGAGTGAAAAGGAAAAGAATTATCATTGTAACTACGTTCATGTTGATTACGCTCATTATGAAGCCAGCAGTACTTACTAGGAATAATACCCATGGAACCCAATCATGGCCTATATGTTCCTCAGCCTCTGCTTTAGGTGTGATTCTATAGTTTAAATTAACTCTTGCAAGTCCCAGAATAGAATAAAAACTCATAATGGGGGCTATCACTCCCAACAGAGCTGCTCCTCTACCCATATGAATAAGGGTTGACTTGTTAGGAGCTGCCTTAACCTGCTTACCGAGCATTAAGTGGAATAAAGCATAGACCGCGAAAAGAATCTCCATTATTAATCCGGAGGTGAAGATTATCGGGTTCGTTAGGGCTGTCATTAATCTAAAGTCCTTCTCGAAGAAGGGGGTTATGAAAGCGAAGATTAGGGCTAGTGAGAAAAATATGGAGAATGCAGGCTGTAACATATATAGAAGCATTTCGATTCTTTTCCAGAAACCTATTGGTGCCTTAAGTAGCATTCTCACAGTTCTGGAGAAAACTTCTGAAGCTCCATAAGCCCATCGACTCTGCTGTATTCGAAAGGATTTAAATCGCGACGGGACCAAAACCTCGGTTTCACCGTTGATGAGCAAGTCGGGAAAATATCCTTTAGAGGCGAGTTTTGTTCCCAGCCACACATCGTCCTGAATTATTGAGGGGCCCCAATAATTGACTTCTTCTAAGATTTTTTTCTTAATGGCTGTACCAGAACCTAGTGGAAAAGTGAAGAATCCTGCCAACCATCTCAGCTTATAAAGTAGGAAAGATATGGTGTCGGTTTGAAATTCAAGTGTTTCGCTAAGTCGGTTGCGTTTATGGGTATATCCTTTCCATGGCACAACTATTGCAGGAGGGTTTTTCCTGCTTATCTCGCGGCATAAACTTGAGAATGTTTTTCTATTCATTTTTGAGTCTGAATCTAGCAGAAGAATGTATTCTCCCTCAGCTATCTTCGCTCCATAATCGAGAGCTCCTGACCTGCCTCCGTCTGGCTTCTTCCTCCTAACAATTCTGATTATTCCTTTATCTATATAGTTCTTTAGCTTATTTCTCAATTCTTCAACATAATCTTGGCTGTCATCAGACACAATAAGTATCTCTCCTCTACACTCCTTTGCACTTAAGAATTCTTGAGCCCTCTTAACGGTGGCCTCATATAGCAGATTAAGAGGTTCATTACGCGTAGGTATAAGTACGGTTATCTTAGGAGGATCGATGGATGATGTATCTGTCGAGGTATTTGAAGAAAGGAGGGTGATCTTGTTCCTTGAGTTAAAGAATATGGTTATGTGATATCCCACTGTCAGCACGATTGCGAACAGTGAAATCAGTACTGTCATCTCAGTCAGCATAGATCATCGCTTGTTATTCACTCGAGTTCACAATTAAAGTTTTTCTTGGACCTAAACAAAAAACTTTATTATCTTCTGAATGTTCGTAATGTATCGAAAATTGCGAATGAGGTGTGAGTAATGTCGAAGTCCCTGAAAGGATTATTAACCCTTCTCAGGTTGCCTCCCGCTGCTGCAGAAGTACTATCAACCCTGCTAACTGAGAGGAAGGCTCTGACCCTCACAGAACTTACAGAGTTAACGGGATATGCTAAGAGTCATATCTCTACAGCTCTCCAGATGTTGGAGGGTGCATACCTCGTTGAAAGAAGTGTGTATGGGAAGAAACATGTCTTTAAGGCTAGAGTCGATGTGATTCAAGAATTAATAACTAAGCACTTAATCGCTATAAGGACACGTATTTCGCAAGCGCTCAGTGAGATAGATGTATCAACTAAACTATACGAAACCTTACAGAAGATAGATATGGAATTTGACGAAATAATTAAGAAACTGGAGGAGAGGGAGAGGAACTGATGAAGGTGCTGAAGACTTTAGAGAATAATGCTTTCCACTTGGTGCTCATATTAAACGAGGGTAAGGTGCCTTCCGCCAAAGTTATTGGTGAGATCCAGAGAAAGCTTACCTCACAGCAACTATGGAACGCCACGATATATATTATCTCGAATGTTTCTACCCCTTTCTACTTCGAGAGTGTTAGAGATCTAATACTTAACAACGTTAGATATTCTTTGGTTTTCAGATATGCGGGTAAAAGTCAGGAGGACTTGGTAAAACTCCTTAATCAGCTTAAAGATAAGCCTTTCGAGGTTATTTTAGAGAAAGAGACGCCTACCTATGCCAATATTCTTAATGAGATGGGTATAGATTACATCGTCCTGAAGGAGGTGTGAAGGGATGGGAGAATTTGAAGTTGTTTTAACCTCGGACCGAACCATGATATCTAATCATCACGGGAAAGAATTTCTGGGCTTCTTAGCTACAGGGCCCGCGATAGGAGTTCCTAAAAAGGTTTGGATGTGGCTGGCGGCACCCAAGATTAAGGTCGATAGTCTAGGAAGACCTATCGAAGCTCCATACGGTCTCAGAAAAATTGAGGCCAAACTTATTGATTCGGGATTCAATGCAGCCATTATAGACCCAGATCATCTGAAGAAGCATTTAGATACAATGAAAGTTCTCATGATTGGCCATCATGACTACTTCGCTTATGGTCCGCCTAGCAGTGAATGGTGGATGATTACTAAGAGGGAGCCTGTCAATAGGGAATCATTTATATCATTCATGAACTCTCCGGTGATAAAGAAAGCGAAGGAGAAAGGAGTTAAGATAATAGCAGGAGGACCTGCTGCGTGGCAGTGGCTGTGGGAGCTTGAATATTGGAAAAAGTGGGGGATTGACAGTGTTGTTGAAGGGGAAGCTGAAAGGGTAGTTGTGGAGCTGGTTCAACAGGCCTTAGAGGGAGAGGAACTTCCTGACTACGTATATGTAGGTCCCCATGATTCACCATCTATTGAAGAAATACCTGTGATCAAAGGGGCTAGTGTGAACGGCTTGGTTGAGATAATGCGTGGATGCCCCAGAGGATGCAAGTTTTGTTCCGTGACTTTAAGGCCTCTGAGATTTATGCCTCTGGAACACATTCTTAAAGAGATTAGGGTAAACTTGAAGAGCGGGGTTAGGGAAGTGATTCTTCACAGCGAAGATGTTCTTCTCTATGGAGCGGATGGAGTTAAACCTAGAGCTGAACCTCTCATAAAGCTTCATGAAGCTATAAGTAAGGTAGTTCCTGGATCAATTGCTTGGGCTCATGCAAGCTTAGCCGCGATTAAGTATGCTGAGGAGAAACATAGAATCGTCAGTAGATTAATGAAAGAGATTCTTTATGACAAGCAAGACTATCTGGGTGTTGAGGTAGGTATAGAGACAGGTTCTGTGCGGCTCTCTAAGATTATAATGCCTGCTAAGTCAGCTCCCTACCCCCCTGAGAAATGGCCTGATGTAGTGGAGGATGCATTCAGGATAATGCATGAGAATAACGTGATTCCGGCGGCTACAATTATTCTTGGTCTACCTGAAGAAAAGCCTGAAGATGTTGTGGAAACGGCAGAACTCCTCGATAGGTTAAGGCCTTACCGCAGCCTAATAGTTCCGATGTTCTTTGTTCCTATGGGCGCTCTAAAGAATAAGGACTGGTTCAGGAGAAATGCCATAAAAGAGGAGCACATAGAAGTAATGCTGAAAACACTGGATCATTCGCTGTACTGGGCGGAAGATATAATGAATAAATTCTACTTGAAAGAGCCCTACCTCTTCCCAGTAAGGCTCGGTTTAAAAATATTCCTGAATTACGTAAAGTATAAAACCAATAAGCTGCGGCCGAAAATAGAGAAAATGCTTCTTGAAGGAAAAGAAGAAGCTAAAGCCACAGCTTAATTTTATATTTAGGAAGTAATTTCACCATAGATATTGAGAAATAGAGGGGCCTACCGCATGAGGATTGTGTTCATTCCTGTGGCATCACCGCTTCATGATGAGAAAGCTGTACAGGAACTGATCCATCAATATAAGGAAAGTGTGAAAGACGTTGATTCCTTTACACACTTAATCACTTCGGAGGAAGATGTACAGAGCGTAAACATCCGTCAGGATGATGTTGCCCTAATTGGTGTTTTAACGGGAGGGACGGAGCATCTTATATTAGCAATCGCTATGCGCGTTCGTGCTACTGCTTTACTTCCTCACCCAACCCAGAATAGCCTTCCCGCATCCATTGAGGCCCAATCACGCCTCAGTCTTAGCGGATATCCGTCAGTAATTATCAAGGAGTGGCCTCCTGAAGCTTCAATAAGGAGTTATGTAAAGTCTTGGAAGGTAGTTAGGAGCTTGAAGAATTATGTTTTCGGACTTCTCGGACAGCCGTCTCCTTGGCTTGTTTATAGTTCTGGGCATGACATAGAGAAAGAGCTTGAGGAAAGATTAGGAATAAGCTTCAAATTCATAAGTCTTGATGAAGTATACCACGAGTACGGGCTTATTATGGATGATGAAGCACGTGAATTGGCTGTGCAGATCACTTCAAGAGCTGTAGATGTTGAGGTACCTATGAATGAGGTCATTAAATCAGTAAAACTATATCTAGCTATTAGGAAGATCCTCGAGAGAGAAGGCATTAAAGCGTTCACTATTAGGTGTTTCGACATAATTAAGAGTCTGGATACAACAGCTTGTTTGCCTCTCGCATTGCTTAACTCAGAGGGATTCGTTGCTGGTTGTGAGGGAGACGTACCAGCCCTTTTATCAATGGTTATTTTGAAGGAGTTAACAGGGAAGCCTGGATTCATGGGTAATATCGCTTGGGTGGAGAATAACCGCTTTCTCTTAGCCCATTGTACAGTTCCTTTAGATCTGCCGACAAAGTATAAGCTACGCACTCATTTCGAGTCAGGAAGAGGGGTAGGCATCTCAGGTATTGTTGAGGAAAGAACTAAGGTCACTCTCTTTAGAGTAGATCCTTTAACTCAGAGCATGCGGGTAGTAAAAGGTAAAGTAATTAGTGGATTCCCACAGAGCAATCAGCATTGCAGGACCCAGCTATGGATAGAGAGTAGCGATTCCATAAAGCTAGTTACAGAACCTATAGGTAACCATTACGTACTGGTTTATGGTGACTATTACGAGGAGCTAAAATGGGTGGCTGAAGCAATGGACCTATATCTACTTTAGAGCCCTTTCCTAACTATTTCGAGGAGATTCATGGTGACGAAGGTCAGCGGTCACACTGTAGCCTTAGCATTCGCAGGAGTATTGATTGTACTGACAGTAATTACTTCACTTCTCATACTATATGCAGATTCCCAAGGAGCTGACTACTACTTCTTTATTTACGGAAGTTCAGAGTGTCCACACTGCAGAAGGCTGGAAGCGTTTATGGAATCAACCTACGGACCTTCTAGGTATCATTTCTGTGATGTCTCCACTAACCAGGCTTGCTTAGAGTATTTCAAGAAGTTTCTGGGAGCCTCAGGCCTGCCGGGATCTGTTCCTATGACCATGGCTTTCAAACAGGGTTATCTAATGGGTATCGTTATTGGTGAGGATGAGAATAAGTCTTTCTGGGATAGCATAGTTGCTGCTAAACCCTCCCCTAATGTAACCATATATATGGGGGAGGACCCGGCTGCCTATCTAGTTCTCGAGCTAGATAAGCATAAACAGTTTATTCGGGAATTCATTCCAGAACCTCAAGCATCCTTAATTCTGGGTTCACCACCGACTGAGACAACTCCTGCTCCGCCATCTGGTGGGGAAGAAGCGATACTTGCTTCCCTTATACCTCTCGCTCTATCGGACTCTGTAAACCCATGTACTTTCGTTCTTTACGGAGTAATCTTGCTAAGTGTTTCCATATCTGCAGGGAGGAGAGCTGTTGCCGCTACAGGTATTTCATTCATTTTAGGGGTTTTCCTATCCTACCTTATTCTTGGTTTAGTACTAACTGAGGTTGTTGGTCTCATACCTAGGCCATTGCTCCTAGCATTCGCTTTCGCATTCGCGGTTTATCTGATTATAACTTCTCTGCGAATAATGAGGCATCCCGAGAAACGTAAAATGTGCAAGGAAGACGATCCCTCATGTCCCTCATCCGGACTTTATAATATGTTTAAGAAAAAAGGCGGAATTATTGGCGCTTTCTTGATAGGGATTGTGGCATCGTTTACTCTCTTACCCTGTAGTGCAGGGCCCTACTTAGTTTTTGCCTCCCTGCTTTCCTTATCCGAATGGATTGCTCGCCTAGGATACCTTTTAGTTTATGTATTGATATTCATTTCTCCCCTTATTCTAATCTTACTTGGTGCTTTAGGACTGACTAAAGTGAGGGGAGTTAACGAATATCTGCTGAAGCATGAGGCAAAAATAAAGTTGGGGGCAGGTATAGTATTAGTGCTGGTGGCTGCCTACTTAGCTCTATTATAACATGTGTTAACCTCTTAAGTAAACTAAATTAGGTTAAGCCTACTTGATGGATAGGGGGTCATGTGGAGAGATTAGTAACATGGGTAATGATTGCCTTAATACTGCTTTCCTTTACTCTCACTATTGACACATACGGAAACCCAATACCCTATCCAACAGTTATTCTCAAAAATGAGAGAATAAGCATTAACATTACTCAAGGACCAGGCAGTGACTCCCTTACCATAAATGTCCACGGATTCTTTAGATTCAGAAACGTAGGATATGAAAAGCTTGAGATGTATTTCCCTGTGCCTCCCGAAGTCAGGGAAGGTAATGTAACCATATTATTGATATGGAAAGCCTCTGGATTGGGAGATAGTCGAGGAAATGACTGTTCCCAGGTCAGCGGGAAATCTTTCTCAAAAATATGAAACTGTTCTAGGTAACCTTCCGTTACTGAAATGGAGTATAGACCTAAGTAGCACCCCATCGGAAGTTTTTAACATTTCGGTTAACTATGAGTATATAATTAAGCCTCAGCTGGTCGAAATAGGCGGGAAGCCTGTACTGATTCACCGAACAATATACGCTATGGCTACGGGCAGATTTTACTATCAGTATTCAAAAACTGTGAATGCCACTCTTACTGTACGGTTTAATGGAGGAAAGTTCAACTACGCCAGAGTAAACGTTTCTTTAGTTCCTTCTCCCGCAGTAGTGAATCAGCCGGTGACTAGGCTTATTCTTGACGATGTTATGAGGGATGGATATGTTTTAAGAATTAATGAAAGGAGTCCCATGTTTTCTGGGATGCTGAGGGACGTAATTATTGATGTAGTTGTACCTCAGTCAATGCCTACTCAAACACAGACCTCTCAACCGTCGACAATCTCCTCAACCACTTCATATACCTCTCCGAGTGAAGGGGAAGGGATAAATAGAAGTTTAATTGGTGTACTCATTATTCTTTTAGGCTTCGTTGCGATAGCCGTCATAAAGGGTAAGTAGGGGTATGAGAAATGCTTGCGATCCAGGTAAGCGAGCTGTGTAAAGTTTTTGGTGAGGTTATTGCTGTTGATGGAATCTCATTCGAGGTTGAGGAGGGGGAAATATTCGGTCTTGTAGGCCCTAACGGTGCAGGCAAATCTACAACTCTCAGGATATTGGCAACTATTCTGAAACCCACCTCCGGCCATGTGGAAATATTTGGGATGGATGTGGTGAAGGAAACTAACAGCATTAGGAAGATAATATCCTACCTTCCAGAGGAGGCTGGGGCATACAAATATCTTACAGGGTATGAGTACCTTAAACTCATGAGTAAAGTTTATGGGCATGGTGAAGATGTTCTGGAAGACGGTATTCGGCTAGCAGGTTTAGGAGAAGCTCTACATAGGTATGTCGGGACCTACAGCAAAGGAATGAAGAGAAGGCTTCAAGTTGCTAGAGCATTGATGGTTAGACCTAAACTCGCTATACTTGATGAACCGACCTCCGGGCTCGATGTTGCTCATTCCGTATATTTAAGGAAGGTGATTAAGGAATACGTGAAGACTTACGGAATCACAGTCATTCTCTCTTCACATAATATGCTGGAGGTAGAGTTTCTTTCTGAAAGAGTTGCCTTAATCAATAAGGGCAGGATAATTGCTGAAGGAACTCCTAAGGATCTAATGAAGGAATATGAAGCCAGAAATCTGGAAGAAGTTTTCGTGAAGGTGGTGGGCCATGCTGAGTGAGCTTGTGAAGAAGGAGATTAAGAATACTTTCAGAGATAAGAAAGTTGTTTTCACCGCTATAATAATGCCGCTCATAATCTTCGCTATAATGGGTTTGATCTACAGTTTCGCGTTCTCTAAGACAGGGGAGGTTGTTGAGGAGCAGATAAGGAATGCAAGCGTATTTATTTGCGACAATGATAATGGCGGACTGTTCACTTCGTTGGCCCTCAACTATTCGCATCTGTTTGCTAAGAAAGTGGAGATAGGGAAAGGATGTGGAGAGGACTATATTAAGAAGCTACTTCTCGACGGAAACTACACGGTAGGTGTAATAATTCCTGCTGGAGCCTCACAAAACTTGACTTTGCTGAAGCCTGTGGAGGTCAAGGTTATTGGAAAAGTTAGCGGATTTTCCTTTTCATCCATGGCGGCTTCAGGAATAGTTTCTGCTTATTCTCAGGGACTTAATTCCTTCATTAGAGCCTATATTATTTCTAATCACGGTCTCGACCCCAAGATCGCTATATCTCCAGTTAAGTCTGTGGAGGCAGTGATTTTTAGGGAAGCGTTACTTCCTCCGTCTTCCTTGGCTTCCCTCTCGATGGTGTTCTTTATGTTTATGCTTGCGCCCCTTATGGTGATTTCCACATCGCTAGGGGTAGCCGCTTCTTCTATGGCTGTCGAGAACGAGGAGAAGACCCTTGAGGTACTTCTATCTCTTCCAGTATCAAGGTTCAAGATACTGCTCTCCAAACTAGGGGGCACTATGGTTCTAGTCACCCTATCAACAATATCCTTCGTTATCGGATTCATTATTTATATTTCAGCTATAGGGAGCGGCATATCTATGATGGCTACAGGCGAAGGAGGGTTTATGGACGTTGGCGGTGACCTAATCACCTCAGTGCTTAATCTCCAGGTCCTTGCAGGAGTAGGTATAGCAACGTTTCTGTCTTTAACTGCTGTGGCTTCTCTCGGGATACTGTTAGGTTCCTTAGCCCCAGATACGAGAACGGCAAGCTCTTACATAGGTCAACTCTCTTTCCTCATAATAATACCGGGATTTATATTGACATTCCTGGACCTCTCCTCCTTTAACGAGATAGGTCAGGCACTTATGGTGGCAGTCTCCCCCTTCATAGCACCAGTTTTGCTTGTGAAAGCATACTTTGAAGGCCTCTACTACCTAATCCCTGTGACAATGATTTGGGCACTAGCCTTCTCCTTAATTATGATTTTAGTAGCCTCTAAGCTTCTTAATTCGGAGAAACTCCTTTCACTGCAGTACTGGTTCCTCACAAGAAAGAAGGGCAAGAAAAGTAAGAAAAAAGTAAGTGAAGACCTGTAAAATTTATTTTCTTTCACGAAGAATATAAACTCCCATGGTGTGATAGCGGTGAAAGTTAAAGTAGAAGTGATAAATGTTGACTTAAGTGATCATCGAATAGCATATGTTTCTAGGGATGTTGCTAAGGAGCTCGATCTGGCTGCAGGTGGTAGAGTCAAGATAATTGCCTCGGAAGGTAAAGTGACGACAGCCTTCGTGGCTGTCGACAGCTCTCTAAGCGGCGCGGTTATTGCTGTACCTTCATCTTTTCACACAATTCTTGGATCACCCGAGGAGCTTGAGCTGAAGCCTTACATAATCCCTTCGTCAGTTAATTACATTAGGAGAAAGCTTGAGGGTGAGAAACTTACTAAGGACGAGATTTATGAGATAATCCGTGACGTTGTTGACGGTGTGCTCACAGACGTAGAGATAGCTGCCTTCGTTTCGGCTCAGATGAGTGTAGGTATGGACATAGATGAAATGGTTAATTTAACTAGGGCAATGGTTGACACAGGTAATAAGCTTCAGTTCGAGGAGCCTGTATACGACATCCACTCGATAGGGGGTGTTCCAGGAAACTCTAAAGTCTCGATTGTAGCTGTACCTACCATAGCTTCCGCAGGCATACTTATACCCAAGACCTCTTCAAGAGCAATAACTTCCCCGGCTGGGACAGCAGACACTATGGAGGTATTCGCTCCAGTAAACTTCACGGTTGAGGAGGTTAAGGAACTACTCAAGAGAATTAAGGGATTTATTATTTGGGGAGGAACTCTAGGTTTAGCTCCAGCTGATGACATCCTGATTAGAGTTGAGTATGTTCTTCGAGTAGATCCTCTTTCCCAGATGATTGCGTCTATCCTGTCTAAAAAACTCAGCATGGGGGTCCAGAATCTCTTGATTGATATTCCTGTAGGCAGAGAGGCAAAGGTTGATAACATTGAGGAGGGAAGGAAGCTGGCATCGATTTTCACTCAGGTAGGTCAGGGCCTTGGAATCAACATGACCTGTGCTATAACATATGGAGGGCAACCCATAGGTTACACTATAGGGCCCGCTTTAGAGGCGAGAGAAGCTCTAGAGACTCTTCTAGGTAAAGGACCTATGTCTGTAAGAGAGAAGGCCACAGCGATAGCAGGTATTGTATATGAAATGGCTGGAGTCGCTCCGAGAGGCGCTGGTAAGAAGCTAGCTAAGGGAGCATTGGCCTCTGGAAGATCATACGAGGAATTCAAAAAGATTGTTGAGGCTATGGGAGGGAACCCCAATGTGAAGCTTGAGGACATACCTATAGGTTCTCATAAGGTCGTGATTAAGGCCCCCATAGAGGGGTATATAACGGGAGTATATAATAAACCCCTCACCACCATAGCGCGGGCAGCAGGGGCCCCGGTCGATAAAGGTGCAGGTATAAGGCTTCATGTTAAGAGGGGACATAAGGTTAAGGAAGGGGATGTGCTACTGGAGATATACAGCAATTCTGAGGCCAGATTAGAGGAGGCCGTTAAGCTTCTAAGTAAGGTTTCCCCAATAACTATAGAAGGGATGGTTCTGGAGACCTACCCTCCCTACATAGAGTGAACTTAACCTTAATTAACTGAGTTAAAGAATATAGCCGGTGGCAGAATGCTCAGAGTTGCGGACGCTGTAATAGGGATAGGGGACAGAACCCTACTGACGGATGTGAATCTATGTGTTGACAAGGGAGAAGTGCACGCCCTCATCGGCCCTAACGCAGCAGGGAAAACATCCCTACTCTCCAGCATAGCCGGTCTTGAGCCATACAGAATCCTAAAGGGCAGGATACATCTTAAAGATGAGGACATTACTGATCTGCCTCCTCACGAAAGAGTGAAGAGAGGGATAGTTCTTGCCTATCAGAACCCTCCCCCATTCAAAGGTCTGACCCTCAGGATTTTGTTGGATGAGATTAGGAAAAGATTCGGATTAAGTAAGCCCTTTATGGAGAAGCTGGCTGGGATTCTCTCTATTGAGGAATTCATGGATCGGGAGCTATTCAACGGTATGAGTGGTGGGGAGAGGAAGAGGCTAGAAACCTTTCTCGCACTCGTATATAGACCATCCCTTGCATTACTGGATGAACCCGATAGCGGGGTTGATATAGACAGCGTCAAGAAGATTGTTGAAGCCATTCACCTGTCTTCGAAGAGTGGAACCTCACTTATAGTTGTTACACACTCAATGCATATGCTGGATCTCCTTAAGGAGTATGTTGATAGGGTGCATCTAATCTATGGAGGAACCCTTCTTTATTCAGGCTTATACGATGAGGTAGTTCCCGTAGTATCGAAGTATGGATACGGAGGTGCAGCGAAGATTTTCTTGGAGGCTGAGAGACGTGGTGGATGCAGCATTTAAGGAGAAGGCATTAAGGGCCCTTAGCACACCTCCAAAGTATGGGCCAGACGTCGATCTATCCAAATACGTGAATCTATCCGGCGGAGGCATGGGAAAAGAAGATGAGATTAAGGATGAGGATGTTGGGCATATAGCGGAGAAAATAGGTTTCGGAGGCGGCGCATGGAGGAGGGCAGGATATGTTCAGGTTAATGAAGAAATACTTACGTCAGAAATGAGGAAAGGGCTGGAAAAGGCCGGGGCTTCGGTACTTCCGACGTATGAGGCCCTCAGAAAAATAAAGCGTTTGAAGGAGTATTCTTGGAAACTGATACCTCCCTATAAAGATAAGTTTACAGCAGTAACCTACTTATACGGGAAAGAGCAGGGCTACTTTATTTACGTTCCTCCAGGTGTAAAAGTTAAGGACCCTATCTATACTTGCCTATTCATAACAAAAGGTCAGTATGCCCAGCTACTTCACAATATCGTTATTGTTGATGATGATGCAGAACTGAACCTGATAACAGGATGCGGAATTTCGGACATACCTGCCGGAGCTTTACACGCTGGGATTTCGGAGTTCTACGTGGGGAGAGGAGCTAAGCTTACTTTTGCAATGATTCATGCATGGTCGCCTAGAGCAGTTGTCAGGCCTCGGACTGCAGTCCATGTGAAGGACAGTGGAGAATATGTAAGCTACTACATGATATATAGCGGGATAGATTCGATTCAGGCATATCCTGAGGTGTTTCTAGAAAGGAACGCATCTGCCTATCTGTACTCTGTTGTCGTTGGAGAAGGAGACGGTATTTATGATTTAGGTGCTTCAGCGGTTCTTAGAGGTGAAGGAGCTAGCGCTGAAATAGTGTCTAGAGTGATCGGAAGATACAGATCTAAGGTTATTGCGAGAGCCAGACTTATAGGTGAGGAGGGTCCGAGCAAAGGACATATTGAGTGTATGGGTTTAGCTGAAGGGGAGAAATCTGAAGTTTCCAGCGTTCCTGAGCTTATTTCTAGGACTCCGGAAGCTATCCTAACTCATGAGGCTGCCATAGGTAAGATAAGTAGGGAGGAGCTCATGTATTTAATGAGTAAAGGATTTAGTGAGGATGAGGCTAGGGCGCTTATACTTAGAGGTTTCATAACTTTGCCAACCCCTCAACTGCCTCAAACAGTTAGGGAAACCATAGGGAGGATAGTGAAGTATGTTTCGAGCAGGGCCCATGGGTAGGGGGATAGCAACTCGATGAAGGTAATAATTACTCACACTGATCTCGACGGGGTTGCTTCAGCTGCTCTTATTCTCCGAGGAGTAGGCAGTGTTGACAAGATATTCTTCGCTCAACCCAACCAGCTTTACGGTGTTTTGAGAAAAATACCGAACGGGGCGGACGTCTACGTATCTGACTTAGGTATGAACACATCCATACTTGAGAGGGTCTTAGAAGAGGTTGAAAGGATAATCAAGGGCGGCGGAAGAATCCGGTGGTTTGACCATCATATCTGGAAGGAGGAATGGATTGCTGGACTTAAGGATAGAGGTGTTGAGATTTATGTCGATACATCGACTTGTGGAGCAGGGGTCGTAGCTAGGTACCTCCCTGTTGAGGGTGAAGGTGTTGGGGAACTTGTTTCCGCGACATGCTCTATAGATCTGTGGAGATTTAACGACTGGAGAGGTAATTTCTTAGCAAGATATGTTGGTTTCAAAGGAGGGGCTGAATGGAGGGAGAAAGTTGCTTATAGACTTAAGGATTTTGATGGGATGCTTTCCCAGGATATTATTGACACTGTAAGCCAAGTATTCGATGAGGAGTTAAAGACATATTCAAGGATTCTCAGGGAAGCAAAAGTTACTAGAACTGCAGGCATGACAATAGCGTATGTCTTGAAGAAAGATGATGAGCATACCACCTCCTACATAGGTAATCTTCTCCTAAACCGCTTTCAAGCAAAAATCGCAGTAATATGTAGGGAAGGATCTGTCAGTTTTAGGAGTATAGGTGACACAGATGTTAGTTCTTTAGCTATGAGACTCGGTGGAGGAGGTCATAAGAACGCTGCTGGTGCTCCCATCAAGGCCCCTCTACTTCATAGATTCTTAAGGAAAGTTGGTATTAAGGGGCCATACCTATCTTGGTGTATCTCAAGGGTTGTTCAGACCCTTGAGTCAGAGTAGTTGATTACGGGAGAATTCCTTCGTCCCTTAGGCATTTCTCTATTTTCCTAGTCACCGATTCGTAAATTCCGCCGCTTCCAAACAGCATCTTTATGAGGGAAGTGTCGTTTCCTATGTTTCTTAAGAGTGCCTCCTTCCTACCGCTTAATGGAGGAACTTCCTCAATTCCCCACATATACTGCGGTGGGGCCCTAGGCCGTTTACTAGGCCTCTCGGCTGGCATACCCAATATTATGCCCAGTACAGGAATGATTCCCTTATTCATCCTTAGAATGCTTCTTACTTTACATGGATCGGAATAAATGGCTACATTCGTTACTCCGTAACCCAAGGTTTCTGCAGCTATCTCAAACCATGCCCCTGTAAGCACCGCGCTTATTAAGGCCTCCACAAAGAACCCTAATCCTAGCTTCGGAGTCTCCCCCACTACCTCTTTGGCTGCCGCCGCGGCCCTCGCTAGGTCTATTGAGATGACTGCTATTGCTGGCGCTTGAGATATATGTGGCTGGTTTCCTAAAGCCTTAGATATTTCTTTCTTTAGTTCATTCCTCCTTACTATAGTTATCAGTACTGGCTGAAGGTTCCATGCAGTAGGAGCCCTGTTAGCCACCTCAGCAATTCTTTGGAGATCCTCATCCTTAATGCTTTCAGGTACGAATTTCCTAATGCTTACATGGTTTTCCAAAACGTTTAAGCAATCTTTACTCATAAAGACACCTTTCCTATATTCCCTTCTTCGCTAATATATCAGTTAAAGTTTTCTTACCTCCTGTTATTCTAACTGGTGTGGAAATGGGAGTTGTTGCAGGAATTGACTTGGCGGCCAAGCCTACTAGATGCAGTGGGTTCTCAGTGATAGAGGTTAAGGGAAGGAAGGCCGTTCTCGGTAAGGCGAAGTGTTTAGGGAGTGATGAATCCATACTCTGGGAGGTAAGAAGTTCTTCCCCAATGGTAGTGGCTATTGACGCTCCCTTAATGAGAAATCCTAGGATGAGAGGAGTTGATAGGGAGCTTCTTAAGCGAGGGATCAGGGTATTCCCACCTAATTTCTCTTGGATGAAGCAGCTGAGTTTAAGAGGGTGGAGAATCGCTAACTCCATTGCTAAGCTAGGGATTGAGGTTATTGAGACACACCCTAGGAGTGCGCTCCTTTCTGCAGGCACCTCTAATGTTTTTGAGTTGCTTCAGAGGCTGGGAGTAGATATTAAAGTAGACACTTTAAGAAGCAAGGACATTATTGACTCAGCAGTTTCTGCGGCGGTGGCCTACTGTCATCTTAAAGGATGCTCTGAGATTGTCAGTGATGGTGAGTACAAGATATACCTAATCAAGAAGCTTAGTGGCTGAGTCTACATCTCATTCTCTCTGGGAATATAACTGATAACTATTCCTTGGGTTTTCCTCGCCCACCACCTAAGATAGTCTTGAGCAGAGATTCTCTCTGAATGATCGATATTGAACTTCTTTCTAGCCCACTCAACCTCATCCATACCTACT
>CAYOJG010000004.1:0-6195 GCA_964404265.1 uncultured Desulfurococcaceae archaeon | reverse complement strand
TGAATGATCGATATTGAACTTCTTTCTAGCCCACTCAACCTCATCCATACCTACTGCACCGTTACCTTTTCCTGCTGCGAGCCTCAGGAAAGCATCCACCTCGGCAAGAGTGAACCACTTGCTTAGAGAAACTATTTTCTCAATAACTGAATCTCCCTTAATCTTTATAGAGTACCTCTCAGCGTTTCTTAGCAGGGCTTTTCTCCTCATACTTCTATCCGGGTACCCTATCACTACAGTTACGTCTATCCTTCCCGGCCTGAGGATTGCTGGATCAATCAGTTCAGGATTGTTGGCCGTGAGGACAGTGAACGGTCTGTCAGGTCTTTGAAGATGGTAAAGAATTGTTGATATTTCGCTTATGTGGGCTTCATGCATTGTGAATTTTCTGGATGAAATGAATTCCGCGTCATCAATTATTAAGGCTATGCTCCTTCTCCTTCTGATTATCTGTTTGAAGATGGCGTTGAGCATTTTCTCTGTAGAGCCGTACCACATAGACCTGTAGCTCTGGGGACGAAGCTCAACTACCTTGAGTCCAAGAGCATCAGCTAACGCCTCAGCCATAACAGATTTTCCAACTCCCGGCGGACCTGTGAGGAAAGCGCCCTTAGTCGCGAAAGGCATCTTGTTCTTGACAGGGTTCACTATCGAGACTTTAATTTCCTCAATAATCTTCGGAGGTAAGTCATCAATCCTCCAGGTAGGGGTCCTTACAGGAATCTTGACTTCCCTATATTCTCCACCATCACTTACAACTGCTTTAATTTCCTCTCTTCCACCTGAAGATAGGTATATTGGCACTATAGCTATGGGTGGAGCTAACGCCACCTTCTCAAAATCTATATACCTCATTCCTAGTAGGCTGAGCTCGCTTCTAACGTCGTTCCACAATGAGTAGAGAACGTGTTTGGAACGTCTCTTTAAAATATTTACGGATACGTGTGGATAGAGAATTATTCCTAGAGGTCTTATCAGCTCGGGATGGACATCCTTATTAACTGTTAAGGCATAGGATACCAGCCTAGGCTTCTTAAAACCAAATGAAACTAGTGAGAAAATACCGATTTTCGGGTTCTTTGTGACGGCTTTGGATAGTATGTTTAGGGCAGAGGGCAATAGAAAGAATGCTGCTTCGTTTTCCTTAATTCTTTTTCTTGTCGTTATCTTAAGAAGAAGCTTTGACTCCATGTCTCTTAATTCGGAGAGGTCTCCTCTACGTTTGCTTAGTGCGAGGAGAAACCTGTAGGCTGAGATAGATTCCTTTGGCTTCACGTAAGAAACATAAATAGTCCTCACTCCTCTATAGAGATTGCTCCAAAACACCTTAATTTCGGCGGCTCTTCTTTCCACTCCTTTGTTCCCATATTACATGAGGTATTGAAAGTAAATTAAACTCTGCAGGTAAAAGGACTATTCTTTCTGGATGAATGTGATATACGTGGAAGTGCTGGGTATTGAAATTCCCACACGATTCAACAGTTTTTCCACATATTTTCTGTCAACGTAATTACTCACTCTGTATTCCCCAGCCCATGCATCGGAAACTATCTGAGGGTTTATTCCTACGTTCAAGGAGTACCACTCTATCCATCTTTTCGGGTTTTTACTGAATTCTTCCAGGGAGGCTTCATAGATTTTGCCTAGTAGAGCTCTCAGGCTTGGGGAAAGTGATGTGTTTACTGCTAACGTGCAGCAATTGAGAAAATCATAGTCAATAATGTTATGAATTTTTTTCATACCCAGGTTCACCAGTTTTTTGGTGAGAGGATGCCAAACAACTGCGTATTCGACTTCCTTACGCTTAACTGATTTTATCAGCTCGTCAGGCTTACTGAAATAGAAGGTTCTTTCCGCAGGAACTTCCCCTTCCTTAATAGCTACTGCCCGCAGGGCGTCCATTGTCGAGAGTTTGCTCGATATTACTACTCCAGTTTCTACTTCCGGGTGCTTAAGTATGTAGGCACCCCCAGTTGCGCCTCCCCCAATGATCCTTAGGTTTCTGGTCCATACTGCGACATATAGTTCCGTGATTAAAGGAGCCAGCACCAGCTCCGCCTCTCCCCGGATTGCTGCAGTTGTTGCCTCAATAGCGCTTGGGTATACAGAAAGCCTAAGCTTCAGGTTTCTTTCACTCAGTTTCTTGGCGAACGTTGTTAGGAAAGGGTATTCGCTTGACCACACCACAGCAATCCTCAGAACCTTTCTCCATTCCTTCTTTAGGGATATTTGATACTCTTTCTTAAGGCTTATTAGGTACTGGTTGCCGATCTTTTTCTTTATGATTAGGCCTTCAGCGTCAAGGATTTTAAGGACTTCGCTTATTCTGGACTTGGATGCGTTCAGTAACCTAGGTAGGAGAGATTGTGGCACTTCACCCCCTTCGCTCAGGAGCTTCAGTAGCTTCTCTCTAATTATGCTCTTTTTTGGCATGGTACCGTATTTATGCTTAGTTAAGTTTATAATTAAGTTTTCCGAACACTTGTTCGGGATAATTATGGGTGCTCTACCGTTGAAGGGTAGGTCGCTCTATATAGCTTTGGGGCTCATAGTCATTTCACTTCACTACATTATTCCATACTCTATTCTTCGTGAGGCTTCTGGATTTAGTCTTTTCATCTACTGGGTGACGTTGGCAGCGGCCTGGATAGCTATTACTGTTATTTACTTGAGGAGGTGGGTGAAGTGAATTCGTTGCAAGTGACATTCCTAAGTGTCTTAGCGCTGTATATTGTGGCTGGAACAGCGATAGCTTTAGTTTCGAGGAAATTAGGTGTTAGGTCGATTAAAGAGTACTTTGTTGCAGGCCACAGGTTGGGGGGTGTTTTATCTGCGATTAGTTATGCAGCAACAACCTACAGCGCCTTCATGATGGTTGGGCTTGTTGGGATAGCTTACGCCACAGGAGTAGGGGCTTTAGGTTTCGAGCTTGCTTATCTCCTAGCGACCCTCCTCCTTCTCGGGATATTTGCGGAGAATGTTTGGAAGAAAGCTCGTGAGAAAGGATGGCTCACTTCTTCCCAGATGCTATCAGATTTATATAATAGCGCGTTCTTAGGGGGTTTAGTGGCCTTCATATATCTCTTCGCTCTACTGCCCTATACCTCGGCACAGCTTATCGGCATAGGCTCAATTTTCGAAGGAATTGGTGCTGGCTATAGTCTTGGCGTAGGTGTTGGTGCTGTATTGGTTCTTGCATGGATAGTTATTGGAGGTGTTTGGAGCATAGCCACTACAGACTTATTCCAAGGTCTCTGGATGATTATCGCTGCAGGAAGTTTCGTTTTCTGGTTGGTTTTCTTCTTGGTTCCCTCCAGTGGGGTGAACCTAGGCTTGATCTCTGACGCTCTGACCAAAGCGTCATATACCGGGGTGGAGCCTAGATGGCCTATTCACGTCTTCCTAGCTTACACAATTCCTTGGTGGTTCTTCGCTGTCACTAACCCTCAAGTTGTGAGGAAGCTCTATATGCCTGCAGATGAGGGTTCCTTAAAGAAAATGATTAAATACTTCGGTCTCTATGGATTTCTCTACACAGTTATTGTGGTCTTTGTGGGTATGGTTGCCAAGGGATTAACCCTACTAGGCTCCTTCCCTGACGTGACTAATAGGGACTTAGTTACCCCAATTCTACTAACCTATACTAACCCTGTCCTGGCCTCCGTGATCTACGTATCCATAGTCGCGGCAGCAATCACTACATCTAACTCCATAGTGTTCTCCGTCGGTGCATCCTTCATTCAAGATCTCGTGCTTCGATTGAAGCGAGAAAATGTAGCCAGAGATAAAACAATTATTCACGCAACCACACTCATCGTGATTATTCTCACTTCGGCATCAGCCGCAATAGCGTTGACGAGACCTACGTTCATTGTTGAAATGTCCGTACTGAGTTCAGTGATTCTTCTTCCACTTGCCCCAGTGACTATTGCGGCATGGATCTCCCCTTCAAGGGCTTCCAGTCAAGTAGCTAGCTACGGAGCTATAATATCACTGGTTTTGGGTGTGGGCCTAGCTCTAGGAGGGGCTTTAGCGGTCGGTCCCAAGAAAGCTCTCCTTTGGTCACCTATGGGTATTCCTTTGCCTATCTGGGTTCTTTTCCTCTCTGGAGTTGTGGTGTTGATCACCTACCTAGTGACACGTGGTGATTGAGGTAGTGGGGGACGTCTTTAGAGTTTATTATATGTTTTGTTAGTTTACGTTAGGTGGCAGGGTGATCCCTCTATTAAGCTTCATGCTGGTCGTCCTCTTCTCCATTATTGTTGTAAGGGTAGGGACCGTTGCCTTAACGATGACTGGTCTAAGCCGGGAAGTGGCTGCTTTCCAGGCGCAGTCAGCTTTCTCTGGAGTGGGTTTCACTACTTCAGAGTCTGAGTATGTGGTTTCGCATCCAGTGAGGCGAAGAATAATTAGAATACTCATGCTTCTAGGGAGTGCAGGACTCACCTCAGCCGTAGCTACACTTATCATTACTTTTGTGGGAAACACTCCTCAAGAAATGATGTATAATGGGATATGGCTTTTCATAGGTCTTGCCCTCCTCTACATCTTCGGACGGTCTAAGCTTGTGGATAGGGGGTTAAGCTGGGTGATTGAGAGAGCATTAAGTAAATGGACCCATATAAGGATAATGGATTATGAGCAGCTTTTAGGGGTAGGTAAAGGATACTCAATATCCATGATTAAGATAAAGCAGGGATCCTGGCTTGAGGGGAAAACCCTTCAAGAGCTGAAGTTAAATGAGGAAGGAGTTCTTGTGCTTGCGGTTTACAGAAAAGTGAAAGGTAAGGAGGTACTCTTGGGTGCTCCTAGAGGTGATCTAAAGCTCATTAGTGGGGACACACTCGTGTGCTACGGCCCTGAAGACGTGTTAAGCAAGCTCCCTGAGAGACTTAGGGGAGCTAGAGGAGATCTTGAACATTTAGAGGCAGTAGCGAGGCAGACGTTAAGAGAAAGGGAAGAGAAAGCGATGCTTGAAAGAAAAGGTGAGGGTCTGAAAGAGAAGGGTGAAGGTGTGGGAAGTGACTAAGAAATACTCTTGCACATTTCTGACTGCCATGATATTCCTATTCATTGTTCTGTTCTATACCGGTAGTTCAGTTCTTGCGGCAGAAGATAATTCAGGTGTGAAGCTAACGATAAATATAATGGGAGAAGGCTTAGCAAGAATTCAATACATCGATCAGTCGGGGAATTTACGTAAGCTACTGCTTAGGGAAGGGGATCATACTTTCGTGGTAAGGAATTCATCACCAATAGATATTTCACTGGGAGCGTCACAAGGATGGGAGCTTCTCAGGGTCGTAACCGATGAATCAGTGGAAAGCTCTAAAGCAACGTTAAGGCTTGTGGTAGGAGTTAACGTAACCTCATATATACAAGTAATATTTGTGAAAGCAGAAGCAACTCCTAATGAAACTAGAATAGTTATTGATGGGCTGGGCGAGGTAGTGAACGGCTCTAAGCAACTGAAATTAAACCTCACACTCTTAGGTAAGATAGAAGCTTCTTGGTTACTCAATATTTCAATTATGTCTCTAGAAAACGAGTTAATAGAATCAAGGAGTATTTACCCAATATCTTCCCGAGAACTGGAAGTTGTGTTTACCATCCCACCCACGTACACAGATTCTTATGTAGTTGCTAGGGCCGCTATCTATTCTGATGGTGACTTAGTAGCTAAATCTAGTAAGGCAATACGTATTGGGGTGGGTGACACGGGTTCGGGAACCTCACCCGGAGGCCCAGATCCTTTAATGATTGTAGCGGTTTTGGGCCTCTTCGGGCTATTACTGGCGGTAGCCATTCTTTACAGGAGTAAATCTAGAGGTAAACATTAAAATTTAGTTGGTTTAACTGGTGATAAGGAAAGAAAATGGATGTTGATGAAGTGACTGAGCGGTATTATAGAAGGCTCTTCATCCTCCCTAAGTGGCACGTTCTCCTGGGAATTTATTTGCTTATTGTAGTTCTTGTAGGTGTTATCAATGCTTTCCCCTTAATAGAGTTAGGGGAGATATTTTACTCCGTTCTTAGCTACCTCATAATCGGGATCTCTCTTCTTGTTCTTTTCTCTTTTCTTTTATTGACTAAAGTCTTGTCACCTAAGAGGGTTCTAGGTTTAGCAACAGTAATGTTTATTGCTTCTCTTCCCGCGGAGCTAGTGTTTTTCAGGCTCACAGGATTGAGGGGTAC
>CAYOJG010000003.1:47712-77170 GCA_964404265.1 uncultured Desulfurococcaceae archaeon | reverse complement strand
GTGTTAAGGTATAAGCTCGGGCTGACAGGGCCTAAGGAGGGATGCGGCCGCGGCGAGTGCGGCGCATGCTCAGTCATTATGGATGGTAAGGTAGTTCCTTCATGCCTAGTGCTTGCGGTGAGGGCCGACGGAAGCAAGATTCTTACTGTGGAGGGCCTCGCACCCGAAGGCAAGATACATGCCATACAGAAGGCACTCCTAGACACCTTCGCCGTGCAGTGCGGCTACTGCTTCCCAGGATTCGAGATGGCTATTAAGGCACTTCTCGACAGAACCCTGGATCCGACGGACGAGGAGATTAAGGAAGCCCTGAGCGGGAATATCTGCAGGTGCGGGAGCTACAAGAGGTTTATGAAGGCTGTGAAGCTTGCGGCCAAATACATCAAGGAAGGGAAGGTTTACTTCGATGAGGAAGAGGTGAGGAGGTGAGACCCATGGTTGAGGTACCTGAATACGTGAAAATAGTGGAGGAAATATTTGATAGATATAAGGGGAAGGAATTCCTTTACATAGGCAGACATATCCAGCGCTGGGACGCTGTAGAGAAGATTAAGGGGAAGGCACTCTTCACAGCCGATTTCCTTAAGTACTACAGGAACTTCGTGTGGGTTCATTCTGTCAGGACTAGATACGCCCACGCAAGGATTAAGGGAATTGACTACTCTGAAGCCCTTAAATATCCAGGTGTTATCAGAGTAATTACAGCTAAGGACATTCCCGGAGTCAATGACGTCGGTTACGTCATACCTGACCAGCCCCTGCTCGTGGAGTCTAAGGCGAGATTCATTGGGGACATTCTGGCACTTATAGTGGCTGAGGACCCGTACGTCGCTAGGGAGGCGGAGGAGCTGATAAGGGTCAATTATGAAAAGCTTCCGGTGATCACCGACCCGCTTCAGGTGATTGATTTAAGGACTCTTGAGGAGAAGGAGCACCCACTTATTCATGAGGAGAGAGGCTCCGACATAATCACACACTTCAAGATAAGGAAGGGTGATGTGGAGAAGGCTGTTAAGGACGCGGACGTGGTTGTTGAGGGTGAGTATGAGACACCCTTCCAGGAGCACGCATATCTGGAGCCTGAGGCCACGATAGCTACTCCGGAGCCCGACGGTGGAGTCACGTTAATATCCTCAACCCAGTGCCCGTTCGATGTCAGGAAGATTGTTGCTAAGGTTCTCGGAGTAACTCAGAATAAGGTCAGGGTCATAGTCCCTGCCGTTGGCGGAGGTTTCGGAGGTAAGGAAGATGTTGCAGACGAGCTGGGGGCGAAGGCAGCCCTCGCAGCCGTGCTTACAGGGAGGCCGGCGGTCGCCATACATACTCGTGAGGAGTCAATGATCGGTCACAGCAAGAGACACCCTATGAAGGCTTGGTACAGGCACGCAGCAACTAGGGATGGGAAACTGCTGGCTGTTGAGGCAAACATCGTTCTAGACACTGGAGCTTACGCTTCCCTAGGCCCGTTCGTGGCTTGGAGAGCGACAGTCCACTCCACAGGGCCCTACAGGATTGAGTCGGCCAGAGTTGACACGAAGGCTGTGTACACCAATAATGTGTATGCAGGTGCCTTCAGAGGTTTCGGAGGGCCTCAAACAGCGTTCGCTGTAGAGCGGCAGATGGATCTTCTGGCCGAGGAGCTCGGCATGGATCCAGTGGATCTAAGGCTGAAGAACATTCTCAGGGAGGGTGACAGAACTGTCCACGGCCAACTCCTCACTGCGGAGCACGGTGTAGGTCTTGAGGAGGCTTTAAGGAAGGCTGTGGAGGCCGCTAAATGGTATGAGAAGAGGAAGGCTTACTCATCCCAGACAGGTGTGTTGAGGAAGGGGATCGGTGTCGCGTTAATGTATCACGGTAACTCAATAGGTGTTGAGGGTGCTGACTACTCTTCAGCGACACTGATTGTAAACAGGGACGGCTCAATAACATTCAGGACAGGGCTCATGGATATGGGTCAAGGAGCTTTATGGGGCCTCGTACTCATAGCTGCTGAGATACTTGGCGTACCACCACAGTACTTCAAGGTTGAGTACCCTGACACAGCATCAACTCCTGACGCAGGTCCTACGGTGGCTTCGAGAAGCACAGTTATGGGCGGTGCAGCAACAGTTAATGCTGCGTATAAGCTGAGGCAGAGGCTGAACTACGTAGCTTCAAAGATTCTTGGATGTCCTGAAAGCGAGATAGAGATTAAGGCCCCTGACGTATACTGCAGGTCCGACCCGTCGAAGAAGACTAAGTGGATGGAAGTAGTTGAGCAGTCCTTCTGGCTCGGCATACCTTTGCAGGAGTTCGGCTACTTCAGGGCCCCGCCGGCTGAGTGGAATGAGGAAACAGGTCAGGGAGCTCCTTACGTGACATACACGTTCGGAGCCATAATTGCTGAAGTGACTGTGGATACAGAGACGGGCGGTGTTAAGGTTGACAGAATAATTACATCCTACGACATCGGTAAAGTGATTAACAGGGTGGGTGCAGAACTCCATTCAGAAGGAGGAGCGATTCAGGGACTAGGCTACGCGCTTATGGAGGAGATAGTTCACGACAGTGAGGGCAGGGTGAAGAACCCGAACCTATCAACATACTACGTACCAACAATCTATGACGCCCCTGACGAGATAGTGTCTCTATGGGTTGAGGCAGGCTATAGAAGAGGGCCTTTCGGCGCTAAAGGTCTCGGTGAGCCCTCAATCAACGCTATAGCTCCGGCGATAGTTAATGCGGTAAGCCACGCAACAGGTGTCAGATATAACTCAATACCGTTGACGCCTGAGAAAGTGTTCCTAGGCCTGAAGAAGGCCGGGAAGATAAGGCTGTGACTTAATTTGCTGAAGTAAATAAACATAATTAATATTTTCTTTTATTCCGTTAAAGGGGATAGAATGAGAGTTGTTGTGAGGAGAGATAGGCAGGAGATTGTGCTGGAGAATATCTCCACCCAGCCAGTTGCTGAACAATTAAGTAAGGATATGAACGAGTTGCTCTTAAGTAAGGATACGAAAATGTATTTCTTCTTTGAGGGAGGGCCGGGCCCTTCCGGCGGTGGAATGATTATCAGGATAAGGCTTTCACGCAGACTTAACGACACCGACATTATGGCTTTAAGGAAATTCTTCTCCGTGAGGAATGCGGAGGTAGTTATCGAGTAGTTCTCGACCCGATGGTCGGAGCTTATTTTCTTTATCATGTATTGTATTAGGTGGTTGAAATGCCGTTCCTTAGGCGTAGGAGGAGCTTCCCCTTAAGGGTTGGCGACATTATGAGCACACCACCTATCACCGCGAGAAGGGACGACTCGATTGAAGAGATGGCTAAGATTATGTATGATAATCTAATAGGGAGTGTCATTATTGTTGATGAGGAGGGGAAGCTGGAAGGGATAGTTACTGAGAGGGACATTATTTACGCGGTAGCTAAGGATAAAGTCGGTAAGGGCCTACCGGTATACATGATAATGACGGAGAACCCAATAACTACAACCCCCGACACACCCGTTATGGAGGCAGTCATCACTATGAGGGAGTCCAACATTAGACACCTTCCCGTAATTGATCGGGAGAGGAGGCCTGTCGGAATGCTTTCACTTAGGGATGTTCTCGACGCAGTAACCACGCTTATGGAGATAATGGTTACCGGCAGGAAGTAGTTTTTAACTAAGTATTTCTCAACCACATTAACTGCTTTTAATGTGCCGTTAGCTAAGTAGTTGAGGGATCAGGTTTGAAGGTTAAGGTTGTTGACCATCCTTACGTCCAGGCCGTGTTAACCGAGTTAAGGAATGTTGACACAGGCCAGATAGAGTTCAGGAAATCTCTCGTCCGTCTCGGGAGGGCGTTAGGCTTCGAAATAATTAAGGAGTTCCCGACCGAGACAGTGTGGGTGAAGACACCTCTCGGTGTTGAGGCGGAAGGACTCAGAATTAAGGGAATGAATAAGGTTGTGATCATAACGATTCTTAGGGCTGCATGGCCTATGACTGAAGGCCTCATCAAGGTCTTCCCTCAGGCTAGGCAGGGCATAGTGTCGGCAAGGAGGGTTGAGGAGAAAGGGATGAGTCCAGACAAGAAGTTCGAGATAGAGGTCTCCTACGTGAAGATACCTCCCATAGGCGGGGAGGACACAGTGATTCTCGTGGACCCCATGATAGCAACAGCATCCACTATGGAGGTCATTCTGCGTAAGGTTCTTGAACACGGTAAGGCCCGCCGCTACATAATCGCGTCAGCTATAACAACCCCTGTAGCTGTGGAGAGACTTACTAAGGTGTGTAGGGAGCTGGGTGTTGATGCTACACTCTACACAGCATCAATAGATCCCGAAATCAATGATAAGGGATACATAGTTCCCGGCCTCGGCGACGCAGGTGACAGGGCCTTCGGCGGTTAATAAGTTAAGAAAACCCTATTTTATTCCTTAATCTATTCATTCTCTTCACGAAGCTGGTGATGCTTTCAATATCCTCACCGTCAACACTCACAGATCTTTTCCCTGTGAATCCGTCTACACAACCAGAACGCGTTACTGCCTCAAGCATCCCCAACACCTCCTCAGGAGTGACTGCAGGTTCACCCACACCTGTTAACGACATAATTACCTCGGCCAGGGCGTAGGCACCTCTATTAGAATTCGATCCCAGCACGAGGAAGTCTGTCCTGAGGTATGTTGCTATACCTCCCCTGCAGGGGCACCGGCAAATACTCCCGTAGGGGACATACTTACGGACGGCCTCATAAACAACACCCATACCCACCTCGTTCCCGCCGTCACCTATCCCTATAGTTACTCCTGCACTTCGTCCCAGATCCTTAAGCAAGATCTCTGCATCAATATGGTACTGCGTTATATCTAAGCCTCCCATACTGTGGTATATTCCCAGCGTGTTTGGTCCTGGCTTCTCTATAAACACTACCGCTGCCGGGTTCAGATATCTCCACATGTTTCTGAGGAATTGTTGAGAGCCGCGTTCCTTCTGAGGAGGTGCAGCAATTACGGTAGGCTCCCTCCCCAAATCATTCGGTACCTCATACCCATTAATCACCTTAGGGCGGAATCCTAGCGTTTCCAGCGCGGAGTATATACACCTCACTGACTCCTCTGCCGCTTCAGTCACCACCACTGGGAAGGCCCCTAACTTAAGGAGAGCTCTATACAGTACCGCCGTTCCTAGAGGGCCGTCAGTTTCTTGTATGTAGTTAGGCGGGACCCGGAAGCCCGTGACCATTAGGACGTTTTCTCTTGGATTAACCCTTCGAATAGTTTTCTCTGCCACCTCAGCCAGATAGGACCTCCCCTGCCGAAACTGAAGCTCGTATGCAAGATCCTTCAGATACTTCCTGAGTCCACCCTCCACTAGGAGGTCATGTAGGTTTGTCGCCAATTCCTTCACGTCCTCCTCCACGGGCCGCCCCCTCTAGTCGGGTTAGGTATTTGTAAATATGTGTTGATTCATAACTATATGGGGAGGATTATAGGGGCCGGCATTCTGGAGAGGGCCGGTGTAAGGATTGTGTGGATGGATAGTATGGGTTCTAAGAGTCTCTCCATATTCCTTAACTGTGGGCGTTCGAAAATTCTTATAGATCCGGGAGCGGCCGTTATGCAGCCCGGGTATCCTCTCCCGGCCGAGGAGAAACTTTCTTTGAGGAGGAGGGCTAAGGAAGAGATCCATAGCTTCCTTCAGGAGTCGGACACAGTAATTATCACTCATTACCACCACGACCACTACTTCCTTCCGAGCGATCCTGAGGTGAACGACTACTATGCCTTCTCAGGGAAGCTCCTCATCATGAAGAACCCGAATAAATACATTAATGAGAGTCAGTGGGGGAGGGCCCGCAGGTTCCTAGAGGAACTCGTTAGTGTGGAGAGGGGTGATTTGGGGGAGCTCCTCACACAGCCTCAGGAGAGTGAATTCAGGGATCCTGTGGATGAGTTATCTGAGGCTCTCTCCATTGATGTGGGTGCGTATGGTAGGAGGAGGAAACAGCTTCTTGAGAGGGGGAGGCAGTGGTTCATTAAGCTTGCATCGATGTGGGGTTCCCGCGAATGGGTTAGGGAGGCAGAGTTCTTCTCCGGCACTAGGATTGTTTGGGGTGATGGGAAAAGATTCGAGTTAGGGGATGCGGAGGTGTGGGTTATGGAGCCACACTTCCACGGGGTTGAGTATGATAGGACAGGGTGGGTGACACCTGTATTCATACGTTGCAAAGGTTACAGAATATTCTACTCAAGCGATCTGATGGGGCCTATAATTGAGGACTACGCTACAGAGATAGTACGGCTCCGGCCCGACATAGTTATTCTGGACGGTCCCCCTACCTACCTATTCCCCTACATGTTTAACAGGATTAATCTCAGGAGGGCTGTCGCGAATGCTGTCGCGATCGTCAAGGCGAAACCTAAAATAATTATTTATGATCATCACCTCCCTCGAGACGTGAAGTGGAGGGCGAGGGTTTCAGACGTGTTTAAGGAGGCAGAGGCTGAGGACGTGGCTGTTGTGACAGCCATGAAGTATCTGAGAGGTTTCGACACATACCTAGACATGGTTTCTTCGATGTAGCTCCTTAGTCACTCCTTCCCGCCTAGCCTTAGAGTCATCAGGAAGTATGTGCCTAGGGCGATAGCTATAATTACTGGAAGTATCGTTACTGATAGAATCATTATCCTGAAGTTTTCTTCCCCTAGATAGGTAGCTATAGAGTCGCCGTAATGATACATTGTTATGATGAATGTTAATTCAGCTATCACTACCCCTACCGCGATGTAAAGGGTTTTCCTAGCTAGGTTTTCGAGGGCCGGTGCCATCCCTCCCCCAACCTTCTCTAGGAGGGTGTGGACGTATTTCTTAACTCTCTTACCGAGCCTGTAGATGACGTAGGCTGCTAGGGGGAGTGTCCCGGCAGAGAAGGTTGCAGCTGCCTCAATACCAACGGCCTCAGCAACCCAAACAATGCCGAGTATCATAGCTATTAGAACTATAAGCATCTCTCCAACGCTGTGCATAACTGTCTTGAAAACGTCCTGAACCATTGTGTGGATAGGGGACTCGACAATTCTCCGCAGCCTTAAGGCGGCTTCATCAACATTCCTAACAGTTTCTTCAGGAAGCCTCCTCATCACTCCACGAATCACTCTCCTCTTATTATTGACGAGCAGTGAACCTGCTACAGAACCGAAAACTATTGTTAAGGCAGCGACAGACATAACGTATTTCGGCACGAGCCCTGCAATATTGGCGTAGAATGCAATTACTAGGGCCAGCTCGCTCACAGTCGATAGGTAGAAACCTGTTTCGAGGCCGTGCTCAAGACCTAGGCCGCTGCTTACTACAGTAGAGAAAACTATCGATACTGTATGTATTGCTACGAGTGCTAGGGAAAGTCCCAGTATGAGGGTCAGCTGGTTCGGTGTTGGAGGTGATGAGGAGATATGTATACCCATCGAGATTAGGAAGAGAACTAGGAAAACGGACCTAACCGGGCGAAACATCTTCATTAGGCTGTAGGATGACTTGATGCTGGACGTAGTTAATCCAGCTATGAATGCCCCGAAAGCTGATCCAAGGCCTATGAGGTTGGTGGCCACACCCATGAGGAGGCCGTAGGCTATTAGGAGTATTAGACCGGACTCATTCGGTTTAACTATCTTGGCAATAACCTTAGTCGATAGTTCGAGAGCTATGAAGAATATAGCTATACCTAAGGCAATCATCTCCACTATGAATAGGAGAGGCGCGTTAACGGCCCCGCTAATCATAGCTAAAGCAACCACGATAACTATGTCCTCTACGGCTGCAACCATTAGTATCGTTTTATACACCTCTTTCGAGCCGGGCGGGACCTCCTCCAGGAGCCGGTAGGTGAACACTGTCGAGGAGAAGCTCGCTATTAGGCCAAGTATTAATGCCTCCGTGAATGTTAGGCCAAATATTATGGAGACACCTACAGTTATGGGGACCGCTAGCAGAAGCTCTATCACGGTTATGTAAAGCGGGAAGCTCCTAATGTACTCAAGCCTCGTGACATGTATCTCAAAACCTATCTCGAAGAACAGGAGCAGAATACTTATCTCGCTGAAGAAGAGGAGGGCACTGCTCAATTCCTCCGGGATCGTGAATAGGTAACCAATAACAAGGCCGGAGAGCAGATAACCTATAGCGGGAGATAGTTTAAGCTTCCTAAGCAGCACGCCGAAGCCAAATCCCAGCGCAAGCATCAGAGCGAAGAATAGGTAAGGCTCCCCCACCACAGCCTTCACCAACTCAACACGTACCCATACATAAATCACCGTCCGACGATACAGTGGGTTGCTTGATTAACCTACCTAAAAACAGTCCCTAATAACTTACTCCCCACTACTTAAGTACATATCCGCATTCTTGGAAGAGCGTGTTTACGGTATGTAGCTTGAAATCATCCATCCGGCCACAAGCAGAGCGAGAACCAAAGCGACCGCCACCCTTACCTTGAAGTACCCTACCTTAACATCTGTCAGGGGTACATACCTGTTGCTCAGGTATCCGACCACATAAGCCAGTATGAAGCCGGCGATCTCATCAGCTATCACATGCTGCCTAACGAAAAGTGTGGAAATCATGATCCCTACAGCTACACCCCAAACACCTACCTTCAGGGCAATATTACGCGTCTCCTTAGCTAGGAAGAACGCTGATAGCGTGGATAAGGCCGCATGAAGGCTCGGGAAGCAATTAAGCGGAGGGTCTGAGCGATAGTAATTCGCCATAACCTGCGACAGGAAGTCGGGAGGTAGAGAGTCGGGAGAAGGTCTAATCATCATTACCGGGAAAACCAGGTATGTCAGGAAGGAAATACCGTAGACGGTGAAGAGCGCTAAGAAAAACCTGTCCGACTTCTCAGGCTTTATGAAGGCATAGTACCCTACCGTGAGGAGCAGGAAGGGATAGAAAACGAAAACGTAGAGCACGGCGAAGCCCGAGATGAATGGGATTGACTCATCAAGAGGTGTCATCAGTACTGCGGGAGGTCTCAGCAGAATCGATGCCACAGCGTCATATAGGAAGAGGGCGCATATAGCAAACACAAATATATAGAGCACACTTTTAATCAACCAGTAACCTTTCCTCATGGCATCATAGAATTATCCATGACTTATTAAGGTTACACCTTTTATTAAAACTGTTTTAAGCTTCACAACATTCTATATATGAGCTATTAACCCCCCAATGCAGTGAGTCACCCGCCACTACCCAGGGGTTAACAGGACTGTCTCGGCCTAGTTATCAGTAATTAATACACATAAGGCAACTTCGAAAATCTTATTGAGATCTCCCACATATTTATCAGGTTTGCCGAGATATAGTGAGTTCGATTAGGGGGTATTCCTTGAAGTGGTCTGAGATACCTGCTGGGGCACGTCACTACATGCTTTACCACGCTATAGTGTCTCCTCTCCTCATCACTTGGTACATGCTCCCGCTATACCTCTTTAAGACTGGGTACAGTATTTTGGAGGTAGGAATCCTCTATACGGCCGTACACGTAGCTTCCGTTCCAGCGACCTATTTAGTGGGAAGGCTTTTCGATAAGGTCCCTATCCGCCACGGCCTCGTACTGATCGATGCGCTTGACGGAGTTTCCTCCGTTTTTTACGGGGTTGCATACGGCCCTATCGCACCAGTACTGCTCTTCCTAGGATTATTAATTGAGGACATATCCAAGATCTTCTATCCTCTCTACCAAGCTGCGGAGAGGATTCTCTACCCGGAGGAGAGGATGGAGGAGGCTTTCGCATGGCATTTAAGGCTTCCAGAAATAACTCAGCTCTTCTCATTCCTCCTCCTAGGATACCTGTTCGGGTACATATACACATCGGTAACAAATCTAAGAATAGGTTTCATAGCTATAGGGTTGTCATCAGTCTTCACAATACTCTACATACTGAAATTCATCCCCAAGATGGGTAAGGAGGAGAGGATTGAGGCAGGGACATTCACCTTCAGAATTGATAAGGAATTTAAACTCATACTGCTTCTTGAAGCCCTAATAACGCTTGCTTGGTCTATGGCACCTGAAATAGTCTTACTGAACTACGTAGTTAATGTTCTAGGGATGACGCTCTTTGAAGTAATGCTTGTTGAGGCCGCAGTGTCGGTAGGGGCTATAACGGCCACATACCTCACAGAGAGAATACCTAAGGATGAAGGATTCAAGGCGATGGCTATTGGCTACATACTCATAGCTTTATGGGCAGCTATAATGATGATTAACCCTCCCATCATGCTCGTGATACTAGCATACTTCATCGGGAGGTTCGGAGATATACTAGCATTCCCATTCTACAGAACATGGATATTCAGCAAAATACCGAAAGAGAAGGCAAGCAGCCTGCTATCAGCCCTCTCAAGCTACAGAAAAATAGTAGCACTCCTCACGCCGGCGATAGCTGGGTATCTAGCATCATTAAAGCCAACGCTCCCATACCTCCTTAGCCTCATACTCTTCATAACCGTGTCTGCCCTCCTCCTATATAAAAGAAGAATTAGGTAAGTAGGTATAGAACTGGGAGGATATTAGGTAATAATTCCTTGAGGTTCTTAACGCTCAGGAAGACCTGGGGCTGAAGGTATGTGAATGTTTTCTCATAAACTATCATATAGTAGTTATGCTGAAAACGTCCTGCCGTTTCCTCAAGGTTTAAAGTAATGGATTGCTTCAGTAGCTTAGTGGTGGATTATGTCTATTGATGTGGATGATTGTGTTTTGGTTGCTGAAGGTCTCGTTAAGAAGTACGGGGATTTGACAGCGGTTGATGGGGTTAGTTTCTGTGTTAGGCGTGGAGAGATTTTCGGTTTATTAGGCCCTAACGGTGCGGGGAAGACTTCCACTGTTAGGATGCTTTGCGGTTTAACTAGGATTACTGAGGGCAGGGCAACTATTAGCGGATACGATGTTGTGAAGGACTATAGGAGGGTTAAGGAGTTGATAGGTGTTGTTCCTGATCTCTCTAATCTTTATTGGGAGCTTACGTGTTTGGAGAACCTGTTGTTTTGTGGGGAGATGTTCGGCATCCCTCGGGGTGAGAGGTTTAGGCGTGCTGAGGAGCTGCTTAAGTTCTTCGGGTTGTGGGGCAGAAGGAATGATAAGTTTAAGGATTTATCTAGGGGGCTGAAGAGGAGGTTAACCATTGCTGCCGCCTTAATTCATAAACCTGCAATCGTTTTTATGGATGAGCCTACTTCAGGGCTTGATGTTATGAGTAGGAGGGTTCTGTGGGGGAAGATCGCTGAACTTAAGCGGAGGGGCATATCGATATTGCTGACCACTCATAACGTCCGGGAAGCTTTCGAGGTTTGTGATAGGGTGGCGATAATTAATAAGGGAAGGATAGTTGCTGAGGGGAGGCCTTGGGAGCTTAGGAGTGCTTTCAGCGCTGAAGGAATTATTGAGGTATCTTTCAGGCCCAGGAACCCGGATGTTGGGGAGGTCGAAGGCCTCCCCGGCGTTGTTAGGGTTGAGGAGAGACAGGGGTTACTGAAAGTAATCACCTCCGACGCCGCCGCCACCGTGGAGGAGCTTGCCCGCTTCGCTAGGTCAAGAGGGTACGAACTCTATCTCCTGAACGTAAGGGGGGTTGATGCTGAGGAACTATTCCTTAAGATTGTGGGTGAGTCATAATGTTCAGTGATCTGGTTAGAGCTGTGTATATAGCTAAAAAGGACATTAAGGAGTACTACCTGAAGCCGGGGTCTGTCAGCTGGGGACTAATATTTCCCTTCGTTTTCTCACTAGCGTTCATGGTTAGGAGGGGAGGGGTGTCGGTTTGGCTGGCGCCCGGCATGATTTCCCTCGCACTCTTCTTCGGATCCACATCAATGTCCGCCATGGCCATAGTTTTCGAGAGGAGAATAGGTTCCTTCGAAAGACTCCTTCTATTCCCGGTTAGCTACATATGTATAGCTCTCGGTAAGTCACTGAGCAGCTTCACCCTCGGGGTCTTGTCCTCCATACCTGTGTTAATACTGGCTGGCCTGCTTGTCCCTACACCACCTACCTACCCATCACTGCTAGCCCTAAGCATAGTTCTAGCAACATTCACATCATCAACGCTGGGTGTGTTAATATCCTTCCTGATTAAAGACCCGTCCCAGACAATGACGATATTCAACATCATAAGGTTCCCAATGATGTTCCTATCAAACATAGTGATACCTGTGAGCACTTTCCCCGCAATACTGAAGTTTGTGTCGCTACTGCTCCCCTTAACATACATCACCGAGGCCGTAAGGTACGCCTACAGCGGAACCTACGACATAATGCCCCCAGAAGCATCATTCACGATCACGCTGATACTTGGGATAATATTCCTCTACCTCGCCTCGATAATTATTAAGAAGAGCATCCCGTGAGATGGTGCGGCGGCCGGGATTTGAACCCGGGATCTCCGGCTTGGGGGGCCGGCGTCCTAGACCAGGCTGGACGACCGCCGCCGTAATTGATTATATGTTCCCTGTTTTTAACGTTTCTTTATGGCCTGAATTATGTTGACGGCTTTCTTAGGGTCTTTCTCCACAACAGTTCCTGTAACTATTGCGTCCGCTCCTGCCTTCACAGCTCTTAAGGCGTCTTCAGGTGTCCTTATTCCTCCTCCAACTATGAGTGTTAGGTCTTCCTTGATTTTCGCTGCTGCCGCTATGAATTCTGGCGGTATGGGTTTCGGCGCTCCTGAACCTGCCTCTAGATAGGCGTACTTCATCCCTAGATATCTTGTTGCGAGGACGTAGGCGGCACCTATTTCAGGCCTGTCGTAGGGTATGGGTCTCGCCCTCCCGACATATCCTGCGGCCCCTCCGTACCCGACTATTATGTAGGCTGTCGGCAGTGTTTCTAGGCGGTACCTCATTATGAGGGGTGCTCCAAGGACCTGCGCACCTATTATGAAGTATGGGTCGTCTGAGTTCAGGAGCGACATGAAAAGTATTGCGTCAGCATACCTAGAAATCCCTGTAACGTTCCCTGGGAATAGTATGACCGGCTTACCCAGCCTCTTAAGCTCCTTAACCACTGTGTCCGTGTCCTGCTCTGAAACACCTACGGACCCGCCTACCAGGAAAGCATCTGTTCCTGCATCCTTAAGCTCCTCAGCAACCTTCATCAGCTGGTTTATGTCGACGGCCTTATCGGGATCTATTAGGCTTAGATGTATTTTCTCGCCGGAAAGAACCTTATCTCTAAGGTATTGATGTATTTTACCGCCTTCGCTGCCGCTACTCCTCAATCTCCCTCTCCTCTCTGGAGGGTTCATACCTTACCTCAATGGTTTCCTCTGTGAACGCGTCTAGGAATTTTGAGTATGCATCCATCGCGCTGTAGATTGTCGGGAGGTCGTCTAGAGTTGCCCTAAGTCCGCATTCTGGGTTCATGCATTTCACGTAGGCCCTCTTCCTCTCCTCACCCTTCACTTCGTCGTAGTATGTTTCCAGATCGATTATGAGGGTCGGCAGTCCGCAGGCCGGGCACTGGAACACCTTAGGTATTCTTTTATGAGGCGGCTTAACCTTCTTGTATGTTTTCCTTCTCCTTCTCCCCATCTAGACACCTAAAGTAGGCTATTCCTGAGCTATTAATAATTACTTCGCTGAACTCCTTAACTCATGCAGAATTTTTCTGAGGGTTGATGATTTGCCGGCGTAGATTACTTCCGTGATTATGTCGTCGTACACGTCGCTAGGGACATTCAAGGTTTTTGCGAGCCCTTCCTTCAGAGCTATGTGTGTGGTCACTAGGTGGTAGCAGGCGGGCCTAAGCTTCTTGAAAACCACATTTATTTCGAAGTCTCTGCATGTGCAGACCCTTCCAGGAATCACTAGGTAGTCCCTGCTCCTGCTTTTGAATATGTGTGCCTTCCTCCCACCTGAAGAGAGAATAATTACTCTCCCCTCCCTTAACGCCTCCCTGACTTTGGGCGGGGGATTCCTCGAGGCCTTCTCTAGGTAGGCCAAGATTTCTGTGTAGTGCATCACAACTACCTACACTAGCCTGAGGTTTATCGTTATACCGTACTCGTTCTCGATCTTCCTCAGCTTCCTCCTAACCTTCTTAATGCTTCTAAGGTCTTCCCTAGGCACGATAATGTTTACCTGGCTACCCTCAATCCTGATGTCGGCAGTGGGAACAACGTTTGACAGTATCCTCCTAAGCCTCTGCTCAAGCCCTGATATGCCTACACCCTTAACGGGGACAACAATTGTCTGCTCACCGAACGTGTATATCTCGAACTCCAGGTTCCCTGTCAGGAAGTTTTTCACCTCAATAACAGGCCTGGCGAGTTCAGCCTCCCTCAGCCCTGTAGGAAGCTTCACAGTCATAGTGACTTCATAGACCTTCCTGACCTCACCCTCCTCAATGAAGACAACGGTGTCCACTATCGACGGGATAACTCCTAGATCAACCCTCCCTATGAACCTCTGCACAGCATCTATAGGTGATGTAGCGTGGACAACACCTATCATCCCTATCCCTGCGAGCCTGAGGTCTACGTAGAGCCTGAAGTCCCTGTCTGTCCTCATCTCATCGAACACTGTGTAGTCAGGTCTTGAGAGGAGGAGTATGTCATGGAGCTCGTCAGGGTCTGCATACACCTTCGAGTACTGAGTTACTTCAGGAGGGAGTCTCATATCCCTCGGGGACTCAATGGTTTTAACAATCTTCGCCTTCCTCATGTAGTACTCCGCTAGGGCTTGGGCGAAGGTTGTTTTACCCATTCCGGGAGCTCCGGCGATCAGGATGCCTTCAGCCCTCTCCTCCAGCCTCCTCAGAAGCTTATCAGGAAGCCTGTAATCCTCAAGCCTAGGCTTAACTAAGGGCCTGACGGCAGTTATTTCCCAGCCATCACTCATCGGTGGTCTAGTGATAACTATTCTGTAGTCCCCTAACTGAATGATTGTTGATCCCGGCCTGTCGACCTCGATCATGGCGTCAGGTGTTGTTCTCGCTGCCTCAATAATTTCATCAGCTATTGCCTCAACCTCCTCCCTAGTCATGGTTTCCTCGCCAAGTACCTCAAGCCTCCAGTGCCCGGGCCTTCCCTTCTTAGCTGTGGGCGGGGCGCCCTCCTTAAGGTGGACGGACATTGTCCACCTATCGAAATACTTCTCGAGAAGAGAAATCCTCGTCCTCGAAGGCGGGATGAATAACACATTAATTCCTGCTGACTCAGCAGCCAGTAACTGGGTACGTGAGGAAGTTATGAGTGTGCCCCCGACATCGAGGGCGTACCACCTAACTAAAGCATCAACGGAATCAAAACGCCTCCCCACCGAAGCAATCTCTAATCCAACACCCCTAGTCTTGCAGGCGGTTTTAATGAGGCGCAGCTCCTCTAAACCGAGGACACCTAAGGTCTTGCCGCTCCTAGCCATACCCTCAAACTGATCAATCATTTCTCTGAGAATAATCAGTTTACCCTCAATCTTCCCGTCAATAATTAACCTTCTCAAAGTACCGTCAATAACTACACTGCTGTCAGGGACATACACCTCAACACCGAATTCCTTCACACTCAACATCCAACCCTAGGAAAATAAAGAAGTAAAACACCTAATAAGTAAGCAACTAAACGTTATAAGCCACCCAAACACACAAATTACGGTGTGGCTCCGGTAGCGCAGTTCGGCAGCGCGCGGGGCTGTGGACCCCGAGGTCCCGGGTTCAAATCCCGGCCGGAGCCCCACACCTCCGGTTCAAGTCTATTTTCTGGAGTTTGTAGCCGACTGTTAAGGATGAAAATATGATCTTGTTGTTATGTATAATGCTTTTTCCACACCTTCCTCTAATGTGTTTGCTGTGTAGTATCTAATACCTTCGAGTTTGTGAGAATCCACACCTTCTTTGTTCTGTAGAAGGATAGGTGTCATTCCTGCATTAATTGCTCCTATAACATCGCGCCATGAGTCTCCAATAACTATGCATTCTTCTGGAGGGGTCTTCAGTATTTCTGCAGCTTTAAGGAATAACTCTGGGTCAGGCTTTCTTGTCCCTTCCTCCCCACTTACGACAATAGCATCGAAGAAGTGGATTATTCCGGTAGCTTTTAGTATTGCCTGAGGAAGTCCGGCGTCAGAGTCACTTACAAGACCTATCTTCCCGAGCACATCCTTAGCTTTTCGAAGTACTTCCTCTGCTTCTGGATACGGTTCTGAATATCTTACGTGATATTCTACGTGGAGTTTAAGGGTCTCTTCCTTTGTAAGCTTAGGTGTAAATCCTTTGATTTGAGCCAGCTTCATAAGCGCTTCCCAAACAGCGTCTCCGCTAGGGTATCTGCTTCCGGGAGGTGTTTCTTGGATAATCTTTCGGTATAGGCGGTAGTGTTCTTCCCATGTGAATATTTCGGTATGGATTTCTGCCAGGTGTTTTGAGAGTTCTTCATGCGCCCTCACGTCAGAACCTGGCTTCAGAAGAGTTCCGAAGAGGTCAAATATTATCGCAGGCAAGAAATCACCGTATCTGCATTAAGCTCTTCATTTAACTTCTGTGAATGATCTAGGACTTATGAGGTAGTATATTAATGTACCTATTTTTCGCCTTAGCTGCTCTATATGTGCTGGGTAGAGATATAGGGGTTTCTCTGGAGGTACATCAAGTATTTTCGAGACAAGTTTTATGGCTGTAGCATCCTCAAGTATCGCTACTGTCTGCGTGAATTCTGGTCTCATCTCTAAATATATTGGAAGGAGGAGGTCGTCGCTTTCTTTGCCTAGAAGTTCGTTAGCATACTTGAGTTCAGATCTCCTGAACATGTGTACCCCGCCGTCCCTTGTCTGGACGTGGGGGTATTCTTCCTGAAGTAGTTGTGTGAGTGTCTTCCTTTTTCTGGGTAGGTAGCTGTGTATTGCTTTAAGCTCATCCTTCAGAAAATAATTAATTATTTCCTCTTCCCTATCCTTCAATACTTCATACCTACTTTCTTTTCTCTAGAAGTTGCTTAACCTTTTTCATTCTTGTTTTATCTTCCCTTTCCCTTTCCTCGAACTTCATCATTAGGTACTTTATTGTTGCCTCTATTCTGGGTATGAGTATCGTTTCTAGTGCGTTAACCCTTCTCTTAACCCTTGAAACCTCCTTACCTACGAGAAGTATTGAGGCCTCCATCTCCGCCAACCTAAGTATCTTGCTCACTAGCTCCTCGTAACACTTCCCAGCATTCTCCAGCGTTATGGGGTAGGCTGCCGGGTCGTACTTTCCTTTCTTTGCTTCATATTCGAGGAGAGGTACCCTAACCCCTGCAATAACCCTTGTCCCTATAACTGCCTGCGCAGTCTCCATCCTTGTGGATGCTAGGAGATCTATCATTAAGGGAGGCGTGTATGAGGCTGTGTCCATGAGGTTTCTCTCACAGGCCGCTATCCTCTCATGTATTTCCTGCCGTAGCTCCCTCGACTCCTTGATGAGTGCGATGAGTTCTTGGGAGAGTATTATGAGCCTGTCCTTCAGAACCTTATGCAGTCTTTTAGCTACCTTAACCCTTCTCCTGAGACGTATTAGCTCAATCTTCGTCGGCCGTATCTTCATTATTTGTTGCGACATTCCTCAGCAGCACCTATGCCTTACCCTTCCTGTATTTGGGATGATACTTCTGTATTGATTCCAGGCTCACCAGCTTAAGGTCCTCCTCAGGCAGTGTTGCCAGCAGCTCCCAGCCTATGTCGAGTGTCTGTTCAATGGTTCTCCTCTCGTACTCTCCCTGATTAACGAATCTCCTCTCGAAGAGGTCTGCGAAGTTCAGGTATTTCCTGTCCCTCTCGGTGAGTGACTCGGTCCCGATTATTGCTGATAACTCCCTCAGATACTGACCTTCAGTGTAGGCGGCTATGAGCTGCATGAAGACCTGATAGTGGTCGTCCCTAGTCTTCCCGGGCCCGACGCCATCTTTCATTAGTCGGGAGAGTGATAGCAGCACATCCACAGGCGGGTACACACCCTTCCTATGCATGTCTCTGGAAAGAACAATCTGTCCCTCAGTGATGTACCCGGTTAGGTCGGGTATGGGGTGTGTGATGTCATCGTCAGGCATGGAGAGTATGGGCATCTGGGTTACGGATCCTTCCTTACCTTTAATCCTTCCAGCCCTCTCGTAAATCGTTGCTAGGTCTGTGTACATGTATCCTGGGTAGCCTCTTCTTCCAGGTATCTCCTCTCTTGCGGCAGAGAGCTCTCTGAGGGCTTCGCAGTAGTTAGTCATGTCAGTCATCACGACGAGTACATGCATTCCGTACTTCCATGCAAGGAATTCTGCAGTGGTTAACGCTACTCTAGGTATGGCTATCCTCTCAATGACTGGTGATGATGCGGTGTTTATGAAGGACACGATGTTCTCTATGCTTCCAGCCTTCTTAAGGGACTCAAGGAAGAAGTACGCCTCCTCATAGGTGACGCCTATGGCCGCGAAGACTACGGCGAACTTCTCTCCCCTCCCCCTGACTCTGGCCTGCCTAACGATCTGGGCAGCTATCCTGTTGTGGGGTAGACCAGCGCCGCTGAAGATAGGTAGCTTCTGCCCCCTAACGATTGAGAATAGTCCGTCTATTGCGGAGACTCCTGTCTCTATGAATTCTGAGGGAGGCTCTCTCTCGGCAGGGTTTATGGGTGCTCCGTTTATGTCTAGCCAGTCCTCAGGAACTATTTCAGGGCCTCCGTCAATAGGTCTGCCTAAACCGTCGAAGACCCTCCCTAACATATCTATCGATACAGGTATCTTGAGTGTCTCTCCCCTAAACCTGACGACTATCGACTTGACGTTGACTTCACCGACCCCACCGAATATCTGTATCACTGCCACATCCTTCGATACGTCGATTACCTGTCCAAGCCTAGATTCTCCAGAGCCTAGGATTACCTCAACCACTTCATTGTATTGAAGTCCCGGTATTGACTCTACGAGGAGTAGGGAGCCTTTCGCGCTCAGAGCTTTCCTTATCTCCTTAACGCTCAGGGAACCGCTCACTGCTCCACACCCCCGATAAGAGAATTGAATGATGTGTTGATCTCATTCATTATTTCATCGTATGTCTTACCGAACTCGTTAGGCGGAACCTCCTTCATTCTGGAGATCCTTACCCTTACAGGGAGTTCCCTTATTTTCTGGAGGCTCACTCCAGCCTTGAGAGCTTCCGAAGCCTTCCTATGGAACTCTAGAATAATCTTCATCATCTTAACTGTCTTGTCGGGCGGGCAGTAAGCGTCTACTGGATGGAAGGCGTTCTGCTGCAGGAAGTCCTCTCTAATCATTCTGGCGACGTCGAGGAGAAGCTTGTCCTCGTCCGGTAGGGCGTCAGGACCTACTAGCCTGACGATCTCCATAAGCTCAGACTCCCTCTGAAGTATTTTCAGGGCCTCATTCCTTATATCAAGCCATTCAGGGAAGTCCTTCTTCCACCATTCCTCAACAGTCTCGACATAGAGGGAGTAGCTCATGAGCCAGCTTATTGCCGGGAAGTGCCTCCTGTTCGCTAGAGATATGTCCAGAGCGACCAAGGTTCCAATATATCTTAAGGTGTTCTGGGTGACGGGTTCACTGAAGTCAGCTCCAGGAGGGGATACTGCCCCAACAATCGTTAGTGAACCGCTTCTTTCAGGAATCCCTGAGCACACGACCCTGCCTGATCTTTCATAGAACTCGGCCAGCCTCGAACCCAGATATGCGGGATACCCTTCCTCTCCAGGCATCTCCTCCAGCCTCGCACTGATCTCTCTCATTGCCTCAGCCCATCTCGACGTCGAGTCAGCAACCATCAGTATGTCGTAACCCATATCCCTGAAGTACTCGCCAATAGTTACTCCTAGGAAGACGCTTGTCTCTCTGGCTGCCACAGGCATGTTGGATGTGTTGGCGATGAATACGGCTTTCTCGGATAGAGGTCTCCCCGACTTCGGGTCCTTCAGCTTAAGGAAACTGTGGAGAGCGTCAGCCATCTCATTCCCTCTCTCACCGCATCCTACATATATATTCAGCTGGGTTCTAGCCCACTTAGTCAGTGTTTGGAGCAACACTGTGTTATGGAATATTACAGGAGTATGGCCTCCGACGAAGTTGTGTGTTTGAGGAACCACTAGGTCATAAACAATTGTCTTCTCTTCAACTATCTCAACGTTCTCAATCCTATCTAGGGTCACGTATTCCAGCATGCTCAGTATGTTTCTAAGATATTTTCTAAGGACCCTGGCCTTGACTGACTGCATAGATTTACTTCTGGTTACGGCTTCAAGCTTAAGAAGAGAGCTCATAGTGATATTTTCATTTCTATAAATCTGGTTCCCTATGTGTATTCCTTGAGCCTCCAAGGCCCTCTTAGATAAATAGTCGTAAATTCCTCTCAAGATTCTCGAATCGACAGGTATTGCCTCCCTCGACACACGTCCAGCTCTTCCTGTATAGGCTGCTCTCTCTACTTGAAGAACCTTTTCTGTGCGTACTGCATCCTTAAGCACTTTTTCAAAGAATTTCCGAATTTGTTCCTTCCCAGTTATCAGTATTCTGTTCTTTCTAGGTTTGAAGCTTACTGAGTAAAGAATTCCGAGCCTAGTTAGCAGATAGGTTAATCCTTTAGCAAGCTCCTTTGAAGCAGTAGATAATTCCAGCTGTGTCTTCCCTGCATAACCGTCTCCTAGGAAGAAGCCCTTAAGGAAAGCGGAAATCACATCATCGCTTGCAGTGAGTATTTCTTGAGGAACTTTACATGTATTTGCCTTATTCTCTGCAGGAATACCTAGGGCTTTGAGAATTCTTACCACTAAGGATGAATGAATCTCTAATCCTCCAACAGTTCTGAATGTTTTACGTACTCCCTTAACATCGAATATCTTTGTCATCAGTTCCTCAAATCTATCTATTAATCTAGCATCATTATTGAAGAACCTCACGTGGGTGGCTGCAATCATGCCGTCAGATATTATTAGGCCGAGAAGCTCTGCAAGATCCTCATCCAAAGTGTTGGGGATTCTAACAACTTTTGAGCTTCTCCTAACCCGCAGTGTCTTAGGTAGCCAGATTTCTGCTTCAGTTAGTTTCCTGAGATTCACAATAACCTTTAGCGGCACTGTCCTGTCTTTGTGGTATACTATTTGTTTAAGCGTATCGGTTTCCAGTTCTGAGAGATCAGCAAGCTTCTCAAAGAGCTTGGGATCGTTTCTTAGAATTTCCTTCAGCTTACCCTTAACTAGATCATTGACTTCCTTATCGTCGCTTGCTATGTCTCCATACATGCTTAGTTTCTCAAGTAGCTTTTCAGCTAGAGGTATTTGTTTATCCTCCAGCTTTATGTGTTTAGGAACTATGAGAAACATTCCCTTCTCAATATTTTCCGCCTTAAGCTCCTTCACTTCCCCTTCAGGGAAGTAGATAGGGAGTTTGTGCTGGGGAGTTACCTCAATAATCCTTCCGCTAGAAGTCTTTATTCTGACTAATCTGTCAGTATATCCTCTATAGACATGTGTTGCGTGGACTTTTCTGAGCTTCCGGCCGTCGAAACCTATAAGCTCTATCGGCTCTTTAAGCTCATATATCTCTTCAGGTAGTGTTGGGTCAGGTTCACCTCCCTTCGCTTCCTTAAATATTTCATCAATAATTCTCAGCGATCCATCACTAAGCATTACCGGTGTGCCTGGAACCACACATTTCCCTGACCCAAAGCCGCCGGGGACCGCCGCCTTACCTCCTTTAGCGATTGGGAAAAGCATATCGAGAACTCTCTGCCCAGTGATGAGAGGTTCCACAGGCTCCAACCTCTTTATGTAGGGTCTAGGTTTTCTCACAGGCCATTTCTGAAGCATTGGAAGCTCCTTAACCTCTCCACCTCCAAGATCTATGATAGCTATTGTTTCCTCTATGGTGTAGTCGCCGTCGGGAGCCACTTCCTTTAATGTGCCCTTAATGCCGGGAGGCACCATTATTTTATGTTCCAAGATAGGCGTCTCCGGTACTACGCCGAGAACAACTCCGGGCTCGACCTTATCTCCTGGCTTAACTTCAGGGTTTCTATGGAATTCCCACTTCTTCTCCCTTGAGAGGGGAGGGACCTTAATACCTTTCTCGATGAAGGGACCTATCATACTGCCGAGAACGGATAGGGGTCTCTGCAGTCCGTCATACACTGCACCCACAATTCCCGGCCCTAGCTCAGCAGAAAGCAGATCGCCTGTACCTTCAACAGGTTCCCCGACTTTAAGGCCTGAAGTGTCCTCATACACCTGGATGAAGGCCTTATCTCCCTGCAGACCGATTATTTCACCGATTAGTCTCTCCTCACCAACCTGAACAACTTCGTAAACCATTGATCCCTTCATTTCCTCAGCAACTATGAGTGGCCCAGCCACCCTCCTTATTTTACCTACTACCATTTGCTCACACCTCCAGACTTATTCCTAAGTAAGTACGTATGAGGGAGGAATAATACTCCTTTACATCCATTTCATGTGCCGTCCTCCCGCTCGGCATATAAACAATCAGGGGATACATGGTGGTTCTTTTCAGTGACTCAACCACGTCCTTAAGCCTGTCCTGAACAATCACCACCCCCACATCACCTCTCTCATATATGCTGGTCATCACCTGCTTCACTTTCTCTGCATTACCTCCATTACCAAGATTTTCAACTATGTAACTCACCTTTGCTCCTCCTAGGCGGAAGCCGGTGACGAAGACTTCGTCACCGACGACAGCTATTTTGCCTTTACTTACTGGTGAGCTCATAAAGCCATAACCACCTCTCTAAGCTCTGCTTCAGGTATTCGGGGGAGTACCCCATGCTTAATGCGTAGATTATGTGTGTAACGAAAAAAGTTTCCCAGTCCTTTAGTATTAGGTACTGGAGAAGGGTTTCAATCCCTAGGGGGGAGAGATGTATCTCGTTTAAGCAACGGAAGAACTCTCCGAAGATCAGGAATGATTCCAGCCTCCCGTAGTCTTCAGCTGTCGCTTTAAGTATCTCCTGTTCCTTAGGATCGAAAAACTGTAGCGCTTTAGAGATGTTGTGCTCAGCTAGCTCAGCTTTCCTCACTTCATGAATAAGCGGAATAACTTTCCTCACCCTATTCATGCACCTTGTGAGGGCTTCCCCTCCACCAGCCTTTCTCACCTCATCAGCAACCATAGACCAGAATGTTTCTCTAGCCTTAAGCATGAAGTCGTAGGGGTCTACTTCACTTATCTCGTAGTCCCTGTAGTTCTGAAGAATTTCTATGACGGGTTTGAGGTCTTCTCTACCCTTCTTCTTTAGGGACTCGATTAGGTTGGCGAAGGTTTTCGCTTCCTTAACCGCTAAGAAAATGTCTTGATTTAGGGGATATGGGAGATCAACTGTTTTGTTACCTGCTATTCCATAAATAACTGCCATGAGAGGGTATCTTCCTATGTAGGTGTTCACAACACTCGTCAACTTTCTTCCGGGCCCGATCTTAGTCATGAGTTCCTTGAGGTTACTTGTCCAGCAGGACAGGAGCTTCGCATATATTACGTCGGATTGCGGTATTTCACCGGTCTTTATTTCTTTCTGTAGGCACAGTGATACATCTGTTCCCGAAGCGGCAGTGATGAAGTCTGAAGGTGTCTTAATGCTTACACCCACCAGCCTGTTTAGGTAGGTGGGTGTTATGGTCTTGTTTAGCTTCAGTTTAAGGACGCTGAGAAACTTTAGGTCGCTGGTTGTCCACATTGATTTATCCCTTGAATATTTCCTTATTCAGCTCCCCCAATATTATTCTGATTGCTCTCTCCAACCTTGTTCTGTAGGTGTTGTCTATCGCCACGCTGGAGTCCTCATTCTCAATAATCAGTCCCCCTAGATAATCCTCAGGAATTATTTCTGCGGCGATGAGGTCTTTCTGGAGCCCCAACTCCTTAACAGCTTCCTTAACTAGTTTGAGGTCACGCTCAATTACCTTGACCCTGAAGCCCCCGCCTATGATTCCGCTGCCTAGGGAGTCTTTAAGCAGTCTCTTAATAGATTCCTTCCTCTCTGTCTTCGAGAGGTTCTTGATTCTCTCCGTAGCTTCCTTAACTATGTCCTCGATGAGTTTCCTCTTCAGTTTAAGGAGTTCAGCGTTCAGCTCACTTATCCTGGCAGTATATTTCCTGCTCTCTTCCTCCCTTACCTGCGTGATTATTTCTTCCTTCCTCTGCCTAAGCCTCTCCATATATTCCCTCTTAGCTGACTCCACCAGCTCCTCCGCCTGTTTCCTAGCGTTCTCCAGAATCTTCTCTGCCTTCAGCCGCGCCTTCTCGATCACACTCTTCCTCAGTTCCTCTAGACTCACTCCCCCAACCTCCTAGGTCTTTACTATATGGGGAGCCCTGCAATTATTGTCACTACTAGGTATCCCAGCACCATGCCGAGAATTCCGAAAAGCTCCTCGTAAGATGCGAGAATCATTGTAGATGTAGCTATCCTTCCCTTAGTCTTAACAAGCTCGAGAATACCTGACATACATACAGCTCCTTGGTAGGCTGCAGAGAACAGCTCCGCAAGCATTACCGCTATGCTGACAGTGAATATCGCTGCGGCCTTGGCGATGGTCAGAGTCTCTGTCACGGAAGGTAAAACGCTTGTGAATCCTAGAAGTGTGTAGATGAATCCGTAGAATGTCTGAGTCATAGGTAGTGAGGAAAGCAGCATGACCCACTTGAAAGATCCCGGATCCTCAGCCAGGACTGAGAGACCTGCATTCGCTGCCCTCAGAATACCTATTGCTGAACCGACAAATCCTCCTATGAAACCTAACGCTATACCTGCAGCCGCTACAGCGAACGGATCTAGGAATCCTGTGACTGGTTCTGCCATATCTCCACCCAAGAAGATGTTAGTGGGGGGTTATTAAGCCATGCGCAAAATTCTTAGACACACGAAACTTTCTCATACCCCTTTACCGACTAGTATATGTTTCCCCAGCTTCGCTGTGAGTGGCTGGAACTCCCTACCATTCCCTTCATACCACTTCGGAAGGAACTCTACGAAACATAGACGGAGGGAATGCACGAACGCCCCTATGACGCCGAACACTATGTTAATCATATTCATTGCCAGCATGATAAAGGCCGCCGCGACAGCACCAATAACCATTCCTGCCAGCGGTATCATTGAGGAGAAAGCTGTGAATACCTCGAGGGAAAGACCGTTAAAGCTTTTAGCCATAAGGTATGTCGCTAATCCAAGCCCGGCAAGCCTGCTATACGACAGCACGTCACCGAGTAGGCCTGTTATGCTGAAGAACCACATAAGCATACCTAAGCCGCCCATGCTTTTCAGGCTTCCTGCAATAAGCATACCGAGCCCCACTAGGGATGCCCCTAAGAATACTGTGAGCATCTGGTCACTCATAGGAAATATGTCGTAATGCATCATGGAGTGAAGGATGTATGGAATACCGAAGATCTGGACAACGAAAATACCTGCCTCCATCAAGACGTGCCCGAAGTTCCTCTCCTTAATTCCTTTAGCTAAGGAGATACCGTGGGATATGTTGATATGTATTAAACCAACCACCAGCGCGAAGGTTAGGAACCATATAGGATCCACGAAGTTAAGTATAGAAGGCACTGCCGCCCCCTGCTCAGGGAGGGTGAATGCCCATCCATTCTCTGTGAGGACGAATGAGAACCCGGCGAAGGTGTTGGAGAGGAGGCCGAATACGGCAGATGATATTGCAAGCATTTGCAGCATCTTCTTAAGGGTTACGTAGCCCTCTGAGTACGGATTCTCTATGAGTCCTGACCTGTCGAGAACGAACTTAATTAGAATGAATAAAATTATTCCGTAGACAAAGTCAGCGAACATGGCGCCGAAGAAAACCATGAATGAATACATTATTATTGGGGTCGGGTCCCACTCCCTCCTGCCAGGGACTCCGTAAAGCCTCGTAATGAGTTCGAAGGGCTTTATGGGTTTCTTATTCTTGAGTTTAGTCGGGGGTTCGCGATCCACCTCCTCCACGCGGGAGATATAGAAGGTGCCGACCTCTTTCTGCAGTGCCCCCGGAAGCAGGTGGAATTCCGGCTCCGGCACCCAGCCCTCCACGCCTGCTAGGTAGTCTCCACCGAGAGCGCTCATCAAAGCGTTTAGTTTAGCCCTGTAAATCTCCGAAACCACTTTTCCGTAGCCGATCTCCGGAGCGTTCGACTCAAGAATCTCTTTCAGCTTATCGTGAAGCTTCTTGGATTCGGATGCAAGCTCATTTATCCTGGCTTCAAGCCTCCCAAGCTCTTCACTAAGGGTTTTATCTGAAGGTTCAATCGGAAGTATTTCCACCTTATTCTTCTTAAGCAACTCGCTCAGGATGTCCTTACTTATCTTCATTCCAGCAATAACAGCAACATCCTTATCCTCGATTGGTGCCTTCGCTACGATGAGTGTGTCTTCAGGTATTTCCTTAGCGACATTATTTATGGAGAACCTGCTTCCTAAAACAACCATGGAGTAGATAAGGTCTCCTTCCCACACAATATTCTTTACAGGAACATCCCCAACCACAGGGAGAAGGGCCTCCAGTGAGGAGTGAATCGTCCTAAGCTTGGAGAGCTCTCGCCCCACATTATCAATGCTGTAAATAAGGTTCCCTACCTCGCTCTTCAGCCTCCTTAAAATCTCGAGAGTTTTAGAGAGCTGCTCATCCAGAGTCGAGACATCAATGTCTTGAGCTATCTCCACAATAACGGGTTTTTCATAGGCGCTCTCCAGAGACTCTATAAGTCTCCCCAGCTCCTCAACTTCTCTGGCCTTCTCCTTTAATGCCTTAACATCCTCCTCAGGTATCTTCCCTATAGGCTCTACCTCCATAATCCCCAGTTCCTGAAGAGTGGCTATAACCTTCTCCCTTAAGTCCCTTGTCGTCAGAATTCTCACGTAAGTGAATCTCTCCGGGAAGGAGACAATCATCTTAATCTCCCGTCAGGGCAGTTAGGTTCACGATACGCTCAATAAATAAATTCTTCTTCTCCTCGAATGCCTTAAGGATCTCTGTCTTTCTCTTCTCGAAGTTCTCCTCAGCTTCCTTAAGCCTAGAAGAATATTCGGCCCTGATGGCCTCAAGCTCATCCTCGCTGACAGGATTCTCTATCGGCATGCTGCGCCATTTCTCAGCCTCAGCCTTCGCCTCGCTGAGGATACGCTCAGCCTCCTTCTCCGCCTCTTCAATAATTTTACGGGCCTCGGCCTCGATCTCCTCAATCGACACTTCCAACCCCAAAAGAAGGGATAGGGTCAGTTAAAAAGCATTGGTGATGATGAGTTTAGCGACCTAACACTGTTTATAAGTTAGTTAAAAAACAGAAAACAATAATATTCAATTTCATAAACAAAACATTTATAAAGCTAAAAACAAATTTAGAAAAGGAAACTAAGGTGAGAAAAATGCAAGTAGTTAAAAGATCGGTAGCTATCGGTCCTGTTCTGGACCGCGTAATTAGGAGGACGTGGGAAGGATTAATTGATGCAGGGTATGACGTATCATACTCAACAGCCCTGAACTTCCTGCTCACCCTCGCCGTGCTTCAGACAGCTAAGCACGGAATAGATGAAGACATAGCTCAAACAATGAAGGAGCTTCTGGAAAAGTCTCCCACGGTGCTGGAGCTTGACATAGGGGATGCTGAACAAAAGCTTAAGGACCTCGCGGTGAAGGCACTTCTTCAGTCCGCGGAAGAGGAAGCGGAGGAGCAAGCCACAGAAAACCAGTAATTAAACCTCTTTTTCATAAGGTACACGAATTAATGCATTAAGTAATGGACTTAGGCAACGATAAACAGTTGCCTTAAGTGTCAGACCTCACACGGTTCTTCATTGATTACTCAGATCCGGAGTGCTCTTCATCACGCGTTATCAATGTTTTTTAGAGATTAATATATTAACTTCCCAGAGGGAGAGTTATGAGCGAGGACTTCCTGGTCTACCTAGAGTACGCAAGCGCTAAGTCATTCATCACGGTTCTTAAGGCTTTAGGGAACTTGGTTGATGAGGCCCTATTTAATTTCACGAGTGAGGGGTTGAAGGTTAAGGCTATTGACCCGGCGCAGATCGCTTTAATCAGCATTACCCTCCCCTCAGATTCGTTCCTTGAGTACAGGGTTGATAGGGAGGTGGGTGTAGGGGTAAACGTTAATAATCTGCTTAAAACCCTTCCCGCACCTAAGAAAGGCGATAAGCTGATTATGCGTGCAGGGGAGGAGTTCTACGAGGTCATTCTGGAAGGTGTCACAACAAAGAGGTATAAGTACAGATCCATTGAGGTCTCAGCCTCAGAGATTCCGGAGATAGAGCTTGACTTCAAGGTCCGTGCATTAGTTATGGCCAAGTCCTACACTATGGCGATTAAGGATCTTAAGGGTGCAGGAACACTGATTTTCGAGGTTAATGATGACCAGTACTTCCATATTAAGGCGCCTGAACTTAATGCGGAAGCTAAACTCTCCCGGCTTGGAGGCTCAATAATCGATATGGAGGTTAAGGAGGCTTCCAGAACAGGGTACGATGAGGACTATCTTGCGAGAGTTCTCAATATAGGTAATGTCGCTGAAACACTTGAAATTAAATTCGGTAATGAAATACCTGCATATTTGTCTTTCAGTCTCGTTGAGGGGGGTTCTGTTGAATATCTATTAGCCCCCAAGGCCTGACAGGAAAATTTTTAATCATCATCGAATAAATATTTAACAGGGTGTGTTATATTGGTTATTCTAGATTTAGATGATATTGATAAGAAACTCATAAATATTCTTCAGGAAAACGCTGATTTAACATATGCCGAGCTGGGACGTAAATTAGGTATTAGTCCATCCACAGTGTATATGAGGGTGAGGAGGCTTAAGGAGAGGGGAATAATTAAGAGGGTAGTGGCTGAAGTCGCTCCCGAGATGCTTGGCTATAATCTGAGATCGCTGATATTTCTTGCTGTAGACATTAAGAAGTATAATAATATAGTTAAGGAGCTTCTGAAGATGCCTCAGATAAAGGTTATTTATGACATTACTGGGGAATGGACTTTCGCGCTCGAGATACTTGTGAAGGATCATAAGGAGCTTTCGGAACTGCTTGATAAGGTCGGGACTATTGATGGTGTGCAGCATACCTCAACAGCCGTAGTATTAAGAGTGATTAAGGAGGAGAGGAAGATATCACCGGCCTAATCCCTGTCTACGGCCACGGATTGTTCACTGTGTGCCTGACGGGGGACATAATCGAGCAAATAATTTTTGAGTATATTGATGAGGAAGGGATTTATGAAGAGATTCTGTCTGACGAGGACCTTAGGCAGGAGGAGCTGAAGAAGATTAGGAGAAACATGCAGGCGTTCCTCGATGAGGAGATTGTGAAGATAAATGGGGTTGAGGTAAGGCCCATGGTTTTTCATGTGGATATAGGTTTGGCAGGATCCATAGACAGGCCATTCATCAAGTATCTCATCAGATTCGCCGGTGATTTCAAGGAGGG
>CAYOJG010000003.1:45628-47612 GCA_964404265.1 uncultured Desulfurococcaceae archaeon | reverse complement strand
TCGCAGCTGTAGGTCATGTACTTCTTCCTGCTTCCCCTCAGCCCCGCAAGATGCTCTATCTGATACCTAGCTATCCTCTCATTGAAGTCGGGGCTGTGCCTCATGAGGTCCAGAATGTAGTCGACTGAAGCACCTATGTTAACTAGGAAGGTAGCTGCTGCGAATCTCTGGTGGTGTGTGAGGTGTTCTCCCCTGAGAAGTGCCGAAAGAATTTCCTTTATGCATGGCGGAAACGCGTCCTCCCTTATCTCACCCATTAGCTCCTCCTTAAACTTTTCAGATTCCTGAGTAGTGAAGCCCCTGACCTTCCTAACAAGTTCCCTGATGTTTTGGGCGGCCTCCACGAATTTCTCGTTAGTTATCTCCTCCACATACAGCCTCATTTCATTTATGTAGGCCTTCACAGCCTCCTCAAGAAGCCTAATCACCTCACGCCTACCTAGATACACGTAGCCCTTCCTCAGAACGAGGTTGGTGAGCTTCCATTTAGGGTCGGTCCTAAGTTTTTCGGAAAGCTTCAAATATACAGGTATAGGCATCCTGAAGGGGTAGCACTCAATAACGGTTCTTCCGCTTCTAGGATCCTCACCAACTACAGCTTCAAACCCGCATCTATTCGTGTCGGTGGCCAAAAGCTCCATCTTTACGCCTAACCTCCTCCCAACAGCCTGAATAACTTCATCCTTCTCTGAACGGAGGTACTCATTAGCCCTCTTCCCTTCATAATCCGCCAGCTTCCTCAAAGCCCATATGTCGGCTAGAGCAGCAATCACTAAGGCTAGGTGGAACACAGCGACCTCCCTACCCTCATCTAGGGAAGGCCTGTAAGGCCGGTTAGTTATTGCTAACTCAACCCTCCTTAAGGCGCCTTCGTAGTAGTCAGGAATGTCGATAAGGTCGTTTAGATCCACGGGGTAGCTATAGAAGTGGCTGAAGTATTCCTTAACATCAATCAGGAAAGGGTACTTCACATATGTCGGCAGATCCTCCCTCAATTAATCACCTTTCCCACTAACAAGCCGTTATATACTTAATAACTTACTTCCGCAATTTTTCTGCTAGAGGAGGGGGATCAGTTGGGTAAGTGGGTAGTAACGTCGGCATGGCCTTACATAAACACCGTGCCTCACCTAGGCAACTTAGTCGGAAGCATACTGTCGGCTGATGTGTTCGCAAGGTTCCTCAGGATGATGGGTCATGAAGTAGTTTTCGTGAGCGGAAGCGACGAGCACGGCACGCCAATAGAGATTGAAGCTATTAAGAAAGGTATTAGCCCTAAGGACTTAACGGATCAGGCTCACGAATACGTTAAGAAAATGTGGGAGCTGTGGGAGATATCCTTCGACAATTACACAAGGACTGAGACAGAGATTCATAAAGAGTTCGTTCAAGGAATAATGAAGGACATTCACGACAGAGGCTACTTCACCGTTAAGCCCCAGATAGTTCCATACTGCCCGAAGGAAGGGATATACCTACCGGACAGGTTTGTTCAGGGCATCTGTCCCTTCTGCGGCTTCGAAGAGGCTAGGGGGGATCAGTGTGACGGATGTGGGAGACTCCTAGACCCTCAAGACCTGATAGACCCTAGGTGCGTTTTCTGCGGGACACGCCCCTATTTCAAGAAGAGGGATCACTGGTTCTTCAGGCTTGATCTCCTAGAGAACGAAATTATTGAGTGGGTCAGCAAGAATGAGAAGCTTGATCAGAACGTCCGTAACTTCACCGTATCATGGATCAGGTCAACCGGACTCACCCCTAGGGCAGTGACTAGGGATAACAGGTGGGGGATCCCTGCACCGTTCCCTGGAGCCTCAGATAAAACGATCTACGTATGGTTCGATGCCTTAATGGGTTACGTTTCAGCAACCATTGAGTACTTCCGTAATATTGGAGAGCCTGAGAAGTGGAGGGAGTTCTGGGTCAATCCTGATGCGTCGACATCTTACTTCATAGGTAAGGACAACATCCCCTTCCATGCTGT
>CAYOJG010000003.1:0-45528 GCA_964404265.1 uncultured Desulfurococcaceae archaeon | reverse complement strand
CCTGAGCCGGAGGCCTTCGACGATGATGACTTGGAATTCGCCTCGGCCATTAAGAATCGCTGGAGAAGATATGTAGAGCTTATGTATAAGGCAAGGCTTAAGGCAGCGTCGGAGCACATAGTGGCTTTAGCTGAGGAGGGGAACAGATACCTGAACAGGAGGGCACCATGGAAGGCTGTTAAGGAGAATCGTGGTGAGGCTGCCGCCATACTGTTTAACGCGTTCCGATGCGGCGCGGCCCTAGTATATATGCTTAAACCATTAACTCCAAGATCCTCTCAGAGATTCGCAGAGATGATGGGCATTAAGAATGTGGAGTTCTCGGATGATGAACCTCCAAGAATAGATTCAGGGATAAGGATCTCTAAGCCCTCTCTCGTATTCCGTAAGCTACCTAAGGAGTTAGTGGAGAGTCTGCTGGATGAAGGAAAAAGGGAGAAGCTGCTGGCTCAGGTCAAGGAGGAAGTATCTAAGGACAGGCCAGAGTTCCTGAGGTTCTGACCTACTCGAAAAGGTTTTCCCCCAGAATAGCCATCGAGATCTTCACTAAAGCTTCGAAAGTGTTTTCATCGACGAATATGTCCTTCCCTTCCACAATTATGGCCAATCCTTCGAGAGGATTAAGAGGCGGGTCGGGGAGGGCCGGGTCCGGCTTCTCCCTCCCAACATAGATCCATTTAAGCCTCGACCTCCTTCCCTCCTCATCTGCCGGAACCTTATATATTCTGTACCAGTAACGCCCGAAATACACGTACTTAACTTTCCTGTCCCCGAACCGTTTATACACTAGGTGGAGAGGCTTCAGATAATAACCCGAATCCCTTATCTGGGTATTATAGTCATATATCCTCAGCCTGTAGGGTGAGAACAGCTCCATCACTAAGTCATAGCCGCCACTTATCTTTACGCTCTTAGGTGTCTTGACCATGGCCTCCGAAACTTATCGTCTTAATGCAAAATATTAAAGTTTCTGCATTCTGAATCATTTCTCCGCAGTCTCAGCCTGCGGACCTGCGAATACACCTCCTCCTTATATGCCTCCAGCTCTTCTGGAGGCACACCTTTCTCTGAAGCTATCTTCTTTATCTCCTCCAGCACCAGATCATACTTCTTGAACTTCTCGTTCAGCTCCTTCCAGGGAATGCCCTTCAACGCCTTACCTATTCTCTCATCATATGTCAGGACCCCCTTCAGCATAAGTAGTGAGAGTATAGGGTAACCTACGTAACCTCTGTACACGGTGCCGTTATCGGTGCTACATGCCTCCCTCTTCTCCGGATCCACATAAACCACGTAAGTTCTTTCACCTGTTGAGGAAGTGATTAATGCGTGGGTGTCGTCAATTAACTTAATTCTTTCGTCAGCTATGGCCCCTGCCGCCTCCAGAACCTTTATTTTAGGTGGCCATCTGAGGTACTTCAACTAATACCCTTTAAACAGATTCTCTATTTAAATAAAAAACTCAGCTCTCTTCCGAACGTATCTTCTCTGCGTAAGCTTCAGGTGTTAGAAGCTTTGAGGTGTCGGGTGTTCCCTCAACCTTTATCTTGACTACCCATCCATCCCCGTAGGGATCCTTATTGATTAGGTCAGGCGTGTCGATAAGTGCTTCATTCACTTCAGCAACCTCGCCTGAGATGGGTGAGTATATGTCCTCAACTGACTTAACTGACTCGAGGGTCGCTACTGAGTCACCCTCATTAATTTTCGTGCCCAGCTCAGGAAGCTCAACACTGACAACGTACCTAAGCTTCTTCTGCGCGTAGTCTGTGATACCTAGAGTAGCGGTATCGCCCTCTATCTTGACCCACTCATCAGACTTTGTATAGTAAAGCCCTTCCTTAACTAGGTACTCGCCAAGCTTAGTCTTCACGGTTATGTCTGGCGCCATTTTTTACCACCTTAAATTAATGGGAAGTCAAGTATTTTAGCTTCATGCATCACTCCCCTTATCTCGATGTCGAGTCTATACCCTATATAGGCATGGGAGGCCTTCACGTAACCCATACCTATCGAGCGCCTAAGCACGGGTGAGTAGGCCCCGCTAGTGACGTAACCCACCTCCTCGCCATCTACGAATATTTTATGTCCATGCCTCGCTATCGCCCTATCCTTCTTCTTAAGTGTGAACCCGATTCTGAATTTCTGTGCCCCCTTCACATAATACTCATTCACCTTGTCGCAACCTACACATCCCTCCTTCCCTCTTGTTAGGGGGAGCCAGTACCTCGCCTCGACCGGGTTTGTTGATTCATCCATGTCCCCACCTATAAGGAGATACCCCATCTCCAGCCTTAGGCTGTCCCTCGCTATCAGGCCTGCAGGCTTAGCTCCGAGCTCTAAAGCCTTCTCAAACACTTTTCTCCCATGGTCTATTGTTGTCCAGATTTCGAATCCGTAGGAACGGACTTCCTCCCCAGTCCATCCTGACCTACTGACTAGCTTGACCTCTTCACCTAGAATCTCTGCGTTAGGCACGAATTGAAGGATGCTCAGCTTCTTAGCTTCTGCAAAACCCATCTCCTCAAGAATGTCCGCAGATTTCGGACCCTGAATAGCGATTAATGCAGTTTGAAGAGTGACGTCCTCGATGGATACGTCGCTTTCACTGTAGCCGAATCTCTCTCTAAGACTTTCCAGCCATTCCTTATCCTTCTCAACGTTCGGTGCATTAACAACAGCAAGCCACTCGTCGTCCGAGAGATAGTAAAGCATTATGTCGTCCTTTATTCCTCCTTCATCGTTGAGTAAGAGCACAGGTCCGCTCATGAATCCCTGCCTGAATTTCTTAAGGTCTTTACTGACGGCTTTCTGGAAGAACTCGAAGAGTTTACTTCCCCTTATCACATACCTGCCCATGTGGGAGACGTCGAAGGCTGTAGCTTCATTTCTGGTGGCGAGGTGTTCCTCTATAGGGTTCCCGTAATCCATCGCGGTCAGCCATCCCGCGAACTCACCTAGTGAAGCTCCATGTTTACGTAAAGTGTCCAGCAGAGGTACTTCCCTAACCGTTCAAATCACCGTGATAATTAGCAGCTGAGCCGATAAATACTTAGGTAGGCGAATTCCCTCACTTACGTCAATAAACAGTTTTTACTGGGCCTTAATTTACACATCTGGCGATTAAAGAAATGCCGCATGCGTGGATACCTAATTCCTCACCCTCCATAAAGGAGCGGATGTTGCGGGAGATCGGGGTTCGCGACATTATGGAGTTGTTTAATGATGTTCCCCAACACCTGATACTCAGTAAGACCCCTGATGTAGGATTCGGTAGGCCGCTCACAGAAATAGAGGTCCGTAGGAAATACAGCGAATTAATGGGGAAGAATATTCTTCCAGACCCGTCGAAAATGTTTTTGGGCGGAGGTGTCTGCATACATTATATCCCTGCGGCAGTGAAGGCCATTGTGTCTAGGTCAGAGTTCCTAACGGCCTACACACCTTACCAGGCCGAGATAGCTCAAGGCCTTCTGCAGGCTTTCTTTGAGTATCAAAGCCTTCTAGCCGAGCTCTACGGGATAGACATAGTTAACGCCTCCCTCTATAATGGAAGTACTGCCGCAGCTGAAGCCGTTAGGATGGTGAGGAGGGTTAGGAGGGGCCGGAGAAAGGTCCTTGTTGCAGGAAGTATTCACCCTGAAACGCTGGAAGTAATTAAGACATGGGTTATGGGGACCGATATTGGTGTTAAGGTCGTTCCCTTCGATCCCGAGAGAGGAGTAGTGACTCAGGAGAGTTTCGAGAAGGAGTTAAGCAACGATGTGGCCGGCGTGTACTTAGAGTCGCCTAATTTCTTCGGGGCGGTTGAGGAAGACATGCCCGCCATTATTGAGGCTACTCATAAACACGGAGGTCTCGTGATTGTTGGTTCAACACCAATATCTTTAGGGGTGTTGGAGCCTCCGGGAGAGATCGGGGCGGACATAGTTGTTGGGGATGCCCAGCCTCTAGGATTGGGTCTCAATTACGGCGGGCCCTCAGCAGGAATTTTCGGGATTAAGGATGAGAAAGAGTTGGTTAAGCAGCTTCCGGGGAGATTGATAGGGGCAACCGTTACAGCTGACGGGAGTGATTTAGGCTTCATGATGATTCTCCAGACTAGGGAGCAGCATATCCGCAGGGAGAGGGCAACATCCAACATAACTACAAACTCAGGGCTTGAGGCCATAGCCGCTGCTGTTTATCTTTCTCTGCTGGGCTCTGAAGGCATCACTAAACTCGGGAAGGAAATCCTTGGAAGAACATACTATCTTCTGAGAAGGTTGCAGGAAATGGATGGTGTTGAAGCACCTGCATTCACACATGAGGCATACTTCAGGGAAATACCTATTTCATTTGGCGGCAGAAACGCTGAGAAAGTTCTCAATGGATTGAGGAGACAGGGAATCTACGCAGGTCCACCACTTAGCAGGTTCTTTCAAGGGATGGCCGATAAGTGCTTGGTGTGTGTGACGGAGGTCCACTCAAGGAGGGATATAGACGAATTTGCGGAAGCTATAGCTAAGTCCCTAGGAGGTGGTGAGTAATGTTCAGACAGGCGAAATGGAGCGAGTCCCTACTATTCGAGTTAAGCAAGGAGAGTAAAGAAACGTTCAGCGTTGGTGAAGAGTTTAAGGAATACTACCAAGAAGCATTATCTAAGATCCCTGAACCCCTCTTAAGGAAGTCCAAACCCAACATCCCTGATCTCAGCGAGATTGAGGTTGTAAGACACTATACCCGCCTCTCCCAGATGGCTTACGGAGTGGATCAAGGACCGGTCCCGTTAGGCTCCTGCACAATGAAGTACAACCCCAAAATCAATGAGGAGCTGGCCTCCCGCGACGAACTTGTGAACCTCCACCCATATCTAGAGGAAGATGATGTGCAGGGCCTCCTCGAGATAATGTATCTTCTCCAGGAATGGCTTGCCCGCCTCACTGGAACTGACGCATGTTCTCTCCAACCTCCCGCAGGAGCCGCTGGAGAGCTCGTTGGTGCGTTAATCATAAAGAAATACTTGCAGGAGGCAGGCTACGGAAATAAGAATGAGATGATTGTGCCTGAAAGTGCTCACGGAACAAACCCGGCAAGTGCGGTGATGGCCGGGTTTAAGGTAGTTCGGATACCTGCTGATAAGGATGGGAACACAGATCTCGAAGCGATTAAGGCAGTCGTAGGGGATTCTACAGCAGGTATAATGCTAACTAACCCGAGCACTTTAGGACTCTTTGAGTCGAGGATAGTGGAGATTGCGGAACTTATTCACAAGGCTAACGGCCTGCTTTACTATGATGGGGCAAACCTGAACGGAATTCTAGGTATTGTTAGGCCAGGGGACATGGGTTTCGACATAGTGCATCTCAACCTTCATAAAACCTTCTCAACACCTCATGGCGGCGGAGGACCCGGCGGTGGTGCTGTGTGTGTGAAGAAGCATCTACTCAACTACCTGCCCGTACCCCTAGTTGTGAAGGAGAATGGGAAGTATCGCTTCAAGTACGACCTTCCCAACACTATAGGTAGGATTAGCTGGTTCTACGGCAATATAATACCGATAGTTAAGGCCTTCCTCTACATAGCCACCTTAGGTCCAGATATTAGGGAGGTTGCCGAGATCTCTGTTCTCAATACTAATTACTTCATGAAGAGGGTGTCGAGCCTGAAGGGAGTGTCACTCCAATATGGAGAGGGAAGGTGGAGGAAGCATGAGGTCGTGCTCAGCTTTGACAGGCTTCATAAAGAGACAGGTGTGAGCGCAGAGGATGTGGCTAAGGCATTACTTGACAGAGGATTCCACGCACCCACAATTTACTTCCCCCTCATAGTCAGTGAGGCCCATATGGTGGAGCTAACGGAGACAGAGAGTAAGGAGAATATAGATGCCATGATCAACGCCTACTCGGAAATTGTTCAGCAAGCCTATGAAGACCCAGAAAAGGTGAAGAAAACACCATTAAATACTTCCGTACATAGACTTGATGTCTTGGTAGGTAATCACCCGAAAACATATGCTCCAACCTATAAGTATTTGGATAGAGTCAGATCGTTACTTAAGAATAAGAAATAGTTTTTACATAATCTTATTGCTCCTTAAGAAGATGAATAACATGATCAATTAGCTGATGAGTAGCTTCAGAAGCTTTCTTAGGAATAATTACGTCTGCAGCCTCTTTAGCGTCATCATCCGCATCAAGCGGTGCGACACCAGTCCCTGCTACTTTCAGCATAGAGGAATCCACGGAGCTATCCCCTACCGCAATGACATCGTCGGGTCTAAGCCCAAGCCTTCTCATTATTTCTTGTAGAGCGCTACCTTTATCACATTCCTCTGGGACTACATGCATAGCGTATCCCGAGTAAACCAGTTTAAATCCCGGATAATTTCTCGCAACATATTCTTGTATCCTATGAACTTCTTTCTCCACTTCCTCAAGAGGAAGGCTACGCGGAAATGTAAGTGCTATATCATGGTGTCTATAGCGATTCTGCCAACTTTTCTCAAGACCGAATAATTCTGCTAATTCGACACCTATGCTTTTAGCTTCCTTTTCCGTAAGGTGGATAATTTCTCCATCCACGTTTATGATACATCCGCCTTCTGCAATTAAGATCTTATCTAAGTCAAGATATCTCACCAGAGTCATAACAACAGGGTATGAATTAGCTGACGCAAGGCAGGTAAGAACACCCGTCTTTCTAATCAGTCTAAATTTCTTCATAAGATCCAAATCAAGTAGAAAATTTCCTCTAGTTACTGTAAGAACACCGTCTATGTCAGAGCATATGAGTCTAGGCGGCTTCTTAATGACTTCTCGCAAGCTCTTTCCTAAATCTTCAGCACCACCCATAATTCCACCGGTTATTAGCAAAAGATATTGTAATATATATTGATGGACTACTTTCTTTACTTTATAAAAGAGCTTAAACATTTCTTGAATTAGGGAAAAATCATGAACGAGATTCTCAACATCAAAGACCCGATTTTCAGAGACATATATAATGTTGAGGAGGGAAGCATATACAGATTTAAGGCGTACGCCTGCGGAAATTGGATTGATTCAGATGTCTACATGTCTGTGAAGAGCCCTATAAATAACGAGGTTATTGCTAAGGTTCCCAAGCTTACTCAAAGTGATATGGAAGAGGTGCTTAAGAAGATCTATGAAGTTGGAAGATGGAGGATTAGGGATCTACCTGGATCTAAGAGGCTTGACCTGATGAAGACTATTGCGGATCTGCTCAGGAGACACTCAGACGACTTTGTGGAGGCCTTAGTAACGAATGCTGGAAAAACCTATGCCCAGGCTAGGGGAGAGGTTAACGCAAGTATTGACAGACTTATGAGGGCAGAGCTTGACGCCAGAAAGATCTTCGGAGAATACGTTCCGGGAGACTGGGATGAAACAACACTGGAAACTGAGGCAGTTATACGTAAGGAGCCGTTCGGAGTTGTGTTGGCAGTAATTCCCTTTAACTACCCCCTCTTCGACACAGTTTCTAAATTCGTTTACAGTACTATTGCAGGCAATGCTGTAGTCGTGAAACCCCCTTCTACTGACCCTCTTCCGGTAATTCTTTTCGCTAAAATTGTTGAGGAAAGCGGCTTCCCGAAGGAATCATATGCCGTTCTCACTCTTCCCGGTAAAGAGAGTGATACCCTAGTTAAGGATCCTAGGATACATGTAATAAGCTTAACTGGAAGTAGCCAGACAGGTCGCCACGTTCTAAAGGTCGCAGGGATTAAACAATTCATCATGGAACTGGGGGGCGGGGATCCAGCCATAGTTATGAAAGATGCTGACTTAAATCTAGCAGCTGACAGAATAGCCAAAGGGATATATAGCTATGCAGGTCAAAGATGTGATGCGATCAAGCTTGTGATTGTAGAGAAAGATATATACGATGAGTTTAAGGAAAAACTAGCAGGTATTATCCGCAGAGTTAAAGTGGGTGACCCTAGAGATCCCAGTACTGAAGTAGGCCCTCTAATAAGCGCTGAATCCGCAGACAAGATGATGGAAGCTGTTGATGAAGCTATTAGTAAGGGAGGTAGGCTTCTTGCTGGGGGTAGAAGATTAGGGAAAACCTATGTGGAACCCACGCTAATCGAGGTCAAGAACAAAGAACTTCTTAAGGAGCTCACCTTGTACAGAGAGGAAATCTTTGCCCCTGTAGCTATAATAACAGACTATGCAACCCCAGAAGAGGCTATAAAACTAGCAAACGGAAGGGAGTATGGCCTTGACGCTGCAGTGTTTGGTGAAGATATAACAACTATTCGTAAGTTCCTTAGATTATTAGAGGTCGGAGCGGTCTACATAAACGATATGCCCAGGCATGGCGTAGGCTATTATCCTTTCGGCGGGAGGAAAAAATCAGGTATCGGGAGAGAAGGAATAGGCTACTCTGTGGAGTACGTATGTGCATTAAAAACAATAGTATATAACTATAGGGGTAAAGGTGTTTGGAAATACCTAACTAAGTGAATTCCTTTGTTACCCAAATCTTTCAGGACAGCATGATGGAATAACCTTCATAACCGTTTCTTCTCTGTAACCCGTAATTACCTTAATATAGCCGGATAGCTTGAGGTCAAGCTCGGGATCTCCTGTATCCACAATGAGGTGCTTTAGCCTCGATATTTTCCCGGGTGTCGCCAGCACGAATATGTTTTCCTTTCCAACCCTTCTGAGAACATCTGGGGTGAACTGCTGGTTCCCCCTCCCAAAGACGAATCCTTGACCACCAATAACCGTTACAACAATCTTTGCATTTCCGTATTTCTCTATTAGGTTCAGAATATCCCTCTCACCGAGATCCTTCCCAACTATCTTACTGTTATGCAGTGCGTCAACACCCAGCAATGTCTTGGGAAGGTTGAGAAGATCCGTTACAGCCTTAATAGTGGTGCCCGGACCTAGGAAGTAAAGTGTTTCATTATCCATGTATTCCTCAATGAAGTACTGTGCGATACTCTTCTTCACCTCCGGGCCTTCAGCAAGTGAGGGATCCTTCTTAGGCACTACCAAGGATGTGACAACAGGGGTTTTCGCAAGCCCGTAAACCTTAATGTCTACAATGCCTTTCCTGATAGCGTCTTCGTTAGCGTCAGCAATTTCCGCAACCTCTATATCTGCAGCTCCCTCACTAAACATTGCAACGAGTTCCGCACATGCTTCAGGGGATATGCAGAACACTCCTGAATACATCTTCACGCCGCAAGGTATTCCTATTATGGGGACTTCTCTCCCGGAAGCCCGCACACCGTCAAGCACATCCCTCGCTGTGCCGTCGCCTCCCGCAAAAACTATTAGGTTGCATCCCCTCCTCACAGCATCCTTAACAGCATTAATTGTGTCCTCACGGGAAGTTTTCCTATTAGGGTCTTCAGGTATCGGTAGGCATTCGTAATTAAGGTTGGTGTCCTTAAGGTAGTCGCAGCCCATTGAGTGATTTGCAGACAGAATTAATCCCTCGAACCCTAAGGAGTTAAGCTTCCTCACGAATCTTGATGCTCGCGAAGGTGCTACTGGTTTGGCTCCAAGTGAAATAGCCTGCCTGAAAAGCCCCCCATCTGTTCCTTTCAGCCCTACTGCCCCACCCATCCCGGCTATGGGGTTAACAACAAAACCTACTTTCATACCTACCCACAACCTATTAGGTCCCCTCATTAAATACATGAAACTTTCACCCTCCTCACACACAGGGTGCATACCCATCATTCTGAAACCTTCTTGTGGTATTACCCTCGACTTGAGGCCGGTGATTTAGACGAGGTGTCCTAACTGCGGATGGGAAGATCTTGTGTGGGACTATGAGAGAGGGGATATTGTCTGCCCAAAATGCGGAACTGTTGTGGAGAGAATTTATGTTCCGCCAATTACCAGCAGAGAAGAGGATAGGGAATTATTGAAATCATTTCGCCGGCCCCAGCCGAAGCTATCGAGGCTTTCTAGAGAGTATCTGCGCATACTTCACGAGATCAAGAGTAATAAGAGGCTGTCCTCGCGAGCTTACATAGATAGTGCGAAACTAATGGACTTCGTGAAGGCCTCATCAAATAGAGTTAAGGTTATCAGGGTGGATCTTCCGAAACCGGAGCTTTTGAAGGACCCTAAGATCAAAGCAGTGCTGAAGATTGTGGCCAAGTACCCTTCACTCCACTCCAGAACAGATAGGGCTAAAGTAGCTATTGCGCTGATAATTTATTCACTGATTAAGAAGGGCCGAGTTAATGTGGGTGAGGTCTCACGCTCCACCGGACTGAGCAGGATGCATGTTAGGAGGCTTATCAGGCTTGTTAGTAGGGAAGCTTCCTTCCTTAAAGAGGCTGAGTATGTGCTGGCTAAGCCAGCACCTCTGGAGGGACCTTAAATATGTATACCTTCCCTTGAATTGTTTTGACGTCCTTGATCTTCTTAAGGGCTTCCTTCCCATTAATTGTTCCTTCATCAGGATGATCTAGCCTAACACCGATAACATCCCTTCCTTTGATAAGGAACTTCATATTCAGCTTGTCCTTGGTTCTGACATTAATGTAAAGAATTCCTTTATCCTTATGCTCGGTCCAGACAGCTTCAAGAAGCTTCTCAACCTCCTTCCCAGATCCCTTATGATCCTTAATATCGATCATCTCTGACTTAAGTAGAATCATTCCCAACGTAACCTCATCTGATAGGGCCTCAGGATTCTCAGGAATGGTTAGACCTTCATGCTTCTTCTTCGGAGGCTTCTTAGGCTTCTCCTCCTTTTTCTCTTTAGCCTCAGGCTTAGGAGTCGGGGTAGCTGACGGAGCAGGCTTCTCCTCCTTCACTTCCTTCTTAGGTGTAGGTGCGGGCGCAGGTGCCGGGGCTTCAGGCTTCTTCGGAGGCTTAACTTCCTCAGGGGCCTTTTCCTCGGCCTTAGATGCCTCAGCAGCTTTCGGGGTCGCTGGCGGGGTAACCATTTCTCTAACGGCTTTCTTCCTCTTCAGAGCCTCCACAATGGAGGGTATTTGGAACATGATTTTGTTCTTTAGATCATCTATGAAGGTGGTTACTCCTGAAGAAAGAACACGCTCACGGAAGAAACCTCCCTTAACTGTGACGAAGCCTGTTACCAGGCTTCCCGTACCACGTTTCTCTATCGTGAGTTTAAGGTGGAAATAAATCTGCCCCTGACCCTCAATACTCACGGTCTTGGAGGCCTTCCCCTCAACAGTAGTCATCTTTATCTTCAGTTTATATATTGCACCAGCTATCCTTACCGTGACTTCGGCCTCGTTCTCGCTGATCTGGTTCATTGACTCGTAAATAGACCAGAGGGGGATATGCATGTCTAGACGGCCAAGAATCTCGAATACGTCATCAGGTGGGATAGCAGTGATGACCTCAAATGACCTTTCTATCGTCATCAGGTATCACTATCATATATATTTAATCGGGGTTCTTATAAAAATCTAGATACTAATTATTTATTCTTCGGTAATAATTTTACGAAACAATATTTCTTTACTTCTTCTTTATTAAGGAATTTATTTCATTCTTCACAACCTGAGCAACCTTCCTTCCGTCTGCCCTCCCCCTAACGACCTGCATTACCTTACCCATGATTAGGCTGAAGGCCTTATCCCCTTTTCTGGCCACTTCATCGCTGTATTTTGCGACAGTCTCCTTAACTATTCTGCGAAGTTCCTCGTCGCTAAGCCCTTCGTATCTCCTCACAAGCTCATCAATTCTTCCTCCACTTCTAAGGTACTTCTCAAGTATTTCAGGAACTGCTTCCTTAGCTATTCTTCCTTCATCCACCGCCTTAAGCAAGTGGGAAAGCTCCTCAACCCCTACCTTGGTTATATCGAGGCCTTCAGATCTGAGTCCTTTGAGATGGATGAGCAGCGTCGTCGCCGCGAGGTGAGGGCTTACTTCATAGTCCTCGACAAGGTCGAGATAGGTCGGTAGCAAGGGATCTCTAAGCAGCTGCTCAGCCATATTCCTCCGTAACCCGTGCTCCTCCGTAAGAGTTCTAAGCATTTCCTCAGGCGTCTTAGGCTTAATCCCTTCCGCTTCCTGGAGAAGTCTCTCATCAATTTTTACAGGCGGGACGTCCGTCTCTGGATACATTCTTGCCGATCCCGGTTGCGGCCTCAGATACTTAGTTGTGCCGTCAGGGTTCGCACCCCTAGTCTCCTTAGGTATACCTCTGAAGGCTTCCTTCACCCTATCGATAACAGCCCTCAATGCCCTGAAGGCTTTCTCCCGGTCAGCAATAACGAATAGATAGGCATCTTTCTCCTCATCCAGCCCCAGCATCTGGTAGAGCTTTCTCTTATCCTCGTCACTTATTCCGTATGCAGGAAGTTCATCGCTGTGGATAATTCCTGTAACACCTCCCCAAGCCTTAGCGTAGTCAGAGAGCTCAGTCCCGAACCTCCGCCCAGGCATAAGGCCCCAGCCCAGAATCCCTCTGAACCCTGGAAGCCTAACAGCGTAAACCTTTAACCCCTTCTTTAAGGATTTCTGAATAAGCCTGCTCCCGCTGTCTTTCAGAGCATCGGTCACATCAATAATTTTATCCTCCACATTTTCAGGAGACAGTCCCCTCCTAGAAAGCTCTTCCCTTATCTTCAGGAGGTTCAGTTGCCGCATCGCCTCATACTTAACAACCTTAGGAATAAGCTCCAGCTTCCCTACACCCTTAACCTCGATTTTTTCCCCTCCCTTAATCGATATGTTGAGGTCTTGACGAATAGTTCCGAGCCCTCTCTTAACCTTGCCCGTCAGCCTGAGGAGGAGGCCTATCTTTAAAGCCACCCTCATAGCCTGCTCAGGACTCCTTATGTCGGGCCCGGTAGCTATCTCAACCAACGGAATACCTAACCTGTCAAGATTATATTTAATAAAGCCCGGGCCCTCACCCACCTTCCTAGCGGCATCTTCCTCGAGACACACTGTCTGTATACTTATCTTCCCTTCCTCGTCCTCGAGATAACCCCCGACACCGACGATTGCAGTCCTCTGGAAGCCTGTGGTGTTCGACCCGTCAATAACGATCTTCCTCATGACTTGGATCTCGTCCAGTATTTCAGAGTTAAGGGCTTTAGCTATGGCTAAAGCAATAGTTAGAGCCTCCCTATTAAGTTCGTGGGGAGGTTCCTCATCCATCTCAACTAAGCATGCGTGACCTTCCGGAACCTCATAAATAATTTTCCTCCCTTTCCTCATCTCGTAGAGGGCCGCAGGATCTATCTCCCCCACCTCACTTTTCACGACTCTTAGATATCTGCTGAACTCACGCCTCGGTGTGGAATCGTCTGCAAGCTGTGTTGGGCAGGAGCAGAAGAGCTTATGCTTAGAGTTAAGCTGCTGATGAATCTCAAGCCCTACCTTTAGCCCCAACTCTTCGTAGTCCAGCTCCTCACCCATGGTACCACCCCGGATAGTGGTTCATGTCTAGGGAGGGATTCATCTCATTCACCATGTTAGTTGTGTATAGGGAGGCGATCTCTGAAGGATCCTTGTCGGGGTAGGTTCCTATGAGCCAGGAAAGCTTCACGAAAGCCGTCTCCGGAAGCATATCCGATGACGGTATCGCACCGGCCTCAATGAGTTTACGCCCGTTTGTATAGACATTCATGTTAACTCGGCCGAAAAGGGTTTGGGAAGTTACCGCTACCACCACACCCTCCTCAGTAGCTCTCTTCACTGACTCTACACATGAGCCTCTTATGTGCCCGAGGCCTGTTCCCTCAATAACTATTCCTCTATACCCCTTATCCACAAGGTAATCGATGATGCCGCACTCCATGCCTGGAAAGAACTTGAGTAGAAATACCTTATCGCTGAACCTTCCCACTTTCCTGAACCTTCCCCTCTCTCCCCTCGGGAGGTACCTCCTATTTATTAGGTGGAATTCCTTCTCAGGGAAAGTAACTTTGGCTAGGGGTACATCATTTATTGATTGGAAGGCGTCTCTTCTACTCGTATGCATTTTCCTTACCTTCACACCTCTATGGGCAAGGACGTAGGTGTCTGAGGTGTCTCCATGCATTACCACACAAACCTCTCCGAAGGGGGCGTGTCTGGCTATGGAGGTCGTTGCCTTGAGGTTGATGACGGAGTCCGTGCTTGGGCGGTCGCTACTCCGCTGAGCACCAACAATCATTACAGGAATCGGGAGGTTCCTGAGGGTGAACGCCAGGGCTGAGGCGGTGTAGCCCATCGTGTCGGTGCCGTGGGCGATTATGACGGCATCGTATCCTTCCTCCACCCTTTTAGCTACTTCCTCGCCTATTCTCTCCCAGTGTTTAGGTGTTAGGTCCTCGCTGAGAAGTCTATATAACTCAATAACTTCAATCTCGGAGGCCTCATCCCTGAAGTCTGGAACCATGCCTATAAGCTCCTCGGCTGTGATGGCTGGCTTGACGGCACCTGTCTCGTACTCGACCTTACTCACTATGGTGCCTCCAGTGCTGAGGAATGAAAGCCTTAAGTCTCCTTCCCCAGAAACCTTACTTTTTGCTAGGGGTGGTAGCTCCCCTACGGCAACAGCACCTCTCTCAACAAGTTCTACCTCAGCCTTCTCCAGATCTATGCCTACATTGTAGCCGTTAGGTAACTTGATGATGAGGGTTGAGGGAGAGCTGAACTCTGTCTTAGGCATAACTATGCCTTCCAGAACGTTCTCCCTTAACCTAACCCTAACTCTATCCCCTGGCTTGAAACCCGCCACTACTTAACTCCCGTGAAGATAACTAATCAAGAATTAAGAAGGTATGTGGTTGCTTTAGTTCACTAACTTGACTTCCTAGGAACTGAGGATGGTGGGACCACGGTCGGGACAGGCAGTCCTGCCTCCTTCCTCTTCCTTATCCAGTACTCCCTCCTATTCCTTATTCTTGGAGGGAGGTTCCTCTTAGGCCTCTTCTCAATCTTCGGCGTCTGATTCCTTACCTTCCCAGCCTTAGTCATGGATCCGTGTGTAGGCATCTTTACTCCCAGCAATCATATGTTAGGGGAATAAAAAGCTATTCGAAGGGACGGAACTGAACTACTTATATATGTTTCACGTCCTTTTTGTTTTGGGTGTAGTATTGAAGCTCGTATTAATTGATACGGTTATCGGAGCTTTCGCAGGCGATGAAGAAGGAAACGTGCTACTGAAGAAATTCACTGGGAAAGATATTAACGACCTCGTTCAGAGGGCGCTTCAGCTTGAGGGAGGTGAGCCTTCCGAGGAGTTCGGTGTTGCGGCAGAGGAGGCCGCATCCTCCTACGGCAGTGACTTAGTGTTCATAGTTGAGGACGAGCAGCATGCTAAGTTTCTCAGGAACAGGGGCTTCGACTTCGAAATATCTCCGGGGCACGGAGGCGTTCTGGGTTTAAGGGCTAAGCTTCCTGAGCTCGCTGTTGAGGCAGGATTCATAAAAACTGTTGAGGAGTGGGTCACATTCCTCAATAACTTAGCTCTCCAGATGACGCGGATGAAGCTGAGGAAAGTGGCTGAGAAAAGGGATCTCTTAGCTATTCAAGCGATTAGAGCAATAGACGACATAGATAAGACAATTAACCTGTTCGCGGCGAGGCTGAGGGAGTGGTACAGCATACACTTCCCCGAGCTCGATGATTTGGTTGCTGACCACCTGAATTACGCAAGGGTTGTTGCTGAGTTAGGGAGCAGGGAGAGGATAACGAAGGATGCTTTAATTAAGCTGGGCTTCGGCGAAACTAAGGCCGAGAGAATTGAGAAGGCTGGGAAGAAGAGCATGGGTGCCGAGCTTTCAGACTTCGACATAGCGCAGATACAGACACTGGCAGACATAATGCTTAAGATGTATAGGCTGAGGGAATCTCTAACTGACTACATAAGTAAGGTCATGAGGGAGGTTGCCCCCAATATCACCGAACTTGTGGGTCCGCTCCTGGGTGCAAGGCTTCTGTCGCTGGCTGGAAGCCTAGAGAACCTTGCTAAGGCACCTGCAAGCACTATCCAGGTGCTGGGTGCTGAGAAGGCACTCTTCCGTGCCTTAAGGACTGGTGGGAGGCCGCCGAAGCATGGAATAATTTTCCAGTATCCGGAGATCCATACGTCGCCTAAGTGGCAGAGAGGCAAGATCGCTAGGGCCCTCGCAACTAAGCTAGCTATAGCTGCTAAGGCAGACTTCTTCACAGGTAGGTATATAGCTGATAAGTTGAAGAAGGAACTTCTGGAAAGGATTGACGAGATTAAGAGGCTGTACGCTAAGCCCCCGCAGAGGCCTCAGAGGGAGGAAGCTAGGAGGAAGCCTCCGAGGAAGGGTAAGAAAGGCCGCAGAAGGTTCAAGGGCAAGAGGAAGAAATAATGCCTCCAGTACAGAATTAAGGGTGGTGTGAAAAGATGGCTGAAGTTGTGAAGATTGAGGAACACCCCAAGTACAGGGGCGTTTACGTGGTCGAGCTTGAGGACGGGAGCACAAGGCTCGCAACGAGAAATCTGACTCCCGGAAAGAAGGTTTACGGTGAGTGGTTATTCAGGGTCGGCGAGGAGGAGTATAGGGAGTGGAACTCCTACAGAAGCAAGCTCTCGGCAGCCCTCCTCAAAGGGATTAAGGATCTGGCAGTGAAGGAGGGGAGTAAGGTCCTCTACCTCGGTGCAGGCTCCGGCACTACCCCAAGCCACATATCCGACCTAGTCGGCTGGAAAGGTGTGGTCTACGGGGTGGAGTTTGCTCCAAGGGTTGTTAGGGAACTTATCTCGGTCGCGGAGGACAGGAGAAACATTGTCCCGATCCTCGGTGATGCGAGGTTTCCTTCAAGATATGCACATATAGTTGACTACGCCGATGTCCTCTACGCCGATGTTGCACAGCCTGAGCAGGCATCCATAGTTAACGTTAACGCTAAGCACTTCCTTATCGATGGAGGTTACCTATACCTAGCGATAAAGGCGAGAAGTATTGACGTCACTAAGGAGCCTGACGAGATCTATAGGAGGGAGATAGAGACTTTGAAGAGCGGGGGCTTCGAAATACTGGATGTTGTTCACCTGGATCCTTACGACAAGGACCATGCGATGGTTTTCGCCCAGTACAGGAAGAAGTGAACTCAGCATTTCTTTTTAGCTCATTATCATTAAATATAGTATAGAGAGTCATGTCTGTGTACAGTAGAGGTAGTGCTAGGGAGGAGGCTAGGAGGATATTCAAGAGGATAGTTAGCACTCTCGAGAGAATAGGTAAGAAGTACGCACTGCTTCAATTCCCGACAAGTTATAGGGAGAGGTCCATAGACCTAGTTACTGTCGGGGGGTCAGGTAGTGATGCGGTCATCAGGATTAAGGTTGGGCATAAGGTGAGCAGGGATGAGGCAGGCGATCTTTCAAGGGCTTCCCTAGCGCTTGACTCGGTACCGGTAGTTGTTTCAGATGATCCTTCCCTTTACGACAATATTGTGTATGAGAAGGAAGGAGTGTTCCTAATGAATGAGAGGACTCTGGAGAATATGTATCTAAGGCCTAACGAGATAATAGCGCTTTACAGGAAAGGCAGCATCTATCTTGTGGCGGATAAGGAAGCCATACGTGAGAGCAGGGCTAAGAGGAACATGAGCTTAGGGGATGTGGCATACCTAACGAATCTCACCCGAAAAACTATCTATATGTATGAGAGGGAGGGAGGTATAGTTTCAGTCGAGACTGCTGAGAAGCTTGTCGATGTTTTAGGGTCCGAAACCGTTAAGTCAATAACTCTAAACGTCCTTAAGAACGAGTTCCTGAGGAAGGCAAGCAAGTCTGTTAGGAGCGTTGATTCAGGTAAAGTGCTTGAGGTCCTAGAGCCCTCCGGGGATGTGTACCCGATAAAGAAGTCTGCACCCGACTACATAGTTAGGGGAGAGGAAATAGTTACGGTTATTGATGCATCCAGTAAGGACAGGTTCTACCTCCCTAAAACCGCTAAGAAGGTTGAGGAGTGTGTGAAGCTCAGCGAGCTTGTGGATGGTGAGGTGAAGGTTCTGGTGACTCCTGAAAGGAAGGAGGTTCTTGAAGACGAGCTGTCTACAAAGATAGATCTCAATAAAATAATTCTTCAGAAGGTTAAGGGAGGAACGCATCCCGAATGATTAAGGTTCTTGTCACGGGACGTCCAGGAATAGGTAAGACCACGGTAGTTATGAGCGTCGCCGATAGAGTGAGAGCACAGGGCCTTCTCGTGGGAGGAATTATCTGTCCGGAGGTCAGGGCAGGAGGGAGGAGAATAGGTTTCGATATTATCGATCTTATGGAAGGCAGAAGAGGTATACTATCACGTGTATGTTCAGCAGATTTCACAGGCCCGCGCGTGGGGAAGTACTGTGTGAGTGTTAGTGATGCCGAATCGGTCGGTGTTGCGGCGATAGAGAACGCTCTCAGAAGGGCGGACCTAGTGATTATGGATGAAGTCGGTCCGATGGAGCTTAAGGTTCCCGCCCTTAAGCAAGCCATGTTTAAGGCGCTGGGTTCTAGGAAACCTGTTGTTGCAGTGGTTCATGTGAGGTCGATTGATTATGTCTCGAAGCATGTTGAAGGCAACCGAGTTATTTATAGGGTTGATGAGGTCAACAGGAATTTCCTTCCAGATGAAATATTTTCAAGGCTTAAAACCTTCTTATGAAGTTATATTAGCTTTCAAGCGGTATGATAATCTAGGTAGGGTGTCGCTAGAATGGAAGTAACGACGGAGAAGAGAATCCTAGAGATCGTTAAGGAAAGGACAAAGAAGGAGGGCGGTGTTGTCCAGAGCCTTCTCTGGAGTATGTTAGGCATAGATAACAGGGAAGGCACTAAGGCAGTCCTAGCGCTGGTTAGGAAAGGACTGATTAAGCGTGAGCCAGTAGTGTTTAAAGGTAGAAGGACCTACAAACTAATCTACAGCCCGACAAAACTTACGAAGGTTAAGGTTGTTGTGAAGCTCAACCCGGTGATGGAGATCCCATGCTTCTCCTGTAAGGAGCTTTACAGATGCGGTTCGGGAGGTTACTACAACCCCTTCAAATGTATTCTTCTTTCCAGATTCCTTGAGGAGGCTTAATCCTCTACACACTCGAGGAAGTTTCTCCAGTCAGCATTAGTTGATATGCAGTCACTGCATAAATGGCTCCTCACACCACCCAGACCCTTACTCTTGAGACATTCCACAACCTTCTCCGCTTTAGGCATGTTTACTTTCAGGTACCTAGCCGCCGTCGAAACCCTGTAGGTTTGTGAGTAGCCAGCTTCCTGCAACAGCTTCTGGAGAAGGGATTCAGCCTCATCACGTGTTGGAAGGTAGCTTAGCCTACCTCTAAGAAGCTGGAGGGATCTATCGATACATTCCTTAGATGAGGACGGTCCGCTCCATAGGGGGCCTATAACTTGAAGACTTCCTCCACAGATAGGGCACTTCCCACGAATCTCTGTAAGTTCAGCTAATTCCCTGAAGCCGCATCTCCGACAGTAAGCCATATATCTGAGGTTCTCCTCCCTCATCCTGCTTGCTTGAGCTGCTCCTCTACGCACCCTCAGAATAACTCGGTAGTAATGTTTCGAGGTGAAAGACATTAGGGGCTCGACATATCTGTCCCTGCCGGCGGCTCTCCTAGCGATGAATCCAATTAAGAGATTTATGCCTACGTAGTGAGGAACATCAGTCTTCGCAAGATACGCATCATACTTCCTCGACCCTGCGACCCATTTAGTCCCACTCAGCGGGGCGGTATCAGTGGCCGTCACAGCGAGGAGCCCTCCATTCCTAACGCTCCACACACCCGCATCAACGTAGGGGGCGGGGCTCCCGTAAGGATCTATATCCACTATATGGAATGTCAGCCCCATAGACTTCATAAGGAACATTAGAGAATTGGCTTCAATTCTGAAGACCTTAACCCTATCCTGCAAAGAATTCATGGACGCATTAGTTTTTATAAGGCGGTAAGCCTCCTCATCAATATCGTTGGCGAACGCCTCCTGAACCCCCGGAACTTCCTTAAGATACCTCAGTGCCCTAACCCCTGTCCCTGAGAAGGGGTCTAGGACACGCATATTTTCGTCGCCTAAGCACACACTGGCTACGAGAATAGATAGGTCTCTGTTAAGTGTCTGTGCAGGGTTATAGAATACTGGAGCCCAAGACGGCTCATAAACCCCGTCCGGCCTGAGGTATTTAGAGAAGTCAGGCACCTTAAGCCTGACCAGACCCTCTTCAATAAGTATGTATTCTTCACTCCCCATATGCACGGGCCCAAAAGGTTAGAGGTGGGGGAAGTAATAAGGAATCCTACACATCCACGTAAATCACTAGGTTATCTATCAGGTCCCTATACCTGTTCCTTATCGTCACTTCAGAAACCTTAACGCGGTCAGATACCTCCTTCTGCGTCTTCCTTTCGTCTAGTAGTAAGGCAGCTATGTAGAGGGCAGCAGCAGCAACTCCTCTAGGTCCTCTACCGGATGTGAGGCCATCCTTCTTCGCCTTAGACACTATCTTTATTGCTAAGGACTTCACCTTGGGAGAAACTCCCAGCTCGTAAGCCATCTTATCAATGAATTTCAGGGGATCCAGCGGCTTAACCTTGATGAGTTCCCCGAACCCTGTCCTTATCTTCATCTGGGCCTTCCAGACATCCGTAGTGGTTACTTCACAGCTGTTCAGAACCACCGACTTATCTACCGGTGTGTCCAGGTTGTTGGCCGCGATAAGTATGGCAGCAGCCACTATCGCCCTGTAGTTTTTATTCATGATGACTTTCCTAGAGTGGAGCTTCCTAATTATTAATCCAGCCTCATTCTTCAGGAGCTCTGCGTTAGGCAGGTCAAGCCTCCCAATAGTTTCATTCATAAGCCTTAAGGCTCTCGCAAGCCTCTTCTCCCGAGCTGACTTGACACGGATCGCCTTCTGCCTCCTCTCCAGTATTCTTCCCTTCCTCGTCCTGGTATCTATCTCTGTGTGGAATCCTTGATCATGAACCTTATTAGTTATGGGTGTACCCGCCCTAATTCTTGCGTCGAATTCGCCGTACCCGTGGAACCTCCATTCAGGCCCGTAGATATATATGTGGTCCTCCAAAACTTCCCCAGTCTCTGTACAGATGTACTCACCTCTGTCCTCATCAAACACTATTGCGTGCGGAGGACACTTCACTTCACTCATTTTCTCTCCCTCCTGAAGTAAGGCTTTATGTAGAGCTCCTCATAGGTTTTCAGGTCTATATCCCTCCTCACAGGCTTAACGACTGCGTAAGGGGATTTGACGGGGCCTATGACGTCGACGACCCTCCCGACTACGCGGCCGCTTGAATTAATCACCCTCACACCTAACTTAGGCAGTTTTTTCGTAGTCATCTTAACGAGCATTTTCTTGGATGGTGTCCAGTGGATGAAATAACCCAGCCTTATCAAATCAACACCACTAAGGAAACTCCTGCAGAAAACTATTTAAGGGGTATATCCCTTAAGATGGTTCAGAACCATAATCATTTAAGGGGATGCATTAAGTAATATTACCGAATTATTATTGCTGTATTACTAACTAATGTAATTATTCGTGGGCGGTTCCTAATTTCTCGGCGAAATTTTTAATAAGGATTGTTTTAGTAATACCTTCCTCATTAACTCGCACAATAATTCTGTAACCAAGTGCCTTAAGTGACGCCCTCGGATAGTATTTACCTTCCTCAATCTCACATTCGTAGCCAAGCTCTCTACATATCTTAAGGAACTGCTGCGGTTCTGGCCTGTGAAGCCCGCGGTCCCTAGGTATTCTCCGGCCTTCCTTTCTGGAAAAAGGCTTCATAAAGTATTCAGGCCAGATAATGAATTCCTTAGCCTTACCCATGAGAAACCCTAGTATAAGTAGACAGGTTCAGGTAATTAATTGATTGCGTTACTCCTCAGTCTTCTTCTCGATTAGTACCGCATTAACTACGCCGTCCTGGCCGGGGCGTGAAGTGACCTTAGCTAGGCCTAGCTCTGTCTCTATTATTGCTCCCTTAGTGATTATGCTTCTCCTAGCGTACTCCCTGTTGGCCTGGGTCTCAACAATCCTTATGATCGCAACCTTCTTCGCTGAGTTTGTCTCAGGGTCTATTACGTTGGCGTGCTTCGCCCTCCACAGCCTGACCTTTATGTTACCTCCTCTAGTCCTTAAGACTTCCCTCCTCTCCTTCTCGCTCACTGTGGTGAGTGTAGGGAACCTTCCTAACTCATACTTCCTGTTCTTTCTGTGGGGTCTCCTCCTCCCGCCACTGATCTTCTTCATATCCTTCCCTTGATATATACCCATTCCTTTCAGCCCTACATGGTGTGGTTAGTTTCCCTTAAAAGCTTTAATAAATAAAGAGGTAATGAAGGGAAAACATGCCAGGGAAAACCACTAGGAGTATTGCAGGGCTGCTGAAGAGTTTCCAGTGGTTCGTTAATGCCATTTCTAAGCCAGCCTATAAGCTCTATGAGGCTTGGTTATGGTCTCAAATATCTGACGGTCCCTTCCCAAAGCATGTGGCCATAATCCCTGACGGTAATAGGCGGTGGGCGCAGTACGCAGGAAAGGACTATAAGTACGGGCATGAGGTAGGTTACCTCAAGCTTAAGGAGGTGTTGAACTGGCTGTGGGAGCTTAACGTTAAGGCAGTCACGATATATGCGATGTCCTACGAGAACTGTACTAAGAGATCGGAAGAGGAGAGGAACCACCTAATGAGTCTGCTCGCTAGAGCGATCCAGGAAATGATTGAGGATAAGGAGATTGAGAAGCGTGAGCTTAAGGTGAAGTTCATGGGGAGGTTTGACCTCATAACCCCAGAGCTCAGGGAAAGGATTAAGGAAATTGAGAAACTCAGCTCAAAGTATGATAAGCGCTACCTAAACGTGGCTCTATGCTACGGTGGCCGGCAGGAGATCGTTGAGGCCGTGAGGAGGCTTGTTAAGGACGCTAGGGAGAACGGCGTGGTTCCTGAGGATGTGGATGAGGAGTTCTTCAATAAGTATTTATTTACATCCCACCTGAGGGACAATGGGATAGAGGAGCCTGACCTCGTCATCAGGACATCAGGCGAGCTGAGGATAAGTAATTTCCTTCTGTGGCAGATAGCATACAGCGAGCTATACTTCTGTGAGGCTTACTGGCCTGAGTTCAGAAAGATTGACTTATGGAGGGCTATAAGGTCCTTCCAGAAGCGGGAGAGAAGGTTCGGTAAGTAGGTTAAATAACCTCCTTCTCAATAGCATAGAACACTACCGACAGAGTCATTAATATGGCTATGTAGAGCGCGAGCGTCTGGAGGAGGTAGTTCTCATTGAAGAGTCTAAGTATCTCCCTTAAGTCGTCCGTGTCTGCAGTAAGTATTATTTTACTCATATTCATCGAGAACTGGTAGGCCACACCAAGAACTGCGAAGGTTATGAACTCGCGCCACACCTTAAACGACTTTTTCAGGAATCTGTACGCCATCTTCCCGGCAATTATAGGTATTATTGCCACTAAGGCATATGGCATTACGTCCCTTATGTAGGTCGCTATAGATATCACGTCTAGGGAGAAACCCCTGCTGTAGAGGGAGGAGTACAGCATTGTGAGGGTGAGAACTGTGGCGAGAATGCTGAGAGTCAGGGAAACCTTCGTGATTGGGGATGTGCGCCACCAAGACGCTATGGAGTCTGTTATTCCGAAGCCTTTCAGCACTAGGGCGAGACCTAACAGGGCTAGAGTTATGGACCATGCATACCCGCTGTAGGGACTTATGGATAAGGCAACGTAAGTAATTATAAGAGCTCCGGGCAGGCCGAGGAAGAATCTCGCGAATCTGGGTTCCTCAATTGCCTTCCTTAAATACCTCCCGAACAGCACATAGGTTTCCTCAACCCCCCTCATCTGCTCCACAACAACCTTCTCCACGCCCACTATCTTGATTAGTGAGGCTATCACCGGCGTGACGGCTTCATCTTCAGCACTGTCCACAACAAGTATCGCGGATGTGGAGCCTGTGTAGTTAATCACTGTCTCAACCTGTTTCTTAAGTGCTAAGCCAGCCTTAGACCCTCCTTTCTCGTCTCCAGCAACGAACGATATTTCAGCATCTATCCCCTCCTCTTTAAGCTCGCGATAAATCTTTAGGGCTGTGAAGAGTGTGTTGGAGTCAGCGTCTGAGGGGTACATTAACACATACTTCTGCGCTGCCTCCATACAGTTATCATAACCTATTATAGGGGTAGATAATCCTGCCTTCTGGAGGTCATTATCATAATCCACTGCAAGCACTAGCGTCCTCTCGGCCGAGGAAGACATTTTATCCTCTCTAGTTAATAATGAGGATTGTATGCTAAAAACATTGAAGCTTTACACAATTACCTTACTCCTCCTTCCCCTCCTCCGAGGCGTAGAGGAGTTGAAGATCCTCGAAGGTCAGTCTCTGGCCTTTCTTCAGCTTCTCCTCAACCTTCTGTTTCTTCTGGTTAAGTATTGCTTCCTCAATAGCTTTCTTCCTCCCGAGCCTAATCTCTCTCAGCTTCTTCTGCATCTCCCTATACTTCTCGATGAGTTCACCTATCTTCCCTGAAACCTCAGTTAATGCGTTAGCCCTCTCCTGAATTCCTTCATTTCTTTCATCGATCTCTGCCTGTATCTCCGATATTGACTGTTTCAGGCTGCCTATTCTCTCCCTAATCCCGTTGATTTTCTCGCTTAAGCTCCCTATCTTCCTGCTTAAGTCATTCAGAACAATTATCTGTCCCTTAAGCTCAGCCCTCAACTCGTTATACTCATTCTTAAGCTTCTTCACCTCAAGCGATTTCTCGAGAAGCGACTCAAGCCTAGCAATCTCCTTAATTATCCTGTTCTCCTCCTCTAGGGGGAGAGACTCCGTAATTATCCTCCACTCCAACCTATCGATTTTAGCCCTGATCTTCCCGGCCGGAATACCATTGATTTTGCCTGCATTATTCATTAGTTCACGCTTCGAGAAGAGCTCCTTCTTAATTTCCCTAATTTTCTTCACAACTTCCTTCCTTTCCTCAATGAGTGATGCCCTCTCCTCCTTAAGCTTACTCAGCTCCTCCCTCAGCTTCCTGAGCTCTTCCTTAAGACCCTTAATTCTGTCTATAAGTTCCCTTCTCTCAGCCTTTAGCGCCCTTATCTCGTCAGCCGCCTGCGCCCTCTCTTCTTTAAGGGACTTTATCTGCTCTCTGAGGGTGTCTATCTCCTTAATGATTACTTCTTCCTCACTGCTCAAACTGGAACTCCCTACAACTTAATCAGTACTCTAGCATCAGCTATGGCTGCTCCCTTACCCTTTTCGAATGCCATGATAGGGTTGAGGTCGACGTCGGTGACTAGCTCCTGCTCCTCCATGAACCTCGACAGCTTCATTATTATGTCGACTAAGGCATCCTTATCCCTAGGAGGCGTTCCTCTATACCCCTCCAGAATCTTAGCGGCCTTTATCTCGCCCAGCATTGATTCCGCATCAAACTTAGTTACTGGAGCTATCCTGAAGCTAACGTCCTTAAGAACCTCCACGAATATACCTCCCAGACCGAACAGAAGCACCGGACCGAAGGTGGGGTCCCTAGTGGCCCCAACTATAACTTCGAGGCCTTCAGGAACCATCTCTTGTACGAGGACGCCAGCAATCTTCGCGTCCGGAGCCTTATCCTTCACATTACTCATAATGCTATTGAAGGCATCCTTAACCTCCTCAGCGTTCTTCACACCTACCTTAACTCCACCAACATCTGATTTATGGACTATGTCGGGACTAACTATCTTCAGGACTAAGGGATAACCAATTTTTTCACCTATCTCCACAGCCTCCTCCACCGACCTAGCTAGGCCTGCCTTAGGCACGGGCAGACCGTAAGCCCTAAGAGCCTCGTAGGCCTCATGCTCCAGAAGCTTCTTCCGACCCTCACTCCTAGCTTTTTCTATCAGTTCCCTGACCTTCTCGGCCTCGTTCATACTTAACCCCTTAAACACTCATTCTTTAATTTAAAAAGTTGTTAGGGTTCAGTGCTCGCTTGCCTCCTCAGTCAGAAAGTCCTCACCTCCCGCAAGAGATCTCTGGAGCGAGCCGTAAACCGTGTCTAGCCCTACAAGCTCCTTGGCTGAGGCAGGGATTACTTCCCCGCTTAAAGCCTCCTTAAACACGTTGCAGAGAAGTTGACTTATTTCAGTATCTATGAACAGCATTGAGTTACCTGCCTCCACACAGCTGTAGTCCTCATCAAGGAGACGAAGCATATATACTTTTTCCTTAAGGTCAGGGACCTCAGGCCCGTACATTTCCGTAATAAGGTCTATCTTATTGATCACTACGCTCATAGGTATTGCTACTCTGTAAAGTGTTGAGAGTGTGAGGAGGGCTGAAGAGAATGCTGATGGAGGATCAGTGACTAGCCTGACGTCCAGTAGGAAGGCCATCGCTGCCTTACTTCCCTTCACAAGCTCCTTCAACAGGAGGGGCCCCAGCCTTCGGAAAGCAACTATCTCAAGCTGGCCGGGCAGATCTATTAAGGCGTAGTTAGCTCTTGTCTCGTCAATTTCTTCCCTAATGTCCATCACGTAATTAATTAGGTAGTCAACGCTTGCGACTAAGGCCCCGTTAGGGCCTAAGCCTTTCTCAATCATTAAGTCCCTCGCATTGATGTATCTCCTCACATCAACATCTGGTGTGTAGGGAAGGACCTCGGCTGCGGGATCGAAATTAACTTTCGCCACATCAAGGCCGTTGTCATGCATCCATGAGGCGAGGGCCGATGTGAATGTGGATTTCCCTGACCCGGCAGGGCCGCCAATAAGTACGTAGTACAGGAATCATCACCACCAGTGAAGAACTTTCCTGCCCTTATATTTCCCAACTATGTTAAGCCTGTATCCACAGTAGGGACACCTATTGTCCTCCTTAAGCTTCCACTCAGAAATGTTGAAACCGTACCGCCTGATAACGAGTCTCCCGCATTTCGGGCAGTACGTACTTTCGTACTTATGTCCCGGTATGTTACCCAGATATACGTAGTGGAGGCCTTCAGACTTAGCTATATCTGCCAGCTTCTCCAGCGTGGATATAGGGGTCGGGGGAAGATCCTGCATCATGAAGTGGGGATAGAACCTGAGGAGGTGGAAAGGTGTTTCATGGCCGAGGTTCTCAACAACCCATCTCGCAAGCTTTCTAAGATCCTCAGGCGAGTCGCCGTACCTAGGCACCACCAGATTAGTTATCTCGATAAATATTCCCTTTCTCTTCATCTCTATTAATGTTCCATAGATAGGTTCGGGGTCATGCACACCCATGAACCTGCGGTAGAACTCCTTATTTCCTGCACCCTTGAAATCAACGGTCGCCGCATCCATATAGGGCGCAAGCTCATCTAAGGCCTCAATAGTCATGTATCCGTTGGTCACCATAGTGTTGAAGAGTCCTTCCTTCTTAGCGAGCTTTGCCGTGTCAAGCATGAACTCGTAGAAGATGGTTGGTTCGTTATAGGTGTAGCTGATTCCGTCGGCCCCATACTTCTTAGCCATCTCAACCACTTGTTCAGGAGTGAAGAACTCTCCGTAAACATCGCTTCTCCTGGACTGGCTAATGGTCCAGTTCTGGCAGAACTTACACATGAAGTTGCATCCCGCAGTAGATATTGACATGACGCTTGACCCCGGCATGAAGTGCATGAGAGGCTTCTTCTCTATGGGGTCAACATTAGCTGCTGTGAGCAGCCCGTACACTAGAGTGTAGAGTGTTCCTTCATGGTTATACCTAACCCCGCACGCTCCATAACCTCCGTTCGCTATGGGACATTTCTTATAGCAGAGTGTGCACACAACCTTATTACCTTTAACCCTTCTCCAGTGCTTAGCTGGACGGACCCAAGGCTTGCTTAAATCTATCGGCATCTTCCGCGCCTATCATAAGATGGTTTACTGAATTAATTAGCTATGGGTAAAGCATGATTAGGGGGACGGTAATGATTATTGGGGGAAGGGATTTGATAGTTTCTCTTCCAGGGGCTGAGGAGCTGGGGTCGAGGATCAGTAACCTCCTTAGATGCGAACACGTTACCCCTTACACTAAGGTCTTTCCTGACGGGGAAAGCTATCTCAGGCTTAAAGGTGATTTCGAGGGGAAGGAAGTAACGCTTCTTTCCACAATGTATCCAGAACAGAATAGGAGGCTTATTGAGTTGGTGTTCGCTTCAAAGACGCTCGTCGCGAGAGGGGCCTCGAAGGTGAGGGGGGTTGTGACCTACTTAGCTTACGCGCGCCAGGATAAAGAGTTCCTGCCTGGTGAGGTCGTGAGCGCTCGAATAGTTATTGACATGCTTAAGTATGCTGGAATAGGGGAGCTCTACGTTGTCGATGTGCATAAGCCCGAAATTCTTAACGGTTTCGGAGGCCCTTCAAGAAACATACTTATGGTCGAGACATTCGCTTCATTCCTCAGATCCCGGGGGGTGGACAACCCACTGATTGTCGCGCCTGACTTAGGCGCTTCACATAGAGCGGAAGCCCTGGCTAAGGAGATAGGTGGTGAGTGCGTAATCATTAGGAAGTTCAGGGACAGGGTGACTGGGGAAATAAGGCATGAACTCCCTGAAGGTTTCCACATTGATGGAAGGACGGCAGTAGTTATCGATGATATAATAAGTACTGGAGGCACTATGGCAAGCATTGTTTCATTCCTGAAACGCTCAGGAGCAAGAAGGGTGTACGCTCTCGCGAGCCATGGGGTCTTCGTCGGGAAGGCTGTGGAGAGGCTGATTAGTGGAGGGGCTGACGAGGTGGCTGTGCTGGACACACTCTCAAGAAGGGTTGAAGGAGTTACATACCTAGATATATCTCATGAGCTTTCTAAGCATCTCAATAGCTGTTAAGGTAGGTTAGGTAATGCTTACCTATGTTTTTCTTTCAGGCCTCCACAGGACCCTCCCCTTCGGCGAGTTAAGGGCTCTGGTTGAAGGTGAGGGGCTTCCACTGAGCTATACACACCTCCTCGACCAGGTTGTTTTACTGGACACTTCCAAAAGGCTTTTCCGGGTGCTTGAGGGAAGGGCTGTCCTCAGCAAGTATGGAGGTGTCGTTCTCAGCGTTTCCGATGTTGAGGAAGGTGTTGAGGGATTGATTAAGGTTCTGAAGGATTCCGATATCTGCAGACTCGGCGGGTTCTCACACGTGTCGTTCAGGAGGGTTAAGAGGTATGGTGAGGTCTTAAGGTATAGCGATGTTGTTGGAGAAGTCGTTGGTAGGGGGGAGGAGTTGTGCAGGCGTATGGATGCACCTCTTCTCGACATCATCATTACTGAAGGCTTGGTAATAGCGGGTTTAAGGATGTTTGAGAGGGACCTAAGTAGGCTTAGGGAGAGGGATCCTCAGAGGAGGCCTGTCTACAGACCTGGCACGATGATTCCTGAATGGTGCAGACTGTTCGTTAACTTAAGTAGAGCCAGCCCCATCAGGAACCCTGTATTCATAGATCCGTTCGCAGGTGTCGGAGGTCTCCTTATCGAGGCCTGCGATATGGGTATGAAGGCTGCGGGCTCTGACCTTAACCCTGAATTCGTTTCCGGCGCTTCCAAGAATCTGCGTCACTACGGATGTGTAGATATGGTTTCTGTTGCCGATGCTTGCAGAATGCCTTTCGTGAGGGCGGACGCAGTGGCGACAGACATGCCTTACGGGAGGTTGACTAGGTCGGAAGGAAGAGGTATTAAGGATCTTGTGGAGTGCTTCCTTAAGGAGGTTGCATCCGTAATCAAGCCGGGAGGTTATGTAGTGTTCGCTCAGAAAGCTGATGTAGAGGTGGAGGATCTTGTTAGGGGTGCAGGCTTGGAGGTGGTTGAGAGATATATTAACTGGGTTCACGGGGCTTTAACACGGGATATTTTCGTGGTGAGGAAGAAGTGAATCCGGTAGTGCTAACTTTTCTAGGGGCTTCAGGCCCTTATGGAGGGAGTGACGACCTACCCAGTGTCTTGGTCTCTTGGGGGAAGAAACACATACTTGTCGATGCTGGAGAAGGCGTGCAGCACAGGCTCCATGAGGTAGGGAGAAGTGTTTCCTCCTTAACACATGTGCTTATCAGCCACCTCCACGGCGATCACGTCTTAGGGCTTATCCCTCTTCTCCAGTCCAGATCTCTTGCAGGGTCAGAGGATGAGTTGATTGTGGTCGGGCCTCCTGGAATTACTAATTATCTTCGGGAAAGTTTCAGGTTTCTCCATTTCTCGCCCTCATTCCCTCTGAGAATTGCCGAGGTTGAGGAAGGGGAGCTTGATCTGGGTTCATTCACTGTCCGTGTTGGGAAGGGGATTCATTCAGTGACTGTGCTGGCCTTCAGAATAGCTCTCGGCCCTGTATCCATATGTTACGTCACAGACACAAGGCCTTTTCCGGAGGAGGTAGGGCTGTGTGAAGGGGTGGATGTGCTTATCCATGACGCAGCCTTCCATTCAAGGGATAGGGAATTGGCGGAGGAGTATCTTCATTCAACGGCTAGGGAGGCTGCGGAGGTTGCTGACGCTTGTGGTACAGGTATGCTTATCCTTTACCACAGATCCCCCAGATATAAGGATGTCGGGGTTCTTCTCGAGGACGCTAAGTCGGTTTTCCGGAACTCCGTAGTAGCTTCAAGATACATGAAGATCTACTTAAGGAAGTAGTTCTATACTTCAGGCATGGGCCTGTTCCAAAGAGGCTTACCTTTAGAGGTTTTGGGCGCTAGCCAGTCAATAACCTCATCCGGCTTATCTGTGTAGATCCGGACCTCTATCGGTCCTAGAGGCGATTCAGTGTCGAATGTGACGAACGATACCTTACCTGCGTAGGCCCCCTGCTTATGGATCTTGAACACGATAACACCTTCCCTCCTTCCGGAGGTCATGACCTTTCTGGCGGTGTCAAGTATTCTGCTCTGCCTTAAAAGCTCGTGTAGCTTAAGCAATGACTTTATGTCTCTGGACTCAGCAACAACTATTTTGTAGGGCTCCTCATCAACAACCCTGTATTCCTCGACACCGAACACATTCCTTATGGCCTTCAGAATCCTTTCCAAATCCTCTGTGGGCCTTAACTCAGCCCTTATCTCCATCCTGAATATCTTTAGTCACCTCCCTTATCCTGTGTGTTGCCTCCTCCACAAGCTCCTCCACTTCAGCACCTTCATTAACAATCATCACGTCGGCTAAAGCGATCACGTTCCCGAGCCCTATCCTAAGCTCCTTCAGGTCCCTGTCCATGAAGGCTTCCCAGGTACGCGGGTCATCCTTCCTCCCCCTAGTCTTAAGCCTCCTGAATCTCTCACGAGGGGAAGCATGTACGGCAACGACGACAACATCCCGCCTCTCCCTGAAGTAATTAATTTCTTCAAGGCTTCTAATCCCGTCAATAACAACCACACCGCTTAAGGACTTAATTCTCCTGTAAACAAGTTCAGCCACCGCAGCAGCCCCGTACTCCTCGCGTATCTTCTTAGCGAACCTCATCATGCTCGCCAAGTCAAGACCTATACCTCTCCTGCTAGCCTCCTCCCTCATAACGTCGCCCATACTCACAAGAGGTGCTGAGAAGGACTCCGCAATTCTGCGGGCTATCAATGTCTTACCAGCCCCGGGCATCCCGGTCACGCATATCATAACATCCCTAGACATACTCAATACCTCTCTAACTAGGGTTCAAGCATTAATTTATTGCTTTCTCCAAAGAGAAGTTAAAACAGTTTTAACTATTATAAAAAGTTTCGGTATTACATCTAATGAATTTTCTTACATAATGATGCGTAATATTGGTTACTCACCATGGTAATACGGTAATACGAAGGCAGTATTTAAGGCTCACATGTTATGTATCTAAAACGCGTATTTTTATTGTGGTGCTTGTTGTTATGCCCGTAATCTACAGATGTAAGGGTTGCGGCTCGATAATATTCACGTTCGAAAGAGTTGGTCAGGACTGCTTTGGGGTTCCTTCACCTTCAGAGCTCTCTATGAGGCTTGAGGGGAGATGCCCCCACTGCGGGAGGCCTTTATCGACCCCGAGGCTGGAGGATGTGAAGGTTCTTGGAAGAATTACGGCTCCTCTGAAGACCTACCTGTCGGAGCCTGAGGTTTTGACAGCGCCAAGCCAGGAAGGTGTCTTAACAACTGCCTCAGTCAGCCACTGAAGAATTTTTCCCTTATCCTTAACATCTACTCTGCTGAGGAACTCCTCTAGACTATCGGTTACCTGAATAACTTCAAGGTCTGGGGTGGAGAGTTCTTTTCCTAAGTCCTTAAGTGCCTCTACAGGGTTGCTCCTCCTTCTCGCTAGAAGAACTTTAGGGATGCCTTCCTGACTGATCCATGGGCCCAGAGCATCCTCCCTGTTCAGGTACTTGGAAATGAAGCTTACTACAGGCTGCCCAATAATTCTCGGGCCGTCCCTAACTTCATATTCCCTCTCAACACTTTCCTCATCAATATCTATGGCTGCGGCCGCAAGGTCTTCATCATTACTCCACACGCTCCAATCAATCACTTCATAGCCCTGTTCCTTAAGCATATTCAGGACCTTTCTCGAGACCTTCCTTAGTTCCCCCCAGGAGACGTCTGGAGGGGTTCCAGGCCTCATTCCGTATAGTAGTAGGAGCAATCTTCTGCGTGACCTCCTAAGAGTTTCCTCTAGAGCTTCCAGGGGAAGGGTCTCTGGTTTGGGGAAGAAGAATTTTCGGGTTGGGGACCTCAGGAAGAATGTTGATGCCGCTATAGCTATGGCTAGGGACCTTCGCGATACTGCAGCGGCGGCATTCCTCCTAGGGTCTACAGGGTCGGGAATTATTAGTGGGTGGTCTCGGAAGAGGAGGCGAAGGGTTTTCGGGTCCTCATCTACGTCACCTACTGTAAGAACCTGCCTAAGCCTCCACCTCCCTATATTTCTGAGGGTGTTGAGGAAGTCCCCGTACTTCACTATCAGCAGCTCGCTTAGGTAGCCTGAGAATCCCTGCACCCTTATCTCTGCGCCGTATATACCGACACCCTTAAAGAACTTCTTCAGAAGCCTGGCCTCATCCTTCTGGCTTTCTGTTAAGGATTTCTTAATGTATCTCGTGTGGAATGGTGTCCTATCCACGGCTGTCTTTATTTCTTCCACAGTAGCGGCCCAGTACGCGGGAACTATGTCGGCCTCCACGCCTGAGGAAAGTACCCGTATGTACGGGTGTGAAGCATATCTTAACTGGGTTCTGTACCTGCTGGAGAGTGTTTTGACTAAGGGGTTCACGACATGCTTAATTATCCACTCCTTCCCCATCTCAGGGTATTTAATGAGTAGGAATATGTCGAGATCAAGCTCCCCGCTTAAAGCAGTTCCTTTAGCTACAGAACCCTCAAGCTCGATCTTGAAGGGATAGGGGATATTTATCTCTTTAAGCACGGCCTCCTTAATGTCTTCATAGATACTGAGCGCCTTCCCTATCTCCTCCTCAGTGGGACGTATCTCCCTAAGCACCTCATCCAGCAGTTCCTGAATCGTCAAAACCCTCAGCCTTCGAGAGTAATGACTGCGAGATCCGTATATATAGGGCCCTCAGGCCTTAACACACTTTTCTTGAGCTTGATTGAGGATACCCCGCTTGTCCCGAATACGTGGTTTCCGTAGCCGCTGAAAACGTTCGCTAGGCAGGTCCTGTCATAGCTTCCCTTAACCCTCGCAATAGTTATGTGGGGAACGAACCTGTTTCTGTCAGGCTTCCCGTACCTTCTCAGACAAGGTTCCAGAGCATTCCTTAAAGCCCTAAGCTCCTCGGCACCTTCATCAACCCCTACCCAGATAACTCTTGGTCTCGCGTTAGATGGGAACGCACCTAGGCCCGCAATACGCATGCTGAACTTCGTGAAGCTGGAGGCGGGCTTAAGACACTCCACCACATCCTGAACAAGCTGTTCCGGCACTTCTCCTAGGAAACGGAGAGTTAGGTGAACGTTCTCATCCTCAACAACCTTTATCCCCCTCCCTCTGCTGCAGGAAGCAACCTCGGCCTTAACATTCAGGACCTCGTTAAGAACCTGTGGGTTCTCGATCTCCACAGCCACAAATAACCTGACCACGGAATCAACCCTAAATACACCCTCAAATTAAACACTTAAAAGTAAAGCGATAGTGTTACCTATGGAGCACGTGGGGCCGTCGTCTAGCTTGGCTAGGATGCCAGCCTGGGGTGACAACCCCGAGGTCCCGGTGCGCTGGTGGTCCCGGGTTCAAATCCCGGCGGCCCCACCAGCTTTCCTGATTAGACCTAGATTATTCGCAATCTCAGCAGCCTTCTCAGCGGCCTCATTAGGGGATGAAGCTGTCACGTTAAGAATTATGTTCGTTCCCTTAACCCTTATCCTGAACCTCTTTCTCCCCTCAATTTCATACTCCTCAACTATCTCAAGCTCTGTACCGCCACCCATCGCTTCCCACACACTTAACTTCCTTCCAGAGTATTAATGAGTAAGTTCCTTAAGACATGTGCAGATCGATTCATGATCAACGATTTTTCAGCTTTTAGGAAAAGTTTTTCACTCTTCCGCACAAATTATTAAACGGTGTTAAGGGTTGACGTACTATTATGAGAAATACCCTCCTAATGAAGTCCCTAAAATAGTGGTTGAGCCTCCAGGCCCTAAAGCTAGGGAAATAATGGGCAGGGATCAGTCCTTAGTGATGCAGTCGTTCGTTAGGTGGTACCCGCTAGTCGCTAAGACCGGTTTAGGCGCGGTTGTCGAGGACGTTGACGGCAATATCTACATAGATATGAACGCAGGCATAGCCGTAATGAATGTGGGGCATTCACATCCTAGGGTAGTGAAAACTATTAGGGAGAGGGCTGGGAAGCTCCTCCACTACTCCCTCACAGACTTCTATTATGAGGAGGTTGTGGAGTATTCTGAGGAGCTCGCCACTGTCGTCCCAATAGATGGCGGTAAGAAGTTCTTCTTCGGTAACAGCGGTGCGGAAGCTAATGAGGCCGCCCTCAAGATAGTGAAGGGAATTAATGAAGGGAGGAGGCCGTACATAATATCCTTCATAGGGTCCTTCCACGGGAGAACAACCGGAGCTATGTCGATAACTGCGAGCAAGCCCATCCATAGGAAATGGTTCCAGCCCCTGCTTCCTGCAATAATACATGTTCCATACCCCTACCCCTACAGATGTGCCTTCAATGTGGAGCCTGAGGAGTGCGGGGATGCCGTAATAGGTTTCCTCGAGGAATGGATCTTTAAGAGGGTTGTTGACCCTTCGGAGGTCGCTGCCATCTTCGCCGAACCTATTCAGGGTGAGGGAGGCTACGTAGTGCCTCCAGACGACTTCTTCCCCAAGCTCCGTAAGCTGACGGAAGCTAACGGCATCCTACTTGTCGATGATGAGGTCCAGGCAGGTATGGGGAGGACAGGCCGGTGGTTCGCGATTGAGCATTGGGGAGTTAAGCCCGACCTAATAACTATGGCTAAGGCCGTCGCTTCAGGACTCCCGCTAGGTGTAGTCGCCGGCAGGGAGGAAATAATGAGGCTCCCGCCAGGCTCACACGCCAGCACCTTCGGAGGTAACCCAATATCCCTCGCCGTAGGTAGGGAAGTGATAAGGATAATTAAGGATGAGGATCTCCTAGGCAACGCGAGGAGAGTAGGAGACGCAATATTGAGGAGGGCTAGGGAATGGTTCGACAGCTACGAAATCGTCGGTGATGTACGTGGTAAGGGACTCATGATAGGTGTCGAGCTCGTGAAGGATAGGCGCACAAAGGAGTACGCGAAGAAGGAGCTTGCTAAGGTGCTTAACGAAGCGTTCAAGAGAGGCGTCGCAGTAATAGGCTCAGGCTTCTCAACAGTAAGGTTCTCCCCGCCGCTAGTGATTACAGAAGAACTCGCTATGAAGGCAATGGATGTGCTTGAAGACATAATTAAGGATGTGGACAGGGAGGTTCATGGAGGAGCTTAAGGAACTCATTCTGAAAGCCCTTCAAAGGAGGTCAGGCCTCACCACCGAGGAAGTGATTAAGGAGGTTGAGGCGGAGGTCCCTGAAGCAACCCCTTCCGAGGTTAGGGAAGCACTACTACAGCTGCTGAAGGATGGGAAGATAGAGAAAGTTCCTGAACCTTCGAAGATGAAGTTCATTTTCCGAATCAAATAATTATGCCGCCCTAGGAGCCACCCACACAGTTATTTTTGAACCGTCGTCACTTGTGACGAGCAGCTTCATGGGAAGCCCGGCACCGAACTCGACAGTCACCACATCACCTATCTCTAGGGAGGGGGCTACCGACTTAAGGAGGTCGATGTCGTACACGCTTGTCACGGCAGATTCCTTAGACTCCAGGCTTAGGAGAGGCTTATCAAGCTTAAGAACCTCTCTAAACTCCTTCCCCTCAGACCTTGAGGAGACCGTTACCTCACCCTCCTTATAGGAGATCTCGAGCTCTTCACCCACAAGCTTTGCGTCACTTATTATCTTCCTGAATTCCTCCGGCTCCATCTGCATCTTCACAGGCAGGTCGAGCTCAAGCGACTGAATAAGGTCCTGGCCGAAACCTATGACCCTGACCTGGTACGTTCTCTCACTTCCTGTCTTGGTGTTTATGAGGCCCAGAATCATTGTCTCAGATCCGTCCTCATACCTCAGCACGACAGTGTCTCTCTTAGTTCCCCTACGCACAGCCTTAAGGAACTCGTCCCTGTCCGCAACAACTTTAGTCTCACCGGAAACATCGTAGGTCTCGAAAGCCATGCTCGGTATGTAGACCTCAACCATAATGTTTTTGTCGGGGCTCAGCCCCCTAATGAGGAAGGAGTTCTCATCCGCCTTAATCGGCGCCTCACTTAAAGGCTTAAGCGATCCTTGAAGCATTTTCTTCAGTAATGAGCCGTCCGGGTACTTAACATTGAACATTCAACCACCCTCTACAATTAACTTGAAGGGAAGTTTAAGTGATTTGTTGAACTACCTTATTAAAGCGTCCTCACTATACTTCTGGGAGCGGGCATGGCCAGGCTTGTCAAATCCTTCTTCGGATATATCTATCTGGAAGCCAATGTTGACGAGGCGGTGAAGGTTCTTGAGGCTATGAAGGAGCTTGGTAGGGAAACCGGGGATGTGGAGGATTCCTTAAGGATTCTCAGGAACTTCGACGCCTTCCAAGAGATGCTGCGGAAGAGGTTTAAGGAATTCATAGCTCCGAGGAAGAGTGAGCGGGACTTGATAATGGGTAGGGTGTCGGTGGATAAGCTGAGGCTTATTCGGAAAGGTGGGGAGAGGAAGGTGGTTATTGTTTTCGATAAGAGGGTTCCTGAGGACGATGTTGTGGAAGCTTTACAGAAGGCTGGGGTGGAGTTTGAGCGGGCCGAAGAGTAATTATTTCTTCTTCTTGGTGCGTGTCTTCCCTTTACTCTTACTAGATTTCTTGCTTGACTTGCTTGATTTAGCCTTCTTTTGAGCAGTCTTTTTCTTGCTTGCCTTCATCTCAGACCTCTTCTTAGATATGAAGCTCCTTCTAAGCTTCTTGATATCGGCAATGAGTTTCTGTAGACTCACATCCTGCCTGAGGGCCTGGGATAAAACATCGCTTATGTCAAGCATTGATTCTATGGCGTCAATATCTATGGCTCCCGGAACGAACTTTATTTCGAAGTCCTCCTCAGCGGCGTAGTCTTCGGGAGCTTCCTCGGGAGGGACCTGTTCCTCACCTTCCTCAAGAAGCTTCACCATCTTCTCGGCTTTTTCCTCTTCTTCCTCCTCTTCGGCCTCAGGTATGGGTGTTTCTCTCTCTTCCTCTGTCACTTAATCCCCTCTTTAAGGAGTAGTTATGGCCCAGTAATAAGTTTATATTTCTCTTCCTCAATAATTCTGTGTCTCGATAAGGGCTAGAAGGCCGTCCTCCCCCAAAATGAATGCCTCACCCACACGCAGCGTGGGGAGTTTTCTCCTAACCTCCTTCTCCCTGCCCGAAGGCCCTCCAAGCACCCTCGATATGTAGTTCAGCGAAGACTCCTCGAGAACCTTGAATACCATGATTAGGGACGCGTTATTTAGGAGGGAAGGGTTCACGGCTCCAGGGTCCTGATATATCGCTATGGCTGATATCCCGAGCTTCCTTCCCTCCCTGAAAAGCTTCCCCATTACGTCTATACCTGAGCCTGAGGCTGTGAGTCTCTGCGCTTCCTCAATAACCACAAGCGTTGTTCTGGGAGCTGCCTTCCTTACGTAGAAAACCGCGTCAAGAACCGTGCGCATGATGAGTGTCTGGAGGGGAGGGCTCTCGACGTGTGATAGGTCGAAGATGAATGACCCGTCACTTAACTCGCCGGGATCCATCCACCTGATTAGACTGGACCCCGCAATACTTGAGAGGTATGGGAGGAGTGAGGAAATAACTTCCTTTCCGTAGGGAATATCACCATAATCCCCTGACTTAACTAGTTCGAGGAGTGTTGATGGGTTCACTTCAGGCAGTTCCCTATATGCCTTAAGGAGTATCGCGTTTAGGGCGGCTCTCTGAACCCCTCCAAGCCTGTAGGCGTGCGTGACCTCTGAAGAAACCTCTTCGGCCCTAACCTCCGGTTCCTTGCCGAGTAAGGCGAAGGGATTCACCCTCTCAACAGACCCGTCCACTCTCCTGAACCCGTATATGTCTCCGTACTCCCCATGCACATCAATGATTATGACAGGTATCCCGAACCCTTTAGCCTGCCTGGAGATCGCTTTAGCCGCCCGGGTTTTACCGGAACCTGAGGAGCCTATGAGGATCACGTGGCTGTTCACGCCCAGCCTAGGCCTGTAGCAGTAGATGCTTCTTCTGGAGGGCCCTGCATAAACCTTCCTAACCTTACCCACTATTATGCAGTCTTCGCCGATCAGGACAGCTTTGGTTTGCGGCGGTATGAGGGATGCTGAGAGCGGGAGAATAATGAATGACAGCAGCGCTGACAGACCCCCAATAATAACTGTTTTGAGGTAGGGCCGATCACCCCTTCCGTACACAGCCAGCGATGCGGCAAGAAGGCCTCCGGCAATATATGTTGCTCGCCCCAGCATTGATGCATTGGCTGGCGGGATCAGTGGGGACGCTTCAGTTAGGCCGCGGAGTAGAGAATACGAAATCAGGAAGATACCTGTCGAAGCCAGTAAGGCAGGTACGTATTCCTTGGGCTGGATGGGTGGCGGCCTGGTTTTCTCGGCCTGTCTCCCTAGGGCAGATCCCCACAGGAATCCTCCAGCATAGAGAACCGTTACTGCCGCAGCGTTCTGAATTATGTAGTTCGCAGATGCCCAGGGGGCCGTGTTGAGGGAGATCAGCAGTAAAGCAATGAACTCCAGAAGCCCTATGAATAGGTCACGCCCCCTACCAGTTACATACCCTGATGCCGCCACAGCAACCCAAACAATTATGGGGGAGGGGAGGCTCTGGCTGTAGGATATGTAGTATATGGCAGCGTTCAGCATCATGAGCAGTGCCGATAATGTTACGCGTTCCCTTCGCAAGGCGCTCTCACATCAGCATACTCATCAAGAGTATTAAGCCTTCTAAGAAGAAGGTTTAGTGGTTCGGTCTAGAGATGCTTAACGACAGGCTGAAGAAGGTTATGGAGGATGTGGGTATCCGGGAGCTGACCCCTGTCCAGTCGGTTGCGATACCTAAGGTACTCAGCGGCAGGCACGTCCTCATAATTGCGCCTACGGGAAGCGGGAAGACGGAAGCGGCCCTTCTTCCCATAATGTCTAGGATGCTGGATGCGGGACTTAAGTACAGGCCTGTCTGCGCCCTGTACATCACTCCCCTCAGAGCGCTTAACAGGGACATGTTCCTTAGGATTAGGAGGATTGGGAAACACCTAGGTGTGTCTGTCGCTATAAGGCATGGGGACACATCCAGCAGTGCTAGGAGGGCCATAGCCCTCAACCCTCCCCACATACTGATAACTACGCCGGAGACCCTCACCTACCTCCTCGTGAATGAGGGGATGAGGAAGCACCTCACCAACGTTAGGTGGGTTGTTATTGATGAGTTTCATGAGTTACTCGCCAGCAAGAGAGGGGCACACCTCCTAGCCGATTTAGAGAGGTTGAGGAGGATAGCAGGTCCGTTCCAAAGGATAGCACTCTCAGCCTCGATAGGTGACCCGCGGAAGGCTGCGGAGGCACTGGCTCCAGGCAAGTTTGTGGATATTGCTGAAGTCCCGGGGGTTAGGGAGGCCGACATAGGTGTTTACGCACCCGGGGATTACGGTGGTGAAGTAAAGGATAAGGTGGATCTGATAGCTGAGCTTGTGAGGAAGTTCGGTAAAACCTTGATCTTCACCAACACCAGGGATGAGGCGGAGTGGCTTGGCAGGAAGCTGACTGATAGAGGACTCGACGTCAGGGTCCACCACGGCTCCCTCTCCAAGGCGTTGAGGGAGGAGGTTGAGGAGCTGCTTAGGGAAGGTGGGATACAGGCCGTTGTCTCGACCTCAAGCCTCGAGCTAGGTATCGACATAGGTCATGTCTCGGCAGTTATTCAGTCATCATCCCCTAGGCAGGCCAGTAAATTCCTTCAGAGGATCGGCAGATCCCTCCATAGGGTGGGACTGAGGGCGAGAGGCTTCATAGTGACGGACCTGAACGGGAACGACATGCTTGAGTCTGTAGTTATAGCTAGGCGGACGAGGGACGGAGATATTGAGGAGGTGAGGCCCTACTTAATGCCTATTGATGTCCTCTCACACGTGCTCGTCGGTATGGGGATGGAGAGCGAGGGATTCACCCCTAAAGAAGCCCTAGAAATCCTTAAGGCTTCCTACCCCTTCCTACACCTAGATATGGATATTCTTACAGGCATTATCGAGTTCCTGACCTCATTAAGGTACCTCAGGTTCGTTAACGGGAGATTCAGAACATCCATGAAGGGCAAGATCTACTACTACAGAACCACTATGATTGTGGACACCGTCCAGTTCCGGGTTATCGACGTGTTGAGTAATAGGGTAATTGGGTCGCTGGACGGAGACTTCGTCTCCATAAACCTTACTGAGGGATCGTCAATAGTCCTTTCCGGCAGGATGTGGAGGGTTGTCGGGATAGATGATGACGATAAGAAGGTTTTCGTTGAGCAGTTCCCTGCGGAGGAGGCGTCCATACCTACCTGGGTGGGGGAGAACATTCCTGTCGATTATAAGGTTTCTAGGGAGGCCTGCGGCCTGCGGAGGCTTATCGCTTTAGGCTACATACCTCAACACTACAGGAAGATTGCCTCACCTCAGCTAATTGAGTATGTTAAGAACCTGATCGGTAGGCATGCAGGGAAGGGGTTCCCGATACCGTCGGATAGGGAGGTTGTTGTGGAGATTGTTTCAGGTAGGCAGACACTTATAGTGATTCATGCGTGTCTAGGCAGCCGCGGCAATAGAGGGCTTTCCTACGCAGTATCCACACCGCTTATCAAGTACCTCGGGGTTGAACCCAGGATCAAGATCGATCCCTACGCAATATATCTGGAGCTCCCTTACCAGGTTACTCCAGCGATAGTTAGGAAGCTGGTTGAGGAGGCACTTACGTCCAGGGATCCTGAATCCCTTATCAGGGAAGGGATATCTCGGTCATCCCTCATGAAGGCCGTTGCATTCAAGGTTCTTTCAAGGCTTGGAGTCATCCCTAGAGAGGCCCCTCCACAGGTCGTTAAGGTGCTTGTGAATAGGTATGTTGAACACCCCCTTGTAAGGGAGGAGGTTTTCAGGGAGGTGTTCACTAGGTATGTTAATCCGGATCCAGTGATCGCCACTGTTGAAGGGATTCGTGAGGGGAGGATGAGGCTTCGATTCATTGAGGTGAGTTCACCCTCACCCATAGCTGAGGAGGGTATTAGGATAAGCGCAGGGTTCGACCGTGTTAAGGGAGGGAATCTTCCGAGGAACGTGGTTAGCGAGCTTGTGAAGAGGAGGCTTATGGGGCGTAAGGTGCGTCTCTACTGCATGGTGTGCGGTAACTCATGGGAGGCTGTCGTCGGCGAGCTTCCGGAGAGAATAGTTTGCAGTAAGTGCGGCTACTCCCTCGTAGCCCCCTATTTCGGTAGGGAGGATCTCACACCCCTTGTTAGGAAGGGGCTTAAGGCGGGGAGGAGGTATAAGTTCGTTCTGAGCGGTGAGGAGAGGAAGAGGTTCGAGGAGTTGATGGAGGCTGCAGACCTCGTCCTCACGTACGGCAGGAGGGCTGTTGTGGCGTTAGCTGCTAGAGGTGTCGGCCCTAGGAACGCTAGGAGACTCCTGACCGCTAGGGAGGACTCAGACTTCTATGTCCGTCTGCATGATGCTGAAAGAACGTTCCTTAGGACTAGGAGGTACTGGAAGAATCGTTAAGGAATTTAAGAGCTTGGATGTAACTACTCCTTAGTAGTGGTGTGGGATATGCCTTGGTCCATACTTAAGCTGCTTAGGGAGAACCCGGAGATTATGAGGGAAACCCTCAGGAAGAGGTTCATGGATCCCGGAATGGTTGACAGATTCATTGAGGTAGATAATGAGTGGAGGAAGGTTCAGACAGAGCTTAATCAGCTGAGGCATCAGCACAACAAAATATCTTCAAGGATAGCGAAGATGCCTCCAGAGGAGAGGGAGAAAGCTATTGCTGAGGCGAAGAAGCTTCTTGAAGAGATCGGCAGGCTTGAGGCCAGGCTTAAGGAGGTGTCTGAGCTGAGGAAGAATCTCCTGGACGGGATGCCTAACCCGCTTCACGAGTCAGTCCCCATAGGCCCTGACGAGTCCCATAACGCAGTTGTGAGGGTTTGGGGGAAGGCGGTTGTTCAGAGGAAGCATCTCAACGCCTTCCTAGCTGAGACTGAGGGTAAGGGGGTTAGGATGGATTACGATGTTACTGACAGGGAATTCGTTGGGCATGCAGACATGCTGGAGAACGTTCTGGGTTTAGGAGACACTCTTAAGGCCGGTGAGGTCGCGGGGTCGAGATTCTACTATATTTTTGAGGATCTTGTTTGGCTTGATTTCGCCCTACTTACCTACGCCATGGATTACTTAACGAGTAAAGGTTTCACCCTCGTGGTACCTCCATACATAATGAAGGGCAAGTTCATGAGGGCTGTAGAAGAGTTCGAGGCGTTTAAGGACGCGCTCTACAAGATTGAGGGTGAGGACCTATACCTAATAGCCACAGCTGAACATCCGCTTGCCGCTCTCCATGCAGGTGACGTGATTCCTGAGGAGGACCTTCCCCTACTCTACGTGGGTGTGAGTCCATGCTTCAGGAAGGAGGCCGGGGCAGCTAATAGGGATATTAAAGGTATTTTCAGGGTTCACCAGTTCCATAAGGTGGAGCAGTTCGCATACACCCTCCCTGAAGACAGCTGGAAGGTTTTCGATATGCTGATCGGTAATGCGGAGGAGCTTTACAGAGGTCTAGGCATACCGCACAGGGTGGTGAATATTGCTTCAGGGGAGCTTAACCTTAGGGCAGCGATGAAGTATGATCTGGAGGCTTGGTACCCTGCCCAAGGAAGGTTCAGGGAGCTTGTGAGCTGTAGCAATGTGCTGGACTGGCAGGCGTATAAACTAAACGTGAAGTACCTGAGGAGGAAAGGGATGGTTAGGGACTTCCTCCACATGCTTAACTCGACAGCCATAGCGAGCACTAGGACAATCACTGCAATACTGGAGAATTTCCAGAGGGAGGACGGCATTGTCGAGGTGCCTAAGGCCCTGAGGAAGTATCTGGAGCCCTTCTCGAAAGCCCCTAAGGACTATATCTACCCGAGGAAGAAGTCTTAATCCTCTTCCTCACCTGAAGGAAGGATTCTCTTAGCGAGCTTCCTTAACACACCCTTCTCGGCTTCCGGCCTCAGATTAACTGCCTTCCCGTAAAGGAACTGTATCTCCTCATCCGTCGCGTAGTCCAGCGGTATGCCCACCTTCCCGCCCTGCTCCCACCTATCATACAGCTCGTCTAGAAGTCCTAGAACTTCGGGATCGTCGTAGAATGCTGCCTTCCGCCAAGGGTCCGTGCTTTCATCAATAAGTCTCGTGAGTTCCTTAACCATGCTTTCCCTTGATGGCATGAGCTCACCATCTTTATTAGTTTACAGCCGTATTAATCTATGATGCGGAGTGAGCGTTGACAGGAAGGTTCTAGCGTTCATTAAGCTCAACCCTGGGGCAACCCCCCGCGAGATAGCTGACGGTTTAGGCCTGCCCTATAACACTGTAAGGGGAGCTATACTCAGGCTCAGGGAGGCCGGCTACTTAATAAGGTCCTCTAGGGGAGGGTATGTCGTTAGGGTTGGCCTACCCTCCTCGGTAGAGGATGAGTTAACACCTGCCCAGGTAAGCAGGTCGCAGGCCGAGACACTGGCGGAGTTGAAGACGGTGATTCTTGACTTAAGGGAGGCGGTGGAGGAGCTTACTCGAAGGGTTGACAGGCTGGAGAAGGAGCTTAACCTGCTGAAGAAAGGTATTCAACCTAAGCACCCGCCCAGGCCGAGGGAGAGGGGTGACCCCCTACTCAACGAGTTGAGGAGGTCTGGAGTGATTAAGCTCGGGGACGCTGCGAGGCTTGCTAGGGAGCCCATAGAGAACTACTTCAAGAGAGGGTTGGCTGTCCCCGTAGGCGGGTTAATTGTCTCCGCGGAATTCCTTGAGAGGTTTAAGAAGAGGTTCCCGTTAAGCATGAGTGAAGTGCAGTCCTTAAGCAGGGAGGAGAAGGAACTGCTTAACGAGATGACTAGGGAGGGTCTCATATACCTCCATGGTGGGAGGGAGTACAGACTTATTGAGTGATTAGAACCTGCCCTCTATTAGGTCGAGCGCAAGCCCCTTAATTCCCTCAATAATGCATTCCTTCAGCTTCTCTCCCTTATTCTTCGTTGCGAGGTCAGGCCTCCCGAAATGCCCTTCCCCATGCATTCCAGCAGATTCCGGCCTGTAGACATATGCTTTAGGTCTCACCCTCAGCTTGAGGCTGTGCCACTTCTCACTGTATTTCCTATGGGGCTCCACACCCTCCTGTGGAGTTGTAGTGATTCGCAACCCTAGAGCCATGGCGAGGCTGGTCTCGACCTCGTCCGCGTGGAAGAAGGGCGTCTCGAATAGGTCATCGATCAGGTCTCCGCATATTTCCCAAACACTCGTAACAGCAACAGCTCCCTTACCGGCGGCTTCGACGGCATCCCTTGCCGCAACCTTTAACGCGTCGGAGTTCCCCGCATGCCCGTTAACTATCAAGATGTTTGTACAGCCTGAGGAAATTATTGAGAGGATAACGTCCTTCACGAGAGATATGTAGGTTTCTGTTCTTAGGGTCACCGTCCCGGGGTAGGCCGCCCACATACTGCTGAGTCCATAGGGTAGTGGAGGAAGTTTTAAGGCATTAATCCCTTCTTCCTTAAGCTTCTTCAGCGCCTCACTGCTCAGTATGTCGGCTATTAGGTAGTCAGTCCCCAGCGGTAGGTGGGGGCCATGCTGCTCCACACTACCGACCGGGAGGATAGCTATCGATTCCTTACTGCCGCACGCCTCCTTAATCTCTTTCCAGGTCAGCCTTTCCCAAGAGGTCATAGCAGCATAGGCACCTTAATAATGCTTTCCTCAAGCTCTTCAGGGAC
>CAYOJG010000002.1:41427-87839 GCA_964404265.1 uncultured Desulfurococcaceae archaeon | reverse complement strand
GTGGGATCCCCGATGGCGTAGGCCTGCGTGGGTTCGAATCCCACCCCCCGCACCACACCTAAGCCCTAAATCTTCCTAATTCTCTTAATCTTCTCGAGAATGGTTAGCAACCTGTCAATTTCATCCAGTGTGTGGGGAGGGAGTTGACTTGGGGATGTTCTCCCCTCCTGAACGAGCTGGTGAATCCTTAGAGTAACTATTTTCTCCAGCTCCCCTATCACTGCATCTGTTGTTGCCTCTACGGCTTCAGCTTCACTCTTAACAATCCTGACAGGCCCGTGAATAGGGCACACTATCTCCCCTGTCTTAAGCTTGAAGAGCGGTGAGCCGCATAGTGGACATGACTGGTCCAGCATAGTGGCTCCTGACCTGAGGAGGTCGCTCATCCGTTTAAGAACCTCATCTCTCGAAGGCTTACTCATCTTTCTACATCCAGAATAAATGCATATTTAATTTATTATGTTATACACTCACATACTTTGAGGAGGTGGTTGAGTTATGGCAATGCAGGACAAGGATAAGTTGAATGAGGCAAAAATTAATCAAGCAATGATGCTTCTGGAGAAGATTATAGGTGACTCCAGCGTCCCTAGAAACATTAGGAGGGCAGCGATTGAAGCGATGAAGATGCTTCGAGACCCGTCCTTATCTCCGGGTGTGAGGGCGGCGAACGCCGTAAGCATTCTTGATGAGGTGAGTCAAGATCCTAACATGCCTATGCATGCTAGGACGGCCGTGTGGAGCATAGTTGCCGTCCTCTCCACCGTTAAGGACTGATGCAGTGCATAGTTCAAGTATTTACCGAGGGCTTTGGAGATGGTGGTTAGAGCAAGAGTTAGAGGAATATATTCAACTGCTCTTTCGAAGCTGCTTAACGATCATGGCGTTGAGCTGGTTGATGTTACCGAGCCAGTTGCGGAAAGGCTTGGGATTGACCCTAGAAGGGGAGAGCCAGCTGACGTTACTGTGAAGTCGGATAAGGATGAGCCCACCCAGATACTTATTCTGGGCTTCCCCAAGGAGGTAGAGTTCATTAGCTCAATACTTGAGGAAAAAATTCCGGAAGTAATCACGTTTAAGCCTCCCATAGGACTTTACTCAAGTTTCAGAACCAGGATACTTGGCAAGTTCGATAAGGAATGCGTTGTGGAGTCGCCTGTTGGGAAGGCAGTTCTTGTGGATGAGCCGGAGTGCACACCCGATAAGGAGCTGCCGGTAACCGTGGTTAAGGTACCGATAAAGCTGAGCGACAGGATCGTTGTTTCCAGCAGGATTCGAGTTGTTGGGAAGTACGCGATAGTGGGGAAGGGGGCAAGAGTTTCCTTCAGCTCCTTCATAAGAAGTAAGGAAAGGATCGCCGAACTCTTGAAGGCTTCAACAAAGTATGTACGGGAAGGCTTCAGCATTCGTTGGAGAAGTAACTCTGACGAAGCGAAAATACCCAGTATTCTTGAGGAGATTCCCCACCTTATAGAGAAACTTAAGGAGGTTGAGGAGAAGCTGAGGAACAGCGAGCTTCTGGAGATTGTCTATACTGGGGAGCATATGAACATAATTGAACTCACTTACGCCTCGAAAATATTTCTCGACACTGTGAGGAGGGAAGTCTTCCCCACAGCCCCATTCCACCATCTTCTCAGATCCAGCGAGCAGAGAATGGATGACATAGTCGACTTGATAGATACTGTGTCGAAGTATGTGGAGCCTGAGCGTCTGGAGGAGTGGGTGAGGGAATGGCTTGTTCACCAGGTGGAGTCAAGGAAGGATATGACGATTAAGCATCGGCGTCTGCTTAAAAGAAACATTGTGTTAGGCCGGGGACAAATCATGCAGGTTGAGGGGCTTAAGCCCCTTAAGATCACGCTTGTTAGGAGAGTCGCGAGTGAAGGGACCTATGACGGGCTGAGAACCCCAAAGGAGCCTGGGGACTATATAGAGACGCTGGTAGCTGAGAACAGTTGGCACATAATTCACAAATACTTCGGTGCGGAAGGCCAGCCGAAGGGTGTCTACATAAACATAAACACACCGCCCGAGATACTTCCATCAGGGCAGGTAAGGTATGTCGATCTGGAGGTCGATATTGTCAAGGGCCCTGAAGGTGGATGCAGGATAATTGACTCGGAAGGTTTCCGGAAGTCAGTGAGTGAAGGAATTATTCCGGGAGACGTTATTGAGAAGGTTTTCGCTGAGATTGAGAAGGTTCTTTCTAAGGAATGCTTAGCGGCAGAGAAGGCTTAACTCACTACACATAATTTTTCTACATTCCCTTAACACGTCGTCAATACTCTGTGATGCATCTACCTCGATTAGGTGGCCCTCACCCACCAGCTCCTTGTAAATGCTTCTAACTTTCCTAATAACATCCATATCTTCCTCCAAGTAACGCACCCGAGTAGTAGAGTGCTTCTTTCTCTCCAGCCCCACCTCCGGAGGCACATCCAGGTATATCGCCAAGTCAGGTTTTCTCACAAATCTATTCACTGTGAGGATCCAATCCGGGTCAGCACCGCGCGCTCCCTGATAAGCCACTGATGAGTAGAAGTACCTGTCACTCACCACCGTCACGCCATCGTTAACGGCAGGCTCTATAACTTCCTGAACGTGGTAGTATCTGTCGGCAGCCATGAGAAGTGTTTCAAGCCATGCGCTGGACCCTCTTCCCAGCTTATTCAGTATGGATGTTATTTCCTCGCTATATGGTTCATATGTGTATAAGGTCTTCAAACCCTCCTCCTCAAGCTCCTTAACTATTTCCTTAGCGATCGTGGTTTTGCCGGAGCCGTCTATCCCCTCAAACACTACTAGGAATGCCTTACTCAATAACTATCTCCTCCGCCTCTATGCAGACTATTCTACCACTATATTCAGACAGCCTCCCAAAATCTTTACTGTTTCTCAGCAGGTATAGAGGTATACCGGAGATTATGGAGCCTATCAAGGTCATGGGGTCTATCTTAACTAGAAGGATTGCCTTAGGGGCGACGCCGTTACGGGAAAGTCCGTAGAGCACATAGGAACCTACAGTTGAGCCTATAGCGTTGGGGTAGGCAAGAATTCTGCCCCTTACATTAATCTTTCCTTTAAGGATGCCCTCCACAGGATCTATATCTCCTAAATAGGATAGCGGTTCAGGAGATACGTACAGCTCACCGCAACCATCCGCCTTCTTCCCAGAGACATGCTTAAGCCCTATCCTCATTCCCGAACACCGCAGAATTCTTTGAGGAGAACATACCTGTCCTTAAGAACGGGCCTGACCTTAGCGAGCTTCGGTAGATAGAAAAACGCTTTACCAGAATCGGTCACTACCTCCTCAACCCCCAGCATATCAAGCCTTGACACTATGGGGCATATACCTTTCAGTATCTTCACATTCTTCCGGGCAAGAAACTCCTCGACATCCGCAGAGATGTTTATGTCTGTAGACGTAAGCAGCCAGAGCTCTCTTCCTTCAGGGGCCGCGCAGTAACGCTCGATGAATGAAGCTATCTCCCCGATCTCGTCCCTGGAGAGGTGGGGACATCCAAGCATGTATATTTTCCCTTTAGTTGCTGTGCTTTCCCTGCGCAGCTCCCTTAACTCCTCTTTCCCTATGCTGAATCTGTCCTCAAATGATGCTTCCTTAAAGTAGGATTCATACTCCGGGGTTATGCCTTCAAGGACAACCATAGGCGCTCCCGAAGTTGATCCGAATGCTGCTAGAAACAGCCTAACCATGGGGATGGGGACATCTGCCAATCCCTTCACGTACGGTATGGAGTCCGGAGACAACTTTCCTGTAAGATACCCTAACGCTGAAGCTTCGAAGAAGTTGCTGGGCCGGAAAACAGAAATAAGGTACCTAGGTATCCTTCCCTCCCTACGATGTACTCCTGCGTAGTAAGTTCTTCCGGCAATTGCCTCAAATAATGCTAGAGGGCCTCCCTCCCTGTTAGTCCATGCACCTAAAACACTGTTGGTGAAGAGAACCGCGTTGCTTTCTGCCCACGCTAGATGTTCCCCTCTATCCGGAGGTCTAATGAAGTAAGGTGCACAAGTAAATACTTTAGCACCCATAGCTCGGAGAGAGTTAATTATCTCATTCTGCGACCATAACACCTTCTCAGGATATTTCTTTCCATTCACCTCTTCAATAATTGCGTACGGGTTCGCTGTCGTGTAGACGCTGAACCTGACGCCTGATGCTGCCAGCTCTCCAATGAACTCCCTGCCAGCATCACCTATGTTGAAGTATGAGATACCGGAGACGTGAGCATGCTTCACCGGAATAAGTTTCTCGGCCCCGAAGATCTCGCCTACCTTAACAACAGCCTCTATAGCCTTTGCGTAGGCCTCCCCTTCCTCACCTGAAAGAATTCTCTCTTCCTCCCGAGTCAGGAACAACCTACCAAACCCCTAGATCGATGGCTTCCTGTATTTCCCCCTCTCAGAGATAGGTGCTGTTGCGTCTATGCCCACCTTGCTCGTAAGGCCGTCGGCGGAGGACGGGTCCAGGGTGGAGCCTCTTGCATTACTGATAACGACCAGCCCCCTGCTTGCCTGAAACCTTGTTGCAATAGCCCACTCAACCTCCTGCGGATTATCAGGATCGATATCTGGATCCACCACAACAACATGCTTGAGGCTCGGATGAGCTGCGAAGGCCGCCATAATGGCCGTCTTCCCGTCGCCGTCTGCTGCCTTATCTATCGATATGACGGCATGAAGCCAGCCGCCGCCTCCTGGAGTAAGCCTGACCTTACTTACGGACGGGACAGCCCTCCTGACCGCTTCCCATATCATTGCCTCCCGCGGAAAACCCATGAATATCTTGTGCTCTACACCGCCAGGAAGTATTACATGGAACGTGGGGTCAGTTCTGTTAATGAATATGTTCTCCACCTTCAGAAGAGGCTGCTTCCTCTTCCTATCATACAGATTCAAGAGGTCAATGAAAGGACCCTCATCAACCTCCTCCTTAGTTATCCTCCCCTCAATAACAACTGAGGCGGTAGCAGGTACGGGCAGGCCGTACTTAGGTGTTTTAACTATCCTTAGGTTCTCCCCAGTAATCATTCCGTAGAGCGAGAGCTCAAACACCCCCAGCGGAGGGGAGACGGATGCTAGTAGGAGGAGAAGCGGGTCCACACCTATAGTTATGGCGACGGGTGTTTCCTTACCTTCAGCAAGATTCGCTCTATGGATTGTGTAGAGATGCCTAGGCACAAGCCTCACGGCAAAGGCTTTTCTGCCCACAACCATAAGCCTGTGTATTGAGGCGTTCCAAGTATCCTTACCGGGGACCTCAGCAACTATAATTCCTGAGGTCACGTACCTGCCACCATCCCCTCTGTAGAACCTTATCGCGGGAAGTGTTTCCACATCACCTCCGTACTCAATGAAGTTTTCGCTGAATCCCTCCTCAACCATGCTGTATGAGGACTCAGCACTCATTATGGGGAGGAGTTTCCTGTAAGCCTCCTCGTCAGAGCTCACTTCGAGAAGCCTGTAAAGAGTATTCCTGGAAGCAAGCACGTTGCCTGCTGCAGGTAAATCGCTTCCCTCAACCCTGAAGACAAGGGCTTTCCCTTCACTTTCAGCCTCTATTAGCCTTTGTGTGGGTACATAATCCCTCGGTATTTCCTCCTTAAGCTCCTTCACAAACCCCTCCGACCTAAGCTCATTAATGAAGCTCGCTAGATAGCGCATCTCGAAACCCTCCCACTATCCGAGAAGTCTGGGTTAAGCCTGATCCTCCCGCAGATAATTCCCACTATCTCTCCCCTGTATGGTGTTCGAAGGAGCATAATAACATCACTTCCCTCCCGACGCAGACCCTCGACAATCCCTAACCCAACCTCCTCCATCCTTTCTCCTATAAGTGAAACCATCATACCTTTCAGTGATTCAGCATCCACTAAATTAATTCCTTTACCCGTTAGAATGCCAGCCTCCATGGTCCGCGGCCGCTTCCCAGTAACTATATTGAGCGTGTTTCCATACCTTGTGAGGAGTACCACGTCAGATGGCTCGATACCTAATGAAGTTATTAGGTCGGCATACTGTGAGAAATCGACTTCTTCACCGCCTAGGACGCAGCACTTTATTTTAGCTACCTCCCTGAGGCTAAGCCTCCTAATCGGCGAACCCTCGAAATACTTCCTGTATGCCTGCTGCCGAAGATACCTGCGCTCCTCCCTACTCCTCTCCCTCACCTTCCCTGGAGTAGGCGCCTCTAAAGCCTTCACAAGAGGGCTTAATGCAGGTCCGAAGCGGGCATATGTGTCCCTCCCTAAGAGAATTACGTGGGTTGGCCTAATCCATCTCACAAGCTCGTGCTTGAACTCTATCGCTGCCTCACCATCCACCCACCCGTCAGTATTTACCACTACTGCGTCACATCCCTCCACATGCCTGCTTCGGAGGAGGTCGTAAGCACCTGCAACTATGTCAGACCTGCAGTAGCTGGGAGTTATGCATCCTACGTAACGGAAAGCTATCTGCTGTAGACCACGCTGCCAAACAAAGGTATTAGTGACGCGCGTTAGGGAGATTGTTCCCGGAACACACAGATCTTCCTGACCGACGTCAAGCTCTATCAGGCATACCGACCCACCTCTCTGCGTTATGTAGTTACTGACGAATGCCGCCAGCGTTGTTTTCCCGGACTCCACCGGTCCGATAATCATTATCTTCAACTTCTTTTCGGGAGTAGATTCCCGATCCCTCCAAATGGTTTCGGCCACCTTCAACCATTCCTGAACAACTTCCTCACCCTCAAGAGGCTTCTCTATTCTGGCTCCCTCCCCGAGAAAAACCCTCAGCACTGTTTCCTTCAGGGAGAGGACTCCGTAACTCCGCATGGAAGGCACAATGACCTCACTTCCCTTCCCGTAGGATGCACCTACCAGAAGCACCTCACCGTCCTCTACACGAAGCCTAAGGGGCCCAACAACCCTCACTACCTCGCCCTCCCCCAGCTTAAGAAGGGTCTCGGAAGCCATCCCCGATCCCTTCATTTATTTTTAAGCTGGTTAATCAACTCATCACTGAGACAGTATGGATCCCTGTACCCACCTCCTAAACACTCTGAGGGCTTTGAGGAGGCTTAAACCTGTTAAGAGGTTAGGGCAGCATATGCTCAGGGACTGCAGGGTCGGGTACAGATTCTCTGAGGAGTTGAGGAGGCTGAAGCCTTCCGGAGTTATGGAGTTCGGGATTGGGGCAGGTCAGCTAACCCCGTTCCTAGCGGACTCAGCTCCTTACGTAGTGGGGGTTGAGATTGATGCGAGGATGCTTCCCCACTTGCGTCGAGTCATGGAGGGGAGGATTAATATTTACCCCATAATTGGAGACGGTCTTATGTTTATTGAGGGGGAGGCTGTTAGGGCAGATGTTCTCGTGTCGAACACCCCTTACGTGCTGTCAGGCCCTCTCCTCATATCCTTCGTTAAGTCTAGATATAGGGCGGCCTTACTAATGCTTCAGAGGGAGGTGGCCGAGAAACTCACATCACCTCCCGGTGTGAGGGAGTATGGAAGGCTGAGCGCTTTCGTTCAAACTTTCGCTTCCCCTGAAATAGTTGAGATTTATCCTCCGTCAGTGTTTACGCCGCCTCCGGAAGTGGATTCGGCCTTAGTTAAGCTTGTTAGGAGGAGGGAGTGGATGGAAGACTTCAAAAAGTATGAGGATTTCGTAACTTGTTTATTCACACAGAGGAGGAAGAAGGCCTCTAAAATGCTGGTTAAATGTCTTGAGAGTGTTCTGGGGGTTAAGGAGGGCGGGGAATTAGTTGAAGGAACTGAGGATAAAAGAGTGTTTAATTTGGATGCGGACTATCTATTCCAGCTTTTCAGTAGGGCGGCTGACCTCCCTCGCCGCGCTTAATCATTTCCTTCAATTCCTTTATTCTCTCCTCGATACTCTTCAGCTCTTCCTGCATCTCTTTAATGCTTTGCTCAAGCTCCCTCTTGTAGCTTTCAAGCATCCTCAGTTCTTCCTCTGGACTCATAGCTGGGTAAGGAGGGTACCACCCGTAATAGGGGTATGGAGGTGGGTAAGGAGGATATTGATATCCCCAGCCCCATCTCCTTCCTCTATAGTAGCCCCACATCATTCACCACCACGGGTACCATCCGTAGTAGTGCGAGTAGTAGGGAGATGCCCAGCTGGTGCTCCACCACGGGTATCCCCATCCACGCCAGTATCGTCCATACCAGCCACTGCCCCAGACAGCCCATCCAGGGGCCCCGAAAAGTCTCCAGCAGGCTCCTCTACCTCCAAGAAACCATCCAGGCCTTTCCCATGGAGGCAGGTAGCTGAACGGGCCGTTACCCGGCCAGGGACCTCTCCAACCTTTTCTCCATCCTCCACCCCAATAGCCTCTTCCAAACCACCAGGCCATATTTACCACCATTATGTGCTATTGCACAAAAGTTATTAAAGATTTACCTACCCGACCTTAATGACTTTTCTCCCAATAATGGCCCCGACCAGTTTGCGACGGCCGCTGTCAAGCATTCTCCAAAGGGTTCCTCTAGACACGCCCATGAGTTCAGCCGCCTTATTCTGAGACATTCCCTCAAGGTAAACAAGCCTCAGAGCCTCAAGCTCGTCGGGAGTTAGCTCGACGAGGTCTTCTGAAAGCATTTGAGGGTGATACATCTCCGAGGGTATGTAGTAGAATCCTCCTGATGGGCCCCATATCGCTCTCGGCTTAGGTCTTCTTCCCCGGCCAGACCATCTCCACCAGTGGCGCGGTCCTCTACCTCCCATCAGCCTTCCCTCCCCACCCTAATACCTTCTCTGAAAACTATGTTTATTGCTGCATCTATGTCCTTACTCTTAACATACGTGACTCCCGGAAAGCTTCTCAGGGGTTTACTGCTGGTCTTATCCTCCTCCACTAGGTAGACATCGGCCCCCATGTCGATAGCTCCCATGAGGAAATCAGGCAGCCAATCATAGTACTCATCGGTCGTAGGGATCCCGACCTTCACCTCCACGCGTGCGGGAGCTAGCTCTGCCGCCAACTCCTTAATAACTTTAAGCAACTCAACGTAACTCATCGCGTAATCAGCAGCTATCAAGTTCTCGTCAGCGAACACAGCATAAGCAAGCCTGGAACCTAGATCTATACCGACGCTTAGAACACTGACTTCCTCCTTACCGATGATGCGGAGTATTGCTTGACGTATATCCCCCTCCGCAACCTTGATCACTTCACCAGCCTTCAGGACGTAGTGTTCAGCACATTCCTCATCCGCTATAACTATGTCGGCCTCAACAACCCGCTCACCGATGTCGGGGACTGTATATGTAACCTTCATCCTGTCGGCAAGCTCCTTAAACCTCCTCATAATTCTGGGGTTACAGATCACTACCGCTACACTCCTAAAACTTTTTGCAGTATTCATTCACCGAACCTATGTAGGAAGCGTTACATTACTTAAATGATTAAGTTCAGAGACTCTTTAATTCCCTCCGCAGGTAAGTGAGTGAAGACGTATGTGGGACTACATACTGACGCTGATGAAGGGTAAGACAACCCTGCTCTACGGGGAAGCAGGAAGTGGGAAAACTAACATAGCTCTTCAGGCAACCCAGCTCCTCTGTCGTGATGAATCAAGGAAATGTTTTTTCATTAGCTGCGAGGGTTTAGGATTCACTAAAGTCCTTCACAGGTACTTCTTCGGAAGCAACACTTTTTTCGGTGAGGCGGTGAGTCTGGACCATCTTCTTGACATGCTTCTCGGGCTTAAGGATACCTACCCCTGTGGAGAGGTCGGGGTGGTAAGTATAGACACTATTAACGGTCACTACTACGACTTCAGCGGCAGCAGTAAACATAACACACTCCTCAACCTTATTTTAGGTACCCTCAACTATCTTAGTAGTGAGTGCAGTACTTCCGTGCTGATTACGGCGAGGGTTAAGGAGGAGGCGGCCGATTATAAACCGATTGCTCAGTCTCCCCTATATATGTTCAGCGATAATGTAGTGAGGCTTACCAAGCTATGTGGCGGTATAGGAAAACTTATAATTGAATCATCTTCCAACACTGGAACCCTCCAGAAGGAGCTGGGTTACGTGATAGGTGAGAACGGTGTCGAGCTGGGTAGAGAGCCTAGGATTAGGTATTGCTAGGGCGGCCTTGGTATTCCTTCCCGCCCTCATAGCTAATGCCATGCCGCTGATAGCTAGGAAGGTATTAAAGAAAAGGAAGTTTACACCTGTTGACTTCGGCAGGAGCTTCATAGACGGGAAACGTATTTTCGGAGACAATAAGTCGTGGGAAGGTATCTTGGCGGGAATAGCCGGTGGGTGTGCTGTTGGGGCCGCCTTCTACGCCTACACACATAACCCCTACTGGATTATTTACGGGTTCCTTATGGGCAGCGGAACTATGGCGGGTGACCTGCTTAACTCATTCATTAAGAGGAGAATAAACATCCGTCCGGGAGACCCTTTCGTTCCATTCGACCAGATAACATTCCTTCTAGCGAGTTACGCCCTAGTTTACTTCTCAGGAATTCTCCCTAATCTTGAAATATATCCGGGCTCGCAGGACCTTCTCTTGGGGCTTTTCCTAGTTATAGTTCTGCATCCTATAGCAAACCTTTTCGCATACCTACTTAAAATTAAGAAAACACCTTGGTGAAGGAACTACTTCCCCATCTCCTTCATGATTACCCTGTATTTCACGTACTTGTCCACTGGTGAGAATCTCGGTGGGTGTGGAACAACAGTTCTGGTTCCGCATACAGGACATCGCTCTTGGAAAGTGTACCTACCACACTTAGGGCACTTACGCATAAGAAAACGCATTAAGTTCTCTCCCTCTGGTAAGCGAAGATTACGTTGGTCCTCTTAGCAAGCCTTTGAGCCTGCTCAATGAAGCTGCTGAGAATCTTCTCAGCCTTCTTATATTCCGTAGAGGTTACCTCGATTCTGTACCTCGGTGAACCTATCGTATATATCCTCACATTCGTGTCTGCCGGGATCTCCACCTTGTTGAGGGGTTCAGTGAGAACCTTCCTTATTCTCTCAACGCCGTCAGGGGCCGTAGTCCACGCAGTAATGATTCCGTGGATCTTCACCTTCTTTATCTTAATGTGTTTCCTTATCTCCTCCATAAGCGGCCCTATCCACTCATCAGGGACCCCAGCCTCCTTTAGGGCTACCTCACCCCGGTAGGCAGCCTCCTCAAAACCTAGGAATATTTCCCCGTAGTGGTCCTCAAGCTTCCAGCCGACCTCCTTATAGGCGTCGTCCAGCGTCCTCCCTATCTTTGACGCAACTATTTCAAGAAGCTTCTCAGCCCTCTGAGCCCTCTTGAACTCTAGGAGCTTCCTCCTCTGCTCTGTTGAGTTCACCCTCTTCATAGATACGTCGATGTGTTCACGTTTCCTGTCAATCCTGATGACCTTGACGACGACTTTCTGTCCCTCCCTAACGAAATCCCTTATGTCCTTCACCCATTTGGAGCTTACCTCTGACCAGGGAAGGTAAGCCTCCTTATTGTTGTATTCGTCGAGATCCATGTAAGCTCCGTAGTCGAACACCTTCTTCACTGTCCCTATGACTAGCTCCCCAACTCGTGGAAGCCTGTAGCGCTTCCTAACCAAAACCATCACCACCTAATATGTGGGGTAGGGGCTTTTAACCTAGAATCTTGACTACGTCCCCCAGAACCTTAGCCTTCCCTCCTGTAGGCTGGAGAAGAACTGTTCCGCACACCAGACATCTTGCAGGGAAGGTTGCGTGATCAAAAACCACCTGCTCATTGCCGCAGGAAGGACACTTAACCTTAATGAATCTGGACTTAGGCATAGGGATGAGGATCTTCCTCTTCTTCATTACCTCATCACCTCAACCAGTTCCGCCTTCTTCAACCTAATCCCTTCCCTGTGGGATATGTAGCCGCACTGAGTGCATTTCAGTTTGAGAACAATCTTCTTAGTGACTTTAGCCATCCTCTTCTGCTCCGGCCTCCTCTTGCTTCCGTAACCTTTCTTCTTCCTCTCATACCTTCTCTGCCCTTCGGCTAAGGCCCTTCTCTTACCTCCCTTATAGATAGTTACAGTATGCACTGTGTGGGTACCGCACCTAGGGCAATACGTTCTTATTTTCTTCGGGATCTTCATTCCACACACCTACCTCTGACTTAACGATTCATTTCCTAAGCCTAAATACTTTTATCTCCTTGAAGGACGTTTCTTCCTCTCTTCCTCTGACCTTACCTTAACTATCCCTAGGAAAACCGCGCAACTGACGCAGTAACACTTCCTCACAGGATACCTAGCTATTATCGCTCCCTTCTTCTCGAGCTCGGCCGCAAGCTGCGGATCGACGGGCGAGTACCACCTAGTGACACAGATGGCTTTATCTTCCGGAACCATCCTCCCACACTGATCGCACTGAATAAGCCTTACCGATCCCTTGCCACCTTTATGGCGACCTCTGCTTTCCCTTTTCTTAGGCAATCCTCTACACCTCACCCTTCTGGAGCTACTGCTTTTAATCTTTACTGTGCCCTAAAATGTGATCATCAAAGCCTCAGTACTTCTTCGCAAATCTGAGTACTGTGTAGGCCTTACCCCCGCATACGCAGGACTTCTCCCTAGCCCATGAGGTGTCCTCGTCCATAGGTATTCCTAGGGCGTCGGCCTCCAGATCCTCGGAAAGCTTCACTGCACAATCCTCCCTACCGTCCCAAGGCATCTCAACTACGTATCCCTTCCTCAGAAACTCTCTCGCCTCAGAAATATCGTCGGTTCTCACAACCCTGCTCTTCAACGCTTCCCATGCCTTCCTACTTAACTCCTCATCTATCTTGAGGCCGAGGTCCTTCAGGTAATCTATGAGTTCCTCTACAGCCACCTTAGACCTCTCCATCAGGTCCCTTCTGAACACAGTGACGAACCCCTGCATAACTTCCCTCGGCCCGAGATCAAGCCGCACGGGCACACCCTTCATCTCCCAGAAGTTGAATTTCTCTCCAGGCGTCACATCATCCCTTAAGTCCACATAGGTTCGGATCCCTGCATCCTTCAGGACCTTGGCCAGTTCGAGGGCACGCTCAGTAACGGCCTTCTTCTGCTCATCGCTTCCCGCAGGAATCGGCACAATGACTACCTGGATGGGGGCAACCTTGAAGGGAAGCCTCAGCCCTCTAGAGTCTCCATGAATGCTGACAAGGGTGGCTATGACCCTCTCCGAAATCCCGTAGGAGGTCTGCCAGGCATAGTCGATGGTCTGGTCCCTCTTCTGTATCCTTACCTCGAAAACCTTCGTGAAGTTCTGGCCCAGGTTATGGACTGTGCCTATCTGCAGTGCCTTACCGTCAGGCATCAGCGTGTCGAAAGCTATAGTGTATATCGCTCCCGCGAACTTGTCCCACTCGGGCCTCCTAGATATGAGGTAGGGAATCCCTAAGGCGTCGAAAAATCTGCGGTATATTCCTAAAGCTTCCCTAACCTGCCGTTCCGAGTCCTCGAAGCTTTCATGCACTGTGTGGGCCTCCTTAAACATCGACACCTCCCTTACCCTGAGGAGGGCCCTCGTCGCCTTAGTCTCGTATCTGAAGATGCTTACTACCTGGTAGTACTTCTTGGGAAGCTGTTTGTAGCTCTTGATCCAGAGCGACTCCATATAGGTTAATGAGGTTTCGCTCGTCGGCCTTAAAGCAAGTTTCACATCCAGAGGCTCAAGCCCTCCATGTGTTACCCAATACACCTGATCCTCGAAGCCTCTGATATGCTCCGTTTCCTTACCCAGGATGTGCTCAGGTATTAGGAGGGGGAGAAGAATCTCCTCATGCCCTGTCTCGTCCAGAAGCCTCCTCATAATGCTTAAGGTGTTCCTCCTTATCTGAAAGCCGTAAGGCATCCATATACCCATACCTTTAGCGGGATATCTTCCGTAGTCGTAAACCTCCGCCTCCCTAAGGATCCAGTCGAACCATTCGCTGAACTGCTTTTCCAGATCATTATAGACGAACTTACCCATCAACACACCTTACTAACCTATGGACACAGTTATTTAAATCTGCTAATGAATTACTTACTGCGCGGGAAGGAACGGGAAATCTTAATTAATCCCTATTGCTTAACCCTCTTGGTGCCGCGGTAGTATAGTCCGGCCCAGTATGCGGGCCTGTCGAGCCCGTGACCCGGGTTCAAATCCCGGCCGCGGCGCCACACCTAACTTATATAAGCTGACCAGTAAGGTTAGATGAGGTGCATATTGTGAGCACAATGTATGCTGAGTTGGGCAGCTTGAAAAACGGTAACTTCATCGTTATTGACGGGGAGCCCTGCAGGATAGTTGAGATAACTAAGGCGAAGACAGGGAAGCATGGCAGCGCTAAAGCCCACGTCGTAGCTATAGGTATATTCACAGGGAATAAGAAGACCTTAGTAGCCCCCGTTAGCCAGAGGGTGGAGGTTCCCATAATCGATAAGAGGACTGCCCAAGTAATTGCTGTGACCGGAGATACTGTTCAGTTAATGGATCTCGAGACCTACGAAACCCTCGAAAGCGAGATGCCTGAGGAGCCCGAGATAAGGGATAAGCTACAGCCCGGCGCAGAGGTCGAGTACTGGGAGGTTATGGGTAAGCGAAAGATTATGAGGGTTTTAAAGACAGCTTAACTGAAGGGAAAAGTAAGTGAAAGAACTCAGTAAGCTGAAAGAGGCCGTAGCTGGCTTTCTGAAGGGAAGCGGTTCCTATAAGGAGGCGGTCAATAACTTCATTAAGGAACTGCAGAAAACCCTCATAAAATCGGACGTGAACGTTAAGGTAGTTCTTGAGCTCACGAAGGAAATTAAGGAGAAGGCCTTAGAGTCCGAGCCCCCTCCAGGTGTTCTAAGGAGAGAGTGGTTCATTAAGATAGTTTATGACAGCCTGGTCGAGCTCTTCGGCGGTGAGGCTCCCGAAATAACGCCGAAGAAGCTTCCCTGGGTAATTATGCTTGTAGGTATTCAGGGTGCGGGAAAAACAACAACTGCAGGCAAGATAGCTTACTTCTATAAGAGGAAGGGTTACAGACCAGGGCTAATGACAACCGACACCTATAGACCCGCGGCCTACGACCAGCTTAAGCAACTTGCTGAGAAGATAGGCGTTCCATTCTACGGCGAGAAAGATAGTAAAGACCCAGTTAAGATCGCTAAGAACGGGCTGAGGGAGCTTCTGCGGATGGGTGCTAACATCATAATAACAGATACGGCTGGCCGACACGGCTACGGAGAGGAGGAGTATCTTCTGAAGGAGATGGAGGATCTAGCTAAGGCTATTCAGCCAGATGAAATTGTGCTGGTTATTGACGCATATATAGGTCAGAAAGCCTACGACTTGGCGAAGAGGTTCCATGAAAGAACACCGATAGGCTCCATAGTGATAACTAAGCTTGACGGAACCGCTAAGGGAGGAGGTGCAATATCTGCTGTAGCGGCAACAGGCGCCAGAATAAAGTTCGTTGGTGATGGGGAGAAGATCGAGAATCTTGAGGCATTCAACCCGAGGAAGTTTGTTTCACGCATCCTTGGCCTAGGAGACCTAGAGACTCTTCTCGAGAAGTTTAAGGCTCTGGAGGAGAGCGATAAGGTTGAGAAAAGATTTCAGAAAGCAATGCTTACAGGTAAGCTAACCCTCAGGGATCTGTACGCACAGATTCAGTCAATCAAGAAACTCGGCCCCTTGGCTAAGGTCCTTCAGATGATTCCTGGAATATCGATGATGCCCATAGACGACGAGAAGGTTAGGCTCTCAGAAGAAAAGATGGATATGTACCTCCACATAATGGATTCAATGACTTATGAAGAGCTTGATAACCCCCACATAATAGATAGGAGAAGGATTAACAGGATCGCTAGAGGCTCAGGAACCCGGCCTGAGGACGTTAAGGACCTTCTCCACTATTACGATACAACGAAGAAGATGTTGAAGACCTTGAAGAGGAAGAAGGGTCTCCTAAGGAAGTTGGGGATGAAGGGTGGTTTCTGAAAGTGACGAAATCGTTAGAAAAGCTAGGGAGGTTCTAAGGCAGGCCCCTCTCTGCGACAGATGTCTCGGACGTTTATTCGCATCCTACGGCATCGGCCTCACCAACCCAGAGAGAGGGAAAGCCCTCAAGACCCTTGTGCTTATGGAGCTACATAGGGAAATATCGGCGGGAAGAAAGGACAGCATTGAGGAGTTGAAGATTATTGCTGAGAATGGTGGGCCAATGTTTAAGGAGCTTGTCTCCAAGTATGTGGCTGAACCTGTCTTCAAGAAGTGCAGCATCTGTGGAGGCAGGTTAGACAGCCTGATAGGGGAGCTGGCGGTTAAGGCCGTCAGGGAGCTTGAGGGTGTTGAATACAGCTCCTTCATTGTTGGGGTGAGAAAAGGGTCACGTATAGAGAGTGCTGAGGAGGCCTTGGCCTCAAGCTTAGGCATAACTTCCTGGGAAAGTGTGAGGAGGGAAGTGAAGAGGGAGGTAGGTAAGAAAATACAGTTCTTCACAGGCAGAAAGCCTGACTTCAGATCCCCTGAGGTAGTGATCACTATAGATCTGGACAGGGAGGAAGTGTTTGTCCAGCCCATGCCTGTCTTCTATATAGGGAGCTACGTGAAGCTTGGGAGAAATATTTCCCAGATGAGGTGGGTTGGTAGAGGAGGGAGGAGGAACTATCCTTTCTCTGTTGAGGAGTCGCTTACGAAAACGGTTCCTGTGTTCGAGGGGGATTCCCTAACATTCCATGCGTCTGGAAGGGAAGACGCGGACGCAAGAATGCTTGGAGATGGGAGGCCTCTAATAATCGAGGTTAAGAACCCGCGTAAAAGAAACGTGCCTATACCTGCATTAGAGAAAGCCGGCAGCACACCTCCATGGGTCTACGTCAGGTTGAAGGGGAGGGTGCGTAGGGAGGATGTGACACGCGTCAAGTCCTCAACCCCACGAAAACTTTACCTCCTGATTCTGTACTCGCCCGAGGGGTTCACTCAGGAAGACGTTAAGAAGGTGGAGGAGTTCTTCAGGGATATAACAATCCGCCAGAAAACCCCTGAAAGAGTGCTTAGGAGGAGGGCCGATATAGTGAGGGAGAGGAAAGTGTATAGTGTTAAGGGAAGGATTCTGGGGAGACATACAGCCGAATTCATGGTTATGTGTGACGGCGGGCTTTACGTGAAGGAGCTGGCCCACGGAGATAAAGGCAGGACAGATCCCTCCTTCTCTTCCTTGCTGGGTAAGGAAATATCCGTCCTGTTTCTAGATGTCCTGGAGCATGAGTCAGTCCTTTAATGTTTATAAGGAAAAGACCTACCTAAACCTTAGGTGCGGTAAGTGGTTAAAGCATCGAGAGGACCGAGGAACAGGACGCGTAAAGTGCTTAAGAAGAAGGTTAGGGAGAAGGGAGCAGTTCCCCCACTGAGCGTAGTTATGCATGAGTATAAGGTGGGTGATAAAGTATACATTAAGCCCAACCCAGCCATCCATGACACGCTTCCCCATAGAAGGTTTATTGGGAAGGTCGGGACAGTCATCGGGAAGAGGGGCCGTGCATACATAGTGGAGGTATTCTTAGGGAATAAAAGGAAGGAACTCATTATATATCCGGAGCATTTAAAACCCGCTTCCGCGTGATGGAGAGCCATGAAGATACTCAAAACACGTAACGTCCCTAACAGTGTAGTTGTCAAAATACTTAGTGAGATTCAGGAGAAGGGTTTTGAGCTAGGACAGCTGGCCCTTCGAGTCAATGAATACTCAGTCAAGTTCAATAAGTGCGATAGGGGGGAAGAACTCGTAGAGGCCCTCGTAGAGATGGGTCTGAAGGAAATAACTGCTGTCCTCATAGCTAATATAGTTCCTAAGGATGAGGAGGAGTTAAGGGCTCTCACAAACTTCGAGGCCGAGACCCCTGAACCTGAGAAAATGAAGGAAATTTTAGGTAAGGTTCAGGAGTTCTGTTCCTAATACTTCTATTCTCAGGCGATTAACTATGTATGATAAATCAAGAAGAAGGGATGAGAAGAAAGTTTTTCGAGAGGATTACGCCTTAATACTTGACTACATGCCTCAAGGAAACCCTATGGATAGACATCACCCCTCCCACAAAACTAGGCCTATAGCCCAAGCCATTGGAGACAGGTACTTCACGCTTCTGGAGTTCTATCCGAAACCGGGAGTTTCCCTAGCGCAAGGAGAGAGGGTGTATGTAGGCATTCGTTTCAAGGAGCTTAGAGAGAAGGTTGATTACGTCTGGGGCGAGCCCCTGATATATGATGACTTAAGCGGTGTCGCGAAGGCTTTCCTCCCTGAAGCTATTAGGAGAATTGTCCTTGATAAGGAGGAGGTCTTCGTAACATTCTTCAATATCTCTTCACCCCTCACAATAAAGCTCCACTCACTCGAGCTCCTCCCAGGAATAGGGAAGAAAACTATGTGGACACTGCTTGAGGAGAGGCAGAAGAAACCTTTCGAAAGCTTCCAAGACATTAAGAACAGAGGGAAGATTCCTGACCCTGTAGCGATTATTGTCGAGAGAATTCTGAGCGAGCTGCAGGGAAAGGAGAGGTACTATCTATTCATTGACCCTCCGCCCAACGTCAGCAACGCCGTAGTTCTAGGGTATCTCTCAAGGATTTACCACTTCCTGCGTGAGAAGCGGGGACGCGAGTATTGAGGACCTACAGGCTTGTGCTGGTTGAGCCTGAAGGAAAAATAAATATGGGTTTTATTCTAAGACTCTGCAAGAACTTCTCCGTGGAAGATATCTGCGTGGTTAATCCCCAGTTCGATATCAGGGATGAGGAAGTAATTGAGTTCTCTGCTAAGGCAAACGACTTCGTTGAGAAGGTTAAGGTGGCGAGAAGCCTGCAGGAGTGTTTGAAAGGTGTGAAGATAGTTGTCTGCACCACCGCTAAAGCAAGAAAGGAGACAGATATTCTACGTCAGAGCGTGCCTCCACAGGTTCTCCACAGCCTACTGCCGTCTACAGGTGTTACAGCGCTTGTCTTCGGTAGGGAGAGTGTGGGTTTAAAGCGGAGCGAGCTCAGGGAGTGCGACATAGTCTCAACCCTTGAGACCGGCGCAGAATACAACGTTCTTAACCTGTCCCACGCTGTCGCCATATACCTGTACGAGCTCAGGAGGACGGAGGCCCCCTACACGGCAGGCGTTTATGAGGAGTGTAGCGACCGCTCGCTCAAGAGCTTGAGGAGAGTTCTCAGGGAGTTGGAAGCCTTAACGGGGGATGTTAGAGGGGTTCAAGCCTTGAAGAACGTTATTTTCAGGTCAGGCCCTAGGAAACCTGAGTGTGGAGCTCTCTACAAATTCCTTAAGAAATTGAAGTACAGACTTATGAAGGAGGGGCCGCATTAATCCTTATAAATGGGGCATACATAAGAACCCTAGGTGTGTTAGATGCCTCTAAGACCTGCCAGGTGCTATAAGGACTTGAATAAGCCGCCGTACACAAGGAAGGAGTACATAGACGGAATTCCTCAGCCTAAAATAAACAAGTTCGTTATGGGGAACCCTCACGGCGACTTCGACGTAGCTCTTGAGCTGGTTTCCTACGACTATGCTCAGATAAGGCATAACGCCTTAGAGGCCGGCAGAGTTATGGCGAATAAGTATCTATCGAAGAATGTAGGTGACGAGAAATACCTCTTAATTATTAGGCAGTACCCGCACCATGTGCTTAGGGAGAACAAGATGATGGCTTTCGCAGGTGCTGACAGGCTTCAGGACGGTATGAGGCAGGCGTTCGGGAAACCTATAGGAACGGCCTCAAGGGTTAAGTTCGGCAGTGTCATCGCTGAAGTGAGGATACCCAGGGAAGCTATTCCTCAAGCAAAGGAAGCCCTGAGAAGACTTAAGGACAAGCTTGGGATAAGGACCCGCATAGTGATTAAGGAACTTAAGAAGTAGTTTTGAAGGCATATCCATGGCGTTCCACGAGTTCTACACAGTGGATGAAGACCGCCTGAGAAGTGTTTTGTCTCGAAACCGCTACGGGAAGATTCTGGTTCAGCTCCCGGAAGGCCTCAAACACTTCTTCCCTGAAATCCTTGAAATTATCCGGAAGTACGTGAAGGAAGGGAGTGAGGTACATATAGATTCGTCCCCAACCTTCGGCTCCTGCCTAATGGATCTTTCCCTAATCAATAATTATGATATAGTGCTTCACTTCGGTCATGCGGAGTATCCCTACTGGAAGCCTCCTCCTAAGGTGAAGCTGATAGATGTTTTTTCGAGGAACACTATCCCGGACGAGACCCTCAACTCTTTCATTAATGAGCTTAAGGGTAGGGGGGTGGAGAGGATTGCTCTCTACACGACGGCTCAACACCCCCATTTAGCGAGGGAGGTTAGAGAGAGGCTGGCTGCTGAAGGCTTTACAGTGGTGAATAACCCTGTGAAATCCATTGTTTTCGGATGCTGGTTCTCCGACCTGCCTGAGATAAAGAATGATGTGGATGCGGTCGCTGTTGTGGCTGGAGGGAAGTTCCATGCCATAGGCCTCGGGCTGGTGACGGGGGGCAATATCCCTGTTTACGGGGTAGATCCGTATTTAGGCAGATGCATTGACTACAGCGATGAAGTGTATAGGACGTTGAAAGTGAGGTACGGGAAGATAGTTAAGGCAATGAATGCGCAGAACTGGCTATTAGTTGTCGGGTCTGCAGGTCAGTACAGGCCAGCCATAGTTGAGAGGGTTTCGTCAGAGCTTAGGGGGAGGGGGAAAGAATTCGTGAAGACTGTCGCTACCTACATATCTCAGGACCTGCTTCTTGACATGGATAACGACTGGGTTGAGGCGATAGTAATAACTTCCTGCCCCAGGCTTGCGCTCGAGGACCTCTCATCCTTCCCTAAGCCTGTATTAACTCCTGGAGAGGCGTTGATTTCTGTAGGGGCATTACCTTTCGAGAGTTATGTGTTCCCGTGGTAGTATGAGGAAGAAGGATCTGGAAAGGATGCTTGAGGAGGTGCCGCCTTTTCCGGCACCTAAGGAATCTCTTGAGCAGTATGAGACCCCTGCTGAGATAGCTGCGGAGATGCTTTGGATGGCCTTCATGGCTGGCGACATTTCCGGGAAGATAGTTATTGATTTAGGTTGCGGTACAGGTAGGCTCGCGACAGGTGCGGCCCTCCTGGGAGCTAGGTATGTTGTGTGCGTAGACATTGATGATAAATCCCTTGCATTAGCTGAGGAAGCCTTGAGTACCCGTGGCCAAGTCCCTCACGACATAGTCGAGACCGATGTGAGGAGTGCTGCCTTCTCGAGGAGGTTAGGTGACTGCACGGTTGTGATGAACCCTCCCTACGGCGTGAAGTCTAGGGGTTCAGACATAGACTTCCTGAGGAGAGCTATGGAGCTCTGTGACACCATATACTCCTTCCATAAAGTTAGTAAAGGTCTTCACCATGTCGTCAGCGAGGTCGCGGAGAAGTACGGGTATGAGTACAGCAGTGTGCTGATACAGGACTTTAGGTTGAGGCCGAGCATGGAGAAACATAGGAAAAGAAGCCACTACTTGAAGGTTGCTTTAATCATTTTTAAAAGAAAATAGCGTTACCTTATAGAGGGTAAGGATTGGCAAGAATTAACGAGATAAATGGAAGAAGTGTTCTCCCAGGAGACGAGATATGTGTTATTGAGGAGTTTATGCCGGGATTCGGGACCTACGTTAGGGGAGGAAATATCTATGCGGCACTACCTGGTATGGTTAGGGTTGACTTAGTCACCCGAACCGTGCATGTGGCGCCGAAGGTTGTGCCCCCAGCAGTCCCTGAAAGAAACTCTATAGTGATAGGTATAGTGCAGGTTGTTAAGGATGAATTCGCTATTGTGAAAATAATTAAGGACATTAAGGGGAATAAGTATCCTTCAGGCTTCACTGGATTGCTCCACATTTCAAGGGCTACGGACACATTCGTCAAGAACCTCTATGAAGTTGTCAGGGTTGGGGACATAGTTAAGGCTAAGGTGCTTAACGACAACCCTCCCTACGACCTAACTTTAAGGGAGCCGTCCCTCGGTGTAGTAGTTGGGTTCTGTGGTGAGTGCGGGACAATAATGAAGAAAGCTGGACCTAAAACACTGAAGTGCCCTATATGTGGACGTACAGAGAAGAGGAAGCTGGCCCACGACTACGGAAACATTAAAGGGCTTACTGCATGACGCTGAAGCTTCATCTCCGCTGCAGCGGGTTCGAGGAATGTTCTCAGCTCGTTGAGGAGATTATACATGCTAAGGGAGTGAACACATCTTTGATTAAGTACAGTGTGGAAGGCAACGGGATTACCGTATGGATATATGGTTCTAGGTCTGAAGCCTACGCAACTAAGAAGGCTTTAATGAATGCCTACCGGAGGTGGAGAGAGCTTCACACATCTGGGGGTGGAAGAGTTAGCGTCAGGTTAAGCACACTTAACAAGGAGCTGGGGAGGCCCGTGCCTGCAGATGCTTTCATCGAGGTCCTTAAACTCATGGGAATACCGATAGTCAAGGACGGTGACAGACTAATAATACATGGCACATCACCTCAAGAAATTCTCTCAACTGCACAGGATCTCTCAGACAGACTTACCCAGATATCTAAGGCAATGCCTAAAATGTCCAGAGCGGCTAAGTCCCTCGTAATAGCTTACTCCTTCTTCACGAGGGAAGACCCTGTGGAGTCAGCTAAGTGGCTGGAGGAGTCCGGGGTGCTTGTGAAGGAGGGTGTGAGGATTTCGGTGAAGGAGGAGTGGAGAAACTTATTAAGAAAGCTTGTAGGAGAGAAGGAGGGAGAGAATTGAGGACTGAAGTAAAGAAATTAACCTCCAAGGAACTGGTGATCAAGCTAGTCGGTGAGGACCACACCCTCGGGAATTTAATTGCTAAACATGCGCTCAACCACCCTCATGTCCGCCTAGCTGCATACACTATAGAACACCCTCTGGAAGGTAGCCCAACCATCAGAATAGTTACTGACGGTGAGGTTCACCCCCTAGAAGTCTTTAAGGAAGTGATTAAGGACACTAGAGGGATTCTGGAGGAGCTTCTTAAGACGCTTAACACTTCCTTAGGCATTGAGGAATGAAGAAGGAAGTTCGAACGCTTCTCATGCAGACACTGGACTGCGGAGACACATACGTAATGTATGCTCTTCTCAGAGGCCTTAAAGGCTTGGAGCATGTAGGTCTCGTTAAGGGTACATACGTGGATGCACTCAACAGACTTAAGGAAACCTCAATACTGGATGAAGTGAATATAGTTATCACTGACTTCTACGACTTGAAGGAACCTGTCGACGCTCCGGGAGTTAAGGAATACCTACCGTTCCTCAAGAAATTGATTGATGAGACGAGTAGTTTAATATGCCTAAAACACGTAACTTCCTAATAGGTTAGGTGAGCAGGCATGGAGTTCTGTCCTCGTTGCGGAAGTATAATGGTTCCGAAGAGAAAGAACGGGAAAACCGTATTAGTGTGTCCTAAGTGCGGATACGTTAAGGAGGTAAGCTCTAGAAGCGGCGTCATAAGTAAGAAAGTCCACCATAAAGAAACTGAGAAAATGTTTATCCTGAGCCATGAGGACAACTACAGATCCCTACCGAAAGTGAAGGGTGTTAAATGCCCTAAGTGCGGGTATGATGAAGCCTACTACATGATTATCCAGACAAGATCTGCTGACGAGCCTCCTACCCGTATCTACAGATGCGCAAGATGCGGATACACATGGCGCGAATACGAGTAAGTCATAATCAGTTTTATTTCCGGGAACAGTGTAAGGTAATTGGTGTTACAGTTGAGGATTTCATTCGCTGATGCTAGGTTATGGAGATATGTCACGGCCGCCACTGCCAAGTTTATTGAGACAGCAATTCTGAAGGTTAATGGGGAAGGCCTATGGTTTAGAGCCATGGATCCTTCGAAAACCGCCCTCATCGAGTTCATGATCCCGAAGGAGTCCTTCGACGAGTTCGAGGTTGATGGGGAAGAGTCCTTGACCATTAACCTAGAGGATTTCGGTAAAATTATGCGGAGTGCTGAGAGAGATGACAAGATATCGATTAAGTCCACAGAGTCATACATCACTCTAGTGTTTGAGAGGAGAGGTGTTCCCAGATACTTCACCCTGCCGCTTAGGGCAGAGCATTTAGGTGAGGAGATCCCTGAGCTAAGCCTGGAACTCGCCAACGAGTTCAAGATGCCTGGGGAGGTTCTCTACGAATCTATTTCGGGAATTGAGGATGTTGGGGAGGTTCTATGGATAGGGGAGAAGGACGGTAACCTGACCCTGAGATCCGAGAGCGATCTGGGGGAGGCTGAAGTGATTCTTTCGGTTGAGAAAGGCGTCCTCGAGGACTCCAAGGTCGATAATCCAGGCTTCACAGTGAGCTTCGGTATGGAGTACTTCACCTACGTTAAGCAACCTATTAAGCTGGCTGACGCAGCTGTCCTGCGTGCAGACTCAGACATGCCTGTACACCTCGAACTTAACTTCATTCAAGGCGCAAAGCTGAACTACTATGTCGCTCCAAGAGCAGAGTGAAGACCTCCTGAAAGAAATTCTGCAGAGGTACTACTCCAGCTTCGATCTTTCTCTGCCAGAGGATTTCCTGCTCAGGGAGTTCGCCTTCCAAAACTACAGGACGAGGAAGTATGTGAGGCACCTCTCCTTCACAAGCCTAGCTTCTCTGAGGGAGTACCTGGTTAAGGAAACGCCTAGGAATTCCTACTACTCTGTCGCGCTCTACCGGGATCCCGCTGCGGAGAGGATGGATGATAAGGGACTCATAGGTGCTGAACTTTTATTCGACATAGACGTGGACCACATAAAGGGATGTAGAAGCGATACAATAACCTTGGAGGAGGGGCCTAAGATACATGTGTTTACACCTGAATGCATCGAGCTGGGGAAGGAGCATGAGCTGAGGCTACTCGACATACTTAAGAACGACTTCGGATTCTCCAAGGACGAAATAGAGATATACTTCACAGGAAATAGAGGTTTTCACACTGTCGTACGTCCAAAGGATAATGAGTGGCTTAACCTTACATCCTCCCAGAGAAGGGAGCTTATCGACTATATCAAGGGTATAGGGCTGAAGATAACCCGCATCCTCCCACCTAAAATAAAGTTAGATCAGAGAATAGCTGAGAGCGGAGGGTGGAGGAGAAGACTCTTCAGCTTGGTGGATCCTGAGGAAGCGAGACATCTCCCTCCAGCTGAACTCGTTGAGAATGTGAAAGTAGAGATAGATGAGCAGGTGACTCAAGATCTCTCCAGACTAATAAGGATTAGGGGGACAATTAACGGGAAGTCTGGGCTACCTTCCATACCTTTCAGCAGCGAAAGCCAGCTCATTAGCTTCACCTACGGAATACATCTCTCCCCCTTCAAGGGAGAGGCAATGGTTAAGAGCTTGGTTAACCTCCCTTCCCTTACCTTATCATTCGGAACCGAGATAAATCTTGTTAAGGGGCAGACTTTACTTGTGCCTTTACCTATAGGGGTCTATCTTCAGCTCAACGACTTAGCGAAAATAATTAGAGTTATGTGATCGGCCTCAACTATTTTTAATTAGTTTCTAGGAAGTAACTACAGAGCAAGAATGTTGAGGGAGTTCCTCCGGAAGGAGTTAAGCGATCTTGAACCGATGGATATAGATAAGCAGCTTATTGACGGAATACGTAACGAAACCCTAGAAATTCTGAGCTGGTGTAACAGCAACCCAGCTGTACATGAATGCAGTGACTATGTAGAGATAGTTAGGTCTGTGGTTAGCTCTCTACCTAACGTAAGGCTGTATAAATCCCTTAGGCAGGTCCCTTCAAGTAAGTCGGAAGACGCGAAGCTTCTTTCAAGACTTAAGGACTCCCTGACGAGGCTTTACTACCTTATCTTCACAGGCCTTATCGACTGGGAGGGGAAAGTACCTGTCAAGGTTAAGAGGCCTATACAGCTGAAGGGTAAGGTAAGGACTGAAAGCTCCATAATATATTTGGATGTGACTGAGGCCGTACAGCTTGAGTCGCTGGGTTACGTGGAAATAGTTTCGGTACCTATTTACTGAGAAGTAACCCTCTTCAGCGCCTTATCCTCAAGGATGTCTTGAACCTGGCTAAGGAGCCAAACCATCTCCGGAGATTCATTACCAGTTATCCCATCTATGGTGACAAGCCATCTAGTAGAGACGTCGTTAAGGTCTTGCAAGAACCCCACATAGAAGGGGTAATAGATCAGCATTATTGACTTAATCTTATGAGCTAGAGCCTCCATGAAAGATATCAGCCTCTCCATAGAAACCCTCGGGAAAATCACCAGTGTGTCCTTATCGTCAGGCGGGTCCCCGTCATGCATTCTAAGCCCTTTCTCCGCAAGAAGCTTGCTCACCGAGAAGTTTCTCTCATAGAGTGTTTTCCTCAGCTCAACCATATCTGAGTATATGTCTACAAGATCCTTCCCTAGAAGGAAGTTGGATATTGACTGTATCTTCCCCTCACTCAGCTTAAGCTCCATCGCCAGCTCGCTTATAGTTTTATAGCTGTCTCTCACCAAGATCTTCAGGACGTCTAAGGCGGGATCACTTATCTCCGCATAACTCCCCCTCTCCTTCAAAGGCTTAACAGTTCCTCCCTCTTCAACAACTAAGGCTCCTCGAATACCGTCAAAAGTTAAGACAATCACCTTAATCACTGACTCCTCCTCAGTAGCTCCCTTAACCATGGCCTCAGCCTCGAACTCAATTAGAGGGATGTAGGTCAGTAGTGAAGCGATTAACTCCCCTTTACGTCGGAAGAACCCTTTCTCATGCTTCTTCAGTATCTCGACAGCTTTCTCCTTCGCTATAACTGGATGAACATGGGCCACGATATACTCTCCTAATTCCTTATACTTTATCTCCATATCTCTCCCGGCCCTAACAATGTCGACGCCGAACCTCTTAGCCAGCTCGTAGGCCTCCACATCGACCTTGCCTGTAGCTATGACCACAACCTTATCGAATCCTCCCTCCTGCTTCCATACGTAGTACCTCTCAATATCCTCCGGAGTAAGCTCCTTATAGTCAACTATGAAGGCAAGCTTCACATCGACATCAGTCACCGGCGTGAGGATAGCGAGTAAGTCAACGACGTGGGTCACACCAGCAACATCTATTATGTAGTCCCTCCTTACCTCGAAGCCTTTCTTTCTCAGCTCCTTCGCAAGCCATCTCAAGATCTGTTCCTTCCCGGGACTCATTACAGGTCTCTCCGCTATAATCACCGAGTTGTGAATAGAAATAGAAGTAATAAAAACGAATTCCTCCGTCCTTCGTTAAGCTATCTGTAAAGCTTAGCTATGAGTGGCGGAACAATAAGAGAGGTTATTGGCAGGAGGAGTATTAGACCGAGGTAGGTTGAAGACCCCATTATCCCGGAGTCTTTTGCTGCTAGGGCAACTGTCATCATTACCTCGGCGCGAGGCACCATGCCCACACCTATGACGAGGCTGTCTCTATGGCTGAATCCTAAGAGCCTTGCAGGGATGTAACATCCTATTAGTTTGGTTAGGAACCCTAGAATAATTACAGTTATTATCACGACTAGGGACTTACCGAAGTTTATTCCGAAGAGTTCCTCCACATTCAGGAGGGATCCTGCATCAATAAAGAATAGAGGAGTGAAAAGAACTATGAGCGGGTACATAAGTGATTCCACTTTCTTAGCGATGTACCTATGGGTAGAAAGCCCTAACCCCAAGGCGTAAGCGAGGAGGATTGAGCTGAGGCGAAGCTGAACCGCAAAATATGAAAAAATTAGTAGAATTGCGAACGTCAGAGTTAGGCCGGGAGCCTCATCACTGAGCCTAGAGAAGTATCGGTATAGAGGCTTACCGACCTTCTGGAAGGCGTAGGCTATGCCGAACCATACCGCGAAAGCCAGCACAGCGATCTCCACTATAGTTAAGATAACGCTCACCGTTTCCCCTTCAGTGATACCTAGAAGCGTGCTCAGAAGGGCGAGACCCAGTACATCGTCAACCACTGCGGCACCTAATATTGCCTGCCCTTCCCTACTGTGTAATTTTCCAAGCTCCTCCATAGTTTTGACAGTTAATGTAACTGAGGTCGCCCCTAATGCAACACCTAAAGCGAAGCTCTCCTGGAAACCGAGGCCTAGTAGGAGACCAACCGGTATAGGGATTAGGAGAGCTGCAGCAACTCCTCCAAATGCAACCGGGCCGGCTGTCTTAAGCCCCTTCAAGAAACCTCTCAGTGAACCTTCCAGGCCTATATAGAAAAGGTAGACAATGATGCCGAGTATCCCCAGCAAGGACGTCACTATCGACACGTGATACCCTAGAAACGGAAGGGCCAAGCCGATGATTATCCACGCGAAAACCTTGGGCTGTCTAAGTCTCTCAACAACACCCTCCATAAGCCTGGCAGCTATCAGCAGGACAGCAATCTCGATGAACCACTCGTACTGAATTTCCGTATGGTCCACCAAATCATTAAGCGTTGAGCATCATAAAACTATTTACTTATGAGCTAGAAACCTCACCCGCCCATCTCGGGAGTGGATATCATTACTCTCGAACCGTCCCTCAACATCATCATAAAATTAGCTGTCTCCACACCGTCAACCCATATCTTGAAGATTAGGCGTCCGCTAAGAACACCGTCGCCTAACCTCCTGCTGACTGACCTTGATATCTCGCGGAAAAGATCCCTCAATGTAGAACCCTCCGGAAGCTCTAGCTCGACAACCCTCTTAGAGGGATCAACTATGTCACCTGCCCTAGCCAGAAAAACTACCGTTACCTTCATCTTCGTTAACCAATTACTTTAACGGACTTAAAGTACTTAAGAATGTTTTCCTCAAAAGTAAAAATTGAAAATAGGGGTGTTTGTTTTACGTAGCTTCTACTCTTCACTGAGTCTCCTGAGACTCCTGAGTTGTTGGCGCTGATCCTGGTGGCTGGGTCTGCATGGCTGAAAGCTGCATGCTCATCATCCTGACGTTTATGCCTATATAGATCATTGCATATACTACGAGGGCGACAACATCCCTACCTGTGACCTCAGCACCCATCGATAAGGTCACCAGCAACGAGTAGAAGGCCGGGAATATCCAGCCATAGTACCATGTGGCAATAATTCCGGCCACAAGCATGTCTACCCTAGGCTTAGGCGCGAATAGCATGGCTATACCAGAAATCAGCATCAGGATACCTGTGAATATACCCACAATGCGTGCTATCCAGTACCACCACTCCAGCACGTCTCTGAATCCCTGCCAGTCGCCGTTAACAATGTCTTGAGCCATCATCACGGGAAATAACGCAACTATCAGGAGAATGATAGCACCTATGAAGAGTACCATCCCCAGTAATGCACTAGATGCCTTCATTATGTATTCACCTACTTAACTAGAATATAGGCTTAAAAACTTACCCAATCGATAAAGTTAATTATCTTAAGAGGTTAAAAACAGAAGTATACGTATTCGAGCCGCATGAACAACACTTATTTCTTCCGTAGTCCCTCCACCCATGAAAAAAGATGGGAGGGAAATACCTACTTATAGCCCTCCTTGCACTTGCTGTGATTGTGTCTGCTTCAGTTTACTTCCTTTACCACCCTCAACAGACCTCCCTAACCACTTCCACAACCTTCACAGGAGTGGGTTCCGTACGTGTGCAAACACCTGTGAAGGTAAGCATTAGGCTCGGCATTGAAGATGAAGCCATAACGTTTAGAGAGGTGATTAGCTACAGCTCCTTGAGTAGTAAGGAGGAATGTCTCCAAGCACTCCCGCAGATAAAGAGCAATCTCCTGAACGGCCTTGAAAAGAAGTACTTGAGAGGGGTGAACCATTCTGAGGTGGTTATTAAGTGCCTAGGAAACGGCTCAATCCAAGCAACATTCAAGGTCTACGGGAAAATGTGGCTCAGGGGGAATCAAGTATATGCGGATTTCCTCTGGTTCCTGACACCGAATCATCTTGACTTTATTGATGACCACTTCACGGAGTTGAATAATGGGCTGAAATGGACGGGAACTCTCCAGGACATACCCACCGATATCTGGGTTAGTCTCCCACCGCAGAAGACTCCATACAGCGCATGGCAACAGCCTATCGGACACTGCCACGGCCACGTCTGGTGGATTACTGAGAACAATGAGGGATGATTGCTGTTTACGTGCTCCCTAACCTGCCTTTCTTGAGGCCTCGCACAACTAAAGGATAGATAAGTGAGCACAAGATACATATGGAGTTGTGTGGCGGGCCCGCCGGGATTTGAACCCGGGACCTCCGGCTCCGCAGGCCGGCGCCCTGTCCAGGCTAGGCCACGGGCCCGTTCGGTTAACATTAATTACGTAATGCTAAAATCCGTTACCTCTTAAGTAATGCTTCCGCAAACTCCCTTATTTTGGCTTCAGGGTTCTCCGCCTTCATCACTGCTGATGCGACAAGCACTCCGTCCACGCCCAGATCTATGGCGGCGGACACGTCTTCAGGGTCAGTGATTCCGGCACCGGCCAGAACCTTCACAGATGTAGTGACGGACTTTACTGCGTTCAGGGCGCCCGTAACTACTTCGGGCTTGGCCTTCGATACAGGTATTCCTGTACCTATGAGTTCCGGAGGTTCTATAGCTATCATTTCCGGCTTCATGAGCGCTATGGAGGAAGCAACCTTAGGGGTGTTCGCGCATACTAGGGTCCTCATACCTAACTCCTTTGATTTCTCTATTATCCACTCTATCTCGTCCAGCCTTATCCTTCTCTCGCTGTGGTTAATCATGACGCCTTCAGCGCCTGCTGCCTTAACCATGCCGAGCGTTATGTGCCCTGTGTAGGCGCCCTCACTTACAGCGTCAACATGCTGTGCAAAAACCTTAGCGGCAGTTAGCCTAGAGGCAAGCCTCTCGATCTCAGTAGGTGGGGGGATGATTATTACTTCCACACCCTGAATCACGAATTTCTTGGCCACATCTTCCGCAGCCTTCGCTATCTGGAGAGCTTTCTGACCGTAGGAGGATCTGTAGGCCTTGAAGTTGATGGCTAAAATCTTAACCAACCGGCTCACCGCTTAGGTTACTCACTCAGCTATTTTAAGTTAAAAAGGCTGTTTGGTTTACTCATGCGTGAGCATCGTTGTCTTCGTTTTAGGTTCCCTTGCCTTAGGCTCTCCCTTAATCTCTACGAACCTGTCCTTGAGTTTCTCTAGGACTGATGGCAGTGTTGTGTACTCCATCTCCTCCGGGCCTAGTCTGTGAGGCATGAAGGGCCCGTGCCTCCTCATATAGTCAGTTATCTGCTGGGCAAGCCTCCTAGTCTCGTCGAACGCCACATCGTCGAAGAGGTCTGAAGGACCTACCAGCTTACCGTTCTTTATCTGGAAACCTAGCCCTATAACTCTGGGCGGGCCGTCGAAGCGTGTGCACTTAGCGTACCTCTGAGGCACCGGCATTAAGGGCCCGTGGTGGGAGCCTCTCATCCATCCCGCCACCAGGTGGGGGAAGCTGAAGGGCTCCAGAACCTCACCCATTGCAGGGAAGCCTGACTGCGCCCTCACTATAGCAACAGGGTCGTCCTTACCTACGTACTTACCTGCAATCAGGTTAAGCCTCTCAACGCTCACTACAGCACCTATCTCGTTATCTGACTTCCTGAAAACCCTCTTAATTATGTATCTTGACGGAGTACCTATGATTGCAAGTATGTCATACATCTCTTCAGGGGCTGAGAGCGTCACCGCCTTACTCTCGAATACGTCGAATATCTCGAACTTGAACCCTCCGTGGAGCCTTGGGTCAATGATTAGTCCCGCAGTGTTGAAGGGGTCGGCGAATATCCTGAAGATCGGCAGGTTGAACGCGCCTGGCTCTGTCTTGTCGGCCATGAATATTGCTACGGGCTCGGAAGGCCTCTCCACAAACTCCATCTCAGCAACTCCAGGTCCGAGACCCTTAACATTACCGGAGAACGCATCGCTTAGGAGGTCCTGGCCCGCCGCATAAAGCCCAAGCTCCTTAGCCACATTAGCAGCCTCTTTGAAGGCGTCCCATGCGAGCTCATGGATCTCAGGCGCGTCAACACCTTTCCTATGAGTCATTATTAACTGCAGGTCATCACCTACATGGGTCACGTAGAAATCAATGATTAGGCCCTTGCTTTTAGCTTCCGCAAGAACCTTTGTCGCCGCAGCCATCGTGTCAGGATGCACTATATGGTGGCCTGCTAGGGAGCCTATATCTGCCTTAATAACGCTTAGAGTTGTCTTAACTTTCTCGGCCATGAACATCACCAATTCTTTTTAGACGTGTTGAAATTTAAGCGTAAAGGAGCTACTCCTCCACAGGCTCAGAAGTCTTAGGTATGTAGTAGTACTCCCCTAAAGACTTCTGTTTCCTGTCTAGGTAGGAGCCCGGCTTATTCACCCTAGGCCTCCCTGTCTTAGGATCTCTCCTGAACGTTATTCCAACGTTCTTCAAGAACCTGTTCATACCGCTCCTCAGATCTACGGGCGGGTTAGCCACACCCTCAACACCCGGAGTCCCTTCAAACACCATCACTCTGTCAGCCGCGTAATCTATCACTGCAATATCGTGATCCACTAGGAACGTGACTGTCCTCCTAACCTCACTCACCCTCTTTATGGCTTTAGCCACGGTCAGCCTCTCCTCAACATCTATGTATGCAGAGGGCTCATCAATCAGATATATCTCTGCCTCCTTAGCCAGGGCTATCGCTATAGCGAACTTCTGCAGCTCCCCACCACTCAGCTCAGTGATTTTCCTTTCCCCAAGCCTGTGAAGCCTTAAACGCCTAATCACGTCCACCTGGAACCATTCAGTTTTCGCCAGACCTTCACGTCCAAGGTCATCAAAAGCCTCCTCAACGGTCTCCCACTCATACTCCTCCGCACGTATGTACTGAGGCTTGTAGCTTATGTTAAGTCCTTCAGTGACCGTGATCCCCTCGTCAGGCTCTATCACGCCCGCAAGAAGCTTTATGAAGGTCGTTTTTCCGATCGCGTTAGGGCCGAGAATCCCTATGACCTCACCCATGTAGCTGTCCCCCTCCTTAACTTCAAGTGTGAAGGATCCGAGCTTCTTCTTCATCGGCGGCCACGTGATGTAGGGCATCCTCTGCTTCAGCTCCCTCTCGGGGGCCTTCGCATGCACATGGAATACTATGGGCTCCTTCCTCAGCCTCATGTTTTCAGCAGGTAGGAAGCCCAGGAGGAAGTGATTAATTCCGGACCCTACCGAGTAGACCTTTGAGAAGATTCCGTAGGCCCCCGGCTCGCCGTAGACTATCGCAACATTATCTGATGTGTAGTCAAGCACCGCCAAGTCATGCTCCACAATAAATCCGTAGGCGTTCTTAGGTAGGAGCTCCTTAATTGCCTTAGATAGGGAAAACCTTTCCTTCACGTCGAGATAGCTTGAAGGCTCGTCGAAGAAATAAGCATTCCCGTCTCGCAGAAGGGCCGCCGCGATAGCGAACTTCTGTAACTCACCACCACTAAGGTTCCTGACGTTATTGTTCCATGCGCTTTCCAAGTGGAGAAGGTTCTTCACATCATTAACGAGGCCTCTCTCATCAACCTTCTGAAGGATTTCCTTCACAACACCCTTAACGTACTTCCTTATCATGTCGACGTGCTGTATCTTATGAATTGTCCTGATCTCTTTATTCACGACCTTGCTGAAGTACTGATAGAGTTCAGTTCCTCTGAACTTTCTAAGGACCTTCTCCCATGAGGCTTCCTCCTCATAGTTCCCTAGGTTAGGTATGAGTTCCCCTGAAAGAATCCTGATGGAGGTTGTTTTCCCCGTGCCGTTCTTCCCCACAATACCTACAATCATTCCCTGCTGAGGTATGGGAAGGCCGTAGAGCTTGAAGGCGTTAGGTCCATACCTGTGGATAACCCTCTTCTCCAGTTCGTCGGGTAGGTTAACAATCGTTATTGCTTCGAAGGGGCATTTCTTGACGCAGATTCCGCAACCTATGCAGGCCTTCTCATAGATAAGTGCTTTACCGCCCACGATGTCTGAGAGCTCTATCGCTTTCCCTCCACTCCTATTTATTGGGCAGAACCTGACACACTCCGCTGTGCATCGATGGGGCTTACACAGGTCGTAGTCGATCACAGCTACCCTGACCATACCCTCAGCACCACCTCAATACTTCAAGTAACCTTAAAGGCTTGTTTCAGTAAGGAACACGGATGATGAGTGGTGACGGCATGGATCGATGACAGAGGATTAATCTCTGACACACCACGAAATACCTTGTGTGGGGAGTGCAGAAAGTAAAACAAGTTTAATTTGCTGGGGGTTTACCTCACCATTCCTCCTCTTCCCATTCCTCTTCCTCTTCCCACCACTCCTCCTCTTCCTCTTCTTCCCACTCCCACTCCTCTTCCATCATAAGCATCACTCAATATACCACTTTCACAACATAGATTTAAGCATTTTTTACTTCCGCATGAGAAGTTTAGAGGACGATATCTTTGTTAATACCGTCATTTCAAGAGATTCCCTATCTGCATCACTCCTCTCAAGCCCGTAGAAAGACTTAACAGCCTCAACATCTACCCCGCCGCCTAAGGAGGTAGGAGGTATTTCCTCGCAGTTAATCACCTCCTTAATGCCTTCATACACCTCCTTGCTGCAGTCCGTCACAATGATGTAAGGAGGGCTGCTGAACTCCTTAAGCATCTCCACAGCTTTAGATATCTGTCGGGTTGCTGCCAGGAAAAGTATGTACTGAATGCTTGGCTTACTGCTCACGCTGTACCCCTTCAGGTAGGATTCCCGAGTCAGAAGGAGAGGTAGGGCTAACTGCCTCCACCCGAGAACTATGCGTTCCGGAATTACCTGAACAACACATTTCTCGCTTGAAGACACAGACTGCGCCTTCTCCAAGGCCTCAGAATCAAGAGTTCTGCAGAGCCTGTAACTAAGGCCTTCCGATAGCTCAAGCACCTGCATAAGTTTCTTTACGTGTTCATCCTCCATGACTCACCGGCACCAAAGTAATCTTATCTCCTGGTAAGGGCTTGTAACTTAACCCGCCTAGAAGCTCAGAATCTTTCCCGTTAATGAAAACTAGGTATGTGCTCGAGACCTCTCCCTCCTCACTCACTACTTCCCTAAGCTGCGGGTACTTCCTTCTAGCCTCAATAAACACGTCCCTCAGCGATGCACCATCCTTAAGGCTCAAAGTAACGCTTTCCCTACCTATGTACGTCCTTAACTGGCCCAAAAACTCGAGAACTACTGAAGGCTCTTTCTCAAGATCCTCCTGCAAGAATAAGTCCCCTAAGCAGGCGGGGTTTCCGCCTCCTCCATCCTCTTCTGCAGCTTGACTAGATGAGTCAAATAACCCGCTATCTGGTTCCTCATCTTCTTAGATTTTAGGTAGACATACTTATTCACAAGCTCCTTATTCGCCTCGAAATCTGTAGAGACCTCGCTAGGGTAGAGCTCCAGCAACCTTCTCGCAGTCCTCTTAACCAGTGACGTCCTTACCTTACCCATATTCAAACCTATTTAAGTAGAAATCCAGCGGGCTTTTAAGTATTAGCTCCCCTATCTTAAAGCTTATATAGAAGTCTACTTAATTAAATTCAAGGGATGAGAACATGTCCGCAAGAGGAATTTCACCAACTGCAGGAATACCTGTACTAATTCTTAAGGAAGGCACTCAGAGGACTAGCGGTGCTGAAGCCTTAAGATCCAACATGATGGCGGCAATCACTATTGCCGAGATGCTTAGAACAACCTACGGCCCTAGAGGCATGGATAAGATGCTTGTAGATACCTTAGGCGACATAACAATCACTAACGATGGCGCAACCATCCTCGACAAGATGGATGTGCAGCACCCCGCAGCCAAGATGCTTGTCCAGATAGCTAAGGGGCAGGACAATGAGGTGGGTGACGGCACCAAGACCTCCGTCATCTTCTCGGGAGAGCTTCTGAAAGCTGCGGAGGATCTCCTGGCAAAGGACGTTCACCCGACAGTCATTATTAACGGGTATAAGCGCGCCCTTGACGAGGCAGTGAAGTTCGCGGAAACAATATCCAGGAAGATTGATCTGGAAGATATTGAGACACTGAAGAAGATTGCGAACACCGCCCTGACAAGCAAGGCAGTCCACGGCGTTAGGGACCACTTCGCGGAGATAGCTGTTAAGGCAGTGAAGCAGGTTGCTGAAGAGAGGGATGGGAAGATCTATGTCGACCTGGACAACATACAGATAATTAAGAAGCATGGAGCTTCCTTAGCCGACACACAGCTAATCTACGGCATTGTTCTGGATAAGGAGGTTGTGCATCCCGGCATGCCTAGGAGGGTTGAGGAGGCTAAGATAGCCCTGATTGACGCACCTCTCGAGATCGAGAAGCCTGACATAACGGCGAAGATAAACATCACATCCCCGGAGCAGATAAAGATATTCCTTGACGAAGAGACCAGGATGCTTAAGGAGATGGTTGAGAAGATTGCTGCGACCGGCGCTAACGTGGTGATTTGTCAGAAGGGTATTGATGATGTGGCGCAGCACTTCCTAGCTAAGAAAGGAATACTCGCAGTAAGGAGGGTTAAGAGGTCAGACATGGAGAAACTGGAGAGAGCCACCGGCGGTAAGATAGTGACCAGCATAAGGGACCTCACTGCTGAGGATCTCGGTTACGCGAAGCTTGTTGAGGAAAGGAGGGTAGGTAACGACAAGATGGTGTTTGTGGAGGGATGTAAGAACCCGAAGGCAGTGACCATACTGGTCAGGGGATCAAGCGATATGGTCCTCGACGACACCGAGAGATCATTCCACGACGCGCTTCACTCAATAAGGAACGTGCTGAGAGACCCGAAGATGGTTCCTGGAGGCGGTGCTGTAGAGGTAGAGGTTGCTTTAAGGCTGAGGAAGTGGTCTGAGAGTGTCGGCGGTAAGGAGCAGCTGGCGGTACAGGCAATGGCCGATGCTCTGGAGGAGATAGTTGCCGTACTGGCTCAGACCGCAGGGCTCGACCCAATAGATGCTGTGATGGAGCTGAGGAAGCTTCACAGCGAAGGCAAGATCAATGCAGGTATTGACGTAATGAATGGAAAGATTGTTGAGGACATAACCCAGATCAATATCATTGACCCGGTGATTGTGAAGAAGCAGGTGATTAAGGCAGCGACTGAGGCGGCTGCAGCCATCCTTAAGGTAGATGACGTGGTGGCTGCATCCCCGACTAAGCCTGAAGAGAAGAAGGAAGGCGGCGCCGGCGGCCCAGGCGGCATGGGTGGAATGGGTAGCTACGGATTCGAGTAAAAGAAACATCTTTTTCTTTTCTGAGGGATCTAACGTTTATTATCCCTCCTTAATAAATGATTGGTAGTGTTGGGTATGAAGGACAACATTATTTCGCACATCAAGAAGGCTGAGGTGAGGTACGGCCCACTCAGGCTGACAAGGTATGAGAAGGCGAGAATAATTGCTGCTAGGGCTCTTCAGCTTGACCTCGGCGCAATACCTTTGATTGATGTGAGTAAGCTCCCGAAAGACCCTGTCGAGATAGCTAAGGAGGAGCTGAGGAGCGGGGTCCTTCCATTCACCCTGATTAGGAGGCTCCCTAACGGTAATGAGGAGATGATTCCCGTAGCTAAACTTATTGAGTTGGAGAAGAAGCTGTTCGGCTTCGTCGAGTTCTGAGGCTGGTCCTCCCGTTGAGTGATGAGTACGGTCCTCATGAGGTCGAGGCCGAGCTATCTAAGTACTTCACATTCATACTTTCTGGGAGGACGGAGACGTCCACCGAATACATAGTGGAGCCCCTCCCCGGCTACTCTCTCGAGGAGGCATTCTCTCTGTTCTACGATGAGGTCGTTCCTAAGGGTTACTACCCTCTACTCACGGGCAGCGGCGATACCTACGTGCTTGTCCTCCCGAACAGTCCCCGAAGAGTTAAGGTTAGGAGAAAGCTTGCCGCGGCCTTGCTTGGTGCCACCGTCGCTTCAGTAGCGATCACAGGTTACTTCAGTGTGCAGTCATATAATGAAGTTATTGCCTCGCTGAGGAACATGGGGATATCTATTGAGGGAACCAATATCTGGGTAGGGACACTCTTCTTCTCCCTTGCGGTTCTTCTCCCCATATTTCTGCATGAGGCAGGACACTTCATCACCGCTATGAGGACTAAACTCCCTGCCTCATTCCCTCTCCCGATTCCGGCACCCCTCATATCGCCTTTAGGTACATTCGGGGCCATTATCCAGCTTCTGTACCTACCTAAGCACGTTAAGGAGCTTGCGAAGCTAGGTATTTCCGGCCCTTTAGTGGGCACCCTGCTGGCCCTCGCACTATTCGGAGGGGCGTATGCCCTTTCGCCGCAGGTGCCTGAGGAGCAGGTTGCTGAAGCAATAAGTAGGGGGCTTCTCATCCCTATATCGGTCGCTCCCTTAGGCTCCCTCCTAGTGAGCAGGCTTATCCCGGTTGAGCCGGGGTCTGTAGTGCTCATGAATCCTGCGGCAGAGGCAGCCTATCTGATACTTTTGATTCATTTCGCTAACCTTCTGCCTGTAGGTCAGCTTGACGGGGGACATGTCTTCAGAGCATTAACAAGCGTGAAGATACATAGGTACGTCTCCATCGCTACTGCCTTGGGAGGGTTCGCGGTCGCCTTCCTCTACCCTCCCCTAAGCTGGTTAGGGTTCTTCATGCTTATTGCCTGGTTCATTTCAGGCACGAGGCCGCATTATGGTGCAGCGAACACTCTCTCCAAACTTAACGCGGGAGATCGGCTGAAAATAGGTGCACTATATGCCTTCCTCCTGGCCCTAACATTTCCTTTCCCCACTTAGGTGATTCCTTTGACGTCGAGTAAGGGCGGTTACGTCCTAATAATAGCTGAGAAGCCTAGGGCCGCCTCAAAGATAGCTGCCGCCTTAGGGATTCGTTCAAGGGTGAGACTGAATGGCGTGACCTACTGGAAAGGCTCTTTCGGGGGTAGGGACGTCGTTATCGCTCCCGCTGTAGGACATCTCTTCACCTTAAAAACTAGGAGGAGGAGCTACCCGGTATTCGAGTATGAGTGGGTCCCTAGGTGGGAGGCAGATCCTAAATCAGGTTATGTGAGGAAGTACTTCGCTGTTCTGGAGAGGCTTAGTAAGGGTGCTTCAGAGTTCGTTAATGCGTGCGACTTCGATATCGAGGGGTCGGTGATAGGGTATCTAATCATTAAGCACTTCGGTGATGTTGAGAGGGCGAAGAGGGCTAAGTTCTCTGCCCTAACTAAGGACGAGCTCCTTAAGGCCTTTATGGAGCTGCACCCGCTCGACCTAGATATGGTTGAGGCGGGTCTATGCCGCCATGAGCTTGACTGGATATGGGGAATTAATGTAAGCAGGGCCCTAATGGATTTCTATAGGCGGGTCTCTAAGGATAGGAAGGTGTTGAGTGCTGGCAGGGTTCAGTCCCCAACACTCTTGCAGGCCTTAAGGCGGCATGTGGAGAGGGAGACATTCATTCCGGAAGTGATATTCAATATCTCGGTCTCAGTAATCATTAATGGTAAGAAGTACAGGCTTGAGAATCTTTTCCCTCCCCTCAAGACTAGGGATGCGGCCGTTAATGCGGCGAAGACTCTCAGGAGTGAAGGATTCCTTAAGGTGGTTAAGGAGGAGAGCAACGTTAAGGAGATTAAGCCGCTCCCTGCATTCAACCTGCCTGAGCTTCAACTAGTTGCTTCCAAGGTCGCCGGGATATCGCCTGCCCAAACACTTAGGGTGGCTGAGTCACTATACCTTGACTCACTCATAAGCTACCCTAGAACAAACTCTCAGAAGCTTCCTAAGGGGGTTCCTCATAGGAGAATTATTGAGTCCCTAGGTAAAGCCAAGTACTACTCGACTTACTGCAGCAAGGTTCTGGAGAAGGAGGTGTTAGCCCCAGTCCAGGGGAGGAGGGATGACCCTGCCCACCCCGCAATATATCCAACTGGGGAGAGGCCTAGGAGGAAGCTCAGCAAGCTGGAGTGGGTGGTCTACGACCTTATTGTGAGGAGGTATCTAGGAGCCTTCGGAGACCCTGCCAGGATAAAGAGCAGTAAGCTAGTGTTTGAGGGGGGAGGCTTGGAATTCGGTCTCTCTGGGCAGGTGATTCTGGAGAGAGGATGGCTCGCTATATATAAGTACATGAAGCTGACTGAGAAGGAAATCCCTAAGCTAGGCGTCGGTGAGAAGGTCCGGATAGATTCTGTTCGGGTGACACGCCAATTCACGAAACCCCCGCCTAAGTACACGAAGGCCACGCTCCTTAAGTGGATGGAGGCATCAAACATAGGTACTGAGGCAACGAGGGCGGAGATCGTTGAGGTGCTTTTCCGCAGGGGCTACCTTAAGACAGGTAGCAGAGGTATTGAAGTTACTGATCTGGGTAAGGACGTAGCCAATATTCTGAGGAACCTGTTTGAGGAGATTGTGTCTGTGGAGCTTACGAGGGCTTTTGAGGAGAAGCTGCAGTCCGTAATTAGGGGTGATTCGGGTAGGGAGGAGGTTGTTGCTGAGGCTAGGAAAGTTCTTGAGCCTAGGCTCAAGAAGGTGAAGAGTCTTGTGAGGAGCGGTAGGGAGGGGGAGCTTCTCTCCCTTGCCGGTAGGGGGGTGGATGGGGAGAGGTGTGCTTTATGTGGGAGAGCTTCTGTGAGTAATTTAGACGGCATTAAGCTCTGCGAGTATCATGCTGAGGCATACAGAAGCGTTATGGAGGCCTATAAAGTGTGGAGGGAGAGGGCAGGATTAAGCTTTACCGAGTATCTGAGGGAGTTGAAGAAGATGCGTTCTTTAGGGAGGTACAGCAGGGATGTGGTTAACTACCTGCATGAAAGATGGATCTGAGGCACAGCGTTAAGTACCCTATCCCCGGGATTTTCAGGGTTGCTTCACCCACGGAAAGAACCTTCCCAGTTATCCATTCGGACGGTATTGCCCCGTCGGGTACGGGGTTGTTATCTCCCTTAATAATGAAGTACATTTTCCCGTCCTCCTCCATAACCTTAATCACTCTGTGAATTATGAAGGACCTACCCGGCCTCTCGTAAACCACCACGTCGCCTTCATGGATTGTGTGGGGGTCTGTTCTGTAAACGAAAACTAGATCCCCTGTCTGAAGCAGGGGCTCCATAGACTTCCCCTCAACGACAGCGAACATGAACACGCCGGTTATGGACATCACTATTATCGCTATGATTGCTGCTGTGAGGACGGCCTCAGCTATAGCTACCTTCGTCTCCTTCTTCATTCCTCGTCTAGCTCCGAAAGATCGATCTCTATGATTGTTCCCTGAGGTTTCTCCTCCTTCTTTTCTTTCTTCCTTCTCCTCCTCTTCTTCCCTTTACCGACCTCCACCTCGCCTTCAGGGCCGACCTTTATGGTGGAAATCTTTCCTCTCCATGAGTATCCGCAGTTAGGGCATCTGAAGGAACCCATTAAGGTTATAGTTATTCTTCCGTCGGCATCCGGTAGCGGTGCCACGAACTGCCAAGTCTTTAAAGGCTTCACCTCAGTCCCGCACTTAGGGCACTTAACCATCTATCGACACCACCCTATTATTGGCTGAGGTGTTTTTTAGCGTTGTTTATGCGGGTGTCAGAACCCAGCCTCTAATCACGGCTCATCGCTTTTAACCGTCATCATCCTTGAGTTCATGTCTACCGGGGTTTTTAAGGTTAGGGACTATACCGGTTTAGGGGGGTTCCGTTTTTTAAGAATACCTCATTCTAAACCTTCTTAATGGTGGTATAATGGGTTTTGAGGCTCTGCAGGGAGTGATACAGTCAATAACCAGCTTCAACGTCAGCGGGGTTTCAGGCTGGCTTGCTGTGATAGGTTTCTCCATAATAGTGATTGTGGCTATAGGTTACGGAATTTACGGAGCGATTAAGCTGGCTAAATGGATGTCTATGCTGAGGGTTAAGGAGTTCAGCCTGCTTCTTTTAGCGATCGGTGCCGCCTTGATGGGTATAGCGGTCGCTCTACCTTAAAACACGTTTTTCCCTGGAAATTCTGCGTCCCCACTTAAGTAGTCCTCTATTCTTAACAGTTCATTGTACTTAGCCGTCCTCTCCCCTCTTGCCGGGGCCCCGGTCTTTATGAGCCCGGTTCTGTAGGCCACAGCTATGTGTGCTATCGTAGCGTCCTCACTTTCCCCGCTCCTGTGACTTATTATCGCCTTCCTCCCTGCCTGAAGCAGGTACTCAATAACCTCTTCCGCTAGGGTGAATAGCCCTATTTGATTCACCTTAATTATCGCTCCATCGATAGCGCCTTCCTCAACAGATTTCTTCGTGCGTTCAAGGTTAGTCACAGTTATGTCGTCCCCTATCACAAACGCCTTGCCGGAGAGAGCCTTCCTGAGCTGGATGAACCATTCCCCGCCTTCCTCCGTGAATGGATCCTCAATACTCACTATCGGGTACTCATCAACGATGCTTAGGTAGAGCTCCAGAAGTTCCTCAGAATTAAGCTCCTCTCTATCGATCAGGTATTTCCCGGTTTTCGGGTCATGGAACTGTGTTGCCGCGGCGTCGAGGGCTATATAGACCTCTCCCTCACTGTAGCCGGCACCCTTAACAGCCTTCATGAGGACTTCTAGAGCCTCCCTGGTTTTTCTGAGGGGCGGTGCGAAACCCCCTTCGTCCCCAACATTCACCGCGTTCTTCCCGTACTCGTCCCTGAGAATCTTCTTGAGTTCAGCATATATCTCTACAGCTATCTTCAAGGCTTCAGTGAAGGTGTCCGCACCTACAGGAACTATCATGAATTCCTGTATACTTAGGTCATTACCTGCGTGGGCACCGCCGTTAATTATGTTCATGAGCGGGACCGGAAGCATGGTCGCTCTCCTGCCTCCGAGGAACTCGAATAGAGGTATGCCTTCAGTGTCGGCGGCCGCCTTAATTACTGCGAGTGAAGTAGCTACGGCAGTGTTTCCACCTATCCTTGAGAAGTTGGGGGTTCCGTCAAGCTCCATTATCTTCCGGTCCACATCCCTATACCTGGTTGAGTCCATGCCTATTATCGCTGGGCCAACGACCTTGTTCAACATGTCTACAGCCTTCCCGACGCCTTTACCTCCGTAGTCCTTCCCACCGTCACGGAGCTCCACAGCCTCCCAAGCACCCTTCGAGGCTCCTGCGGGCGCTATCGCCCTACCGTATCCACCGCCCTCAGTAATTACGAGGGCCTCCACTGTCGGGTTCCCTCTTGAGTCAAGAACCTGCAGCCCCTTAACGTAGGCTATATCGAAATCCATTTGCTCCACCTGTGATTAATAGGTCCTGTGTGGTAATATGCTCTCAGTATTGCGACATAATGGGTTCTAGGTTTTTTAAAGATTGACGGGCGTTAGAGCATAAACGTGGTGTGGATAATGTCCGTAAGTATTGATCAAATCGAAAAATTCATGGGTCAAAACGTTAAGGATGAGTACGGGAGGACCGTAGGTAAGTTCCTCACCGCATTCACAGACGTGACGGGCCAGGTTGAGTCAATAGAGATAGCCACTAATGACTTCGTTTTTGAGAAGGTCAGTGCAGATAGGATTAAGCTCACCCCCGACGGCATAGTTATCCTGGCTGATTGGAAGGTTAACGCGCTCAGCACGGAGAACAAGCTTGACAGGGTGAGGAAGAGGATTAGAGCTGTCGAGGAGCTTTACAGGAAGGGAAGCATTCCAGGCCACGCTTACGAGGACATTAAGAAGAAGCTTGAGAGCCAGTTCGAGCTAGTTAAGTCAGAGGTCAGGAAGGTTAAGGACGCCTTAAGGAGGAGGGCGAACGACCTGGAGGACCAGATCTTCAGGCTTGAGAGGGATATCTCCAACCTGATGGTTCTGTACATGAGCAACGAGGTGAGTGAGTCTGCATACAAGGCAGCGATCGACTACATGAGGGAGTCGAAGACTAGATGCATCGATGAGAAGAGGGATGTTGAGAAGCATCTTGACCTGATAAGCAAGCTTGAGTCTGAGGCCGCCGACACGAGGACGCAGGCACCAGCGCCTGCAACGATTGAGGCCCCCGAGTCAGAGGGTCAGGAATCCCCGATACAGGTACAGATCATCGAAACCTAACCTAAACAAGGAAAAGGTTTGGAGGAGATGAGGGTTGGCACTAATCAAGACGGATAAGGGGGGAGGGCTCAAGAAGTTCCTCGATTTCGTGGCTTCCGGATTCAGAACCAGAAACAGTAGGGAGAATGTTTTAGCCATCCTGATCAGCCAGATCAGCCTCTCGGTCCAGGAGGTCAGGGCCGCGAAGACCAGGCTGGAGATCAGGTACAACAACTTGTTTAGGAAGGCGATTGAGGCGAAGTTCTTCAAGAAGGAGGGTGATAGGGCGCTGATATATGCGAATGAGGCTGTGCAGGTGAAGAGGATGCATAAGAAGATAGTGTTCGTTGAGAAGCTGCTGGAGCAGGTTAAGCTGAGGCTGGAGACTATCGAGGACGTCAGCAATATCTCGATACCCATAATGGAGACCGCTAAGATGCTTTCAGTGGCTAAGGACTACGTCAAGGATGTGATGCCTTCAATAGCTCTTAACATTGACTCACTCATCAGCGAGACGAGGAAGGTGCTTTCAGAGACTGTTGACGTGACCGAGATCAACACTGAGAGCGCTCTCGAGATCGATCCGGCGGCTAGGGAGCTGCTGGAGAGGCTTGACAGGGTTGCTGCGGAGACAACGAAGAACAAGCTCCCTGAGATACCTATGGATCTGTTGCTTCCGGGTCAGGAGAAGAGCCTGGAGGTGAAGATTAAGGAGTCATCGATTAAGCTGGCTGCACCGCCGAAGATCAGGGTTAAGAGGATTAAGCCTCACGAGATTGATCAGAGCGTGCTTGAGTATGCGCTGACCCACGGCGGATTCATTGATGTGGGAGATATAGCTGCGAGGCTTGGAGTAAGCAGGAAGGAAGTGATGGAGTCCCTGCACCGCCTGCGGGAACAGAACAAGATAGCGTACTAAGCAACTAGTCCTGCAGGGGTGGGGGGATGAGCAGCACTTCACTATCATACTTAGAGAATATGGCGCGCCACTACGCGGTCCAGGCCGTCATGAAGGATAGGGAAGGGAACTTCGGGGAGGCCGTGAAGTACTATAAAAGCGCCATAAATGTTTTAACTAAAATAATTCAGCTTTACCCCGACAACGCCCTCAACACCATATACAAGGACTGGATCAGGCAGTATAAGAAGAGGGTTATGGATCTAGAGAACCTTAAGGCCTCAATAGTCCCAGCTTCTGGAGGGAAGAGCAGCGAGTCCGAGGAAGATATTGAGGATATGATCGTTAAGGACAGGCCTAACGTAACGTTTAAAGATATAGCTGACCTTGAGCACGCCAAGAAAGCCATCATGGAGTCCATTATATTCCCTACTAGGAGGCCGGACCTCTTCCCCTTAGGGTGGCCCAGAGGGATACTCCTATTCGGACCTCCCGGCTGCGGCAAGACCCTGCTTGCTGCGGCCGTAGCTAACGAGATTGAGGGAGTGTTCATTCACGCTGACGCAGCATCCATAATGTCTAAGTGGCTCGGCGATGCAGAGAAGAAGGTTGCGAAACTCTTCAGAAAGGCTAGGGAGCTGTCAAGCAATGGGAAGCCCGTCATAATATTCATCGATGAGGTTGATTCACTGCTCGGAACCTTCAGCAATGAGGTAGGCGGAGAGGTGAGGATGAGGAACCAGTTCCTTCAAGAGATGGACGGCCTCCTGGAGAAGTACGGTAAGCACTTCATATACGTGATAGCTGCCACGAACAAGCCTTGGAAACTGGATGAGGCCTTCATTAGAAGGTTCCAGAAGAGGATATATGTTCCTCTCCCCAACTACCAGGCCAGGATAGAGCTCCTTAAGCTCTACACGAAGAAGATTAAGCTTGCCTCGGACGTGGACCTCAGGAAGCTGGCTTCCCTGCTGGACGGTTACACAGCCAGTGACATAAGGGACATAATTATGGGGGCCCACCTCCGCACAGTAAGCGAGCTCTTCATGAAGACTGGAGGGAGAGGTGAGGCACGTCCAGTAACCTTCGCTGACTTTAAGGCAGTCCTTGAGGACAGGAAGCCGAGCGTTAACAAGGAAATGATTAAGGTCTACAAGACCTGGTACGATAAATTCAAGGCTGTTTAGCCCCCCAACCCCTCTTTTTAACTAGCTTCTAAACATTTCTTCCTTCAGCTATATATACCTCGCGTAATACGCTGGTTAGAGGTGTATTATACGGTTCAAATTCTTGATACGCTTCCCCATAATTCTCAATGCCTAAATCCGTTGGGGGCGAGATGAATAAAGGTCGATGCTGTTTGGTCATACCTGTTAAGCTCTTCGTGGTTAAGCTGGACGGTAGGAGGGAGAGGTTCGACTTAGGTAAGTTGAGGGATTCCGT
>CAYOJG010000002.1:0-41327 GCA_964404265.1 uncultured Desulfurococcaceae archaeon | reverse complement strand
CTTCACCTACTCAGCCCTGAGAGTGCTTTACCAGAGGTACCTGCTTAAGGATCCGAGGAACGGTAGGGTTATTGAGACACCTAAAATGCTTTTCATGAGGGTCGCGGAAAACATTGCTAAAGGGGAGGACCCCTCCGTAAAGAATTACTGGGCCGAAAAGTTCTACGAATTAATGATTACTCGGAGGTTTATTCCTAACTCCCCCACCCTCATGAATGCGGGGACTAAGCTAGGCATACTCTCCGCATGCTTCGTGATACCTGTTAGGGACGCGATGGTTACTGAGGAGGGGGACGGAATATATGATGCTGTTAGGGCTCAGGCGATAGTTTTCCAGCAGGGCGGCGGCTGCGGATTCAACTTCAGCGAGCTGAGGCCAGAGTCCGACATAGTTGCGTCAACCTCAGGCGTTGCTTCAGGCCCCCTCTCCTTCATGAAGATATTCGATGTGAACACGGACGTGATTAAGCAGGGAGGCAGGAGAAGAGGGGCCAACATGGGTGTGCTCCACGTATGGCATGCCGACATAAGGAAATTCATTAAAGCAAAAACAGGGGACTTCAAGGACAGGCTACTACAGAACTTCAACATATCGGTAGGGATGTACGACTACTTCATAGAAGCACTCAAGGAAGGAAAGGAAATCCCCCTAATAAACCCGAGGAAGACATCAGTCAATAATGAACATAATTCAAGATACTACGCAGCAGTCTGGGCCAGACACAGCATAAAGGAGGAATGGGTCCAGGAAGTAATCATCAATGAACTCGAGAAGAACGGAGGATCCATACCGCTAGAAAAAACCCTCCTAATAACATGGGACGAGGCGCTCACCATAGCAGAAAAAGAAGGGGCAATACAGGAATGGGCAGACCCCATAGAGCTATTCGACGAAATAACTAAATCAGCATGGGAAGGCGGAGACCCAGGACTCCTCTTCATAGACACAATAAACAGAAGACACCCCACCTGGTACCTAGGAAAAATAAACGCAACCAACCCCTGCGGAGAGGAGCCTTTGCTGGAGTGGGAGTCGTGTAATTTGGGTAGTATTAATTTGGAGAAGTATGTTGTTGAGGTTAATGGTGTTCCTAGGATTGATTGGGAGGGTCTCGCTAGGGATGTTAGGGTGGCTGTGAGGTTTTTGGATGATGTTATTTCGGTTTCTAAGTATCCTATTGGGAAGCTTGCTGAGGCTGCTCGGAGGGCTAGGAAGGTCGGTTTGGGTGTTATGGGTTGGGCCCATATGTTGATTAGGTTGGGGATTCCTTACGATTCGAGTGATGCTGTTTATTTGGGTTACGTTTTGAGTGAGTGGATTGCCTATAATGCTTACCTTGAGTCCATCGAGCTGGCTAGGGAGAAGGGTTCTTTCCCGGCTTGGGACCCTGAGCTTTACAGGCCTCACTGGTGGAGCGTTATGGAGTTCGATAAGCTGATGTCTGTGAGTAGGAGTGGGGCCCCTAGTGAAAGGGCTAGGAGGCTTGTTGAGAATAGGCCCCCCGTTGACTGGAGAGCTGTTGAGGAAGGCATGTCTAGGTATGGGTTGAGGAACGCTGCTTTACTTTCGGTTGCCCCTACAGGAACAATATCCATTATTGCAGGGACCTCATCCTCGATCGAGCCGGTGTTCGCGCTAGCCTTCACTAGAGTGGTTACCGTCGGGACTTTCGTTGAGGTTGACCCATTATTCCTCGAGGCCCTCAGCAGGTACGGTCTGGACGAGCCTGAAGTTGTGCAGCTTGTAGCAGAGTCCGGGACCGTGGCCAGAAACCCGTTCATACCCAGACCTATTAGGGAGGTATTCAGGACTGCCCATGACGTAGAACCTAAGTGGCATGTGCTGCATCAGTCCGCATGGCAGCAGTGGGTTGATGCAGGAGTAAGTAAGACAGTTAACTTAAGACATGACGCGACAGTGGATGATGTCTGGAACGTGTATCTTTTGGCTTGGGCGCTCGGATGTAAAGGAATAACTGTGTACAGGGATAAGAGCAAGTCTCAGCAGGTCATTAACTTCGGGGTTAAGCTGGCTGAGAAGCTTTCGGAGTCAGGAAGGCTTGAGGAAGAGGAAGCGGTTCAGGGAGCTGAAACAATAACTCCTGCCCCCGAGATTCAGGGCGTCGGTGAGGAAGCAGGAATACCTAGAGAGAATAATGTAGGGAGAGCCTTCGAGTCGTCAGCAGGAAGCAGATTCAGGATTACTGGTATTGTTTTAGAGGACGGTGATGTAGGGGACTGCAAAACCTGTGATTACTGATTACTCGAACTCGTCGAGGAGCTTCATCAACTCCTCCTTCTTCCTCTTCTTCCTCCAAACCTTCTCGGAGTGTTCAACAACCTTCTCCAGCAGCTGCGCCTCATAGGGAAGCCCAACGAACTCGACAGACCCGTTAATAGCGATTGTTGGGACGCTTAGGACTCCGTAGGAGTCGGCAATATCGGGGTTTTCGTAGGCCTCAACAGTGTCGGCGAGCACTACCTTATTCCCATTCCTGAAGGATTCGTACGCCAGCATGTTGGCTAGGAGGGCGGCGTAGGGGCAGTAGGGACATGTTGGCGTAACAACCACCTCAATATGGACATCTCCCTTAAGAGCAGCGACCTTCTCAACCGTGGACGGGCTTAGACCTGACTCACCCTGACTAATCCTGATGATTGTCTCGACAAGGCCCCTCACCTCCTCACCTGCCGGCATTCCTGTATACCTAACGTAGCCCTCAACCATCGCCACCGTAGGAACTCTCTCAACCCTGAACCTCTGGAAGAGGCTGCCGCCGTCCCTAGACCTATCCACAACTATGTGCTTAATCATTCTCCCCCCATCAACCTCTGGACTTGCCTCAGCAATGATGTTCATGAGCTCCACAGTCTTTTCGCAGTAGGGACAGTCACCGTCTATGAATGTGTATACCTCAACAGGGTTCTTCATATCTTTAAGCGCGTCCCTCAGGTCCTTAAGGTCCTGCTCACTGAAGGAAATACGGAACATTTCCTCAATACCTTTAGTCTCGATAGGTGTTGCCTCAGCCTGCATTTCTGATCCCCTTCCCTAATCCTTAAATTAATTATAAGCTTGATGAAGGGTTTAACGCGTCTCCTCCCTAATGAAAACTATGAAGTTCCTTAACCTCCTCCACCAACCCTCCATAGACGTGTCGATGACTGCGTACGCTGCCCTATCATTAAAGTACGGAGGGCCGAGTCGGGTGAAGAGAGTCACCACCCTCCCACCGTGATTAATCTTAAACCCTGAATTAACAGGTTCATGCCCTCTGAAAACAGCCTTCACCCTGAACCTCTTAAGAACCCACTCAGTCACCTTCCTCCCGAAAAGGTAGCCGGCCCCCCTAGGTGAAGGGGACCTCACAATATTGGACTCTATAGGATCATTCCACAGAAGCTCAGTCAAGATACCCATCCTCTGATCCTCACTCTTTCCCTGAAGATACTCCAGCAGAGTAACCTCCTTACGGTAGGTCTCAGTCGGGAGACCGCCATGCATCATTAAGGCCTCGCCCCTAACATGGAGGACGGCTGGGAGGAGGTTAAACAGCTCCATGAACTCGGAATAAACCTCCTTCCCCTTAACGTAGCCGTAAACCCTCCTCAAAACCTCAGGGAAGTCGTGAGGGTAGGGTAGGAGATTAGGAGGGGGTTCATGATTCCCCCTAAGCAGGGTCACGGACTCAGGGAACTCCACCTTAAGCCTAAGCACGGTCAAGAGAACCTCAAGCTGGTAAGGCCCCCTATCAATGTAGTCACCTAGGAAAACAAGGTTCGTGTCCCCCTTCATAACTGCCTTACTGCCTATTCTTGAAAGAAGCTTCCTCAAAGTCATGAAGTCACCGTGAATATCCCCAATAACTACGAACGGGGATGAACCCGTTTTCTCAACAACCCAGCCCCCTCCCCTCCTACTAGCTTCATCCTCCAGAACCTTCCTAACATTACCTAGGAAAGTCTTCAAAGCCTCATAGTCCCTCACCAGATCACTGACCGATTCACTCACCCAGGAAAGCATAGGTGTCCCCATACTCACACCCGCGAAGAGCCAGTAAGACATTATACTGTATAAATGCTTTAAGCTTTCGTGACAGAGATAAGTAGTTGCGGCAACCTCAGAAGCTTTCCCGGGTATGTGTAATGGTGAAGTACTTCAGCATGGAGGAGGTTAAGGAAGGGCTTAAGGAACTCGTTCCTGCTGAGGAGCTTGAGTGGCTTGCTGCGGAGGCCGATGTGGAGCACGCGAAAACAATAATTCTTCACTTCAAGGTGAAGGGAGGCAGGCTTGTTGAAGGGGTGAACATACTGCTCAGCTACATACCGGAGGACGGCAGGGTAACGGGGTGTAGGGTAGAGGTCCTGATCACTCATGAAGTCAGCGCAAAGAAATTCATTACCGAAACATACCCCCGGCTAATAAGCGAAGGGTATGAAGTAGTTGTTAAGGGCGACGGCATATCAGTCTTCAGAAGGCTTCACACAGCTCCAGCAGGGGAAGCAGTTATGAGGCACGTGATGAAGGTGTGTAACATCCTTCAAGAGGTGTGTGAAGGCCTCGAATTCGTTAGGGGTGTGGTGGCGGCCGGTGGGTGAAGGGAAACTCTACCTTATAGGGTTAGGGCTGGCGAAAGACCTCATAACAATCAGGGGCTTGAAGGCCCTCAGGGAAAGCGACATAGTCTTCCTCGACAGGTACACGAGCGATACAGGCTCATCCCCTCAGGAGCTTGAGGAGGAGTACGGAGTCAGAATATTTCCTGTAGGGAGGAGAGAGCTTGAGGAGGGTTTAAGGGACAATCTACTGAAGCATGTTGAGTCAGGGAAGAAGGTCGCGTTGCTCGTACCGGGAAACCCGCTGATTGCAACGACCCACATATCCATAGTGACTGAGGCAGCCTCCCTCGGGCTGGACTTCGAGATAATTCCTGCTCCGGGAATAATACCTAACGCGTTAAGTATGGCTGGACTCATGCCCTACAAGATAGGGAAGCCGGCAACCGTCACCTACCCGGTGGAGGGTAAGGTACATACCTACGTATATGACGTGGTTAAAGGCAACGATGAAAGAAACCTCCACACAATCCTCCTCCTCGAGATGGATGCTGAGAAGGGCGTAATGATGACTCCTAACGAGGCCGTAGACCTCCTCCTCAAGATGGAGGAGCTTAGGGGTGAGGGCGTGTTAAGAGAGGGGAGGGAAGCAGTAGTTATTTCAGCTCTGGGGAGGGAGGGCCAGAGAATATGTTACGTTAGGCTGGGCAGCGTTAAGGAACTGCCCCCAGCACCCGGCCCGCACACAATAGTAATTACTTCCCCTCAACTCCATTATATGGAGGAAGAAGCACTCAAGGTGATCCATAATGAGTACTGCAGGCAGTGAGGAGCTGGCACTCAGAGTGAAAACATACATAGAGATGGTTAGGGATGCCCTCAAGCAGGTTGAGGGCCAGGAAATTATGGGGGAGGCGAGCAGGAGGCTGGTTGAGTTAGCTGCGCTCTACCTGAAGGATTCTGAACACTACTTTCAGGCAGGGGACTACGCAACAGCCCTATCCTGCGTAGCTTACGCTGAAGGACTTCTCGACGCGTTGAATAGGTTAGGCCACCTCAAGATTGAGTGGAGGAGGAAGAGACCTAAGAAAGTTATGGTTGGAGGAACCTTCGACCTAATGCATCCCGGGCACATCTACTACCTAAAGGAAGCGGCTAAGAGGGGCCTGGTCTACGCAGTTGTGGCCACAGACGAGAACGTTATGCGTATCAAGGGGAAGAAGCCAATACTGACCCAGGAAGAAAGGCTGGAGGTTGTCTCAGCGATTAAGTACGTGTATAAGGCGTTAATAGGTGACGAGAAGGACTTCATAAAACCTATAGAGAAGGTTAAGCCCGACCTCGTACTTCTGGGGCCTGACCAGCCGATAGATGAGGACTACATAGTTAAGGAAGCTGCTAGGAGAGGGGTTAAGGTCGAGGTTGAGAGGCTTCCTAAGAGGGTGGGTTCAGAGAACGCCTCCACATCGAAAATAATTAGGGAAATCATTAAGAGGTATGGGAAAACCTGAAAAACCGTTACCTCTTCCTTCTTCCAGTTCTTCTCGCAGCTATGTGGCCCACCTTCCTGCCCGGCGGGGCGTTCCTCGAAACGGTTGAAGGTATGGACACGCTCTGATGCGAGCCTCCGCCGAACTTGTGGCTGACTGCATTCATTGCTACGCCCCTCACCTTAGGCCATTTATGAGCCTTAACCCTCCACTTGTGGTAGGAAGCGCCTGCCTTAAGCAAAGGTTTCTCAGTCCTTCCAGCCCCTGCAGGAATACCTATCGTGGCCCTAGCGTCGCTGAGTATGTTCTTCTGCCTCTTACTCGGGAGGAGAACGATCGTGTACCTGCCTGACCTCCCTAAAACAACTCCATAGCTGCCGGACTTCCTAGCAAGCTTACCTCCGTCACCAGGCCTCAGCTCGATATTATAGATCTTAGTTCCCTCAGGAATGTTTTTCAGTGGGAGAGTGTTCCCTAGGGCTGCCGGGGCTTCAGGACCTATGTACACCTCCTGACCCACGTACATGCCTTCGGCCGCAGGAATGTAGTAGTCCTTCCCGTTCTCGAGCTCTATATGCGCTAGAGGCACCCACCTACCCGGGTCGTGGAGGAGCTCCACAACAACCCCTCTGTAGGTCTCCTGAGTTAGCGGCGGGTACTTCGCGGGAGCTACGTGAAGGTGTTTAAGGTTGCGGAACTGCTGCCCCCCGCGGCCAGCCCTCTGCTGAAGAATCCTCTTACCCATACTTCACCACCTCAAATAATTCCTAGGCGAGTGGCGACATCGCTCGCCTTATACTTAGGTGATAGCTTAACGTAGGCCTTCTTCTCTCCCTTAGGTGTTATGACGACCCTGACCTTATCCACCTTAACGTCGAAGAGTTCCTCAACAGCCCTCTTAATCGTGTGCTTAGTTGCCTTCATATCAACGATGAAGGTGAGTGTGTTCTCCCTCTCCACAAGGTTGAGGGCCTTCTCAGTCGCGAGAATCCTCTTAATTATCGTTGCCGCTTCACTCACCTGAAACCACCTCGAACTTCTGCCCTATCTCATGAATCGCTTTCTTAGTGAAGACCGTTAACCTCCCCGGCTCGCCTCCGGGTGCGAGATGCATAACGCTCAGCATGTCAGTAGACACTACGTCCACGCCTGGAAGGTTCCTGAACACCTTAACAACATCCCTCTGGGTCGGTGATACAACAACCAGAACTGACTTAGGGGTGATGTATCTCCTGCCCCTCATCTTACCCTTACCTGCCCTTATCCTGGTCCTCCTAGCGGCGCGCTCCACATCACTCCAGAGACCGAGCTTCTTAAGGAACTCCCTAGCCTCTGAAGTCTTAGCGATTTTCTCTATGCTGTCAGTAACCACAACAGGGAGGACATCCCTCGAGAAGACGTGCCCCCTCCTCCTAACGAGTTCAGCGTCCGCAGTGGCAGCCAGGGCTGAAGCAATCGCCCTAACCCTCTCCTTCTTATTGATTAGTTCATGAATCTTCTTCTCCACTCTCGGCGGGTGCGCGAGCCTACCTCCCCTAGTCATGGGGGCCATCACAGCCCTCCCGTTGTCGAGTCTGGGAACCCTGGCGACGCTGTGGTTAATTCCCCAGGACTCGCCGACCCTCCTCATGCCTGCTAAAGGATCTCTCCCCTTAGGCTGCTTCCTAGCGGTCTCCGCCGAAAGGAAAGCCCTCCTGATCAGGTCCTTCCTAACAGGGTAGTTGAAAACTTTAGGGAGCTCTACCTCACCAACCTTCCTGCCCTTAATACTCAGTACAGGAACCTTCAAACCCTCCTTCACGTTAAGCACTACTAGCCTGTGAGCCATCATTCACCACCTAAATCTTGCTTTCTAGACTGAAGTAAACGATCTTGGGTGCGGCCTTCGGCGCCCACCTCGGCGGGCGGACAGCTTCCCTCAGCACTAGAGGCCTCTTCGGCGGCCCCTGAACAGTGCCCTTAACCACTATGTAGTCAGACCTAATTATTCCGTAGTGCGGGAACCCGCTGACCGGCGTCACCTTACTTCCATCGTTTCCAATCATCAGTATTCTCTTATTCAGCTCCGTCCTCCTGTGGAAGCCCATCTGCCCGGGCTGCGGGACAGGGCTGATAGTCCCTATTCCAGGGCTTCTCGAACCTATCCTCCTGGAGCCCTTCCTATGCTTCGTCCACTTCGGAAGCTCCTTAACTCCGAACCTCTTAACAACTCCCTGGAATCCCTTACCCTTCGTTAAGGCTATGACGTCGATGAACTGCCCCTCAGAGAAAACGTTCGTTACAGGTATGGCCTTACCCACAACGTCGAGCGCGTAATTCAGCGCCTTCTCGACCTCGCCGCCGACCTTAATCTCCACAATGTCCGGCTTCTTCTTGCTGAGTCCTCCAGCCAGCCTTGGCTGGGAAGCCATAATCAGAGCAACCTTAGCTATCGAGTCCTTATTCGCCTCCAGCTTCCTCCTAGCCTTCTCCACAGAATCCTCGCTAACCTTCAGCGCCTTAATCCTCCTAGTTATCTGAAGCTCCTCCGGAGGCGTCGCCCAGACCTCGGTAAGGGTTCTGAAGCCGCCGACTGTTGCCTCATAGAACCGTGCCGCGACAGGGATCATTGGAGGAGTCTCTATAACGGTGACGGGAACGAATATCTCCTGCCCGTATGTCGGTGTACCCTCCCTATCATCAATCATTATCACGTGAGTCATTCCTGCCTTATACCCTAAGAAACCGAGGGGCTTCGGCTCCTCCAGAGCTATGTCAGGCCAAGTCTTTACTCTAGGAATGAACTTTGCTGCCCTCTTCCTAGGGCGGACCCCTAGACTTCCTCGACGGGGCGCTGAATGCTTACGTCTCGCCATCCTCTACACCACACTAACTCTCCTTACCACTTCTGGGCTTAAAATCCTTCCCTTAAATCCTTATCTGTATATATGTGTTGCTCCTTTAAGCGTCAGTTAGTAAGTCACATCACCGGGTCAGTACTCGGCAAACACATCATTCAGTCATCACTTATTAACCGCTCTAATAAGTGTGTACCGGTGATTCGCTGTGGGCGGTAGACAGAAAACAACGCTATTCATGGGCGTCGGAGAGAGCCTGAAAGAGGAGAGCAGGAAGAAGAAGCAGCAGGAGAAGGGAAGGCAGAAAGGCAGGAAGAAGGGCAGGAAGAGGTAACGCATAAACCCGCAGAAATTCTGGCGAGGCATATAAATTGGTTTTTCTCTGGCCACCACCTAAACGCAGGACAGTTATTAATCTGGTTATCCCGTCCTCAAGCCTTAAGGTATACCCCACACTCAGGGAGAAGACTGAGTTCATCGGCAGGGTAGCTAGGGCCGCAGCGGCTGGGAGGGCAACAAACATCATTATACTTAATGATGAGGGAGCTAAGGGTGAGGAAGGCCTTAACCTCTTCACCCTCGTCCTAAGCTACCTGACAGTAGCTCCCTACCTAAGGAAAAGGATTATCCCTATCACTCCCGAGCTGCGGTACGCCGGGGCTCTGCCGCCCCTCAGCCTAGCCACCCACAACCCGGGAGGTGAGCCTCCTAAGAAGGGGGCCCTCAGGGACGGTGTCGTGACGAGGTCGTGGGGGCTGAAAGCCAATGTCTTCATAGGCTATAGGAGGAAATGCTTCACTAAATCCGTGAAGACCTTAAGCCCTGGTGAGAGGGTTCTGGTGCGTGTGGTGGAGGAAGAACCGCTGCGGTGTGTGGAGGAGGACCCTGACAGTGTTCCTGAGTATGTGGGGTATAAAGTATACCCTGTTCCAAGAGTAAGGCTCCTCCGCAAAGCGTTGAGGGATATAGGTATCGGTTTAGGGGTACTCACCACTAAGGAAGGTCAGGAATTCGACAGCAAGTTAGGGAACCACCTCAGGAAAGAGGTTTCCGGCTTCGAGAAGCTCACACTCCTCTTCGGGAATGCGGAGCAGGACTTCCACGAAATTGTTGGTGAGGAACTTATACAGAACTTAGGCGTCAGGTACAGGATAAACTTCATCCCTCGGCAGGGACTCCTCAGCATAAGGGTGGATGAGGCGCTCAACTCCGTTCTCTCAATACTGAATATCTACATACCGTAAACACGTGGGAGGATTAGAAAAGCCTAATAAGGCCTCAGAGAATTGGTGGAGTGGTGTAAGGGTTGACGGAAAGCTTAGGGATTGAGATGCCGCCCGAGTGGAAAAAGTTCCGTTACAGAGGTAAGACTCTCGAGGAGCTCATTAACATGCCGATGGATCAGCTGCTTGAGTTGCTTCCTTCCAGGGCTAGGAGGTCACTGCTGAGGGAATCAAACTCAGAGATACAGATGAGGAGGATTGAGATGGGTATTAAGGAGTCGCCGAGAATGAAGCTTCTCAGGAAAATAATGGAGGCCAGGGAACTGATGAAGCAGGGTAAGAGAGTTAAGATAAGGACCCACGTAAGGGATCTAGTGATTCTCCCCGTAATGGTCGGGATGACTATAGAGGTGTATAACGGGAAGGAATTCATTCCCGTGAGAATATCTCCCGAAATGATTGGTCACTACCTAGGCGAGTACGCCCCGACGACGAGGATCGTGCAGCACGGTGAACCCGGCCTCAAGGCCACCAGGTCCACACTCTTCGTCGCGATGAAGTAAGGGGCTAACTCGCCAGAGCCTTCCTTATTTTTCTCGCCGTATACTCGTCCGTCAGAAGCCTTACTTCATCCCTGCCTTCAGCAATAACTGAAACCTCCGCCAGGCGGCCTGATCCCGCCTGCTCCTTAGGGAGCATCGACCTCAGTCTCTCCCACCCTTTCTTAACTATGTATATATTAACAGACACAACGTCTGAGGAGGAAACCTCTATGGGGGTAGGGCTTCTGGACTCCATAACGCTTCTCAATTCATGGATGGGGAGCGAGCCCCTAACGCCAGAAGTCCTCATAACTGCCTCATGAGGGATAATGAGGAGTTTATCTCTCTCCAAAATAATGGTGGATTTTATTATGAGGTTATTGCTTACGAGAAAACCTCTCCACTTACCCCTCTTCAACTGCTGCACTACCCCTTAACGACCCCTATGGGTCTCAGCCTAGCCACCAGCGCCGCTATCTTCACCTTATGGCTAACCAGCGCAACCCTATCCACATCCTTATATGCTCCGGGAGCCTCCTCCACGAGAACTCTCTTAGTCGCTGCGTGTACGTATATCCCCCTCTTCTCAAGGCTTGACGTTATCTGGCCCGCGTTATACTCTCTGAGGGCTTTATGCCTCGACATCCACCTCCCGGCTCCGTGGGCCGCAGAGTAGAAAGTCTTTAACCCTTCCTTCACCCCAACCATCACATAGCTCGCCGTACCCATTGATCCGGGTATGAGCACCACCTGCCCCACAGGCTGGTGGTCCTTAGGTATTTCAGGATGTCCAGGCGGGAACGCCCTCGTAGCTCCCTTCCTGTGGACCACGAGCTTCATCCTCTTACCGTCGACGTCATGCTCCTCCAGCTTAGCTATGTTATGTGCAAGCCCATACACTAGCTGGAGACCTAGCTTATCGGGGTCTGTATGATACACCTTCCCGAAAGACTCCCTAACCCAGTGCGTTATCATCTGCCTGTTCGCGAAAGCGAAGTTGGCTGCCGCACCCATAGCCTTGAAGTAGTCCTGCCCTTCCTGCGAGTAGAAAGGAACTGAAGCAAGCTCCCTATCAGGAGGATGTATTCCGTACTTCCTCATAGCACGCTCCATAATCATGAGGTAGTCGCTAGCGACCTGATGCCCCAAACCCCTCGAGCCTGTGTGAATCATTACGGTGACCTGCCCCTCCTCCTCAAGCCCAATAGCCTTCGCAACAGACGGGTTGTATATCTTATCAACAACCTGGATCTCTAGGAAATGGTTCCCGGCACCCAAAGTACCGAGCTGCGGAGCCCCCCTAGACTTAGCTCTCCTACTCACCTTAGAAGAATCCGCCCAAGGAATCCTCCCCCTAGACTCAATATGGTCAAGATCGTCCTCCCAACCGAAGCCGTTCCTAACAGCCCACTCAGCACCCTCATTAAGAACCCTATCCAACTCATCGAAACCCAACCTAACCTTCCCAGTACTCCCCACACCGGAAGGCACATTCCTGAAAATCGTGTCAACCAACTCCCTAAGCCTAGGCCTAACATCACTCTCCCTCAAATCAGTCCTCAGAAGCCTGACCCCGCAGTTGATGTCGTAACCGACACCTCCGGGTGAGATTATTCCGTTCTCCGCTTCCATAGCTGCTACTCCACCTATCGGGAATCCGTAGCCTTGGTGTCCGTCCGGCATTACGTGGGCCGCCTTCACCACTCCAGGTAGGCATGCTATGTTTGCTGCCTGCTGTAGTGTGAGGTCCTCCTGCATTTTTCTGAGGAGGAGTTCGTCTGCGTAAACAATTGTTGGCACTTTCATGCAGCTCTTGGTTCCTTTAGGTATTTCCCATGTGTACTCATCTATTTTACGTAGGTTAATGCTGTGACTCAAGCTAATCCCCTTTTAGTGTTTGGGTGTTGTGGGCTAATAAGGGTTGTAAGGGGGAGACGGTAAAACTTATGAACTTATAAGTCTTACCTAGTAAGGTCTAGGCAGTGGAAAGGTGAGGATGTTGCCCAGATGGAAGTACTCGGTTAGGGTAGAGGATGAGGAGAGGACGGCCCGGGGCATGGTTTGGGACGTCCCTGTATCGCTTAAGGAAAGCTATGAAATATTCAAGGTTATTAGAGGTATGAGGCTTAAGGACGCTGAGAAGCTTCTTGAGGAGGTTATTGAGCAGAAAACCCCTATTCCTTACGTAAGGTATAAGCTCCAGGTAGCGCATAAGAAGGGGCTACCGGACAGGTTCCCTAAGTGGAAAACACCTGTAGGGAGGTATCCTGTGAAGACCGCTAAGGCCATTCTGAAGCTCCTCAAGAACGTGGAGAATAACGCCGACCAGAAGAACCTTGATGTGGAGAGGGTGGTGATAATTCATGCAGCAGCCCATAAGGGAAGGGTTCTTAAGAGGTATATGCCTCGGGCCTTCGGCAGGGCTACACCTAAATTCAGGACCACAGTAAATATGGAGGTCGTGGTGAGGGAGATTTAGCCATGGTGGATGTGAAAGCCCATTTTATAGGTCTGAACCTGCTTAGGGTGAAGATAGACGAGTACCTGGCAAGGAACTTTATGAGGGCCGGGTACTCTAGGGTGGAGCTGATTAAGACACCTCTAGGCACTAGAGTTATTATCTATGCCGACAGGCCCGCCCTAATAATCGGGAAGAGGGGCCAGACAATAAGGCAGATAACTGAGGTTCTGGAGAAGTACTTCAAGCTCGAGAACCCTCAGGTAACTGTGACGCAGGTCGAGAACCCCGACCTAGACGCCAGGATTGTGGCGACTAGGGTTGCGCTAGCGATTGAGAGAGGATACCACTTCAGGAGGGCCGCCTTCGTGGCCCTCAGAAGGGTGCTTTCCGCCGGTGCTGTAGGTGTCGAGGTAATAATTAGCGGGAAGCTTACGTCAGAGAGGGCGAGGTACGAGAAGCTTAGGGCGGGGAAGGTGTATAAGACAGGCCACCATATCGAGAGACTGACTCAGAGAGCCATAATCCACCTCCTCAGAAAGCCTGGAATCTATGGTGTTGAGGTAATGATTGTTAAGCCGGGCGAGCCCGACGACATAGTGAGGATAGTGGAGCCCGGGGCTGAACTCATGCAGGAGGGTGAGGCCTCATGACGTTGAAGGCGGACGAGATAAGGAAGATGAGTAAGGAGGAGAGGGAGAAAACCCTCGCCGAGTTGAGGGCGGAGCTGATAAAGCTCAGGACTCAGGCCTACCTAGGGACCCTAGCAAACGTAGGGAAAATCAAGCAGGTCAGGAAAGACATAGCGAGGATCCTCACCGTTATGAGGGAGGAGGAGCTTAAGGAGCGTGGTCAGCGTTGAGGAGGACGAGAAGGAACCTGCCATACCATGAGCTTATAGGGCTGCGTGTCAAGGTGAAGAACCACACAGACCCTGGACTGAGAGGGCTTGAAGGCGTAGTTATTGATGAAACAATGAACACTCTGAAGGTAAGGGTCAAGGGAAAAGATGTTGTAGTGCCTAAGGAAGGCGCCGAATTTCTTTTTAAACTGGGTAAGAACGAGAGTGTAGAGCTGGAAGGTGAAGAAATCGTGGGAAGACCTGAAGACAGGTTGAGGAGGATTAAGAGGTGAGGAGCGTGAGCGCGAGTAAAGTAAATAATATTGGGATAAGGTATGAGGGGCTGAAGCCGCCGGAGAAAACCTGTGACGACCCTCTATGCCCTTGGCACGGCCACCTAAAAGTAAGGGGGAGAGTGCTGGTAGGTAAGGTGTATAAAGCAAGGATGAAGAAGGCCGTCGTCGTTGAGAGGGAGTACCTGGTATATGTAAGGAAGTATATGAGGTATGAACGCAGGAGGTCAAGGATACATGCATACCTGCCTCCATGCATAGATGTCACGCCAGGTGACACCGTGCTTATAGGGGAGACACGACCCCTCGCAAAATCAATTTCCTGGGTAGTTCTGGGAGTGCTTAAGAAGGGTGGTGAGTGATGGGAAGCAAGAAAAGCGGAGCAGCCTTCGGCAGGTTCAAGCGGGTTGCGGGAATAACTATACAGACAAGGCTTAAGGTAGCGGACAACAGCGGCGCTAAGGAAGTCATGGTTATAGGTGTCCCGGGAGCTAAGACCAGGTTGAGGAGGCTTCCCTCAGCAACAGTGGGTGACATGGTAGTCGTAACGGTTAAGAAAGGGAACGCCGACCTCGTCGGGCAGGTAATGACTGCCGTCATAGTGAGGCAGAAGAAGCCTTTCAGAAGGCCTGACGGCACATGGGTGGCTTTCGAGGACAACGCTTGTGTTATTGTTTCTCCTGAGGGAGCCCCGAAAGGCTCAGAGATAAGGGGCCCGATAGCTAAGGAAGCTGCTGAAAGGTGGAGCAGGCTCTCCACAATAGCGTCTATAGTGGTGTGAGGTGGTGAAGATGAGAACAAGGTCTAAGAAGCCTGGAAAGCAGAGGAAGGCCCAATACAACGCCCCCATGCACGTTAGGAGGAAGTTCCTTACAGCCAAACTAGCCCCAGAACTGAGGGAGAAGTACGGCATAAGGAGGATGGTCGTCAGAACCAACGACGTAGTGAGGATAATGAGGGGCGATATGGCTGGGCATGAAGGAAAGGTTCTGAAGGTGGACTACCAAAGCCTAACCCTCCACGTAGATGGGGTAACGATGAAGAAGGCTGACGGAACACCAGTGTTCAGGCCAGTGCAGCCCTCCAACGTCATGATAATTAAGCTGGACCTAAGCGATAAGGAACGCCAGAAAATAGTTGAGAGAAGGAAGGGAAGAGTGATTCTGGAGGAGCTGGAAGAAGAGGAGGAAAAGGAGGAAGTGACTGAGGAGGCTGAGGAGAAGGAGAAGGCTGCTGAGGAAGCACCTTCAGAGGAAGTTGAGGAAGCTACTGAAGAGGTTAAGGAAACGCCTGCTAAGGAAGAAGGCGTTGAGGGACAGGAACCCTCTGCAGAGGAGTCTGTGAAGGAGGAAGTTGAAGTTAATAAGGAGGAAAGCAAGAGCGAAGGAGGTGTGGAGTGAGATGGCTAGGATGGGATCGAAGAGGCATCTGAAGAGGCTTGCGGCCCCAGAGTTCTGGCCGATACTGAGGAAGGAGAGGAAGTGGGTTGTGAAGCCCTCGCCCGGGCCTCACCCCATAAGCAGGTCTCTCCCGCTACTAGTGGTTGTTAGGGACGTGCTGAACCTTGCCGAAACATCGAGGGAGGCACGCAAAATTATTTCAGAGGGCCACATCCGGATCGACGGGAAGGTCAGGAAGAACTACAAATTCCCCGTCGGCTTCATGGATGTGGTCGAGATCATTGATACTGAGGAATACTTCCGCGTAATCCCGGTCCCCGTAAAGTACATGGCGCTTATTCCGATACCGAAGGAGGAGGCCGAATTCAAGATCTGCAGAATAGAGAACAAAACAACTGTTAAGGGAGGGAAGACGCAGCTCAATCTCCACGACGGGAGGAATGTGTTGGTAGAGCCGGCGGAAGAGGTTGAAGAGTCTGAGGAGGAGGCTCAACCGATCGAGTACAGAACCATGGGCTCGGTTAAGATAAGTCTCCCCGAAGGAAGGCTGCTTGACTACTACCCTCTACAAGAAGGGAGCCCAGTAATAGTTATTGGAGGAAGGAACGTGGGGAAGGTAGCGAAACTTATCTCAATAACTCCCGGAATGAGGCACTACAGGAAGCAGGTGGAGCTGGAGAGCTATAAGGGAGAGAAGTTCTACACAACCCTCGACAAACTCATGGTTATAGGGAAGGAAAGCCCTGAAATAACGCTTCCGGAGGGTGCGGTATGAAGAAGGTTAGGGGAAGGCTGATACTGAGTGAGGAAGAGGCTGAGGAAGTAGTTAAGCAGTGGGAAACGAACCCCATGCTTAAGCCCAGAATAGCTAAGGTAGTGGTCAACATAGGCGTCGGCGAGTCAGGCGACAGGCTGAGGAGGGCTGAAAGAATACTTAAGGAGTTGACAGGGCAGCAGCCATCCATCAGGAAAGCGAAGAGAACGATTAAGGAGTTCGGGATAAGGAAAGGTGAACCCATAGCAGTGATGGTGACTCTCCGCAGGGATAGGGCGCTGCAGTTCCTTGAAAAGGCGCTGGAGGCTGTGGCGAGAAGGATAAAGTCGACGAGCTTCGACGACTACGGGAACGTGTCCTTCGGGATAGCTGAACACATAATGCTTCCAGGGGTTAAGTACGACCCCAACATAGGTGTTTTCGGGATGGATGTCTCAGTATCCCTCGAGAGACCGGGCTACAGAGTCATGAGGAGGAAGATAAAGAAGTCGAGAATACCTAGGAGGCACAGGGTCTCTAAGAGGGAGGCAATAGCTTTCTTCATGAAGGAGCTTGATGTGAGGGTGATTTAGGATGGGTAAGTACAGAACGCCAATAAAGAGGAAGTACGGGAGAGGAGTGCAGGTGTGTATGAGGTGCGGCAGCAGGGATGCTGTCATACAGAAGTACGGACTCTACCTCTGCAGGCAGTGCTTCAGAGAGCTTGCGTCAGAGCTAGGGTTCAGGAAGTACGGGTGAGGTGATGGATAATGGTGACTATGGATCCTCTAGCTAACGCTCTCACAACACTGATGAATAACGAGATGAGGGGAAGGAAGGAGGCGGTGATAACTCCTGCATCGAAACTCATAGCCATGGTTCTGAGGGTAATGCAGAAGAACGGATACATAGGGGAGTTCGAGCTCATAGATGACGGCAGATGGGGGAAGATAAAGGTTCAGCTGCTCGGAAGAATAAATAAGGTAGGTGTCATAAAGCCGAGGCAGTCAATAAAGTACAACGAGCTCCGTCAGATGCCGGACTGGCTCAGGAAGTACCTGCCTTCAAGAGATATAGGGATACTCATAATATCGACTCCTCAAGGAGTTATTTCCCATAGGGAAGCCCTAGAGAAAAGGATCGGCGGGATACTCCTGGCCTACGTGTATTAAGGTGATTCAGGATGGTGCGGGAAGTTAAGGTAGTGGACGAGGTTGAGGTTCCTGAGAACGTGCAGGTAGAGGTCGCTGGAGCCACTGTGAAGGTGAAGGGGCCTAAGGGAGAGATAGTTAGGGACTTCAGCTACGCGAGGAACGTCAGGATAAGGAAAGAAGATAACAAAGTTGTTGTCGAGACATACTTCGCCAGAAGGAAGGAGAAGGCCCAGGTATACGCAATATCTGCACACATAAGGAACATGATTACAGGCGTCACTAAAGGGTACAGATACTGGCTCAAGATAATTTACTCACACTTCCCAATCACTGTAAAGGTCGAGGGTGATAAGGTACTCATAATCAACTTCCTCGGCGAGAAGGCCCCCAGAGTAGCTAAGATAATGGGGGACGTTAAGGTGAAGGTGCAGAAAAACGACGTGATTGTGGAAGGAATAAATATTGAGGATGTGGGGCAGACAGCCGCCAACATAGAGCAGGCCACGAAGATCAGGGGGTTTGACAGGAGGGTTTTCGTCGACGGAATATACATCTACAAGAAGGAGCATATGGAGGGGTGATGAGGAATGGATGATAGGGTTAAGAGGATGATAGCGAAGAAGCCCAGGATAAGGTTCCTACGAAACAAGTGGTGGAAATTCTGGAAATTCACTAACGACCCGAAATGGAGGCGGCCTAAAGGCGAGGACAACCCTATGAGGCTGAGGCTTAAGGGCCACCCGCCCGTAGTTAATGTAGGTTACAGAACGCCTAAGGTGATTAGGGGGCTGCACCCTTCAGGGAGGAGACCTGTTGTTGTCCACTCCCTCAAGGAGCTTGCTGAACTCAACCCTGCTGAAGTAATTATTTACGTGGGAGGAACTGTCGGGAAGAGGAAGAGGGCTGAACTAATTAATAAGGCCCGAGAACTAGGTTTCCTAGTCGCGAACGGGGGGTAATGAGGAATGACAGACTTAAGTCTGCAGAAAAGGCTTGCCGCGGAAGTCGCGGGCGTCGGTGTATCGAGGGTTAGGATAGACCCTACAAGGATCGAGGATGTTGAGGCAGCGCTGAGAAGGGAGGACATAAGGAGGCTCATAAAGGACGGCGCGATATGGATAGAGCCTAAGAGAAGGAACTCGAGGGGAAGGTGGAAAGACCTCCACAGAAAAAGGAAGAAGGGACATAGAAGAGGGCCCGGAAGAAGGAAGGGTGCTAAGGGCGCCAGGACAGACGAGAAGAAGAAATGGGTCTACACAATAAGGAAGATAAGGCGTTACCTGAAGTGGCTGAGGGACCACGAGGTAATAGATAGGAAGACATACAGGAAGCTATATCTCCTCGCTAAGGGAGGAACCTTCAGAAGCCTGGCAGACCTCAAACGCCACCTAATGGATATGGGTATTCAGGTGAGATAGCATGGGTAGAGGACCTAGGTATAAAGTCCCGAGAAGGAGGAGAAGGGAAGGAAGAACAAACTACTACAGAAGGTACAGAATGCTTATTTCAGGCAAGAAAATCAGGGCTGTCGTAAGGAAGACAAGCAACCAGATAATAGCCCAGATAATTGAGTTCGCTCCCCACGGAGACCTCACCCACGTAGGAGTGAGCAGTAAGGCACTCCGGAAGTTCGGGTGGAAAGGAGATCTGAACAACACTCCCGCAGCCTACCTAACAGGACTGCTGGCAGGCCTTAAAGCGAAGGGGAAGGGAATAACCTACGCAATACCTGACATAGGTCTCCACGAACCGACTAAGGGATGCAGAATATTTGCTGCGATTAAAGGCTTGAGAGACGCGGGTGTCGAGGTGCCGGCCTCCGAAGAGGTGCTTCCCGGAGAGGATAGGGTAACGGGGAAACACATAGCGGAATACGCGAAGAAGCTTAAGGAAGAGAACCCAGAGGAATACAGAAGAAGATTCGGGAAGATGATTGAAAGAGGGCTTGAACCTGAAAGCCTCCCCGAACACTTCCTTCACATACGCGACACGATAATAGGGTACTTCAAGGGTGGTGAAGGATGACGCAGCAGTACACATCCCTAGAGGAATGGGTTCCCAGAACAAGGCTTGGATGGCTTGTTAAGGAAGGTAAAATTAGCAGCATGAAGGAAATATTCGACGCAAACCTAGTTATTCAAGAACCCGAGATCGTTGACTACCTCCTCCCAGACCTCAAGCACGAGGTTGTGGACGTCAATATAGTTCAGAAACAGACTGACGCAGGCGAAATGACTAGGTTCAGGGTTCTTGTTGTTGTGGGAAACTTCGACGGCTTCGTGGGTATAGGCATAGGTAAGGCTAAGCAGGTGAGGCAGGCAATAAATAAGGCGATAAGGAACGCGAAACTCAACATAATTCCTGTGAGGAGAGGGTGCGGAAGCTGGGCATGCTCCTGCAGGGAACCCCACAGCGTCCCGTTCGCTGTCGAGGGTAAGGCAGGGAGCGTCAGGATAAGGCTTATACCTGCGCCTAAAGGAACAGGCCTCGTGGCTGGAGACGCTGCTAAGGTGGTTCTCAGGTACGCAGGCATAAAGGACATATGGACATGGAGTAAGGGAGAGACGAGGACTACCCTCAACTTTGTTTCCGCAGTATACAACGCCCTGAAGAACACCTACAAGTTCGTCACGGTGTATGACTGGGGAAGGAGGTAATAGCGATGACTCTGTACGCGATAATAAGGCTAAGAGGAACGGCGGACGTCCACCCAGACGTCGAGGCAACGCTGAGGATGCTTAGACTGACAAGAAAGTTCTCCGCAGTGCTCTACCCGAAGAACGAAACTATTGACGGGATGCTGAAGGTAGTTAAGGACTGGGTGACTTGGGGAGAGATAGATGAGGAAACCCTTAAACACCTCATACTGAGGAGGGGTAGGCTACCCGGCAATAAACCCATAACCGAGGAGAAAATAAAGGAGATATTCGGTATGGGGATTGACGAGCTGGTTAAGGCCCTCATCGAAGGAAAAATACAGTGGCATAAAATGGACGGGAAGGTGAAACCTATCTTCAGGCTCCACCCGCCGAAGGGAGGATTCAAGAAAACCATAAAGAAGCCTGTGAAGGCAGGCGGGGAGCTGGGGTACAGAGGAAGTGAAATAAACGAATTACTTAAGAAAATGATCTGAGCAGGTGGTTAAGATGGTTGTCAGGAAAAGGAAGAAATCCAGGAAGCTGAGGGGGTCAAGAACCCACGCATGGGGCTCCGTAGGGCAGCACAGGAAGTCCGGGAGTAAGGGAGGAGTAGGTGCCGTAGGTTTCATGAAGCATAAATGGACATGGACAGTTAAGTACTACCCCGACTGGTACGGGAAGCACGGATTCACTAGAGCCCCAGTAATACAGGTAAAGATAAATGGGATTAACGTGAGCGAGCTTAATGAGGTTGTTCATGAACTCGCCGCAAGAGGAGAGATAGAGAAGCAGGGAGACCTCTACGAAATAGATCTCGGGGTCCTAGGGGTAAATAAGCTCCTCGGAAGAGGGAAGATAGACCTGCCCGTGAAGGTTAGGGTAGCCTACGCCACTGAAAGAGCGATAAAGAAGGTTGAGGAAGCAGGCGGTGAAGTAATCCTCACCTCCAAAGAGGAGGAAACCCAGAACTAATGTATTAAGCTTATAATCACACCAGTTTATTCCGTAAGGGACTGAGGATGGGTTGGCTGGACGTCTTCGCTAAAATAGGTGACTACTTCCCCTCGCCGCCTAAGGCGGCGAGGAAGCCTGACCTGAAGAAAAGGCTTATCTACACAGCACTAGCGCTCGTTGTTTACTTCGCGCTTGCATCAACACTAGCCTTCCCCCTAGCAGCAATTCCGGAAGCTGAAGGCGTTCCACTACCCGAAATAATTAACGTAATATTCGCCTCATCACGAGGGTCAATAGCCCAGCTCGGTATAGGGCCCCTAGTTACTGCTGGACTCATTATCCAGATTCTTGCGGGAGCGAAAATAATTGACCTCGACCTAACCGATCCAGCGGACAGGAAACTGTTCACCCAGGCCGAAAAAGGTATGGCCCTCCTCATAGCTGTGGTGGAAGGCCTAGGGTTCGCGATGTACTACAGGCTCCCCACACTCATAACTGCGGCAATATTCCTTCAATTCGTGCTCGGCGCCCTCATACTCATAATACTTGATGAAGCAATCCAGAAAGGCTGGGGAATAGGTTCTGGAGTAAGCCTCTTCATTCTCGGAGGTGTTGCGAGAACGGCCCTATGGTCAATGTTCTCACCTCTCGTAGTATCGAGCGAGCAGGCGAACTTCAGCCAGTACTACGGCTTCTTCCCATACCTAATAGACGCGTTAAGCAGGGGAACTGTAGACACCTACAGACTGTTCTTCGGTTACTACAACCTCCCGCAGATAGGTGTGGTCACACTCCCTACGGTAGTAGGGCTCATAACGCTGTTCGCCCTGATAGGTGTGCTGGTGTATCTGCAGCAGATGAAGGTGAACATCCCGGTAACGATGCAGAGGCTTCCCGGAATAAAGAGCAAGGTCCCGCTCCAGTTCCTCTACGTGACCAACATACCTGTCCTCCTCATAGGTATCGTTGTATCCGACCTAGTCCTAATACATAACCTGAGTGCAGGATGGCTGCAGTCATGCTGCCCGTGGCTGGTCGGAGGCCTAGAAACAGTTATACATTACCTCACAATACCTCAAACACCCCTAATACTGTTCGTCGACCCGCTAAGGGTCGCTATATATTCAGTCATATTCATAGGGCTGGCCCTCCTATTCGGGCTTATGTGGATTGAGGTGGCGGGCCTGGGACCGGACGCCCAGGCAGAGAACCTGGTTAAGTCAGGTCTCCAAATGCCCGGCCATAGAAGGAACCCGAAGCTTCTCAGAGGGGTTCTCGCCAAGTACATATATCCCCTCACAATACTTTCCTCCATAATCGTAGGCATAATCGCTATAGTGGGCAACATATTCGGCGTGTATGGCTCGGGAATGGGTATACTGCTCGCCGTAGGCATAATTAACCAGTTCTACACCCAGATAGCTTACGAGAGGGCACTCGAAACATACCCGCTCCTCAAGAAACTGATAGGGGAGGAGTGATGAGTGGGTCAGACAACCTGAGGGTGGTCGTAATAGCTGGATTGCCGGGGGTAGGTAAGTCCACTGTCCTCGGAATCGCTAAGGAAATCCTGGGAAAGGAAGGATTCGTTGTAGAAACTGTCAACTACGGAGACTTCATGGTGAATAAACTCATACGGGACGGTATTGTTAAGAGCAGGGATGAAATAAGGAAACTCCCCCTCAGCAAGCAGAGGGAGATACAGAGGGATGTCGCTAGGGAGATAAGGAACTACTTCGAAGGTAAGGCTCGTGAGGCCGAGGGAAGCATGTTCATAGGCTTCATAGACACCCACGTCCTCATAAAGACCCCTACAGGTCTATGGCCTGGGCTCCCTGAATACGTCGTTAAGGAAGTAAGGCCGGACTCAATAATACTTGTGGAGGCTGCCCCAGAAGAAATCGTTGCGAGGCAGCTCCGCGACAAAACAAGGTACAGGGCCGACTACGCGGACCCGAAACTCGTTCAGGAATTAATGGATCTGATGAGGTCCTTCGCAATATCTAGTGCTGTCCTCGTAGGGGCGTCAGTAGGCTTCATAAAGAATGAGGAAGGTAAAGCGGATGAGGCTGCAGAGCAGCTCGCATCCATAATAAGGGGCCTCTGAATGATATCCCTAATATACATTCTAGGTGTTCTCCTCGCGCTCCTCCCATGGACATGGCTCGCAAAAATCTATGCAGACAAGATAAAGCTCCGTGAAACCCTCAAAGAAATAAATGAGCTGAAGGCCAAGATAGCTGAGCTACCTCCAAGCAAGGAGAAGAAGAGGAGGGTTCTGAAGCTCAGGTATGAAAAGCTGAGGAAGAAGGTCAGCAACTTCTTCATGATTAACCTAATCATTCTGTGGGGAGCCCTCTTCATGGGTATAGTGATAGGGAGGTACTTCGTGCTTGCCTACGCAGACTTCTTCAACATCCCTCCATACATACCTTCACCGATAGACATACCCTACATAACTCAGGAGGGGCATCTAAGCGACCTAACCCTCTTCTTTGCAGTGGTCTTGGCCTACCAAGCCCTACACAACAAGGTCACAGGCGTTTCCCTACTCCAGACCGGCAGCCAATAACCTCATAACGCTTTTAAGCAGTCTCAAATCCCTTCATTATAGGGAGGCATTATGGTGCGTCCAGGGCTCAGATCGCACTCAATGAAGAGGCTGAAGAGGAGGACGCCTGGCGGAGTATCGAAAACTCTCTATAAGAGGAGGAAGAGGGCCGTAGCGAGGTGTGCGGTCTGCGGAAGGCCTCTAGGAGGTGTGCCCACAGACCCTAAGGAGCTTAGGGGAGGCGGCAGGACGAGGAAGAGGCCTGAAAGAATGTTCGGCGGTGTCCTATGTCCCCAGTGCGCAGCAAGAGCCCTAAGAATTGCTGTGAGGGCCCTCCCCGCATAAGGAGCTGGTTGTTTTGATGAGTGAAGAAGGAAACAAGGAAAGTGTTTTTTGCAGTAAAGGCTTCGTCATTGCGGTAAGCGGGCTCCCCGGATCCGGGAAATCAACTCTCGCACGAAACCTTGCGAGGGAGCTCGGTCTAAGATATGTTTCTTCAGGCCTCCTCTTCCGAAGCCTAGCCAAGGAAAAGGGGTTAAGCCTGGTTGAATTCACTAAGAGGGCTGAGCAGAACTACGATATAGATCGATACATAGACGCGAAAGCGCTGGAGGAAGCTAAGAAAGGATGTGTCGTTGTCGACGGGCATATAGCTGCATGGATAGTGGGTGAGCACGCCCACCTAAAAATATACTTAGACGCCCCACTTGAGGTGAGGGCTGAAAGAATAGCTAAAAGGGACGGCAAGCCCCTCCAAGAAGCGCTCCAGGAGGTCAGGATAAGGGACGATTCGGAGGCAAGAAGGTTCAGGGAAATATACGGGATAGATGTGAACGACCTGAAAATATTCGACGTAGTCATAAACACAACCAACCTGGATGAGGAGGCATGCCTAAGGATCTCCCTCACAGCCGCGAAACACATAGCGAGGAAGCTTCTCGGAATAGGTTAAAGTTAAGTAAAGCTTAAAGCCGAACCCATATACCTGTGTTAGGTGTCGAATATGGCGGCAATTGAAGTAGGGAGAATATGTGTCAAGGTGCTCGGCAGGGAGGCCGGCAGGAAATGCGTAATCGTCGACATAATAGACGAGAATTTCGTCCTCATAACAGGACCCAAGAACATTAGCGGCGTGAAGAGGAGGAAGGCCAACATAAACCACATAGAGCCTCTAGACAAGAAGATCGACATACCTAAGGGCGCCAGCGATGAGGAGGTCGCTAAGGCGATAGCGGATGCGGGCCTGGAAGACTTCATGAAGCAGAAGGTTAAGGTAAGCAGGAAAGAAATACTTGAGATAAAGGCACAGTAATTTTTCTGTCCGCGAAGGAAATCACGTAATAAACTCCTCAACCCAATTATTTGGGATCAGATATGTCGGTAGAGGAAGGACTGGACTTCGTGAGGAGGCTTGACGAGTTCGGGGAGATAGGGAGGAAATGGGTCGTGCTGAAGGAGGCGGAGACCGACCCGGAGCACGGTAAGGTCCCTACGAGAAGGAGCCTTGAGGAACTGCTGAAGCTCGGGATAATCAACCTCGACAAACCTCCGGGACCGACGAGCCACGAGATAGTGGCATGGCTGAAGAACATGCTCGGCCTTAAGCGGGCAGGGCACGGGGGGACCCTAGAGCCGTAAGGCGGGGAAACCCTAAAACCACCGGAGTCCTGCCCGTAGCGCTGGAGGACGCCTCCAAAATAATAGGTTACTTAATGCTATCCACTAAGGAATACGTAGCCGTTATGCAGCTCCATAAGGAGGTCGATGAGGACAGGCTGAGGTCGGTCGTGAACGAGTTCATAGGGAAGATATATCAGAAGCCGCCAGTCAGGTCCTCAGTTAAGAGGGCTGTAAGGGTGAAGGAAATCTATGAGATAGAGATACTGGAGATTAAGCACCCCCACGTACTCATGAGGATTAAGTGCGAGCACGGCACATACGTAAGGAAACTTATACATGACATAGGGGAGGTTCTGGGTGTTGGGGCCCACATGAGGGAGTTGAGGAGGACTAGGACAGGACCATTCAAGGAGGACGAAACCCTAGTAACGCTGCATCAGGTATCTGAGGCCCTCTACCTCCACAGAACACTGAAGGATGAGGAACCCCTCCGCAAAATAATTCTCCCTGCAGAATACGGGATCTCTCACCTGCCGAAAGCTATAGTCACGGACGCTGCCGCATCATCCATAACGCATGGAGCGGACCTGGCGGTCCCTGGAGTGGTGATGCTTCATGAAGGGATCGCGAGAGGGGACACAGTAGCTATGCTCACCCAGAAAGGGGAGCTTGTCGCGGTAGGGATAGCTCAGATGAGTACCGAGGAAGTACTTCAAAGAACTAGAGGGGTGGCGGTGAAGACCAAGAGGGTCATAATGAAGAGGAATGTCTACCCAAGAATGTGGAAAAGCGGTAAGAGTTTAAAGACCGCTAAATAAATCAGTATGGGGCCGGGGTGGCCGAGTGGTCTAAGGCGCCGGCCTGGAGAGCCGGTGGACTCCGCGTCCGCGCGGGTTCAAATCCCGCCCCCGGCGCCACTTCTCAGAAACTAGACTAGTGAAGCCCCTTCATAAGTCTCCAGTAATCGCCAAGTCCCAACCTCTCAAGCGTTTCCTTCCTAGGCACACCGTTCTCGTCCCAACCGAGCATGCTGAAGTATTCCCTCCGCATCTCCAGGAACTTATCCCTATCGACCTTGGAGCCCTTATGAGGCCCTGTAGGTAAGGGCTCGTAGAACCTCGGAGGATTATCGTCGTCCTTGCCCGGGACCCACTTAACGTCCGGCCCGCCTATAAGTAGGGCCATCCTCTGAATAGTTAATGCCCTAACAGCTATCTCATCGAAGAACTCCTCCTTAGAAATATCGAATCCGGTGACGCTGTTAAGCATCTCAATCATCTCCTCCTGCTCAGTGATGTTGAAGAGACATGTTACTGCACTATCAAGGAAGACGGTCCACAACTCGCCAAAGACGTGGTCCTTCGGAAGGAGAGCCACTGACGTATGGTCCCCTCCCTGGGTAGATAAAGCATAGGAGATCGGTTGCGGGTAGTCTAGGCCGACCCTATTCCCATGTGCCCCCACACCTATACCCTTAACCTGTACGGCGAACCTCAACACATCAACGCCCTTTAACTCGGAAATCCTTCTGGCCGCCCTATATGTCCCTTCGGCAAGGATATCTCCCAGACCCTTCCTCTCCAGAATGAGTCTAACAAGTTTCAGCACCCCTTCCTTATCTCCCCACGAGACCCTGAAGCCCAGATCCTGCTCCGTCAAGATACCTCTCTCGAAAAGCTCCATAGCGAACCCAAGCACGTTACCTAGATTTATTCCGTCGAACCCGTACTCATCAGCCAGGTAGCTGAGGTAGGTACTGAAATCAAGATCGAACACACCTAGATTAGGGCCAAGGTAGGCGGCGAGCTCGTAGTCAGGACCGTCCGTAACCCCTACATCACCCTTGAACTCAACCCTGCTCACCTTCATGCATGAGGTGGGGCAGCCGTAATCGCTCCAGAACTTCTTGACCCAGAACTTCCTCTCCGCGGTTGCGTGGGAATATTCAGGATTATCATACCACTCCTCCTGCCAGTTCTTCACTGGGTGGGAACTCCACTCATAAGATGTTAGGCGGACCTCGCCAAGAGTGCCCGTCTTACCGAATTCCGCGTTCTTCCTTGAAAGGGTTTCTACGGAGTTCATGAAGAGTTTCATGAACTTCTCGAAGTCATGCGGCTTAGGTAGAGGGCCGGTACCCTTAGCTATGACTGCCTTAAGGTTCTTACTCCCCATAACGGCTCCATACCCTCCATAGCCAGCCGCATGGCTCCACTTAGACATAATAGCGGAGAACCTCACCTTCCTCTCTCCGGCTGGGCCTATGTAGAGTATCGAAGGGTTCTTAGCAATCCCGTCCCTAGGTCTCTTCCTAGCGATGTGTCCCTCTGCAACCCTCATAAGGCGGGAAAGGGTCTCCCTACCGCCAGACCCCCAAACAGCTGAGGCATCTAGGAACTCAACCTCGTCGTCATGTATCAGGATCGATACCGGGCTGCTTGCCCTACCCTTAATAATTACTCCGTCATACCCTGCTGCCTTAAGCTCGATACCGAAGTCCGTTCCTACAGTTGACCCAATGATCCCTCCAGTCTCAGGCGATTTCCCGGTGACGCAAAGCCTCCCTCCCGGGAAGTACCCCACTAAAGGGCCTGCGAGGAAGAGAAGCAGGTTTTCAGGGCCTAGAGGATCGATCTCGCTCCACCTGTCCGCGAACCTGCTCCAGAGGATCCAGGCCCCTAAAGCCCTCCCTCCGATAAATTTCCTCATAAGCCCCGAATCTGTCTCGACAACACCCACCTTCTCTGAGGAAAGATCGATTTCCAGAAGCCTGTAGTTATACCCAACCCTCACGCTAACCACCCTTAAGGAATGAAACATACTTCTTCGCCGAAAGCTCGGCGGTTACCTTCCTCGGATCCTGAACATAAACCTTCCTCATTGCTGGGGGTTCATCCTTAACTATGGTTAACGCAGAGTGTGTTATTGAGCAGACCTTAACACATTCGGGATCCCCTCCGCACAAATCACAGATCAAGGCTGTTGCCTTAACCCTGTTAAGGCGGGGAATCCTTCCCGGACACGCATCAACACACAGACCGCACAGAATGCATTTATCGTCATTAACCAGCACAGCACCTGTCTCCTCATCCACGCTTAAGGCCTCAGTAGGGCATGCCTCGACGCAGGGATAGTCAGGACACTGCTGACAGACTGAAGGGACAGTGATTCCGGGAACGAACTCGAAAACCCTGATACGGGACGCCTCAGGCCACACAGTCCCCTCATGCTTCAATGCGCATACAATCTCGCACAGGCCGCATCCAGAGCACTTATCATAATCTATATGGATACGTATACCCAACAGAAACACGCCGAATAAATAGTTAAGCCAAATATATAAAATTGGCCTAGGTGAAGAGGCATACCACGGATTTTGGTAAAATATTTTATATTTTCACTACCACATCACGTAATACATTGAATACTACATTATATTGTACGTTTAGTATTATTTTTCCAGAAATATTGGAAATTATGTAAAAAAATCATAAAAACTTAATAGTTTCTAAAAACAGTGAATTACGGGTGTAAACACGGATCAAGTTCTGGAAAGGCTCCTCGACACATACAGGAGCAGAACCCCTAAATCACAAAAACTCTTCGACGAGATGTCCAAGCTCTTCCCCGGAGGGGTTAACAGCGCAATACAGTTCTTCCCACCCTACCCGGTGATTGTGGAGAGAGGGCTCGGCTCTAGGCTTTGGGACGTTGACGGCAACGAGTATATAGACTACGTAATGTCTTACGGAGCTATGACTGCGGGACACAGGAACCCTAAGATAGCTGACGCAATAATTAAGGTGGTTAAGGAGTACGGAACCCTACTAGGTGCTCCAAGCCCGCATCCAGGAGAGCTCGCTAAGGAGATAAGGTCGAGAATACCTGACATGGAAATGATTAGGTTCACGAACTCCGGCGGTGAAGCCACCATGTACGCCTTAAGGGTTGCTAGAGGGGTTACGGGAAGGAAGAAGATCGTTAAGATGGAGGGCGCCTACCATGGGGCACATGACTACCTCCTAATAAGCGATAAGCCGCCCCACATATCCCTCCTAGGGCCTTACGAGAGTCCTAAACCAGTGCCCGACTCCCTCGGAACCCCTGAGGAGATAGTTAACCTAACGATAACTGTGCATTTCAACGACATCGACAGCATGGAGAAGGTGTTCAGGAAGCAGGGGGGCGAGATTGCCGGAGTGATTACTGAAGCCGTCCAGACGAATATGGGTGTTATTGAGCCCAGGGACGGGTACCTGAAGGAGTTGAGGAGGCTCTGCGATGAGTACGGAGCCCTACTAATAATTGATGAGGTTAAGTCAGGATTCAACGCATCAAGGTCGGCCGCCTACCTAGACTACGGTATTAGGCCGGACCTCGTCACTCTCGGTAAGGTTGTTGGGGGAGGCACGCCGCTGGCGGCCTTCGGAGGTAGGGAAGAATACATGCAGCAAATAACTCCCGTCGGGAAAATAGTTCATTACGGAACCTATAACGCGAACCCGCTCTCAGTCGCTGCAGGCCTCGCCGCGTTAAGGGAAGTGTACACTGAGGAAACACAGGGAAGGATGTTCAGGCTGAACGAGAAGCTGTTTAAGGGAGTGGTAGACGCTTTCGAAGACACGAAAACTACTGCGGCCCTAATAAGGAAAGGGAATATGGGTGCGATATATTTCGGGCTGGATGAGCTGCCTAAGAACTACCGGGAGGCCGCGAAGTCCGACGCAAACATGTGGTACAGGTACTGGATATCCATGATTAACCACGGCATAATACCTTACGGAGGGGCATGGTTCGAGGAATGGTTCGTGTCAGCGATGCATACTGAGGAAGACATAGATAAAACTATTCACACATACTACGACGTATTAAAAGAAATAAAAGAAACTAGATAAATGCATTTTTTCTTTTTTGAACATGAATTTATATGTTAGATGGAACAATAATTAATTTGGTAGTGTGGCTCAAGACCTAATTAAGTAGTTGAGGTGATTCGGGGATATCTAATGAATAAAGACGGAAGTCAGAAATCAGATTCTGGGTTAGTTACAGTATCAGCAAAGATACCTAAAACACTTAGAAGGAAGCTTAAAGAATACGGTATACGCCCCAGTGAAGTTATAAGGAAGGCACTAGAAGATGCTGTCAAGGAAGCCGAATTAAGAATAGCTGAGAAGGAGCTGGAGAAGCTTAAGGAATCAATAATGAAGATATCGGTTGAGGAAGTTCTTCAGGGAATCAGGATTGAGAGGGAAGGAGGTAAGACCCGCTCACTTAACAGTAGAAGGGATGGAAAATGAATTACCTATTCGATGCCTGCTCGATATATAAGGCGATACGTGAAAGGAAACTCATGCTTCTTATGAACGCCTACACCGTAGACCTAGCTCCATATGAGATAGGTAACAGCATTCTTAGGGAGGCTAAGCAGAACCGGAGGATAACGTATGGGGAGGCAAAGAAACTCATCCAGCTAATAACCTCCATAATGAAGGTTATGAACGTCCTCTACGTCGTTGACTACGAGCCAGAAATCTTAGAACTTGCCTTCAGACAAGGCATAAACTTCTATGACGCCTCATACATATTTGGTGCATTAAAAACGAAGAGTGTGCTAGTAACTGAGGACGAATATATGCGGTGGTATGCGAAGAAGCTCGTCAAGGTTGTGAGTTTGGACGACCTAGTTCCGAAAGTAAAGACACAAACCTGCTGAGAAACCTTTTAATGAATTAATAAAAAATTTTAGGTGAGTTACTTCAGATTCTCCAGAGGCTCACCGTCAATGCTCACTAGCTGTTTGGGCGGATCCTTCTTCTGCGTAAGCAGAGACACGACAATGAAGGCGATGGTTCCTGCGATCAGGGCAGGAATTGCAGCGATGTATATGGAGTCCCAGATAGCCCACTCAAATACACCTTCCTCAACCTCCAATGTGTGCGGAAGAGTTGCAAAGATCAGCGGGATCCATACAGCGAAGTTAACTATGATCGACGCGTAAGCCCCCAACCTATTGGACTTCTTCCAGTAGATCCCGAGAATAAACGGAATTCCCTGCACCATAAGGATGAGCTCCCAGCTCAGGTTCATGAGAAAGAATATAGTCTGCGCGTAGAGGGCTATGGCGAGCGATATCAACGCAATTATGGGGACGAGGATTCTGGCTATCCAGACCTTGGTTTTCTCACTTATGTCCTTCTTGAAGTAGGGAAGTACGTTCTCTGCAATTATCGTAGGCGGAATAATCATTGCGCTGTCCGAGGAGCTCATTACGGCCGCAAGCAGTCCAACCACGAATATTACGAACGCCCACGGAGGCAGAACCTCCATAGCTAGAGACGGGAGTATCAAGTCAGGATTTTCTATCTCAGGAATTAAAGCGATCCCCCAGATAGCCACCAGCGCCGGGATAAGGCCTATTGTCCAGTAACCAATCCCTGCGGCAAACGTGGCCCACTTAGCAGTTTTTTCATCCTTAGCTGAAAGAGATCTCTGCACCAAGTCTTGACAGGAGAGGGAACCAAGCCCCTGAACAACCCAGGATGATATCCAGTACATGAAACCGAAGAGCCCGACATACCCAAGGTACTCCATACCCTCACCAGGTAGTATGGAGTACATGTCCGGGGAGACAACAGCATTTATCGCGTCCCAACCACCTACAGCACCGAGCAAGAACGGAATGATCAGAACAATCCCTAAAACAAGCAGGAACATCTGAATGAAGTCGGTGAGTGTGACGGACCACATACCGCCGGCGAAAGTGTATATTATCGTTATTATCGTCCCTAACAGAACACCCTGCTCGAACGGGATCCCTAACAGAACTTGGAATACCGCAGAGAACGATACCAGAAGTGCGCCAAGCCATCCCATATACGCAACGATGTTCACGATTGAGGATGCCAGCTCCATGGTTTTTCCGTATCTAGCCCTGAAGAAGTCTGCGATAGTTATGTACCTCAGCTTCCTCAAGATAGAGGCGAAGAACAGGGCAAAGAGAATTACCGCAACACCAGCACCCAGCGGATCCATAATAACACCTCTCAGTCCAAAGGAGTATGCCATCGATGCACCCCCGAGTGCGGTTCCTCCACCGAACCACGTCGCCAGCACCGTACCGAAGACCAGTAGAGGGCCGAGTCTGCGTCCAGCGACTGCGTAGTCTGAAAGCGACTTAACTTTCCTAGATGCCCACCAACCGATGAACATCACTATAACGAAGTAAGCTATAACTCCATAAAGAGCCATAGTTACCTTATCCAATAGAACACCTCAAAGGGAGTGAGTGATCTATTAATAAAAAAGTTTTGTTATAGTATATATTTTACTACAAAATGTATTATAATTTGTAGTACTACAACTATAATACATTAAAAAATATTGGAAAGTATGGAAGAAAATGCATATACATATTAACCTAGATTTGAAGGGAACCATCAGAGGTAAGATCTTGAACATATCTATTCTACACATAAAGGATCTTGACCCTCAAACCCGGGACAGGCTTCTCTTAAGATCCCTGAAAGGGATGGAAGAGATAGAGGATAAAGTAAGGAAAATAATTGAGGACATCAAAACACGTGGAGATGAATCCATAGCAGACTTCTATAGAGAATTCTTCAAAACGGAATCATTCACCAAGGAAAAAATCAGGGTGACGGAGGAAGAGATCAGGGAATCCTACGATAAGGTCAGCTATGAACTCATAGAATCCCTCGAGATTGCTAAGGAAAACATACGCACCTTCCATGCATCCCAGCTCCCTAAGAAGATATGGTTCCGAAGTGTGGGGAACGGCGCCTTAGTTGGGCAGGTATGGAAACCGATTGAGTCAGTCGGTATATACGTTCCAGGAGGGAGGGCCAACTACCCCTCAACAGCCCTAATGCTGGGCGTTCCTGCTAAAGTGGCTGGCGTTAAGAAGGTGGTGGCTGCAACACCTCCCAGACCTGACGGCACAGTTAGTCCGGCAACGCTTGTAGCACTAGATATGGCTAGAGTGGACGCTGTGTACAGGGTTGGTGGGGCACACGCGATCGCTGCCTTCGCCTACGGAACCGAGAGCATTCCTAAGGTCCTTAAAGTTGTGGGGCCGGGGAACGTGTGGGTTGCTGCAGCGAAGAAGATTCTGAGGGACGTCATAGATATAGAGTTCATTGCGGGGCCGTCGGAAGTCCTGGTACTGGCTTTAGAGGATGCGGACCCCTACTACGTGGCTAAGGATCTAATTGCTCAGGCGGAGCATGACCCGTCAGCATCTGCCGTAGCGGTCACACTATCTCTTGAGAAAGCGCGGGAGATCCACCAACTACTTCAGGAAGAGGTGTCGAAGATAAAGAGGAGCGACATAGTTACGGAATCGCTGAGCAAATACGGTGCTATACTGGTGGCTGAAGACCTTGACGAGGCGGTGGATTTCGTGAATAACTACGCCCCAGAACACCTGGAAATAATGACGGACAATATAGATAAGGGACTGGCCCTGCTTGGAAGAATAAATAACGCCGGATCGATCTTCATAGGCAACAACACCCCGGTGCCTATGGGGGACTACATAACCGGGACTAACCACACACTCCCCACAGGAGGGAACGCCAAAACTAGGGGCAGCCTAGGAATAATTGACTTCATAAAGCTAATAGATGTGCAGATACTCACAAAGGAAGGTATAGAGACTCTAGGTCCGCATGCCGTCCGGATAGCGGAGGCTGAAGAACTCTACAACCATGCCGAATCCATTAAGGCAAGGCTTAAGAAGAGATGAAATCGCTACTTAATACTGCGGTCATACGTCGCCGACTGCGGAGAACTAGGTAGGTGAGGATAGGGGTCAGAATAGCCCCAACAACACCTGAAGAAGCAATATTCACGTCACCCTCCCCCACACCTACGAGAAGCACGAAAAGTGTTAAGGAAGCTACCGTGCCGAGGGCCAGCGATGCCGCCTCCAGAGATCCAGCCGTGTATTTACTCACATCCCGAACAGCGTAAATTATGGGTAGGTATAGGAGGCCGCTTGTTATTATCGCCACTCCTGGAGGAAGGAATTGCGGGGCCAGATACATGTGGAATAGGTAGATAATGACCCACGAGAAGCTTACTGCGGCCAGGACTCTAGGGCTTAAAGGCTTCCCTAATGGAGGAGGTCGGAGCCTAATTCCCAGATACGTGAAGAAACCTATTAGTACTACGCAGAGGGCGTAATGAAGCGGGTGCGGCCTGTAAGGGGTTGCGAGAACGTTGAAGATAAGCGTAACCACACCTAAAACAATAAGCATGTAAATCATCACCCTATCAGAGACCCACCGCTCGAACCTTTCCCTCCAGAAAATCGCCTCAACTATCAGTATGGGGGTAGTTATGCTGATTAATGCATGGAAAATAGTTAGGTTAACGGACCACACCCAGTTAACTCCTAACCACCTACCGTAGTATGCTAAGGGGCCTAGGTCAGGCCATTCAGGGTCGAAGAAGCTCTTCACAGCAATACCCTCCTCGAAAACGCCGTAAGCCATCCCGAAGAACAGGACTGTCAGGTAGCTCGCCCCAAGCCTCACCCTAGCCTCCCTGATAAGTAAGGCGGAAACTCCGTAGAAGCCTAGGAGGAGGATGAAGTTCAGGGGCTGAATGAACTCCACAGGGTAGGTGGAGCTCGAAACAACCTCAGCAATGAGGGGGGACAGGATCAGGAGCAGTGCCGGGGCCGCCTTCCTCAAACTATCCACTAATAACGGATTGCTTAGGTAGGTAAAGACGGTTTTTCCATATGTAGAGAATAGATATTACTTCCCTACACAACAAATAGTAGGAGTATTCGTTTGCAACCCAAGGAACTCATGAAGTATCTACTGCTAATCACCGTGGTCCTTCTAGTAGCCACGGCAACAATCACCTACGTATGGGAATCGAGGGCTGAAGGGACATTCACCATACATCTTCCCGAAGCCCCAGAACCCTACGGAGGCATACTTCTTAAACCCCCACTAACCTCTGAAGGCCCCATATACAGAATCACTGGAGTCACAGTAACGGTGGTGTCGAGCGACGGGGTTACTGAAGTAACTCCCGAACTCACCTACACACACGGAGTTATTGAAAGCATATACATACCGATCGGGGGGACAGGCCCCTACACCATAGAGGGCCGCTACGTTGTGAAGGAGGAGAAGATAATTGACTACTCGAAGTACCCGTGGGACGTTTACGTAGGCGGGGAGAAGCTTACAATGCCTATAGAGGCAAGCAGGAACATAGCCTCGGAAATCGCCCTAAGAATCAAGGAGAACCACATATACATAATCCCTGCCCTCCTCCTACTTACCGCAGGCCTCACAGCGGGAATATACCTCACAAGGCCCGGAGGTGTTGTCTACCAGCAGGCACCAGCGACCGCCGGGAAGAAGTGTAAGTGGTGTAGGGTTTGCCTGATCTTCCTCAAGATAGACTCAAGGAAGAAGACAGGGGAGTATCTGGGTGATGAGTATGTGCGGAAACTAATGAAGGTGTTTACGAGGCTGAACAAGCTGTGGGAGAAGTGCTGCATAAGGTTCGTGCCCTGCATAAAGGAAGGGAAGGTCATTGCCCAATACCTCAACCCGGATAAGGAGGTGAGCATACCTCTCGGTGACGGCAGCATAACCACCCCCAAAGGTAAGAAGATAAAGGTAACCCTCTACGCCAAAATCAACCTCAAGAAACTCTTCAAGGGAGATGGCCACAACGAAATAGAGCTGGAGGGCGGCGAAGTCAAGACAAAGGTAAAGATAGTGGCAAAGGGTACGCTGGATAAGGCCTACAAGACCCCGGACGGCCGCACAATCCCTGAAGGCACTGAGGTCCCTTCAGATGAGGTCTCTAAGGAGGCCGACGCCATAGCGAAAAACACTAAGGAAGAAGCTAAGAAGAAGTTCTTCGAGCTTGCGAGGGACGCCTCTAAAGGCGAAGTAAAGAAGGAGCGGAAGATAAACATAGCTAAGGCCCTGCAGGAGCTTGCTACCCAGAGCGGCTATGGGGAGGAATGCGTCAAGATATTCATACTCGAGCTTAAGAGGCCGGGAGGCCGGGGAGAGTACGGCTACGCCCTAATACCTGGAAGGACAGTCATAATGAAGGAGAGAGGCCTCCTAGAACCGCCTACCTACCTCCTCGCCCACGAGTTAGGCCACTCCCTCAGCTTGGAGCATGTGCAGGAGAGAACCAACGTGATGAATCCGGAAGTTAATGGAGGGGACATAACTAAGAAGCAGTGTGGGAAGGCCTACGACAACTGCAAGAAGGATGAGCTGAAGCACCCCAAGGAAGATAAGTGCGGGAACGGGGAAGACTGTCTAAGGAAGTATGAAGCCCTCGCAAAGGCTGAGGAGCTTGAGGAGGAAGTCCAGCATCTGAAGAGCGAGTACCGAAGAGCCTTGAAGGATAAGAAAGACCTGGAGAAGGAGAAGGGTGAGGTCGAGAAAACCAAGAAGGAGGAGGAAGCCCTACTCAAAGCCCTCCTCAGAGAAGAGAGAGCAATTAAGAAGAAGGAAGAAGGGCACAGGAGAGAGCCTCAGAGATTCAAAGACTGGGTAAAGAAGCAGCTCGAGAAATACCAGAGTAAGCTTAAGTCGCATGAAAAGAAGCTGAATAAATACAAGAAGCTGGCGGAGAAAAGCAGCTATGCGAGGAAGAGGGTGAAGGAATATAATGGAAAGATAGCTAGGACGAAAGCACTCATGAAGGTGTATGAGAAACGCAAAGCCGCCGTGGAAGAGCAGAGAATTAAGGTTGAGAAGCTTAAACAGAGGCTGGAGGAGATTAAGGAAAGGATTGGGAAGCTGGGGGATAGGGCTAAGGAGCTTAAGAAAGCCATACCCGCTAAGGAGAAGGAGGTTAAGGAGTGGAAGAGGAAGGCCGGTAAACTGAAACGCAAATAACTTCCCAACAAAACCTAACGAGGTGAAGGAATGAAGTTAAGGGACATAGCTAGGAACAGGGTTTCTGCGAGGGAATTCAGTAGGGAGGAAATAGATTTAGGTAATGTGCTCTACGCCATAGATGTCGCTAGGCACGCCCCCTCCGGAGCTAATCAGCAACCGTGGAGATTCATCATAGTGACCGATCCGAAGACCAAGAAAAAGATTAGGGCGAGGTGTGAGGAGGCTGAGAAAAGATTCCATGAAAACCCACCCGAAAACATTAGGAGGTTCCTCCTAGAGAAAGGGATTACGTGGAGGAAGCCGTTCCTGACAGACGCTTACGCCCTGATACTGGTGTTCGGCAGGAAGACAGCGCCCTACTGGATACAGAGCGTCTGGCTCAGCATAGGCTACCTGATACTTGCTTTAGAGGAGGTGGGTCTGGCGTCACTCACCTACACACCCTCAGACACTTCATGGGTGCATGAGGAGTTAGGGGTTCCGGAGGAGTACGTACTGCAGACAATAATACCTGTCGGGAAGCCTAAGCATGCAGCATCAGTCAAGGAAAGAATCCCTCTACTGGACATAATCTTCTGCGGTAGGTGGGGATCCCCATGCGTAGGTCTAGGGCCCCAGAATTCTGGAAGCGAATGACCTCAACCTCCCGACCTCATACATCCTCAGCCACTCCTTAACCTCAGGATCGACAGGTTCCGGGTAGTTAATTCTCGCCGAAAGGTAACCCGCAACCATAGCGACGAATACCCCCGGCCTCCCGTAACTCAGCGCATTCCTCGCCGCCCTACCGATGAGGAGGAATGGCGGGTAGCCGAGGAAGCCGCTCGTGAATCCCTGCTTAAACTTCCCCCTATGAAGGGAACCCTCACTAACGCTGGTAGGCCTCATCAGAAACATCTTAATATCGCTGAACGACCTCACCCTCCAGCCAAGCATCCTCGCCTTAAACACAAGGTACGAGTCCCAGCCGAGGATGGGTTTAAGCCTCGCCTCAACCCACACATCCCTCCTAATACTCATCCCCATACCTCTAGCATGGTCAGGGTTAGGCGGCTCGCCGACGGGGAAACCGCTCGCTATACCCAGCTTAGGGTCCCTCTCAAACCTCTCAACAATCTTAGCTATGTATCCCCTCTCAAGAACCGTGTCCGCATCAACCTTAATCAGGAGGTCCCAGTCCCTTAAGCAGGCGGCCTCACCGAACCTCACACCGAGTATGAGGGCCCTCGCCACCCCGGCACCGACGTTCCTCTCCCTCCTGCCCGGAACCCTGAAGTAATGGATCCAGTCGAAGCCGGCGGCGAACTCCTTCATAATTTCAGGGGTTGAGTCACTGCTCTCATCATCCACGAGGAGGAAGCAGTCAGGCCTCCTAACCTGATTAATCACTGAGAGTATGCTCCACCTGACCATACGCTCCTCATTCTTCGCCGGCAGAAGAGCAAGCACCTTCACGAAGTCCCCACTTCCCTTAACATGTAGGGATAGGCGTTTATAGTTCTACTTCACCCCGCCATCAATAACTTGAAGAAACTCTTTAGGGATTACCGATAATTCTTAATGGCCGTCCGCGCGAGGCCGACACGCTTCCAAGGTGTGTAGCTGATGGGTGAGGGGAGGGTCTACGGTGCCGAAGTCCGCCTGATGTACGCCACCATAATTAATTTTCTGGCGGAGTTCCTGAGCTACATAGCCTCCTTCATGTTCGTAGTGCTTATAGCGAGAAGGCTTTCCGTAGAGGAGTTCGGTACATGGACCCTCATAATGAGGTACGTCAGCTACCTCGTAATGGCGGCGATCATATACACCTACTGGGCGAGGAGGACAATAAGCAGAGGCTTCAACACATCGAAAACGGCCGTAGTGATGTCTATCGAGCTAGGGCTGCTCGCATCCGTCATATACCTATTCATAGGGTACGGGTCGTCAGCCTTCTTCTCCCAGCCCCTGCCCCCGCTGCTTCTGGCCTCCCTCATAGTGCTGACCGAGTTCATTAACCAGGGACAGATATCGATAGCGTCGGCCCACTCCCCCCAATACGTCGGGATCGCGAGGGCCGTCCTCAGATTCCTCATGGTAGCCCTAGCAGTGGTTACAGTCCCCCTCCTCTCAATGGGGCTTATGGGTGTTGTCATAGCGGCCGTCGGCGCCAGGGTGGGTGTACTAGCTATGCTCCTCTACGTGAATAGGGGAGTTATAGCTGAATCCAAGTACAGGAGGGACGTGGAGGTTAAGTGGCTTAAGACATCTTGGCTAACACTCCTGACCAGCGTTTCAGGCCTCCTCTACACGCTAGACGCAGTCATAGCGAGGGCGGCTTCAGGAAGCGACGAACTTATTGCCTACTACGGAATAGCGATATCTATATACGGACTGACTATAGGTACTACGAGGGCCCTCCCCACACTCTATGCAAGGCTTCTCGCAAGGAGGGACATTAGGGACGCGATAGAGATTCTATGGATAGTTTTCCTAATCAACCTCCCGCTACTCATAGGCATACTTCTATATGCGGATGCCCTAGCATACCTCTATAACCCGAAGTATGCGGAGGTCGCGGATGCGATAAGGATATTCTCCCTAGCCTCCCTATTCTCCCTGCTCGCAAGAGTTCTCGCGACAGTGGTTACAGGGCTTGAGGAAAGGGACGCTGACCACATGTGGGAGTCGTCGAAACTCCTGAAAACAACCCTCTTCTACATCCCCGCATACACGCTAGCAGCGTCAGCCATATACCTCGGGGCCGTCGGAGGAGTCACCTACTCAGTGAAGGAACCTATCAACGCCTTAGGCATATGGGGGATTCTTTTCCTCACCTACAGCGCATCCCTAGCCATCGGGTACGACTGGATACTTAGGAGGGAGTACGGCATTAAGCTACCCTACAGGGAGGTGGGGAAGTACCTCCTCAGATTCTTAGTTGCGTCCATACCGATGATCCTGATTAGGGCTGTATGGCCGGTTGAGCTGTCCCCACACATATGGCCACTCCTAACAAGCTTCCTCCCGCCAGTAGTCCTATCGATGGCCCTATACTTCACCGTACTCTACGCACTGGACCCCAAGTTCAGGGACCTCACGGCAAGGTTCCTTAAGAAGATGCATTCATCATAATCTTTTATTCCGAAACCCCGAAACACACTCGGAGCTAAGGTGTTATGATTGAAGGTGAGTAAGGCCGTAATCACGGCTGCAGGACTCGGAACACGTCTCCTCTCAGTAACGAAGGAAATGCCTAAGGAAATGCTTCCACTCTTCTCACCCAGCAGGACGCAGGAAATAGGTGTTAAGCCGGTTCTCCAGCTAATATTCGAGCAGCTCTACGAGAAGGGTGTGAGGCTCTTCTGCTTCATCGTAGGCAGAGGGAAGAGGAGTGTTGAAGACTTCTTCACCCCGGACTACCACTACGTAGAGCTCCTTCGGAAGAGGGGGAAGGTGGAGGCGGCTGAGGAGCTGGAGGACTTCTACAGGAAGATAGAGTCATCAGTTGTCGTATGGATTAACCAGCCTGAACCCCAAGGATTCGGTGACGCTGTACTCAGGTCAGAGCCCTTCGTCGGTGACGAACCGTTCCTGGTTTATGCTGGAGACACCTACATAATATCTGAAGGCCACGGCTTCCTTGAAAGAATGCTTAACGCATTCACTGACGGGAAGGCCCACGCAGTCCTGCTTCTTAAGGAGATCCCTAAAGCGTCACAGCTAAAGCACTACGGAGTCGCTGAGGTTGAGGAGAGTGGGGAACCATACCTCAAGGTTGTTAGGGTTGTTGAGAAGCCTGAGAAGCCTCCGAGCAACTTGGCGATAATGCCTGTCTACATATTCAGCCATGAAATATTTGCATCACTGAAAACCATACCTAAGGGGCGGGGGAACGAGCTGCAGCTGACTGACGCGATACAGCACATGATTACGAGAGGACTGAGCGTGAGGGGTGTAAAGATGGTTGATGGGGAGGTCAGGCTGGATGTGGGTGTCCCTGAAACCTACTGGGAGGCCCTCAAATACTCCTACAGCCACGCCCTGAGTGAGGCGGGGAGGTCGAGTGGTGAGAAATAATGAAGCCACTTAAAGTGTCGTTCCTCGGCCTCGGATA
>CAYOJG010000001.1:59111-118159 GCA_964404265.1 uncultured Desulfurococcaceae archaeon | reverse complement strand
ATGAGATATTTTACTTGATTAATTTACAGGAATTCGATTAAATTAAATTCCTTTAATCAATAATTTTTATTTTTAGCTTATTTATATTAAGTTAATATATCCTTCATTAAGTAACACTTAAAAGGGAAGGAGATTATTCGTTATATGAGGTGACCTTATGAATAAAGGTAGTCTTGCACCTATATTAGTACTTATACTGTTGGTGCTCTCCGTAATTCCGTTTACGGCGACACCAACCCAAGCGCAGGCTGGACAGCCAGTAACCGAAATAACTTGGAAGGTCAGGCTGAACAGGGATGCGGCAATATTAGAGGTGGCGAACGGTGACGCAGACGCTTTCGCCTGGTCATCACCGCTACCTCAGTACCAGGACCTAGACCCCACAGTGTTGGGTAAGATGAAACTGATTAGGTCGACAACGACCTACGTTGACATAGCTCTTAACCCTGCTGCGAACGTCATCGACCCGAATGGGCCAGGATATGTGGAGCAGCTTGACTATAACATTACAGGGACCTGGCTACCCGGACTGATTTACTGGGACTCACCAACAGACTTTAACAGCAACTGGGTCAACATAACCGACATAACTGACTGGAGCAAGGTTCATTTCAACCCGTTCGGAATTGGTGAAATAAGGTACGCACTAAACTTTCTGATCAATAGAGACCTAATAGTTAGGACAATCTATGGCGGTTCTGCAGCTGCTGCTTTAGGCGCGATCAGGCCTTCTCACCCTGCCTACCCGAGGTTGAAGCATGTTTACGATGACCTCGGCCTGACACCTGCCGGTGATCAGGATAAGGCTAAGCAGATGTTTGAGGAGGCTATGGCTAACGCGAAGTCAGTTCTGCAGAACTACGGCTTCGATCTATATCTGAAGGACGACTCAAGCTCACCCACAGGGAAGTACTGGTACTTAAAGAAACCTGACGGCAGCGAGGAACCGATAACTGTCTACTTCGTGATTAGAGTTGAGGACGAAAGGCTAGAGGTAGGTAGACAAATATCCACCTGGATGGAGAAAATATGGAACATCAAAGTAGTCAGGATAGAGAGGGAGAGGTCCGTCGTAACACCCATTATCTACGGCACCAACCCGGTAACAACTTCAGAAACCCTTGGAGGCATAGTATGGACCCTCTACACAGAGGGTTGGGTCTCCATGGGTGAAGACATTGACGTATGGGGCAGGTACGACATTGCCTTCTTCTACTCACCACTGAGAGGCTACGGACCCAACCACAGGGTCAAGTCTTGGTGGTACTGGTTCAACAGCACAGAATACAACTGGGGTGTACAGCTATACTACGGCTCATACACACAGCAGAACGTGGACGAACTATGGGCACTAATGGAGAAAGCCCTAAAGGCGGGTCTCTTAAGAGCCCCAAGAGTCTTCGTAACTGAGAACTGGGAGTTTGCTCCCGTTAACAGGGATAGGGTGACTCAGCTCGTCCCCGGTGTTGCCAGCGGTATCTGGACACCTTGGGCACTGAGAACCCTCCAGACAACTGACGGCAAAGCAACTATAGTGGAGTACTCGTCTCAGGGTGCTCTCTTTATGAGCGCCTGGAACACAGTGCTAGGCTTCAATGATGTCTACAGCGAGCTGATGGGCAGGCTGGTGAGGGACTTCGACTTCTACTCCTCACCGATTAACGGCATGCCCGTCCCGATAAGGGTCAAGTCATACAAGGTCACATACGATGTGACCGTGCCTGACGATGCTTTAGTGTTTAACCCGAAGGATAAGAAGTGGGAGCCTCTGTACGCTGGAGAGACTGAAGGACCTTTCGGTGACCCGATACAGAAGGTCGTCGTTAACTTCAACTTCGGTAAGTGGCATGACGGCAGACCCGTCTCAATGGCTGACGTAGTGTACTGGTATGGATTCCTATGGGAGTGGACAAGCGACGAATCAACCAACACAACAACAGACCCATACTACGACCCAGAGGTCGAGGAGGCTGCAGGATATTCAATGTATATAATAAGAGGTATCAAGGTAATTAATGCGACAGCTATGGAGGTATACATCTCCTACTTGGATGTATACGATGTCCTGATTGCTGATCAGGCAATCATATGGCCAGACGTTGCTTGGACAGTTCAGGCAGCTGCCGAGGAGCTGGTGGCTTCTGGAGCTGTCGGCACAGGCCAGACACTGCCTTACGGATGGACCGACAGAGAAGGACAGACTGTGGGCATAAGCTTCATCAACCCGCAGCACGCTAAGGACATAAAGGCGAAAATGGAGGAGTTCGTGTACAGAGGCTTTATACCTAAGTACATAACAGAGTTCCCAGGCATCTCTGCAAGCACTGACGACTACGAGCTGTCAATAGCCTTCATCGATGCCCACAACCATGCAATGATAAGCAACGGTCCGTTCTATGTGGACTCTTATGACCCCAACAGCAACACGCTGGTGATGAAGTGGTTCAATGACTATGTGTATGGTCCAGGATACTGGAACACCCAGTTCGAGCTGTACGTACCTGCCTTCGTTGGCTTCGAGGGCACTGTACCCTCACTTGTCGTGCCTGGGCAGGAGTACTCATGGGTGTTGAGGACTAAGCTGTATAGAATACTGCCAACATTCTCCGAGGAAGACCCGACTGATGCAGTGATCTACGCAAACCTGTATAAGGTAACTGAGAACGGAACTGTGTATATAGCTCCGTTGCCTGAGGACGCAATAACGCTCAGCTCGCCTGGCAGGTACCAGATCAAGCTGCCGAGTGACTTCACCAGTGATTACATGAGCCAGGCAGGAGCCTACATGCTCCAGTTCATAATCGGTAGCCCGAGGTCAGGTATCAGCGTCATTAAGAACTTAGAGCTGGTGAGCACAGGTGCTATAACCACGACAACCACAACTACCACGACAACGACCACGACGACGACACCGCCAGGAACAGGCACTGTAACAGTCACGAAGACAACGACCTACACGACAACCCAGTACAAGACCAACACCGTGACAACAACCTTCACTCAGCAGGTGCCTACCACAGTTCCCGTAGTCCAGACTGACTGGACTATGGCAGGAATACTGCTGCTGGTCGGTCTAGTAGTCGGAGCACTGATAGGGTTCGCACTGAAAAAGAAATAATCTTTTTAAATAATAAAGAATTAATTTTTTGATGTTTATTATTTAACGGAACTTATTATTTTTCTAACTGTAGAAAAAATTCGTTGCAATTGATTAATGGTTTAAAATGAAATAAGCTTAAAAGCTCACTCCCTTAAATGTTCAAGGGGTTTTACTTGGCTGGACTTGGGGTTACAGTGGCCAAGGCTGTTGCTAACGCGTTGATAGTTCTAATAATAGTGTCGTTTGTGATTTCCTTCATATTCGTCGAGCAGGGAGATAGGCAGCTGAGGGGCTATGCTCAAGAACTTCTTCAACAGAAAATCCGTGCGTTAGAGCGTAGAGGAGTAGTTGTAACTGACGAAATGGTTGAGAGAATGAATTACACAATCTACCGTGACCTAGGACTACTGGATCCAAAACCCGTTAGGGTGCTTCGTTACGCTGTTTGGTCACTGACACTTAACTTCGACATGTTCCATGCTAGGGCGCACTATGCAGGTGCTAAGGGCAACACAGCAACAGATGTAATTCTTGCAGCTCTGCCCAACACCATCATACTCTTCACTACTTCGACACTGATAGTGATCGCTATAGGTATATTTCTTGGCCTCCAAGCAGCTAAAAGAGCCGGAGGTTTAATGGATAGAACAGTGTCAACAATTGCTATGATTTCTGCCTCACTGCCCATGTGGTGGGTGGGTATGTTAATGCTTCTATTATTTGCTTTCGAGCTGGGGTGGGCACCGTTCGCTTCGATAGATATATATGCGGAGCTTGCCGCCTTGGCTCAGCAGTATTCAGGCTTCCTCTACGTGATCTACTCAATACCTATTTGGTTGAAGTACCTCTGGCTCCCTGTACTTACCATAGTTCTCGTAAGCTTCGGAGGCTGGTCATACATAATCAGGAACGTAGTGATTTCGACAATGACTGAGGACTTCGTAATGGTTGCTAGGGCTAAAGGAGTTCCCGAAAGATCAGTGCTATATAAGCACGTGTTAAGAGCCGCCAGCCCTCCGATCGTCACAATGAGCGCCCTCAGCATAGTTGGTTCTCTAGGTGGAGCCATAATTACGGAGACAGTGTTCTCCTGGCCTGGAATGGGAAGGACCTACTGGGTTGCTCTACAGAACGGTGACACAGGTGTACTCATAGCCGTCACATACATGACTGCCTTCCTATTTGTGGCCGTGATTGTCCTCCTAGACTTCATCTATGCGCTTCTAGACCCGAGAGTTAGGACAGGCACTGTTGGTGGAGGGAGGTAAACATGAGGATAGATTGGGAGAAGGTTAGGTGGTTCTTAGGTGAATTGAAGAGGGTAAAGTCTGGATTATTCGGATTCATACTTCTCATAATCTTGATAGGGTTGGCTCTAGCGTTCCCACTTCTAGCCAATCCTCAAGACATAGAGAACTGGAGCGGTCATGGAGAGTACTGGGACGCGAAAATGTTGCCGAAGCTGGCTCCACCGGAGTGGGTTAATTGGTTCGTCGGCAACACACTGCCTGAAACCACTAACTTAACAGTATCTAGGGCCAATTACACCCTCCTAGACCTGAATAAGGACGAGGATATGTTGAAGTACCTGGAAGCGATTCAGCCGGGAGCTGCTGAAGCCATTAAGCAGCTTCCTGAAGACCAGCAGAAACAGCTTCTGGACAGCATTAGGAAAGGTCTAGGATTCAGGTACATATTGTATATTGAGAACGATCTTGAGTACACATTAACAGCCAACACTGCCCCGGACGACATAATTATGCTGAGCGATCTCGGGCCTATAATGATTAAGGAAGGAATGCCTCAAGGAATAAGTATTGAGTGGCATAGGCCTGACGGCATAGTCCTAACCTTTACCCCAGGATCTAACCCTAACATGAGCAACGTATGGGACATTAATCAGTATGCTGACCTAACAAACCCGGATCTCCTGAACCTGCTTAAGATACCGTCCTACTCCAACACCACTGAGGAAGGAACATATGTGAAATATATAGCTACGCCTGACCACTGGAGATTCTCAGTAAGGGAGTATATGGGTGGCCTTCTGAACACAGGCAACCCCGACATAATCAATAAGGTGTTGGGGCCTCTTCTGGAGGCAGCTGGTGAGAGCTATTCTCCTGGCACCTACATAAACCCCACAAACTTCATCATGTCTCAAGCTGTGGAGGGTATAACGACTGGTGAGGCTCCACTGCTTAAAGGAACCTATATATTGAAGACCAGGGTGCTGATAAGAGTTCCCGAGGGCTTCCCGATCGGAGAATTCAAAATCCTGAGGGCAAAGGTTCTAGGGGTCTATGGGGCATTAGGAACTGATAATCAGGGCCGTGACCTATGGTCTGCAATGCTTTACGGTCTTAGATGGGCGCTCATAATAGGTGTAGTGGTGTCTGTCCTCAGCACCTTGATAGGAGTAATCTACGGAGTTATCTCCGGGTATATGGGCGGATGGACAGACATAATAATGCTTAGATTCGCGCAGATTATGTATTCACTCCCTGTTCTACCTCTGCTGATTATACTTGCCTACTTCTTCGGTCAGAGCATATGGAACATCGTCTGGATATTGGTGGTCTTCTCTTGGGTAGGTATGGTGTTCACTGTTAGGAGCATGGTTCTGCAGATTAAGGAGAATCTATACGTTGAGGCTGCTAGGGCCATCGGTGCGAGCTCTAGGAGAATTATACTTAGGCATGTGTTCCCGCAGGTGCTACCCTACACATTCGCTTCGATAGCTCTATCCGTTCCCGGAGCAATTCTTTCTGAGGCAGGGCTTAGCTTCCTAGGCCTAGGAGACCCAGCGGTAGTGACTTGGGGTAAAATACTTCATGACGCTCAGGCAGCTGGTGCTGTCCTGAACGGTGCCTGGTGGTGGGTAGTTCCTCCAGGAATAGGGATAGCTATAGTAGGAATGACTTTCGTGTTTATTGGCTACGCGCTGGACAGAATACTTAACCCGAGGCTGATCAGGTGAGGTGTGAGAGATGCCTGTACTAGAAGTAAAGAACCTGAAAACCTATTACTACACCCTTAGAGGAGTGGTTAAAGCGGTAGATGATGTTTCCTTCACTTTGGAGGAAGGGGAGGTTCTGGGTATTGCCGGAGAGTCTGGATGCGGTAAGTCCACGCTTGCGTGGGCATTAATGGGTTTGGTTCCGTCGCCTGGAAAGATTGCTGGCGGAACAATAAATCTTGATGGAATAGAGATTACTAAGCTTTCTGAGGATGAGCTGAGGAAGAAGGTCAGGTGGAAGAAAATAAGCATGATATTTCAGGGAGCTATGAACGCTCTTAACCCAGTATATTCAATAGAGAACCAGCTGACTGAGCCCCTAATGATTCATGCTGGACTCGCGAAGAACGAGGCGAGAGAGCAGGTGGCTAAACTTCTTGAGGCTGTAGGTCTGGACGCAACTATTATGAGGAGGTATCCTCATGAGCTTTCCGGTGGCCAGAAGCAGAGAGTAGTTATTGCTATGGCCCTGCTTCTCAACCCGAAGCTTGTGATTGCCGACGAGCCCACAACAGCTCTCGACGTGATTGTTCAGGCACAGATCATGAATCTCTTCAAGCAGATTAAAGAGAAGTATAAGGTGGCCATGATATTCATTACTCACGACTTAAGCCTGATTGCCGAGATCGCTGATAAGGTAGCTATCATGTATGCAGGAAAGATTGTTGAGATAGGGACGTCGGAGCAGATATTCCTCAATCCACAGCATCCCTACACTCAGGGACTTCTCAAATCTATTCCAAGGATAAGGTCGAAGGAGAAGATTTCTTGGATACCTGGAGTACCTCCAGACCTCGTTAGGCCGCCGCCCGGATGCAGATTCTACCCAAGATGCCCGTACGCTATGGATAAGTGCAGGAAGATTGAACCAACCCTAATTGAGGTGGAGCCCCAGCATTTCGTTGCATGCCACCTAATGGGTGAGAAGAAATGAGTGAGGTAGTTCTTAAGGTCAGGGGTCTTCAGAAATATTTTCCTTTGAGACGAAGCCTTAAAGAAATCTTCACCTTCAAGCCTAGGAGATATGTCAGGGCTGTCGACGGTGTTGACTTCGATATCAGGCTTGGAGAGGTTTTCTGTCTTGTGGGAGAGTCTGGATGCGGTAAGACTACTACCGGCCGTTTAATAACTAGGCTAATTGAACCTACTGGAGGGAGCATGCTTTACAAGCCTTCGGCAGAGGTCGCAGCCAAAATACCTAAGGAACTTATGGATAAGGACGGGTATGTGGATCTAGCCCAGAAGCTCCCTAAGAAGATATCGAAGCTTCTGAGGAGAGAGATCCAGATAGTATTCCAAGACCCATTCGGTTCCCTAAACCCGAGGATGAGGGTGTACGACATTCTTAAGGAGCCTCTAGTTGTTCACGGCTTCGGCAGCACTGAGGAGGAGAGGAGGGAAATAATCTATAGGGCCCTATCAGAAGTTAAGCTGATACCTCCCGAAGAGTTCATGGATAGATACCCGCACATGCTTTCAGGAGGTCAGAGACAGAGGGTTGCTTTCGCTAGAGCAATGATTCTGAGACCTACGCTTGTTGTGGCTGACGAGCCTGTGAGCATGCTTGACGTCTCTATCAGGGCCGAGATTCTTCAGCTTATGCTTGACTTGCAGGCCTCAAGGAATCTTGCTTATCTCTTCATCACTCATGATTTGGCTGTCGCTAGCTACCTCTGCACAAGGATAGCTGTTATGTATCTCGGTAAGATTGTTGAGATGGGGCCTAGTGATGTAGTGATTAATGACCCCCAGCATCCCTATACTAAGGCATTGCTGGCGGCTGTTCCAGAACCTGATCCAAGCAACAGGCTAAAGACTAGGAACGTACCTATTAAGGGTGAGGTTCCGAGCGCGGCTGAGATTCCTCCCGGATGCAGATTCCATCCGAGATGCCTATACGCGATGGATGTTTGTAAGCGGAAGGAGCCTCCACTAATAGAGGTTAAGCCTGATCATTACGTGGCCTGCTGGTTGCATGCTAAACACTGATGTTTCTTTCTTTATTCATAAAGCAATAAAAGGAACTTTTTCAAGTTAGTTTAAGGTATGATTTATGGGAAGGCCTGAAGAGAAGGTAGGCATTATAGGTTGGGGGGCCTACATCCCGAGGGACAGGCTTAAGGCTGATGACATAGCTCTTTTATGGGGTTTTCCTCCCCAGGTTCCTAAGGGTATATGGATTGAGGAGAAGGCTGTTGCTCGAGAGGATGAGGACACTGTAACTATGGGGTGGTATGCTGCCAGATCTGCTCTAGCTAGGGCAGGGATAGATCCTGGATTAATTGAAGCGGTCTTTGTGGGGACGGAGTCTAAGCCATATGCAGTTAAACCTTCAGCAACCATAATCGCTGAGGCTATAGGTGCTTCAAGTAGGAAACTCAGTACCGATATGGAGTTCGCTTGCAGGGCGGGTAGTGAAGGATTAAGGCTAGCTACGGCTCTAGTCGCGAGCAGAACTATAAAATACGGGCTAGCAATAGGTTCAGATACTGCTCAAGCAAACCCAGGTGATGTGCTTGAATTCACAGCGTCCTCTGGAGCTGCAGCCTTCATTCTAGGCAGTGCTGAGGAATCGGTAGCAAGGTTTGAAGGAGCCGTAACTTACGTCACTGACACACCTGATTTCTGGAGGAGGGAGGGGTCGAGATATCCCATGCATGGTGAGGGATTCACTGGTGAGCCTGCATACTTCCACCACATCATGACAGCAGTAAGAATGTTGATGGAGGAGCTGGATCTTAAACCGAGTGACTTTGACTACGCAATCTTCCACCAGCCTAATGGAAAATTCCCGCTTTCCGTGGGGAAGAGGTTGGGCTTCCCTAAAGAGAAAATATTACCAGGGATAGTCACTCCATGGATAGGGAACACCTATAATGCTTCCGCATTGATCGGGTTTGCTAAGGTTTTGGACTCAGCAAAGCCGGGTGAAAGAATTCTTGTGGCCCCCTTCGGGAGCGGAGCCGGTAGCGATGCCATGAGCTTCATAGTTACCGACAGGATAGAGGGTAAGGCGGAGCTAGCTCCTAAGGTTGAGGAGCTTCTGAAAAGGAAACGTTACATAACCTACGGTAGGTACGCGAAGAACAGGAGAATAATACATAGGAATGTGGGGTGAGGAAATGTCCGTGTTTATTATAGGTTCGGGAATGACTAAGATCGGTCGGCACTTCAGTAAAGGGTTTAAGGAGTTGGCCATGGAATCCCTTTCTAAAGCCATGGAGAAAAGCGGTGTGAGCGGGAACGATCTAGACTATTTGATAGTGTCAACTGCTTTCCCACAGATCTTAATGAATCAGTCAGACCCTGCAAGAATCCTTGCTCAGGAGCTTGGGCTCAAAGATCTTAAGGCGTTAAGGGTTGAGTATGGTGAGGCTTCTGGGAGCGCTGCCTTAGAGGTAGCTAAATCCCTTCTGGAGGCAGGAAGGGCTAGGTACGTAGCGGTAGTGGGTTTCGAGAAGCTTACGGAGTACCCTTCCGATAAAGCAAACTATGCCTACTCCACACTTCTTGATTTCGAGTATGAGGTAGTGAGAAATATCACTCCCCCGTCATATGCAGCCATAATTATGAGAGAGTTTATGAAGAGGAGAAGCATATCTAAGGAGGATATTGCAGCATGGTCAGTTAATATGCATGAGAAAGCCTCCACCAACCCGTTTGCTCAGCTACCCTTCAAGATAACGCGTGAGAAGGCTTTAAGCGGTGTCGTGATATCGGAGCCTTTAACTCTCTACGATGCCTTCCCCTTGGGGGACGGTGCAGCATCAATAATTCTTTCAGATGAGGAGGGATTGAAGAGGGCTTCCGCAGAGCCTGTGGAGGTTAAGGAGATTACCCAAGCGGTTGGGCATCCCCTCTACCTCAGGGAGGACCTGACATTCTTTGAAGCAACCTCTAATGCGTGGAGAGAGCTGAGTTCGAGGACCGGAATCACTATAGACGAGAATACTGCTATTCAGGTACATGACGCCTACAGTATTTACGGTTTATTAGCTTTAGAGGCCTTAGGGATTGGTGAGGCTGGAAAGCTCCTCAAATCCCTTGATGAAATGCCTTTCCTTAACGTGGGAGGCGGGCTGAAGGCCAGAGGCCATCCTGTAGGAGCCACCCCACTGTATGCAGTGGCTGAAAACTATGAGCTTATGACTTCAGGTTTCAATGGGCTGAAGTATGATGGAGAATACTCCCTAGTTCACTCAATGACTGGTCCAGACCTCTCAGCCTACCTGATTCTTTTAAAGAGGTGGAAATAATGAAGCACTCTATATCACAGTTCTGGAGGAAGAAAGATTCATACTACTTCATTAAGTTGACGAGGTGCAGAAAGTGCGGAAGGGTTTCCTTCCCTGGTAGGGAGGTCTGCCCATTCTGCGGCTCAAGAGATGTGGAAACATACACTTCCAGAGGCCGCGGCAGAGTGGTAAGCTATACCGTGACTTACTTCAGGCGTGAGGGTGAGGAGGAGTCTATGCCTAGGATTATAGGGCTAATAGAGCTGGAGGAGGGCGTGAAGGTTCCGGGAGAGATTGTAGATGTTGAACCCTCCGAGATTGAGGAAGGTATTGAGGTTGAGGCTGTCTTAAGGAGATTAAGTAGCGATAACCCCTACGGCCTAATATATTATGGGCTTAAATTCATACCTGTTTTAAAGAAGTGAGGGCTTAATTAAAACAATTTTCTTAATATTTAAAAATCTTTTGAGCTCTTTATATTTGGGTGTAGCTTACGGTTAAATATGAAAGGCTTCTAGCAGATCGAGCGGACCTATTTAGGGCTTCGGAGGTTCGCATGCTCCTGAAGTTGACTGAAGGGAGAAAGATAATTAGTCTTGCAGGCGGGCTGCCGGATCCTAAGGTTTTCCCTAAGGAGGAACTTGCTCAGATAGCGTACGATGTAATTAAGGAGAGCGGTGATAAGGCCCTCCAGTACTCCCCAACCATAGGTGTGACGGAGTTCCGTGAGGAACTTCTTAAGTTTCTTGAGAAGAAAGGGGTCAGAATAAACAGTGATGATGACATCATAGTAACTACAGGGTCGCAGCAGGCTCTGGACCTAATGTCAAGAATTCTCCTTCAGAAGGATGACGAGATAATTGTTGAGCTACCGACGTATCTTGCAGCTCTGAATGCTTTCAGGCTCTCTAAACCCAGCATAACGGCCATCCCCATAGACGAAGACGGTATGAAGACCGATATTCTGAGGGAGGAGCTGAAGAGGCTTAAATGGCTGGGAAGGAAAATTAAGTTTATATACACGATCCCTGTAGCCCATAATCCTGCAGGAGTTACGATGAGTTTGGAGAGGAAGAAAGAGCTGCTTGAGCTGGCTTCAGAGTACGACCTAATAATTGTTGAGGACGATCCCTACTCCTACTTCATCTATGATGAAGGTGTTGATGTAACTCCTCTTAAGACCTTAGATAAGGAAGGCAGAGTAATCTATATGAGTACCTTCAGCAAGATCCTTTCCCCCGGCCTGAGAATAGGTTGGGTTGTGGCCAATAAGCATATAGTTGACTTCATGGAGAGAGCTAAGCAGACAGCAGATCTCCACACACCTACGCTCACGCAATTCATTGCATTGGAGGCAATTAGGCGTGGGGTAGTTGATGAAACAATAAATAAGGCCAAGATTCTTTACAGGGCTAAGAGGGATGCAATGATTGAGGCTTTAGACACCTACATGTGTAAAGAGGCTTGGTGGCCTAGACCTGTTGGAGGGCTTTTCGTTATGGTTTTCCTACCCAGTTACGACATAGACACGAAGAAAATGTTGATGGAAGCAATAGATGCGGGTGTCGCCTATGTTCCTGGAGCATCCTTCTTCGCGAATGGTATGGGATGGAACACTATGCGCCTCAACTTCAGTTATCCGTCACCTGAGGAAATCAGGGAAGGAGTTAGAATCATTGCTGACTTAGTTAAAGAGAAGATAAAGGAGAAACCTACTAAGATAACTCCCCTGAGCTTTTTCAAGGGAGAGTAGCTTCACTTTTTACTGGAAACATAAATAACTCTAGGGAAATGCCTAATTAGTTGAGGAACCTCCTCAAGTTCATCAGTAACTCTAACATAGCGGTTCATCAGGTGCTTAGGTAATTTAGATACTGCCTCCATTCCTTGGCGGATTAATGTGTGCTTTCCCCAGACCACCTTGAAGGATCCAGGTATTTGTGTGAGTGTAGTTACATAAGTCGGCAATAAGGGTGTGAGATACAGCACTCCTCCATCCTTAAGAAGTCTCGGCGCCTTTATTGAGTAGTATGTGCTGGTTGAATTGAATATTACGGCATCGAACTTTTCGTTTAGTACTTTATCTATGCTTAAGACCTTGACTCCTAACCCGCTTATTTCCTTCATTAATGCCTTCTCAGCGTCGGGACAGCTAACTATTAGGTCAGTTATTGATGATAAATAGCTGCTAATGATGTATCCTTGGAAACCGCATCCGATCATAAGAACTTTTTCTGTATCCGCAACCACTTCCTTCAGATGGTTCAGGAAAGATACTTCCAGTCCTAGTGGAGCTATGCCTAGGTCTGCATCACTAGGTATACTTCTTAGGCATTTGGAAGGAATAGAGGAGTACTCACTCATCAGTCCGTCGATGTGTAGGGGAATCACCTTATCTTGGCAGTACGGCACTACGCCATAGATCTTCCCCTGCTCAGCCTCTGCATGTATCCCAACCTCCAGAACCCTTACAACCCCATAGGAACCGAGCACCCTTCTGGGTGTTCCAGGATGTAGACCGGAAATTATGGATCTATCTATAGAGGATAGTGACGCAGAGAGAGTTCTTCCTAATACCCATCCTTCAGGTATAGGAGGGATTTGAACATCATCAATGAATAGGTCATGGTCCCATACGAGTGCCTTCATCCTCAACCCCAAATAATTTATCTTAACATAAACATATATAATTCGGGTTTGAGTTATAGATAAGCCATTAATGGCTACGGGAAAAATAATTAGAGATTACAGGCCTCTCCTTATTTATCTGGCTATCGTTCCTGACGACGAGAGAGATAGAATACTTCCCAGCGCGGAGCTTCTAGAAAGAGTTAATGGAATGGTTAAGGAAGGGAGGAAATCGCTTGAAGAACTGCTTGAGACCCTTGAAAGGGAGTACAGGCCCATCATCAATAAGGAAGCTGCTGAGGAGGCAATTAAGGAGGCGTGGGGTGGATGCACATGTGATCCTGCTGAGGAAATAGCGAAAGAGCTTAGTGGATGGGTTCTAGAGATGGCTGAGGGTTTAGGCCTGATTAAGTTGCGCAGGTTATAACCATTCTAGGGGCCCTCGTTTTTATATTTCATTCGAGTACATAGAGTTCTAAAGGGATTCAGCGGTGTTCTTTAGAAGAAGGAAGAATACTGTGAAAGGCGAAGAAGATATTGAGGAACTTATCTCTACACATCTAAGCAAGTTGAGGAAGGAGCACATACTTCATGAGTATATTAGGAAGGCGGCCGAGATCTATGAGACGAGTGGAGATCCTTCTCATCTCCTCATATATTTAGGAAGAATGCTTAACGAGAACATGGATTTAGGCCTGAATGCATTAACTAGGTTCATCTTCAGCCAGAAGAATATGAGTACCTATACACATGCTTGGAGGGGGCTTTCTGCCCTGTCCTTGGAGCTGATTGGGCTTAAAGAAATAATTAATAGGGGTCTGGAGCTTGGTCTGGAGGTTTCTGGCCCACCTTTAGTTGAGCTTCTTGAGAGGGTTAGCTGCACAGACCTGTCTTCAGTGCTCACATTATTCAAGATCTTACCTCCTCCCAAGGATTTATTGTTTGAGCTAACTAAGGCGTCGCTGAAGAAGAGCAATTGCCATGTTGTGAGGAGAGAAACCCTCAGACTTCTGGGAGAATCCATTATTTACGGGACTGTTGAGGTGGATGAGCTAGGTGAGGTGTTGAAAGGGACGAATGTGAGGGCGTTAATAACGAAGACTTCAGGAAAGATAACTGGTGTCAGCATATTTCTGGGTGATCAGTTGATTGTTGAGGTTTCGGAGGAGAATCTCTACAAGATTCCAGCATTCGACATAATCAATCCATTAGAGACCTAGCGGCTGCAGTACTCCGCATATATTTTCTCTCCTGTTTTCTGCACAACTTCCTTATGAATATCGTCAATGTTCCTCCACTTAGTAAAGTCTTCTGGATTTCTAGGTTCTAAGGGGAAGTCTGGATCTAACCCCTTACTCCTCAAGATCCTTATGAAGTTGGAAGGGCCTCCTCCCTCTACCCCCCATTTAGCAATAACTTCTCCAACTGCTTCGTCACCGAGAGAAATTATTGCCTGCACATGTGCCCACCGCCAGTCGTAGGTGAAAACCCTTATTCTGAGTCCCTTAATCATCTTGCGAAGGTCAGCAGACTTTCTCTTGAACTCTTCTTTCCGGATTAGTGGACAGTACTGCAGAGGTGTCCATGATTTAGGTATTAAGGGGTTTACGCTCACCTTAACACCTTCAGCAACCTTCCTGTTTCTTTCAGCAACCCTCTTCACAAGTTCTCCAGCAGCTTTACCTGCATCATCACCCTCGCCAGGAAGTCCGAACATGAAGTAGAGCTTCACATTCATTCCTTCCTCGAAAGCTGTGGAGGATAAAGCCTCAATTAACTCACTGTCGAGATCTTTCCTTATCAAGCATGAGGCATTCCTGGAGCCTGTTTCTGGGGCCAGGGTAAGGGTTCTCTGCCCGCCCCTCCTAATCAGCTTAACCCTTTCCTCGTTCAGTGTGTGATATCTGAGGGAGGGGACGGAGTATAGGATTCCTTTCTCAAGCATTGCATAAAGAATGTCGTCTGCTTCAGGGTGATCGAAAAAGGATAAGGAATAAAACACAACCCTATCCACCTTCAAGTTCTCAACTCCACGGTAGGTGCTGTTCACAACCACATCTTTTGATCGGTGCCTGGGGGGATGAAAGACGTGGGACTCCATGCAGTAAGGGCAGAGCCATCTGCAACCTCTGCTCACTTCTATGTAGTACCCGTCTCCATAGATTGGGGTGTGGGTGAGGGATCTGATGAGCTTATCAGGTATGAAGAGGTCGTCTAGTTTGGGGGGATGATACCTCATTCCCTGAGGTTTATCCCTGCACACCACTGAAGGGTTCTGGAGTAGGGAGTTATGGAGAAGTTCCCTGATCCTCCAACGAGGAGTGGACGGAGGAAGTTCATGGAATGAATCAATGAGTTGAGCTAATAGCTCCTCACCCTCACCCACATAAATATAGTCAAGTATTGAGGTTGCGGGGAAAGGATTAGCCATTAAGGCGGGACCACCGCCTATCAAGACAGGGTAGTTTTTCCCACTCCTTTTATGTGTAAGGGGAGTTATGCTGTTTTGGAGAAGTATTTTCGCTAGTTGAAGTAGATCGAGCTCAAACCCCACCGACGCAAGCACTACATCGAAACTTGTTAGGGGAAGTCCCGTTAAAGCCCCCTTAGACGGGTTATCGGACGTGAACCTATCGATCACTGCGCTAGGTAGCTGGGAGGAAAGCAGATAGTAAGATATATGTGTGAAAAGGTTGGTCAATGATGCTGTGTAAGGCCCGGGATAAAGGAGGGCTATTTTCACCCCTTTACCAGTTGGTCTCTCAACATTCACCTCATTAAACAATCCAATACCTAGCACGCTGAACTTACCTAATATGAATATGTATTAAATCATTTTATGTGAGTGACATCGGTTGAGGAGTTCAAGAAAATTAACGGACCTGAGTCCTTACCGATGCAGTGATGTGTGAAACCAACTCATTAACTAGTTCCTTATGCTTCCTCCGAATATGGTGCTCAACCTGACTCCTAGCCAGTTGCTGATCGCATTTCAGGCAGACATACCTGTTACCAACCTTCAGAATTATCGGCTCTATATTTATGACGTAGGGGAAAACCCTGCTCACGATTGCCGCAGCGGTCATATGATTCCTTGCCTTATCCATTACTCTCTGTACATAACCCCTTACCCTGAATTTGGAAATCCCGTACTTATGCCCTATAGTGCTCGGAGAAGCACCATCAATCAGATACTCCTTAATCGCAAGTATGGTTACCGTATCTCCCGAGAGTCGCTTAATCACAAGATATCGGGTGATACTGGATAGCGAATCCTCCACGTTATACCCCAGTCAATATACTGTAGACGCGAGTTCTTAAAAAGGTAAATCCATAAGGGCGTTAATCTATAATTTCAAGTAAGTTCTTCACTAACTTATTAATAGCAGGGTTGTATTATTAGCGAGTTAAAAAATAAATTCCTGTGTGGTGTTACTTTAAAGGGGAGAGCTAATAGCGAATGAAAATAACGTTAAGGGAAGGTCTGTGGTTATATCATTCAAGATAAATGTGGCGTCACTTAAACGCATCGATATGTTGGTTAGGAAGGGTTACTTCAAGAACAAGAGCGACTTAATTAGGTTGGCTATTGAGAGCAAGGTCGCTAAGGAAAAAACTGCTGGACTTCAATAGTTATTATTTGATTTGTTGATTTACCTAAAGGGTTTTGGATGTCGCTCTCTTGGGAACCAAGGTGGGTAAGGGTTAAGCTTGAGTACGCAGGGATGCGTATCGAGACATGTAAGGATCTAGTTACAGGTATGATTCTCTGCCCCATATGCGCTGATATTGAGAAAATATGTCCTGAAGGTAAAGAAACAAATATCACGGAGGTAGGAACACCCACATTTTTCACGATTATCGATTTACTTAATCATATGAGGACTCATGGAACGGAGCACTACGACCACAGGATAAAGATGGAGAAGAAGGGAAGGTGATGCTCGGATGAGTTACGACAGGATTTTCCTAGGTCTTTCATTAGCCACCCTTTTGCAGGGGCCGGGACCTAACGACCTGATAATAGATTTCTGGGAGGGGGGAAGCTCCCTCTATGGTTGGGATTATATGGGAGGCTGTATAGATAGGCTCCCCATCTATGTAACTAACCCGGAATGTATAGAGAGACTGGGAGGCACACCTCAAGAGCTGGATTCAGATAGTGAGTTGATTGGTGAGTACAGAGATTATTTAGGAAAATTTTCCTTGAGTGAGCTTGAACTGCCTCAGTGGTTCAGGGAACCGCCTTCTAAGGTTTACACACCAGAGAAGAGTTGGTGCCAACTATTCCGGGCGATGATTACCAGTGTTAGATCAGAGAGGAAGTTTGGAGAGATCCTGTGGATCGATCTAAATTCATCAGCAATTAAAATGAGTCAGTGGGGGCTTGTGAGGTTCAGGCAACTAATCAATACCTTACCTTTAGAATATTTAGTCCGCAAAATTAAGGGATGCAGAGCTGAAGAGGCTTCACGAAGTTTTCCTTTCGAACCCCTATATATCAGCGTTTTCATTGTGGGAGGGCGCGAGGAGAAATTTAAGACATTCTTTCTAGGGAAACGGAAATTCTTTTCAGCAGTTATCGTGAAGATCCCCCTGCCTATACGCGGTGATTACAGCTTAATGTACTCCATTATTCCCTACACCAATTATAAAGAGGTCGGCGGGTTTAGGCAGAAGGCATACTCGGATCTGAAGCGGTTAGGGATATCCTCAGATAGAATAGTATTTGAAAGGAGCTTCTTCGAAAAGTACGGGGTTTTAGGTAAGGCCTCGCTGCCTGGATGCCTAGAAATGAAGAACGTGGTTCTCTCCGGCAGGTTAGGTAAGTGGGAAGAGAAGGGAATATGTGATATATTGTAAGGAGTTTAGTTAGATCTCTACAACTGCTCCATCGCCGAAGTCTCCTTCCTCCACAATTACGGCTCCTACAGCTTCTCCCTTCGTCCACATCTCTTCGTTAGAGGCTGCAGACAGTATCAGATCCATTAACTCTTCAGGCTTCGGAAGCTTGGTGACATGATACTCCAATCCATTAATCACTAATGAAACCTTACCATGCTTAACCTGGTAAGGTATGACATAAGTCTCTATTCCATATTCATGGAAAAGCTTCTGGGCCGCTTTCCATGCCCTTCTCAGTATTTCTTCACCCAGTTCAGAACCATTAGTAATAACAATCACTTCGATGCTCAAGACTCATCCCTTTAGAGTGCTTGGTTCTGGATTGAATTTAAAGCCTGAGGAAAATAAGAACGGGGTAGATATTAAGGTGTGGTTCGCTTTCGTTACTTCCCCGCTCGGCGGAAATGTTCGTGTGAGGAAGGCCTTCATAGCAGGTATTGGAAATGATCCCGGAGATAAGGAACTTGCAGAGAAGCTTTCTCAATTGATGAGGATCGGTATTATTGAGGATCCGGACATTGATGAATTAATGCAGCTTTCAACTCTCGACCCTGACTCTCCTGACCTAACTAACCTCGGTGTTAGGAGGTTCATGATCTCCTACATTGAGTAATAAAGTACCAACCTTCCTAACCCAGAAATAACTTATATCTTTACAAAACGTTATTTTTTTGGGTGAGATCGTGAGCTACAGAAAGAGAAGGAAAAACATCTTCGACTTGTTCGACCTATTCTTTAAGGATATGGAGGAGGTAGTGGACGAGTTCTTTAAGGAGTTCGAGAAGTTCTCTGAGTTCCCCGAGGAGAAAGGATTTAGGAGGACAGGACCCTTCGTCTACGGCTTCAGGATAACTATAGGCCCCGATGGAAAGCCGAAGATTGAGGAATTCGGTAACGTTAGGAGGGAAAGAGGAACTTCGAAGATTATGGAAGAGATTGAGCCTCTCGTAGATATCCTTGATGAAGGAGATAAGCTTAGAGTGGTTGTTGAGGTTCCCGGAGTCGAGAAGGATAAAATCAAGCTTAGGGCTAAAGGGAAGACACTGATTATTGATGCTGAGAACGGAAAGAAGTACTATAAGGAAATCCAGCTTCCTGAAGAGGTCGACATTAAGACTGCTAAGGCACAGTACCGCAACGGCGTCCTTGAGGTAGAGCTGAAGAAGAGTAAGAAATCTAGAGAGGAGTTCGAGATTAAGGTTGAGTAAAGGCTACTTAAGTTCCTCCTCAACAACCCGGATTTTTTCTCCCGTTATTGTGCTTCTTCCTGAAGGATCCTCTATGATTAACGTGAATTCATGCTGACCCTCTGCAGCCTCTCTAATCCTTTGGACTTTCGGGTAGCACTCGCTTTCTTCATTAAGGCATTCTGTAGGGACATGTTCAAGGACTCTGTGAAGAACTCCCTCCACTGTAGTGATGTATCCTTGGGCAGCAGGACCGGGAGTTATTTCGATCCCGAGTTCAGGGATCTTGATTGTTGCTTCCGCAGTCTTGACCACTAGTGCATTCAGTTCATCTGTTCCTTTCACCTGCAGGAGAATTCTTTTTGGCTTGGAGTACTCTGCGAGGCCGACGTTTGACCATTTGAATCCGCAGGATGAGCATCTCCCAGTCTGCACAATTATTTTCCCTATGTAGGGGGCGTCGTATAGGAATATGCTTAGCCTTAAGCTTTCCTCGCCACAGAGGGGGCATTTAACAACGTCTTCAGCTATCTTAGTTACTCGTTCATGGGTCATGCCAATCAATTTCTTTATATATTGGGCCTTAATTAGTATTGGTTATTCCAGGTGGACTTGACGGAGCTTGTGAACGCTATACTGAGTCTGGTCGGCGGCCCCCTCGGCATATTTCTAATTAGCCTCGTGTCTAATTCAATACCTTTCTTCACAATTCCTTACTTAGGTATCGTTGCCGGTTATGCCCTCTTCTACGTCAGTCCACTGGATAAGGTGGTTCTCGTTCTTGCGTCTGCCTTAGGAGCTACAGTAGGTAAGATAGCGATATACTTCATGGGTAAAGCAGTTTCTAAAGGCTTCAACGAGTCCACCAAGAAGAATGTTGATTTATTTAAGCGCATAGCTAAAAGATCTCTGTTCATTGCTATATTAGTTTTCGCTGCTTCTCCACTTCCCGACGATATTCTCTACGTCCCTTTAGGGATTATGGGTTACCCCATTCTGCTCTACTTCATAGCAATTTTGGCGGGTAAGGCTGTTCTTACCTCGATTGTTGTCCTTTACGCCTCATGGATTGCAGGGATTGCGGTTGTTCATCTCTGGACAATACCTATCCTAATCGCTGTGACTGCTCTCCTTACATATATAGTCGTGAAGGTTGATTGGTATGTGGTGATCAACGAGCTTTACACGGAGGGGGTTATTGCAGCGCTCAAGAAATTTGGTTATGAGACTAAGAAACTGTTTTTCAAGAGCTAGATCTGGCCCTGAAGCTTTTTATGAATTCCTTGAGCGCTATTCTCGAGTTTTCCACTCTGTCTTCGCCTAGCCTTGTTAGGACTCCGTCTTTAAATATTAGTTCGCCGTCGACATATACTTCGCTGGCCTCTATATTGGTTAGCATTACTGAGGCTAGAGGATGGGGTTTTTCAGGGGTTTCCACTGTCCTCCACATAACTATGTCGGCGGGCTCCCCAACCCTTATTGAGCCTGTTCCGAGTTGCAGGGCTTTGTATCCTGCTTCAGTTGCTAGGTAGTACGGCAGCTCGATAAGTGCTGGCGTCGTCATTCCGGAGTTAAGCATGAGGAATGCCTTCATATCGTCCCTTATGTTGTAGGTTGGGGCTATGTCTATACCTATCGATACCTTAGCCCCCTGATTCACTAGGTAGTACACTGGCATGTGTCCATCGCCGAGGTATACATTAGATCTGGGGAGATGGATCAGTGTTGACGTAGATCTTGAGAGAATATCTATTGCCGACTCAATCCATATAGCGTGAGCGATTAGCGAGTCTATGGTGTCCAGCTGGGTGTATCTTATGAAGTCTCTGAGGTTCATTCCCCATTTCCTCATCAGCCATAACTCATCATCCTTTACTTCCGCTAGGTGTGTATGTATCCCTACCCCATGCTCCTTAGCCGTATCCACTACATCCCTGAACTCTTTCGGTGTGAGGAGTCTGGGTGTGCAGGGCCCGAGCCTCACTTTTATCCTTGAATGACCTTGGGCCTTCTTCAGTAGTTTCAGGTTCTCCTCAATGCCGTGACGGTAGTCAGAGAACACTCCCCGATTCATTATAGCCACGCTTAGGTCGGCCTTCACTCCGGAGTCTATAACTGCCTTCAAAACCTCTTCTTCATTGAAATGCATGTCTGCAAAAGCGGTCACTCCGTTGGCTGCCATTTCCTGTATCGCAGTGATTGATATGTGGTAGCTTAGCTCCGGGTTTTCCTTAAGGAACTTCTCCCACGGCCATGCATATTCCCCTACCCAGTCGTCAAGCCTTAGACCGTAAGCTACGGTGGTTCTTATGGGGTAGAGGCCTAGGTGGGTGTGGGCTGATGTCAGCCCGTGAGTTATAACCGTTCCCGGCTCCTCAACTCCTTCTTTTTGGTAGATTTTCCTGATTTCTTTATCAAAAACTATGCATCCGTTCCTCACCCATTGGTAGGGGGTGAGGACGAGGTATTCTGCACATAGCTCATTCATGACTCTCCCGGCGAGACCGCTTTGTAGACGGATACAACGACGTAGATGTTGGGATTGCTTAGCACTTTACTTACAGAGATTTGTGCAGGCTGGAAGATGGTCATGTTGGGTTCTGGAAGGATATCTGGCCTATAAGGGTTCTTATATGGGAAGGCTGCTTTGAATCCTTGGTCTCCCCACACAACATATGCTGTCTTCAGAATTATCTTGAATAGCGTGGCTTCCTGCAGGGTTTCATTTGTCCAGTCAGGGAGTGAGTACGCTATTCTTGATTGCGGAGGCTGGTACTGATATATGGGTGGGGTTCTGTTAGCTATCCTGTATATGGCTGCGATACCTTTAGCGGCGTCCGCACCTAGATAGTAGTTCCCCAGCACGAGGGGTCCCACATACACGTATCCGTTTCTCTCGTCAACCATGTATACCTCATAAGCCACGAGGTAGAGGTTATTGGGGTCTGCCTTGAACTTCTGCGTAAATGTTATGTAGGCTTCCTCCTCACTTCCTGTAAGTGCTTTAGCTAACAGCTCGATCTGTGTAGCGTTCAGTGTAGCTCCGTCCGCTACCGTCGTTCTGTTCCCCAGAACGGAGATCCAGTAGCCGTAGTCCCACCAACTTATCACGACCGAGTTATCTGACGTGTCGTTGCGGAGCCATTTAAGAGTATCCTGCCATGCAGGAGCATCCACAGCTAGTGAGATACCCGATGTCAGGAGCATTGGGGCTTGATATTCATACGTCTTCGCCCAGCCTGTCACTCCCTGCCCAACCACAGCTGTGACGTAGAGCGCTACAATAAGTATGGAAAACATCGATATGAACCAGTCCTTCCTAACACCCTCAGCCATAACCTTCTTCAGCATTACGTAGATGAAACTCCCTGAAACTAGCGCGGTGAGGTAGTTTAGGTAGGGGAAGAAGTAGGAGAGGTTGACTGTAGCGTAGAAGGATAATAGGTAGAGAGCCCCCACGAATAGGTCCAGAAGATCCTTCTTCATGATGACTCTATAGGCGAAGTATATTAGCATCAGTAGCGAGACCACGACCGCCGCGCCCTGAAACTGTATGAAGGCGTCAGGCCTGGCGGGAGCATATTCCTGTACTGTAGAGACAAGTACGTGGACAACTCCGGAGAGGCCTAGGGCGGCCAGGGCCTTCCCTTTAACATGGATGACTCCGCTGATGAGCCCTCCTATCCCAACCACACCGACTAGGATAAGGATCAGTGTGTATAGGAGCCTGGTGCGTTTGAAGAAGGGCATTGAAATAACTAGCTCCCTCTTCTCCGCAAGTTTCTGAAGTCCACAACCAATTCCCAGCATTAGGAAGCTTGCCGGGATTAGAACACCCACACTCTTTATGAGATACTGCCAACCGTAAAAGGGAATAGTGACTAAAGCCAGAGTCAGCGGAATCATTTCTAGTGCGAGAATAATGAAGTCCTCTTTCCTAACCTTCCTCAAGAGCGGGAGGAGAGAGATCATGAGGAATATTATTCCGAGGAGTATGTTGAACCCTGCCCATGAGGCAGCCGTTAAGGCCAGGAAAATCCCCGTTAGTAAGGCACTTACTCTGCTATCCCTTTTCCATGCCCTGACATGGAAGTAGATTGCTGGGAAGAGGAATGCAAGCCCTGCAGAGTACTTAACTGTAAATCCAGCCAGGTGCCTGCTTATGAACATGAGTGATCCTGTGAGAGCGGATATTGCCGCAGGTATATCTCCCCACAGCTCCCTAGCTGTGAAGTATATTCCGAGAGTACTCATAATGAAGAAGAGGAGTGGAACATAGACCATCCATGTGTATAGAGTCAGTGACGGACTGAATGCATGCGCAATGTAGTAGGTTATTACGCTGAAGTAGGGAACCATTGGAAGCGAGGATCTTGTGAAGTCTCTTCCCCAAGGATACCAGAAGATGTGGGTTTCCGGGTTTTGGGGTGTGAGCTGAAGGTAGTATCCGAGTCCCTTAGTCAGGAGCTTCTCGGCCACCCAGTATTCGGAGTAGGGATCAAGCTCCTGCAGGGTTGGTCCGTAGCCCCAACGCTCCGCTATGAATATGGGGTACATGCGGAGGTAGACCCCCACAGCCAGCGCAATAATTAACACCGCGAGCGAGACACAGGTTATGACCAGTGATTTATGTCTTCTCAAAGGCTCCAGATTTACCCTAACCATCTCCAGACCCAAAGGTAAATAAGAAGTATTATTTTAAGTTTAAGTGCGGGAATAGATTATTTTCTCTTCATTGAAGAGTTTTATCGCTACACCTATTAGAATAAGTATCTCTGCTACCGCGGCAGAGAGGTGTAGAAGGAAGCTTGTTAGATCTCCGAACACCGATACTTTAATCATTTGAACTGCATGTGTGTAGGGGAGTATGTATAGCACATACTTCGCTGCCGGAACTATCTGGTTTATGTCTACATATAGGGATATGAAGAAAACTATTGATGCTGCACTGATAATTATTAGTGAGAATACTTGGGCAGTTCGGTAGCTCCCTGACCTGATAACTATAGGCATTATGAGTGCAAGGGATGCCAGCACAGAGACATACACGGCTGTTATGTGGGCCAGTATTAGGGATGGCGTGAAGAATGCGAGTAGATTCACTCCGTAAGCTATGGAGGGGAGGATAAAGAATAGTATTAGTCCTGCAGCATCCGCTAGCCCTGTGACAAGGCCTATGAATGAGGCCGAGACAAGCTTACCTAGGACTATTGCTGAGCGTGAGAGGGGGGTGGTTAGGAGGGACTCGAAAGTCTTTCTCTCTTTCTCCCCTACTACTGAATCCGTTATGTAGGCTATGGAGGGTGTTGTGACGAATACTAGGCTGAAGGCAAGCAGCTTGCTTAAAGCTATCTGGACAGTTTCTTCATAGGTAGCTTCCTCTCCACCAGGTCTGACGAGTTCTGTGTATGTGGAGATTGGTGACAGTACTGATGGAGGATATATGGAGATTTGAGCTAGGCGGCCGAGGTACTTCACTTTAAGCTCAGCGACAGTATGAGAGAATGCATTAATCACGTTCCTGGCGATCCCTTCGGCGTTTTGAGACTTGCTTGATGCTACATTCTTAACTATCGTTAGTTCTGCTGTGGTGTTGAAGAGTGTTAGGTTCTTCGTGAAGCCTTTAGGTATCTTGATTTCTAGGTCGAATTCACCTGTTTCCTCGTTGAGGACTTTATACCCGGTCTTCACGAATTCGTTCTTAAGCCATGTTGTGAGGTTCGCGGAAGATATTATGGTTCCATTCCCTAGCTGTATTTCTATCCTGTCCTCATCCATTATTATGACTGTCCCCGGCTGGAGGCCTTGAGCATAGATTGATGAGAGTGCTAGGAGAGGCATCATTAGTAGCGGCATAAGCGATATTGCTGCTAAGGTACGTATGTCACGAGACATGTCTTTCAGTTCCTTCCATATTACTGGGTAGATGTTCATTCGCCACCACCTGCGAGAGCTATGAAGACTTCTTCGAGGTTTCTTCCACCGTATCTTCTGAGGAGTTCCTGAGGCATTCCTTCAGCGACTATTTTCCCTTTATGTATGAGGGCGACTTCATCACATAGATCCTCAATTTCAAGCATGTTATGTGAAGAAAGTATAATTGTTGAACCTGTTTCCTTCACGAAGCCCTTAATCATTTTTCTCACTCTGTAAGCTGAGAATATGTCTAGGCCTGAGGTTGGTTCATCAAGGATTGCGAGCTGAGGACTGAGCATTAGCGTTCTTGCGATGGCTATCCTCCTAATCATTCCTTTGCTATATTCTGAGGCTTTTCGGTTGAGATCCTTCTCAGGAAGTGAGGCTATCTGTGCCCCGTACTTAGCGACCTCCTCAGCTTCAGGCGTTTTTCCATAATATATCATTGCATAGAAGAGTAGGTTCTCCCAGCCAGTGAGGCGATGATAAATACCGGCATCCTCAGGTAAATAGGTTATTTGCGGGCGTACATGATCTTTCTCCTCTGGAAGCTTTCTTCCCAGGATGTATACCTCTCCGCTGTCCGGTGTGACCAGTGTCGAAATAATTCTCAGGGTTGTTGTTTTCCCCGCTCCGTTAGGACCTATGAGCCCGAATACAGTGCCAGGACGGACCCTCAAACTTAGTCCGTCTAACGCCCTAACCTTCCCGAAGTCCTTAACGACCTTATCTAGGTATACGGCGTACTCTATACGCATCTAGTCCCCACATAGGTTTTTCCTTCCTGTTAATAACCTATGATTAAAAATTATGGTTGGATCCAGGTAATAGTTTAACAGTTAGGTAATACTGGGGAAATATAAGGTATTTTTCAACGACCACCTGTTTTTGCTGAGGTTTTCTTTTTAGATTACGGCCTCGCTATATCTCCGGGTTTGGAATTGGTTACGCTGACTGAAACCATTGTTGAGGAAGTTCTGGTGAGGTATGGGGAGAGGGCTAAAGTCGTTTTGAAGGCTGCCTACGAGGTTATGGAAGAGTATCTTGCTTCAGGGAAGAAGACCCCTGGCCACTTCGACTTTAAGGGGATTATGAGGAAGCTTTCCGAGTGGGGAATTAAGTATAATCCCAGCCACCTGCTGCGGATTATGGAGAGGGATTACGGAATTATTGAGACTTCATATAAGAGCGTCGCTCAGAAATGGTATGTCTTCACGGATGTGGAGGCTGTTAAGAAGGCATTAATAGATAAGGGCGTTGGCCCCCGCGACGTTATCGAGGATCCCGAGATTTATGCTTTAGACATTCAGATAGCTGCCTTGAATATCGACGGTTTAATCTCTAAGGTTAAGTCGATTTTCAGGCGCGGGAAACTCACTGAGGTGGATAAGGAGTATATTAGGGAGATAATTTTCCGTGATGTTCCCTTAATTGCCAAGGTTCTTAAGGACGCCATGAGGCACGGGGACAGGTACAGGGAATTCATGATTAAGGCTTCCTACCTTCTCAGGTCTCTGAAAACCCTTTCCCAGTGGTCAGCCTCCCGTAAGGATGCATTTAAGGAGCCTGAAGTAATTCTTTCTCAGGCTAGAATAAATGACTCCATGGAGTGATGGCGGGGAAAGGGTTGCAGTTCTAGGTATAGGTTCTGTAGGAACTCTTTTAACGTACTTCCTTAATAAGGTAGGTATTGAACCTGTACTGATTCATCGTTCAACTGAATTCACTTTCCCCGTTCTCAAGGATTTGCAGAGCGGTGAGGCAACGATTGTTCGAGGGAGGCCTGCCAGGCTTAATGAGTTGGCTGACAGGTCGCTTGAGGTAGTATTTCTAGCTACTAAGGCCTACGATGCCCCGCCTGCTGCTTACGGCATTTTGAGGAAGCTTAGGCGGGAGGGGGTGGTTGTTGCTACACAGAACGGTCTGGGGACTTTCGAGACCGTGAAAAGTTTTGTTGGGGGAGGCAGAGCCTTGGCCCTCGTTCTTAATTGCGGTGTTCATAGGGCCGAGCCAGGTAAGGCTGTTTTCGTGGGGTGTAGCGAAAGCTTTCTCGGTCCTTCAACGGTTGATAAGGCCGATGAGGTTGCGGAGATTCTGAGTTTCATGCCTCTGAATGTAGTTGCGGAGATAGATCAGTTTCGGTGGCTTAAGCTATGCGTTAATGCAGCGATAAACCCTGTGACATCTCTTCTTAGGGCTAGGAACGGGGTTGTCTTGACGAATCCTTCAGCCCACTATCTGGCTTTGAAGGCTGTGAAGGAGTGTGAGGCTGTTGGGAAGGCCGTTGGTATTGTCTTCCCTCGGGATCCTGTAGGGGAATTGTGGCGGGTTGCTTCAGCCACTAAGGACAATTACTCCTCCATGCTTCAGGATATTTTGCGAGGTAGGAGGACAGAGGTGGACTTCATTAACGGCGCTGTGGTTTCGAGAGGTGTTTTAGTGGGTGTTGATGTAGCTGTTAATAGGTCTCTATGGCACCTTGTTAAGGAGCTTGAGGGATTTCATTATGATTAATTAGTTTATGGGGGCTAGTATTCTTAGTGAGGTTTATGGGGAAGGTTTTCCCTCGGGACTTCATTAAGATGAAGAGGGAGGGCAGGAAAATCGTTATGGTTACGGCCTACACATTTTTCCAAGCCCGCGTTGCTGACGAGGCAGGTGTTGACGGAATCCTTGTGGGTGATTCGCTGGGCATGGTGATTATGGGGTATTCATCGACGCTTCCTGTGAGTATGGAGGAGGTTATGCATTCTGTTAGGGCCGTCGTTAATGCGCACCCTAGGGCTTTGGTTGTGGCTGATATGCCTTTCCTGAGTTATGAGGTTAGTAGGGAGGAGGCTGTTAGGAATGCGGGGAGGTTCCTTAAGCTGGGGGCGGACGCCGTTAAGATTGAGGGCGGTGTAGAGGTTGTTGATAAGGTTGAGGCAATGGTTAAGGCAGGGATCCCGGTAATGGGACATGTGGGTCTAAATCCTCAGAGGTACCTTGTTTTAGGTGGGTATAGGCTTAGGGGGAAGAAGGCTGAGGATGCTTTATCGGTTATTGAGGATGCGAAGGCTTTGGAGGATGCTGGTGTTTTTTCTGTCGTTATTGAGAACACTGCGTCAGAGGTTGCTGAGGAGGTTACGAGGCGTTTATCTGTCCCTACGATATGTATCGGGGCAGGGCCTTTATGCGATGGCCAGATTCTCGTTTTCCATGACTTAGTAGGGCTGAACAGGGAGCCCCCGCCTTTCGCAAGGAAGTATGTGGATGGTTACGGAACATTTCTTGAGGCTATCAGTCGTTATGTCGGGGATGTGAGGTCAGGGGAGTTTCCATCCGAGAGTGAGTATCAGGGCATGAAGCCTTCCGAGCTGGAGAGGTTTAAGCGTCTTTTGAAGGAGTCGGGGAGTAGGTAAGTTTTTTCTGTGTTAGTTCCTCCAGCCGGTTCTTTATCCATTTAAGGACATCTTTCAGGTTTTCTTCGTTGTTGAAGCCTTCGACTATACCTCTAAGGGTTTCCTCATTCTCGTTCTTCAGTGTCTTCACTTCCTCCACAAGCTTCTTCATCGCCCTCACAACGTTATCCACTATCGTTATGTCTGCGACTAGGGACGTTCTTGACAGAGGGTTAAGATCTATCGCAATTATTTTCTTCCCAAGTTTTTTGAGGGCTTCGGCCCTGTCACCATCTTCTAGAGGTATGAGAACTAGGTCTGCGGGCCATATGCCTTTAGGGCTTACCTTCCTTCTCTCGCTTTCCAGTTCAGGGATCCTTACAGATGCATCGTCCACGCCCAGCACTTCCGGAGCTCCATGGCTTTGAAGAACCTTCCTTATTTTCACCGCTCTTTCTTGGGTTCTGTAAAACAGGTTTACTTCGAGGTATGCGTTAGCTTCCTTAGCGAGCTCAACCATTTCTTTAGGGACAAGCGCCGCTGTGTTTCCGTTCACGGAAATTACCGGGTGCTTCGATAGGAGCATGGCGGCCGCGGCCGCCCTTATGGCTTTCTTGGCCGGCGGGATTGTTTCCTCACCTATGAGGTAGTCGAAGCATTCTCCCCTGCCGTGAGCTATCAGGCCGGCCTCAGCGACGTAGCCTTCATGAAATCCTTCAATCAGTTTCTCTCTGATCATCAGCGATTCATATCTTGGATGGGTCTTAGGTATTTTTATCATTTGGTGTTACCTCAAATCTTTCTTGGGTGCAGGGCCTAAATACTCTGGTTTTGCCTAGGTCCTTAACATTATCCGCTATTTCCATGGCACCTGATTTCTCCGCCACGATAATGAGGACATTCTTTTTCCTGTAGTACCCTAGAACAAGCCCTTTCCTTATGTAGGGCTGCAGCCTCCTCAACTGTTCCTTGAGGTATTGGGGAAGCATACCTGTCTTCATGCTGAATTTCCTGGCGGTTTCTAGAAAGTTTTCAAGGGTTTCGTTCCGCAGGAAATTCTCCATTGCTTCCCTGCCGAACCTTCTTATTTTCCCTGCGAGGCTTTCAAGCATTTTTGGGGTGTAAATCTCCCCCGTGGTGACCGACACTATCCTTAATTCTTCTTTGAGGGGGATGCTGAATGTTTCACCGATTCCTGGAGGACCAGGCCTGGTCCTCACCACAAGTCCTTCGCCGGTCATTATGGATATTACGTCTCCTAGGCCTGTTCTGTTCATTACTTCAGCTAGGTGGGCCGTCCTCCCTATCTCCTCTTCACTGCAGCAGGTTGATTGTCTCTGAAGGCCGTCCGCGGCAAGCGCTATGGAGAGGATTGCACTCATCCCGAATCCTTCACCCAGCTCTGCAGGGCTCTTTACTTCCGCGTTAACGTTTTCGGTTTTGAGTATTCTCTGAATAGTTTTCCTTATGTTTTCCCCTGCCTTAACACCGTTGACCGTAGTTATTCGGGTACCTGTCTTGATGGTTGCTGGCGGGCATAGAAGCAGGCCGGCCCCTATTGACCCCGTTATCACTGGGTCCGGATATATGAAGGGTATCCAGAACCCAGTTACGTGTAGGGGTGCCTTAATCCTCATCTGGAGGCTTCCTCTTTGACGTAGTCAAGGATCTTTCTGGCGATCACTATCTTCAAGGCTTTCCCTATTCTCACAATCTCGCCTTCCTCTGTGATTAGGTAGGCCTTACTGTGTTCGGTTGCGAACCCTACCTTATCGTAACTTACTTCATTAGCTATTATGGCGTTGAATCCTCTCTTCCTGAGTTTGTCCTTGGCCTTGCTTACGAGCCTTTCCTCATCGTTAAGTATTGTTTCGGCTGCGAACCCTATGATTATCCCTTCATACTCGTTCCTTAACGTCGACGCTATTTTCGGTGTGGGGATGAGTTTCAGCGTCAGTTCCTTTCCTGACTCTATCTTGGTTTCTTGGGTTTCTTCAGGTCTGAAGTCTGCGGGAGCTGCTGCCATTATGACTGCGTCAGGCTTCATCTGTCTAGCTTCCTGCAGGACGGCGTTAAGCATTTCTTCCGCGGTCTCGACCCTTACTGTTTTGATGTAGTGGGGGAGGGGCTCAGCTGTCGGTCCATGGATTAGGGTTACTGAAGCACCTCTGAAGTAGGCCTCTCTGGCGAGTGCGATACCCATCCTGCCGGTGGATGGGTTACTTATGTACCTCACCGGATCCAGCCATTCCCTCGTCGGGCCCGCGGTTACCACTACTTTCAGTCCTTTGAGGTCTTGGCCACGGGTTGATAGCGCATCTACAGCATCAACAATGTCTTCTGTGTTGGGGTATTTCGCTTTCCCTTCCTCCATTCTCGGAGGTATCACCACCGCCCCGTAATTCTCAAGCTTTGTGATGGCTTCCTGTAGGGGGCCCGAACTCCATAGGCCTGAATGCATTGCGGGAACAAGTATGAGTGGTTTTCCTTTACCCATGATGTCGAGCGCTGTAAGAGTAACTGCGTTATCCGCTATTGATGAGGCGAGCTTGCCTATGATGTTAGCTGTCGCCGGCGCTATCAGCATCCCGGATGCTTCCTCACCTATCCCTATATGTCCTGTCTCGCCTGCGAAGCGGACGTAGGTTCTGCTGCCTGTGGCCCACTCCATAAGTGTCGGTGAGAGGAGTTCCGCGGCCTCCTCAGTCATGACTGGATATATGGTGGCCCCTCTTCGTATGAGCTCTCTTGCAACATCTACGGTTCTGTATATTGCTACTGAGGCAGATAACCCTACGGCAACCTTTACGTGTGCGAGGTGCCTTGATTTGCTTCCCCAGATCTCCTTCGCGGGGTGATGTGAAGGCTCATTCAATCCGCCTACCTATTTATTTTAATTCCTTATTTGTTATTAAAGAGATGTGTGTGCTGATGGGTGCGGGAAGTGATGTCGTGATTAGGGAGGCTAGGGAGGAGGACCTTGACGCAGTCATAGGTATAAACATGACTACTTTGAGGGAGCATTACCCGGAGTATTTCTGGAAGGACCACATCAGGCTTTGGGGTAAGGCATTCCTTGTTGCTGAGGTGGGGGGATCTATTGTCGGTTACGTCATGTCTAGGGTTGAGAGGAGGCTGGGCTTCGTTAGGGTTTCGTTCCCTAAGATGGTTGGCCACATCGTCAGTATCGCGGTTCTCCCGGGGTTCAGGAGGAGGGGTATAGGGACAAGACTCATGGTTGAGGTTATGGATAGGCTTAAGAACTTCTACGGGGCTAAGGAGGTTTATCTGGAGGTCCGGGTCAGTAACGAGGCAGCTATAAGTATGTATGAGAAGCTAGGTTTTAGGAAGGTTCGGAGGATCAGGTTCTACTACCTTGACGGCGAGGACGCTTGGTTAATGGCTAGGGAGCTTTAACCATCGGAAGCTTTCAGGCTCCCCATTACTGAAAAGGTCTATTATTAGGTAGCTTCTTCTAGCGACTGTGAGTACTAGGGTTTCATGCATTCTGCATTCCTCGTTGGTTGTTCCTCCAGTTATTAGGGTGGCGGGCTTCACATGAATGATGAGTTCCTTAAGCTCTCCCAGACCTTTCCTCACATCAAGTTGGGGGATGTAGTCCCCACATCCCTTAGCCGGGAAGTAGCTTATGATTACTTCAGGTTTTTCTCTATTCTTTATTAGGGCGTCTATGTTTTGGTGTGGGTCTACACCCCCCACCCCTCCTACAGTGACTTCGTTTATTTCCTTGACCTTCCCGTCGAGAAGTATTGAATGTTTACGTCCTTTCTTAGTTACTTGGATGTCGTTAAGCATGCTTGTCACTACCAGTGTTTTCATTGATTCAGCGGCCGGCGGCTTTATGAGGGGTATGTTCGGGAATCCGAGAAGTATTGCGGCTTCAATGCCTGCGTTGAGGAGGAGGCGTAGGAGTTTCCGCAGCTCCTCCTCAGTCATGATCATGTCTGACGGAATTACTGCTGCACGCAGCCTTCTCCACCTCCGCGAGAGCTACTGCAGCCGCGATGATGTCGCTTGTTGTTCCCGGGTTTATCCCTTTTTTCCTTATCCACTCGCTCCACAGCTCAGCGTTCACCTCTTTTTGAGCCACTGCCTTAAGCAGGGCGGCTGTTGGGTAGCCGTGGGTTTTAGTTACCAGGGTGTCTGGGTAGCGGCTGAGTATTTCTTTGTGGGTTTCCCTAATTCCTTCTAGGAGCTCGCTCTCTCTGTATTGAAGCAGTTTCCTGTATGTTTCCAGAGTTATGGGGTAGTTCCTAACCACCTCATTGCTGACTTGGTCGTCGTAACTTGATTTCTGCAGGACCTCCCACACGCTTACAGGGACCTCCCCCTCAGCTATATCGGGGATTGTTCCGTAGTATATGCCTAGGTGTTTCTGTTTCGCAAGCCTTATGCCTTCGTACAGGTCTTCGCCGGGTTCTTTCTGCAGCTGGTCCTTAATCAGCGGTCCGCCTTCCTTAATCACTTTCTCCACCGGTTTAGCTAGGCTCCCCTCAGCCGCTATGTGTCTGAACACTACGTAGGCAGCGGGGGTGGCGAGAATTAGGTAGCCTAACGCCGTGTTTGTCCGTATTTTTGGGTCTTGTATTATTTGTTTGATGGTTTCTTTGACTGACTCCCCCATTCTGATGGGTTCTTCCTTAAGCGCCCTTTCTGCCAGTTCGGTGAAGTGTTTTAGTAGGTAGGGGTATGTGTAGATGAACTTAATTATGGTTAGGTCTTTAACCCCCTTGATGTGGCTGACTGTGCTTATTTTGCGGGGGGCAAGAGCCTCTATGAGGAGTGCTGCTGCGTAGGCGTGGACTGCACTCTTAAGCAGGCTACTCACCGGGGAGGTATTTAACGACATAGATTTTTTCGAGCTGGTCCTTAAGCATCTTCTCCCAGGATTTACCTACACCTATTATTGAGAAGAGGCCTATGGGTGTTGCTCCAGCCATCCTTATCAGTTTGAGGAGGGCTGAGGACGTCCTCCCTGTGTGTAGGAGGTCGTCAACTATCAGCACTCTGTCGTTTATGTTGAGTGAGTGTGTTGGGAGGAAGAGGTTTATTACTGCTGGAGGATCTCTCGCCAGATAGCTTGTCTGGTAGTAGTCCTTTATCCCGAGTTCTGGCCTTCTCCTAGCTATCACTAGGGAGGTGTCGAGAACGCTCGCCACGTTAACCGCTACAGGTATTCCATCCACCTCCACAGTCACTACAGCCGTTATGTTGTATCTTAGGAACTCTCTGTAGGCTAGGTATGCAAAGATCTTCAGCATTGGCGGGCTGTAAATAATTTTGGATAAGTTGTAGAGGTTTTCCCCAGCAACGATTATGTTGTCTCGGAATATTCTGTCGATTACGTTCGGCTGTGTGAGTTTCTCAACGAGTTCCTGCGCCCTTTCCGCGGAGGGCATTATCTTCATGTTTATGTATCTCCATAGGGCCGGGGCGGGGAGTCCCGTTATTTCTTCTAGGTCGCGGTACTTGAATATCTTTTTGAAGGATTTGAGGAGCTCTATGGCAAATATTCTTTCATCGGTCAGCACCGCTTACACCTTACCATAATTATGTTAAGTTGAGGTTTATAAATTTACTATATCTATATTAAAATATTGGGTTATCTTTTTTAGGTTTTTTATTCGGTTAGATAATCGAATTTCTCGAGTGCGTAAACTCGTTTTTCATTCTTTTCCTGTCGCCCCTATCGCCACTTTGTCTAGGAAGTTGGGGTCTGATAGGTCGTAGGCCATACTTTCAGCTATTTTATGTATTATCGTGTTCAGGTCTTCGTTGAGGTCTATTACCTCATCCATCGCGATTATTCTGGGTTTCCCTTCGCCGTCTATTACTACGAGGTTTGCCTTCACACCTATTTCTTCTTGGAGGAATGCCTTAATCATATGGATTTTTCTAAGGGTTGCTGCGTCTGTGTGGGGCGGTATGGTTGCGACTATTGTTAGCTGCTTCATTTACTCACCGTTTATTCTTTGAGGTGTGCACTGCTTAAAAGGGCGTTATCTCTTGGTGGTGGGGCTGTTCTATTGTTTAGGTTTATATATGGTTTTTGCGATATATATATTAACGGGGTGAATGGTATGGCCTTAAATAAGAGAAGGAGTGAGGAGAGGGATCTTGAGGTTGTGTATGAGGATGAGGATGTTGTGGTGATGAGGGCTCCTGACGATGAGGAGCTTGAGAGGATGGTTAAGGACATTATTAGGAGGAAGGGGCGTCCAGTGACTTGGAAGGAGTTGAGGAAGGAGCTCAGCGGCCTGGCAGGTGAGGATAGGTTGAGGAAGGTTTTGGTGAAGCTTATTGAGCGTGATGAGGTTGTTGAGATGATTGACGGTTCCTTCGGTTTGAGGGGTATGGAAGCTAGCTATGTTCCCAGGAGGTTGAAGAAGAGGGTGAGGCCTTTGGTTCCGAGGAAGTTCAGGACTAGGTGGGGGCCTATAGTTGAGTCTAGGGGCAGTATCTCCGCGGCTATCCAGTATTTGAGGGAGGCCAGGCTCGGTAAGAGGGCTAGGAGGGTTAATTAGCTTCAGTAGCTTCCGCCGAAGTTTCTTCAGTTCTTAACTCATTGAGTTATTTTTAGTTATCTATCTATTTTTATTCGGTGGTTGTTGTGTGTGAGGAGGCAGAGATCAGGGTTGTTGGTAGGTCTGTTTTCGTTAGGCTGCGTTCAGGGGCGACCGCCTTCATACCTATTGAGAAGTTTTGTGAGGCTGTTGAGAGGTACGGAATCTGTTTTGAGGGTAATGAAAAGATTAGGTGTTGAGTTATTTTCTTCTTTTCTTCAGTTTTGCGAGGGTTTTCTTTAGTATTAGCGCGTCCTCTTCAAGGATTGGGGATTCGCATATCATTACGCCTTTAACTCCGTAGTCTTTCAGTACTTGGAGTACGTCCCTCCAGTTGAACTCTGTTTCGCTTAGTGTTAGGTGTCTTTTCTCCCCTCTAGGTCCGTACTCCATCCCTGAGATGTGGATATGCATGTTTCTGAGCGCTTCCTTCCCTAGGATTTCCTCTATTTTCTGGAGTGCTGCTTCGTATTCTTCATAGGTGTTGAATTTTCCTAGCGTTCTTGCGTATAGGTGGGCGAAGTCTATCGTTACGGAGATCTTCTCTATTCCTTCAACCGCCTGAAGAAGTTCTTCTAGGGACCCGTATTCTGCTAGGCCTCCCATAGTTTCAGGCCTTACCCATATGTCGAGGCCTTCATCTATTAGCTGTCTCGATATCTGCTTCAGGATTTCCCTTACTTTACGTGTCGCTGTTTCCGGGTCTGTTTTCCCGTAGTATCCTGGGTGGAAAACAACTGACCATGCCCCTGCCTGGTACCCTACTCTCGCTGAGTCCATTATTCTTTTTATTGATGCCTTAACCTTCTCTTCGTCTGGGCTTAGGAGGTTTATGTAGTAGGGTGCGTGCACTGTCAGCATGACGCCGGCCTCTTCAGCTGTTTTCCTTGTTTCTTCAGCTAGTTTGGGGCTCATTCTAACTCCTCTGACGAACTCTATCTCCATGGCGTCGAGGCCTAGTTCAGCAACCCTTCTGACGCCTTCAGGCGTGGACTTCTTCTTGGTTGATATGGGTATGCCTGCTGGGCCTATGTGTAGTTTCTTCGGTTTGGCCGGCATTCCCTTCCCTTATTCATTATTTGTGTGCGTTAATTTAACGTTGTGTCTTTATTTTCGTGTTTTACGTATTATTTACTAGGTGCTTTGTTTGGGTGGGTTGCCTACTCCTCCAGAACCTCGAGATGTTAAGGAGTTTATTGCTGAGTTGGTTAGGGCAGGCGTCAGCCCTAGGTATGCTGTTTGGCTAGGTAATAGGTTGCCTAAGTATTTGTGGGGTTTCTGGAGGGATCAGCTTTCAGCTTCAGGTGTTTCTTGGCCGGAGTTTCTGAGGCTTATGGCCGGTTTGGAGGGGGCTGTCGCTGCTTGGGCTTCCGGGGAGAGGTCTTGGGACTCCCTTATTGGGGAGATCTCCGCTAAGGTTTCTAGGGGTGGGAGGCCTTCCGGGGGTGGTCTCGAGAGGTGGCTGGGTGGGAAAGGTAAATAGTTCATCCCTTCATTATTTATTGGTGGTTTGATTGGCGGATGCTTCACCCACGTTCGGGGACCTGCTTTGGATGTTTTTCCTCATATGGATCTTCATAACTTTCGTAACGCCCTACATGAAGTACCAGTCGCTTAAGAACGCTAGGGCCTCCCTAATCAGGGCTCTTGAGAGGAGGCTCGGTGCTAAAGTAATCACCATGATCCATAGGCAGGAGAAGATCTCGCTCCTAGGCATACCTATATACAGATTCATAGATATCGAGGACTCTGAACAGGTCCTTAGGGCAATAAGGTCAACACCCCCCGAAACACCTATAGCCTTAATACTCCACACGCCGGGAGGCCTACTACTGGCAGCGTCACAGATAGCCCTAGCCCTCAAAAGACACCCAGCAAAGAAAATAGTGATAATCCCCCACTACGCAATGAGCGGAGGAACCCTCATATCACTAGCAGCCGACGAAATATGGATGGACCCCGACGCAGTACTAGGCCCAGTAGACCCACAACTAACAACACAGCAAGGCCAATACCCAGCACCCTCAATAATAAACGCAGTCAAACAAAAAGGAACAGACAAAGTAAGCGACCAAACACTAATCCTAGCAGACATAGCCCAAAAAGCACTCAACCAAACAAAACAACTAGTAACAAAACTCCTCCAAGGAAAACTAAACCAACAACAAATACAGAAAGCAATACAAAAACTAGTCGAAGGAACCTACACACACGACTGGCCAATAACCGCAGAAGACCTACAAGAAATAGGACTAAAAGTAAAAACACAACTACCCCAAGAAGTATACCAACTCATGGAACTATACCCACAAGAAAAACCAGCAAGACCAACAGTAGAATACATACCAGGCCCAATACCAACACCAACACACCCCACAAAACACACAAACCAAAGAAAATAGGGGAAGAGAACTTGTCTGCACAATCTCTTGTTTCTTTGAACAAAGGAGAGAAGTGGTGGGGGGCTTCTCTTTGTGGTAGCGGGGGGTGGACTTTCCCGGGCCTTTACAGCCCGTTTTGAACCACCGACCTCGGGTCAGACCCCTTGAAGGGTGTATCTCCGAGGCGGGCGGCCCGGCCTGTTTCTTTATGTTACAACTCGCCTTAAATATTTTAGTTAAGGTGACATACCATAATCCTTAATATACGTCTTTACTACTTCAGCTATCTTCTCATTAACTCTGTTTGTGTCGCTTTGCTCTAGGGCCTTCGCCAGATTCGGTATACATTTCTTAGGCACCTTGATCATTAATCTTCCTCCTGCGACTAAAGGTTTGGGAAGAATGCCTCCTGAAGTTATTGACCTTAATCCTTTCTTAGCTTGCCTTACAGGTATATACAGAACAAGGATAGCACTATTTCCTTTCTTCATTAGATAACCATAGGAAGCATGTATCAGGATAGCCTTATACTGCTCTATTGATGTACCACAGTACCGGCTACGTTCAACATTTCTAAGGTATCTAAGGAATCTCTCCCTCTTCAAAGGATGGTAAACATATTCAGAAACTAATCTGGCATAGTCTATAGATGGGAAGGTTATAACTACTTCATATTTAGGTGGACCTGTATATTTTCCGACAGAAATAAGTCCAACTGCTTCTACGTATCGAAGAAATTCATGAATAATTCTTCCTTTGTTTGAACTCCTCTTTAGCGCTATAGAAATATATCTCTTCTCTTTCCCAACATATCCATCACCGTCAAGGATCCCTGCTAGAAAAGCAGCAGAAGCCCTAGTCGATAATCGAGAAAAGAGAGAAAGAGGGGATTCAAACACGGATTTCAGCAGTTTAATGAGTTCTTCCTTCAAAGGCCTGAAGGACCCTTTGCTTAAGACACTAACTTGAAAGGAGGGGACACCGAATTTTTCCACGTTAGGAGAATAATTTCTGATTCTTATGCATGAACCCAGTTGAAGAAATGTTTTGCTAATAGATTGAACTGACGATTCATTCACTCCTCGGAAGACTATAGTTCTGTATCCCTTAAGGAGTGCGGAGAGATTACCATCTGTGAGAATTAATCCTAAAGCTTTCAACAGCAGAGGTTTTACATCATCATTCTTTGGTTGGAAGCAGCAAATCTGTAGGACTTCACCCTTAGCAATAGAAGAAAAGCAGTTTGTTATTCCACGAATACTCTCCTCAACGCATCTTGAGGTTTTGCTCATAACTTCCACGCTTGAATTAGGCCGTCTAGGGGTTAGGTGCCGGGCCGCCCGGGCTCCTATGAGCCCCGCGGGCTGCCTGGCTACCCCACCCCGCTGCTTTGGCCCCCCGTTTCTTTATTGTGGTTGTTTGGTTTTTAAGTGTTTTATGGTTGTTTCTTTATTTGTTTGTGTATGTTGTTTCTTGCTTTGGTCCAGTTTGGTTTTGTTTGTGGGCCTGTGCCGTGGTTTTTCGCTATTTCTTTTTCTAGGTCTAGTTCTGTGGGTATTTGTAGTTTGTGGGCTGTTTGGTTTGCTTGTTGGAGGGTTTCCGTGTTTTTGAGTTGGTTTGCCAGTTTGTTGAGTTTTAGTGTTGCTTGGGTGGTTAGTATGTAGATTATTGGGGATGTTGGGTTTATGTCGACTTCCCTTGACCCTTCCCTTATATGGTTCTTCCTCATTTCGCCTTTCAGCGCTTTGTAGGGTATGAGGCCTGCCTCGGTTTTTGTGTGGGGAAGTATTTCTTCATAGATCCTTACATGGTCTCTCCAGAGACCTATGGAGCCTAGGTATCCTCCGAGCTCTGCAGCCTCCTCAATCCTTTCAAGGACGTACCAAGCGGGAAGCTCCCCGTCCGCTCCTGGCGCGAGAACACCTACGGAGGAGTCGAGATCCGCGACCGCAGCCAGTGTTAAGGCGTCTGTGAGGGGTGACCACAGCCACTCCTCATGTCCTTCCGCAAGTATGTCACCGCCCACATCGAGGGCCATGACATGCCTATAGCCAGAATCAGTGACTTCCTTAAGACATTTCTTGAACCCTGAAAGCCCCTCATCAGCAACGATGCCCGGGACCTCAACACCCGCGTACCTAGCAATAATGGATGCCTGAGGAACGAACCTGTAGCCAGGCCTCTCAACCCATGAGTCATGCCTCAACCAAACACAATCACTATCCCTAACACCCTTCAAAGCCTCCCTCGGTATAGGGCCGGGGAAAGGATCCAGCACCCACCTCTCCCAAAGAACCGCAACAGGGATACATCTAGAAACACCGAAAAGATCCTCAAGAACCCTGCAGGTCACGTAAGCTGAAACAATATCTCCAGCACCCCCAGCCCCAACAACGGCCACACCGCCCGAACGCATAGACTCAATCAACTCAACCATTCAAACACCCATAGAGAAGCGAGGCGGATCATTTAAGGTTTATATTACTAAAGAAGAACACATGTAGGGTAATAGGTTTGGCGTTCGGACCACCAGCAATGGGTTATGATAGGGCCATCACGGTCTTCTCACCTGACGGTAAATTATTTCAGGTAGAGTACGCAGCCAAAAACATAAGTAAAGGATGGACAACCATAGCCGTAAAGACAGACAGTCTGGGAGTACTTTTAGCAGAGAAGAGGACAATATCCCCCCTCATAGACCTCGGATCTATAGTGAAGATATTCCCCATAGACACACACATAGGCTCATCATTCGCGGGCCTCGCGGCCGACGGGAGAGTGCTTATAGACTACGCAAGGAGGGCGGCAATGAACTACAGGTTCGTGTACGACGAGCCTGCCGACGTAGAGTATGTTGTTAGGCAGGTATGCGACATAAAGCAGCTCTACACACAGCACGCAGGCGTAAGGCCCTTCGGAGTCTCCCTTCTCTTCCTCGGAGTGGACCGTAAAGGTGTACAGCTATTCAAAACAGAGATAAACGGCTACTACTTCTCCTACCTAGCCATAGCTATGGGTGAGGGAGAGCAGCCGGCCACAGAATACTTAGAGAAGAACTACAGGAAAGACCTCGGAAAGGAGGAAACGATAGAGCTGGCCCTCAAAGCCCTCAAAGCATCGACAGAGGTTCCGCTAAAACCGGAACTCGTTGAGATAGGTATAGTCGATCCTGAAACGAAGGAATTCAGGAAACTTACGAGTGAGGAGATTGCTGAATACATACAGAAGTCGGGAGTCAATAAAGAGGCTGAAAAGAAGGAGTAGCTGAGGAACGGGGGAAATCATGAGCAGGGAATACGTCATAGCGAGGTATGAGAAGGGAGGAAGGAAATTCGAGATCCTTGTAAACCCGGACAAAGCATTCAAGATGAGGGAAGGGGAGAAGGTCCCGATAGATGAAGTCCTTGTAGGGGACTACATCTATAAGGACGCCAGGAAAGGGGACAGAGCATCCCCCGAGGAAGTAAGGAAAGTCTTCGGCACGGACGACCTGAAGAAGGTTGCTGAAGTAATCATCCTTAAGGGCGAGCTCCACCTAACAACCGAGCAGAGGAGGAAGCTCCTCGAAGCAAAAAGAAAGCTCATAATAAACTACATAGCGAGATCCGCCGTCGACCCAAAAACAAAGACCCCGATACCTCCCCACAGAATCGAGAAGGCTATGGAGGAGGCCCGCTTCAGCGTAGACCTATATAAAAGCGTGGAGGAGCAGGCCGCCCACGCAATCAAGGCAATCTCAAGACACATCCCCATAAAGATAGCTAGGGCAGTCATCACTGTGAAGGTCCCGCCGCAGCATGCGGGAAGGGCCTACTCAGAGCTAAGGAAACTCGGAGAGGTAAAGAAGGAGAAATGGCTTAACGACGGGTCCTACACGGTCGAGATAGAGGTTCCTGCAGGCATGCAGGCAGAGGTAATAGATTCAATAAACCGCGCAACGAAAGGAGAAGCAGAGGTAGAGGTGAAGGTGTTCTGAAATGAGTGGAAAAGAGGTAAACGAACCCGAACAGATAGAGAGGAAAATAGTGACGCCCGGAGACGAAGTCGCTGACGCAGGCTTCAAGGTCATCACCCCGAACACAATATACGTGAAGGGAGACAAGTACTACTCACTCGTAGTAGGTCTCGCGAAGAAAGACCTGAAAAACAAAACCATATCAATCATACCTCTCGAAGGGTACTACTACCCCAAAAAAGATGATGTTGTTGTAGGGATAGTTACTTCCGTAGGGCTGACGAGCTGGGAGGTCGACATAAGGGCGCCGTTCCCAGGAATTCTTTACGCGTCAGACTTCCTGGGCAAGCCAGTCAACCCTGCCAAGGAAGACCTCACAAACTACCTTGACGTGGGCGATGTGGTCATAGCTAAGATAGATACATTCGACAGAACCAGGGACCCTCACCTAACAACCAGGGGTAGGGGTCTAGGGAAGGTGAAGAAAGGCACAGTCATAGAGGTAAGCCCTGTTAAGGTACCTCGACTCATAGGGAGGAAAGGATCCATGCAGTCGGTTCTCGAGGGGGAGACAGGATGCAGGCTCGTAATAGGTATGAACGGCAGGATAGTGATTAACTGCCCCAACCAAGACGCGGAGGAGATACTCGTGTTAGCAATAAGGAAGATTGAGAGGGAGGCACACACAACAGGACTCACCGACAGGGTGAAGGAGTTTATTCTAAAAGAAAAGGTCAGGAGGGGAATCATAAGTGGGAGGTAAAGGCGAGAAGCCGAAACTCATAATGGATGATGGACGGAGGCATGACGGAAGAGCCTTCAACGAACTCAGACCGATAAAGATGGAGGTAGGTGTTCTAAACAACGCCAACGGATCAGCCTACGTAGAGTTCGGTAAAACCAGAGTGATCGCTGCCGTGTACGGCCCCAGGGAGGCACAGCCAAAACACATAGCGATACCCTACAGGGCGGTGCTGAGGTGCAGATACCACATGGCGCCGTTCTCGACGGATGAGAGGAAGTCGCCGGCACCGTCAAGGAGGGAGATAGAGCTGTCTAAAGTGATTAGGGAAGCACTAGAACCGGTCGTGATGACCGAGCTCTTCCCGAGGGCATCAATCGACATATTCATTGAGGTAATAAGTGCTGACGGAGGAACTAGGACAACATCCCTCACAGCCGCATCCCTCGCCCTCGCGGACGCAGGGATACCTATGAGGGACATAGTCGCCGCGGTTGCTGTGGGGAAGGTTGACGGAGTACTTGTCCTCGACATAGATCAGGTCGAGGACAACTTCGGGGAGGCGGACATGCCTGTCGCCGCCGCGCCGGCCCTAGACGAGATAACTCTGCTCCAACTCAACGGAACCTTAACGAAGGAGGAGTTCGAGGAAGGGCTTGAGCTGGCTCTGAAAGGGATAAGACAGATCTACAGCATACAGAAGGAAACGCTTCGAAACAAATACCTGAAGGTGGAGGTAGAGGAATAATGTCGTTAACACCCTCAACACCGGACTACATAATACCTAAACTCAAGGCAGAAACCATAGCGGCCATAGTGAAGAAAGGAACGAGGCTCGACGGCCGCGGCCTAAAGGACTACAGGAAACTCACCATAATACCTAACTACCTGCCTAAAGCAGACGGCTCGGCCTACGTCAAGCTAGGGAACACGCAGGTCCTAGTAGGTGTGAAGATGGAGGTAGGGACACCCTACTCAGACGCACCTAACGAGGGAGTTATTGTGGTCTCGGCCGAGTTCGTCCCGATGGCCTCACCTGTCTTCGAGCCCGGTCCACCAGACGAGAACGCTATCGAGCTGGCCAGAGTTATTGACAGGTCGATAAGGGAGACACACGCAATAGAGCTTGAGAAGCTCGCAATAATCCCAGGCAAGAAAGTGTGGATGGTTTGGATAGATATCTATGTCTTGGACCACGACGGCAACCTGACGGACGCAGCATCCATAGGCACCCTAGCAGCATTGATGACGGCGAAGATACCTAAGTTCGAAATAACTGAGGACGAGCAGGTACTAATAGATAAGTCAACATACGTGGGCGAACTACCGCTGAGGAAGAAGGTTGTGACTGTCACGATAGGGAAGATAAAGGATGCCTTAATAGTGGATCCCGACCAGGAAGAGGAAAGCGTGCTGGACTCCAAAATAATGATCGCTGTCGATGAGGATGGGGTAATAGCAGGAATACAGAAGGCTGGACTCGCATCCATAACTAAGGAAGAAGCAATCAAAGCAGCAGAAATAGCAATAGAGAAAGGGAAGGAAATGATTCAGAAAGTGACGCAGGTCGTCCAAAGGCCCGCAGAGGCTGCCGAGGAGGCAGAAGAGGAGAAGGCTGAGGAAAAGACTGAGGAAGTAGAGGAAACACCCTTAGAGGAGGAGGTACCGAGCGAGGAAGCTGAGGAAGTGGAGAAGGAGGAGCTGGAGAAGCCGGAGGAAGAGAAGCCTACTCCGGAGGAGGCCGAGCCCCAGCAGGAGGAACCCCCAAAAAAAGAGGAGGCCCCGGCCGTCCCAGAAGAAGAAAAAGCGGAAGAGGCCGAACAGGAAGAAAAGCCGGAAGAAGACCTAGAAAAAGAAAGTGAGGAAACCGAAAGCTTAAAACCAAGCGAATGACACAGGTTTAGGAGAGGAGGAGAATGGTAAGGAGAACAAAGATCGTGAAGATTTCCGGACGGTTTGGGGCAAGATACGGATCCTCCCTAAGGAAGAAGTGGAGGAAAGTAATGGAGAAAAGGTATGCTAAGGTAGAATGCCCCTACTGCGGAACAAAAGTTGTTATGAAGAGGATAGCTGTTGGGCTCTGGCAGTGTCCTAAATGCGGCACCGTGTTTGCGGGCGGTGCCTACCAACCCGTCACGGAGATAGGGAGAAGCGTCCTAGGTAAAGCGTGAACCTCTTTTGAGCAAAGTAATCATAACCTCCTCACGGGAGCCTTCTAGAAGAACAAGATCCTTCATAAAAGACCTAGTTAAAGCCATACCTAACTCACTACGCTTCAACAGAGGTAAGGCAACCCTAGACGATTTGGCTTCAATAGCCCGTCGCAATGAAGCTCACGCAGTAATGATGATTCTCGAGAAGAAAGGCAACCCCTCAGCCATAGTCCACTACGAACCAACCGAGGAAGGGCTAGTGAAGAAAGCGCTCATGAAGATAACTGGTGTGAAGCTCCTCAGAGAAATGCGGGGAGGGCAGACACCCTACAACATCAAGACAATAGTCCTTAACCCCCAGAAAATTACTGAAAGGACGCAGCTGGAGGTGGCGAACTTCCTGGCACCACTCCTTAAAACAGTGCCGAAACCTCCCGACCCACTAACTCCAGCCATAGAGGTATCTGTAGGCACTGGCGAGGAACCTACAGTACGCTTCATATGTCTTCAAACACAGAGGGTTTGCGGCCCGCAATTCAAGGCATTGAAGGTGATTAACTACCCTAGAGGCGGGAGAAATGATTAAGGCGGAGCTGAGTCTGAGGAGGCCTGATGAAAAGCTCAGGGAAGCCGTAGTTAAGGCGTTAACCCCTGAAACCCGGATCGCTTTAAGAGGGGTTAAAGCATCCATCAGTGAGGAAGGGGACTCAGTCAGGATAGTTATTGAGGCTCCCGACCACAGCTCATTCAGAGCAACTATCAATTCATTACTCAGGCTTATGGAGGCAACCGAGAGAATGCTTCAGAACCTACCAAGGCAGAGCAATACTTAAAGCCTAGGCAGTATATGGGGAGTGGTAAGGGAGTATGGCGCAGAAAATACCGCCCGAACTCGAACAGAAAATAATTAAGTACCAGCAGCTGGAGAACCAGCTTGCATCAATACTTACGCAGAAGTCTGTAGTTGTTTCAGAAATAAAGGACATAGATATGGCTCTGAACGTCCTGGGAAGTGTGGAGGAAGACACACCGGTATATAAGAACACAGGCTTCGTCATGGTTAAGGTACCTAAGGAGAATGTGGAGAAGGAGCTGAAGGAGAGGAAGGAGGAACTGGAGATAAGGCTAAACTCCTACGAAAAGATGGAGGCCTCCCTCAGGCAGCAGCTGGACGACCTTAAGAAAGAACTAGAGAAGATAAGGACTGGGGGATATGGGGCCCAGCCGAAGGCTGGTTAAGGGAATCCCTACAGAGAATGTGGGGATAGATCCAACAAAGCTAAGTGATGACGATATTTCGGATTTAGTGAATGCGGCCGAGAACGCTCTAAGGGAAAATCTTTCTTCATCGATATCCTCCCGGGAAGAATACGACGCAACTGTGAAGATTGAGGTGACGGATAAGGAAGTTATACTGAAGATAGATGTAACAGTACACACCCGCGGGCCTCCAGGACCATACCTGGAAGCAAGGATTGATGAAGCAATAAGTAAGGCCATGGACGTGGTAAGAAATGAGCTCAGGAACAAAGCACCTAAAGACCCAGATTAAGGAATTCCTGAAATGGGTGAAGAGGAAGAGGAGACTATGTATAGCGTTCCACAACAATGGAGACCCGGACGCTGTGGCAGCAGCAATAGCTCTGGCTGAAGTAGTTCATTCACTAAACCCGACGAGCAAGATATATGTTGTAGCCCCTGAAGGAATAGATTCAGCCTCAAAAAGACTACTCAAACAACTTAACCTGCAGGAAACCGTACACCCATACCCGCCCCCAGAAAAATGCTCGCGCTACATAATCGTGGACACTTCCACAAAGGCCCAGCTTGGGGAATTAGGGAAGGAGCTTCAGCCCAAGAAATATGCGGTTCTTGATCACCATGTAATAAACGAACTGATTAAGGATGCGGAAATCAGCGTATACGGAACCGAGACCTCCTCATCCAGTGAGCTTGCTGCGATGGTTATGAAGGAGGCGGGGGTAACCGTAAGAAGTGAGGTTCTAACCCTCCTGATAGCAGGCATACTTTACGACACCAGAATGCTTAGGCTTGCTAAAGCATCCACCTTCAGAACACTAGCCGACCTTATGGAGTCGGGGGGCAGATATTCTGAAGCTTCGAAACTCCTCACATCTAGGGAGATAAGTAAGTCGGAGAAGGTCGCCAAGCTTAAAGGGATATCGAGGACAGGGATCTACGAGCTGAATAAGGAATGGTTAATGGCTATAACCTGTATAGGTGCTCACGAATCCTCCGTTCTCAAGGTCCTCATAGATTCAGGTGCTGATTTAGCGATAGCTGTTGCGAAAAGGAAAGGGGAAACAAGGGTTAGTATTAGGGCAACAGACACACTTATTAACCATTTAAACGCGCCTGTCTCAGCATCCATAACTAAAAGGCTTGGAGAACTCCTAGGCGGTGAAGGGGGAGGGCATGCAGGTGCTGCGGGAGTGAAGATTCCTGGGAAGGTGCCTCCTAAGGAATTCCTGAAAGCGTTAAGGAAGGTCCTCACAGAACTAGGTCTACGGATCACTACCTTAGAAGAGGGCAGGTGGTTAACGGAGTGTGAGTAGGTTGGTTAAAATCTATGTTGATGAGAGGGAGAAGCAATCGAGGGTTCCTAAATACCTTATGGAGAAGGGTGTTACAGTTATATTCAAGCAGTTGCCTGTGGGGGACTACATACCGGCTGAAGGGATAATAATAGAGAGGAAAAGGCTGGATGACCTGATACATTCAGTGTTTCAGGGAAGGTTCTTCGATCAAGTTAGGAGGCTTGTTAAGTCAGGTATGAAACCCGTACTCCTCATAGAAGGGGATTATGCAAACCTCTACAGAGTGACGGACAGACATAAGGCAATTGAGGCCGCCGTAATAACTGCGGCCGTGATTAATGATCTCCCCGTAATATACTCGAGGAACGCTAGGCACACGGCCGAAATAATTCAGTACATAGCGGAGAAGAACTGGGGGGCACGCGGAAAGACTCAAGCATTCCCAACCTACAGAAAGAAAAGCAAGCCTAAGGAGGCTGACCTCAGTGAATGGCAGCTTTACATACTGTCGTCATTTCCTGGAATAGGTCCTACGCTGGCTGAAAGACTTCTCCGAAAGTTCGGAAGCTTGAAGGAAGTGATTAATGCGTCTCCTGCAGAGCTGAGCAGGGTTGAAGGAATGAGTGAGGAGAAAGCCCTAACGATACATAAGATCTCGACGTATCCCTACAACACCCGTAAAAGGAGCGAGGACCTCGAGAAATACCTTAAAGGTAGAAATGAAACAGGTTAAGTAACGTAAGCTTTTAATTCTTCTTAACTCTAACACACTGGTTAACGAAGATGCCTCGATATAAGACAGTTGAGCAGATCCAGAAAATAATGTCTGACCTTGAACACGTGAGAAACATAGGTATAATTGCGCACGTTGACCATGGAAAGACAACAACCTCAGACACTCTGCTTGCGGCCGCAGGAATAATATCGGCTAAGGTTGCTGGAGAGGCCCTAGCACTCGATTATCTCGATGTGGAGCAGAAGAGGGGAGTAACTGTAAAGTCAGCCAACATAAGCCTCTATCACGAATCGGGCGGTAAGGGATACGTTATCAACCTGATCGACACGCCTGGACACGTGGACTTCTCAGGTAAGGTCACTAGGTCTCTAAGGGTTCTGGACGGCGCGATAGTGGTTGTTGATGCTGTTGAGGGAGTTATGACGCAGACCGAGACAGTTCTCCGCCAAGCGCTTGAGGAACGTGTGAGGCCCCTTCTCTACATAAATAAGGTCGACAGGCTTATCAAGGAACTTAAGCTCACGCCGGACGAGATAATGAAGAGATTCGTTGAGATAATCAAACAAGTAAACAACATGATTATGGAGTACGCAGACCCTGAATTCAAGGAGAAATGGCTTCTCGACGCAGGCAAGGGACAGGTAGCCTTCGGATCGGCTAGGGACAAGATAGGACTGACAGTCCCATACGCCAACAAGAAAGGGATCAAAATAATGGATATGATGAATGCATATGCGAAAGGTAAGGAGGCTGTTCAGGAACTCCAGAAACTTATACCTCTTCATGAGCCGCTTCTGGAGATGGTTGTTAACCACGTTCCCAACCCCAAGGTGGCTCAGAGGTATAGAGTGCCCAAGATATGGAAAGGTGACATAGATTCTGAACTAGGTAAAGCAATGATTAACGCTGACCCCAACGGCCCTACAGTATTCCTCATCAATGACATGAGGATTGATCCGCATGCAGGTATGGTCGCTACAGGAAGGATATTCTCAGGAACGCTGAAGGCTGGGGAAGAGCTGTGGCTCGTTATGGCTAGAACAAGTCAGAAAGCGCTTCAGGTAGGCCTATACATGGGCCCCTACAGAGAGCAGGTTGAGTACGTGACGGCGGGGAACATAGGTGCCGTCCTCGGTCTAGATAAGGCTAGGTCAGGCGAGACCGCAGTTTCGGTGAAGTACAAGGATGTCGCCGCACCTTTCGAGAAGCTGCACTACGTCTCTGAGCCGGTAGTTACTATGGCCGTCGAGCCGAAGCGAATGCAGGACTTAACGAAACTGATTGATGCTTTGAGGAAGCTCTCGATTGAGGACCCCAACCTCGTAGTGAAGATTAATGAGGAAACAGGAGAATACCTGATATCGGGTATGGGGCCGCTTCACCTAGAGATCGTTCTCACGATGCTTAAGGAGAACTACGGCCTTGAGGTCGAGACATCACCCCCAATAGTTGTTTATAGGGAGACGATAAGATCGTCATCCCCTGTTCTCGAGGGTAAGTCACCGAACAAGCATAATAAGCTCTACATAAGTGTGGAGCCCCTGAACGATGAGACGATTCAGCTGATTCAGCAAGGGATTGTGGTTGAAGACATGGATTCTAGGGAAAGAGCCAAGATACTGAGGGATAAGGCAGGCTGGAACTATGACGAAGCAAGGAAGATCTGGGCAATAGACGAGAACTTTAACATAATAGTGGATAAGACTGTCGGTGTCCAGCACCTTAGAGAAATAAAGGACACTATAATTCAGGGCTTCAGGCTAGCTATGGCTGAAGGGCCGTTGGCTATGGAGCCTGTTAGGGGAGTTAAGGTAGTTCTACATGATGCCGTAGTTCACGAGGACCCAGCCCATAGAGGCCCCGCCCAGATATATCCCGCAGTAAGGAACCCGATCTATGGAGGGATGCTGAGCGATAGGCCTACACTGCTCGAGCCTCTGCAGAAGCTTGACATAAGGTGCCCGATGGAGACTATGAGTTCCGTAATCTCGGTCATCACAAGGAAGAGAGGGAAGGTCCTGGATGTGATTCAGCAGGGTACGTCGCAGGTGAGAATACTTGCGGAAATACCTGTTGCGGAATCAATGAATCTCGCTAACGAGCTAAGGTCAGCTACGGCAGGCAAGGCGTTCTGGGGAACTGAATTCAGCCGCTGGGCCCCTGTACCAGACTCGCTGCTTCCTGAGCTAATCAAGAAGATAAGGCAGAGGAAGGGGCTGAAGCCAGAGCCTCCTAAGGCGCAGGACTTCATCTCCCCGTTTTAATTTTTCGGCGAGTAAACCTCTACTGAATCCCCCAAAACTCGTTTAAAATTCCTTCCAGATCCTTCACCCAGGTGGAGGGTAGTGAAGGCTTAACGTCACCGCACTCTATTCTAACACCGTAATGACTGAATAGGCCGTCAAGATAGTTGAGTAAGCCCTCCTTCAGAGCGTAGCCGTAACCTCCTTCAAGAACGTTAACGAATGCCTTAATTCCGAAAGAAGAAATCAGATGTGAAATGAATATTCCGAAATCTCTAAAACCTTCATTACTCACTCTTAGGGTCGACATCGAGTCGAGGACGTGCGGGTCGAAACCTGCTGAAACAACGAGGGCTTCCGGTTTAAACACCTCCAGAACCTTAGGGATCATTCCGCAGAAGATCCATCTATAATTCTCTTGGGTCGCTCCCTTAGGAAGGGGTACGTTCAACTTAGTTCCTTTAGCAGCACCACCACCGGCCTCTCTAATCCAGCCCGTGCCTGGATAAATTCCGTACTCATGGATATCTATGTGGAGAACCTGCGGATCAGTCCAGAATATCTCCTGAGTGCCATTACCGTGGTGGGCATCGAAATCAATCACAGCAACTCGCATCCCCCTCTCCCTGAAAGCCAAAGTAGCTGCAGCAGCATTATTGAATATGCAGAACCCGTTTGTCGGGGCGTTAAGGGCTGCCCCTTTCCTCCCTGCATGATGTCCAGGAGGTCTAGGAAAAACAAATACCGGTATACCTTCCCTCAAAGAGATCTCTGAAGCCTCATAAGAAACGCTTAAAGCAGTTATCCCTGCCTTGAAAGTGTCTTCACAGACGTAAGTATCAGGATCTATGTAATGGAACCCTTTCTCCGACTCCCTCTTTATGTAGTTAATGTAGTCAGGGTCATGAACCTTTAGAGACTTCTCGCGAAAAATCTCCTCGAACTCAACAACCTCAACCTCTCCACTGAATCTCCTCGACTCAACTACATTCCTGATTATTTTCAGCCGGTCCGGGGATTCAGGATGTGCGCCTTCCTTATCCCTATGCTTAAGGAAGTAAGGGCTGAATAATGCCTTAATCATGGGAAGCACCCAGTAACCACCTGACGGCCTCCCTCAAAGCCTCCTTTGAGGAGAGGCGAGGGGTCCATCCCAAAGACTCAATCCTGCTGATGTCCAGAAGCATGAACTTAACGTCCCCTTTCCACCCTCTCCCGTCCGGGGTGGCCGGCTTGAAAACATATTCGACGTTGCTTAAGCCCATCTCCTCAGTAACTAGGTCAGCTATCTCAACCACATTAACCCAGTCCTTATTACCCAAGTTGAAGATCTGGAAAGGCTCATCAGACCTCCTAAGATAATCTAAAATATAGCTCATGCCTTTAAGCAGGTCGGAAACATGGAGGTAGGACTTCTTCTGAGTACCGTCACCTAAAATCTCCAGTCGATGAGGGTTCTCCCTCAACTTCCTAATGAAATCAACAATAACTCCGTGACTCTGCCGCGGGCCAACTATATTAGCGAACCGCAGTATAGCTCCCTTAATTCCGTAGAGAACACTGTATGTTGTTATAAGGTTCTCGACAGCGAGCTTAGCAGCTCCATATATAGATATAGGGACTAGCGGATGGTAATCTTCCGGTGTAGGGAACTTGACAGCATCTCCGTAAACTGTGGAGGAACTTGCGAAAACTAATTCCTTCACTCCGCCCTTTCTACAGGCTTCCAGAACATTGAATGACGCGACCACATTCTCTTGAAAATGAATCTCCGGATCCGTCACCGAGGTCCTTACCTCAGGATTGGCCGCAAAGTGGTAAACAATGTCCGCACTCCTGAACTCCTCAACCCATGTTGGGTCAGGCTTCTTCAGATCGCTTACTATAAGCCTCAGTCTGCCATCCTTAATGTGGGACAGAAACTCCCTCCTCCCTGACGAAAGATTATCTATCACCACTACCTCATCGACGTCCTCCCTTAGAAGATACTCAACTAGATTAGAACCTATGAATCCTGCACCACCCGTCACGACAGCCTTAACCATTCTTTAACACCTTCACTTACGCTTCAACTGCTCCGATATGGTGTGGGCTATCGTGTCAACTAGCTGAAGGACATTATCAAGCGTGCTTTCGGCCGGGTTCCTGTACTTAATAATTATGTGGTTCCCTCTTAGAGAAACGTTGAGCAGATCGCTGAGGTCCTTAGGTATCGAAGCTATGACGTTCACGAAGCTGACATCCCTCCTCCTTAAACATATTCTTATAGTGTGCCCTAATTCTGTCTCCTGAACAAGAATCCCGACACCGTCCTCCCTACATACCTTGAGGAGAAGGTCGTAGGCCACAGGCCTGAGGAGAGAGTAGTTCTCCCTGATTACAGGCTTCTTACATTTCGATGAAATAATCAAAACCTTAAGGTCTCCGTAAGGGATATACTGCTTCTCCTCCAGAATCTTGTTCCCTATCTCCATAGCTTCGTCATATTTCTGAGCCTCCTTAGCGAGATCCTCTGTCGCCCTAACAGTTCTTGTTCTTATAGCTTCCATAGCGAATGAGTACATTACCTGCCTGAATTCTTTCGATGAGTAATTAATTTTCAAAGCCTGCACCATGAGTTTCCCTACCTTCGAGAGTTTGTCAAGGTCTCCTGAGTTAATGTTCTCGATATCTCTGAGAAGCTGCTCCGGGACAGTAACGTTCTCGTTCAGGGTTTGAACATATTCCATGAGCGTCATAGTTAATGAACTTACGTTAGAAAACCTCATAATTACCTCTCCTTTCCCTGTGGAGTCATACTTCAGTATAACCCCAAGCCTCTTATCGGGAAGGTACTGGATCGCTATGGCGTCATTCAGTATTGATCCCTCTCTATGGGAGAACCCCACGGCATACGATTTAGTTATGAATAAGCCTCGCCTCTCTGAAGGTGAAGGAAACTCAATGTATACTTTATATCCTTTCCTTAGGAGGGCTGTTGCCAGCACCGCCGTAGCGACACACTCATCCCATCCCCATCCAGAATATATAGTTGTGCTTAAGCTTTGACCCACTTGATACCACCCTTAAATCCAGCAAGAGTTTCCATCATTACTCCTCAGCACATTTATGCTTCACATAAACCACTAAACTAAAAATATATTCTTTCCGTCCCTCCATTAATCTACCTCATTTAAGAGATAGACTTAAAATAGGCGCATGCACGAGAAATTAAGGTGCTAATGCCATGTTAATACTTATTACTATCGCGGCAGGGGCCCTAGCCGTTATCTATGCACTTATTCTAGCTTGGTTCGTAATGAAGCAGCCTCAAGGCTCTGGAAAGATAGTCGAGATACATAACTACATAAAGGAGGGCGCCAAGGCCTACTTGAAGAAGCAGTACAGCGTCATATTGACAATAGCAGTAATAATTATGGCGGTACTTTTCTTCATCAGCCCCTTAATGTCACTCAGCTACATCTTAGGGGCCCTATCGTCCGTGATAGCTGGGTATGTGGGGATGTGGATAGCAGTAAACGCTAATGTGAGGACTACCTACGCAGCTAAGGAGTACGGAATCTCTAAAGCACTTCGGGTGGCCTTCAACGGGGGAATGGTTCTAGGCCTGATGGTTGTAGGGGTAGGTACTCTCCTCATAGGCCTACAGTATCTGGGATATGGAGGAACATCTGATGCCGTTAAAACCATTATAGGCTACAGCTTCGGCGCATCCACAGTGGCGCTTTTCGCTAGGGTTGGTGGAGGAATATACACTAAAGCCGCCGATATTGGGGCTGACCTCGTGGGAAAAGTTGAGGAAGGCATTCCTGAGGATGACCCAAGGAATCCGGGAGTAATTGCCGACAATGTCGGTGATAATGTCGGAGATGTTGCGGGAATGGGTGCCGACCTTTTCGAGTCCTACGTAGGTTCAATAATCTCCACTATGGTTATAGCTGCCACCGCACTGATAGCTTCCATAGGAGATGCATGGATTAATTGGGCATTACTTCCACTAGCTGTAGCGTCAGCAGGGATTTTCGCTTCAATAATAACATCATTCTTCGTTAGGGTGAAGGAGGGTGGCGATCCATCAAAACCTCTCTCTATTTCGACAGTAATTGCGGGGGTGCTAGTTGCTGCATTCACTTTCCCACTGAGCTACATGCTTCTGGGGGCTGAAGCAGGGCTCAAGGCGTTCTCCGTAGTTATAGCTGGAATAATTGCAGGGATAATTGTGGGGCTGACGAGCGACTACTTCACTAATCCTAGCAAGCCACCGGTTAGAAAAGTTGCTTTCATGTCTCAGCAGGGTCCACCCTTAACAATCCTTACAGGAATGGCGTACGGCTTTGAGAGTGTTGCCGTCCCTGCGATAGGCATAGCTACCGCTGAATTAATAGCTTACTTCATTCTCGCCCCCTACGGGTTCTGGTTCGGTATATACGGTGTAGCGCTTGCCGCCGTAGGAATGCTTTCCTTGGCAGGTATAGTAGTCAGCGCTGATGCTTACGGGCCCATAACGGATAACGCTGCTGGAATAGCTGAACAGGCCGGCCTAGGAGAAAGTGTGAGGGCCATAACAGATAAGCTGGATTCCGCAGGAAACACCATGAAGTCAGTATCCAAAGGATTCGCGATAGGGTCGGCAGCACTAACGGCCCTAGCATTCATAGGGGCCTACTCAAGCACCATACTTGACGCAACTAACATAAGTCTCGAAGAGATCATGGCGAGAATGAGCATACTGAACGCCAACGTAATCACGGGAGCTTTAGTTGGTATAGCACTTCCAGCGCTCTTCACCACCATAGTTATTCTCGCGGTCAGTGACGCCGCTTTCGTACTGATTGAGGAGATCAAGAGGCAGTTCAGGGAGAAGCCCGGGATTCTTGAGTTTAAGGAGAAGCCTGACTATGGGAGGGCGGTTTCAATAGTTACTTCCTACGCACTTAAAAGGCTGGTGAAGCCCGGTCTCCTAGCGATAGTTGCACCTCTAGTAGTAGGGTTTGTCCTAGGACCCTACGCCCTAGCAGGAACACTTCTCGCAGCGACAATCACGGGGCTGCTGCTCGGCCTATTTCAAGGTAACGTAGGTAACACATGGGATAATGCAAAGAAATATGTTGAGGAAGGAAACTACGGCGGTAAAGGCAGTGAGGCACATAAAGCCACAGTAATTGGGGACACTGTAGGTGACCCGCTCAAGGATGCGTCAGGACCTTCACTCAATATACTCATAAAGCTGATGAGCGTAGTATCGCTAGTGTTCGTGCAGGTAATAATACAATACAACCTGCTTTCATACCTAGGCTTTCAGTAAGGTCACAGATCCAAACCTTTTAACGAAACATACCCCTTCCTGAAGTAGTGTTTTACTTCCCTAACTTCAGTCACTAGATCCGCAACCTCCTTAATCGGTGAAGGTACATACCTCCCAGTGATTATTCCATGCCTATCCCGATTCTCAGCAAAAACCTTAGCCACCCTAAGACCTAGGTTCTCATCCACTATCCCCATATGTATCGCTATACCTAATTCATCCATAATCGTCAATTGAGGATTGAACTCTCTTAGAAGCTTCGGGAAAATATTGAGCAGGAACCCGTACGCTAAAGCCATATTTATGGAGGCCACCTCATCCCCTAGGTTTCCGGGAGAAACGAATTCCTCAGTCCCCAGCATATACCACCTCACCCTATTCTTGAAGGGGGATTCCTCAGCACTTAAGGAGTTAAAGAACTCTAACTCTCCATAACCGCCTTTCTTCATGAACTGAACCATTAGAACATTCCATCCCCTACCAAGAGCCCTCATTGCTGTCCCTAATGCTGCCGTAGTCTTACCCTTCCCCTTACCATAAAATACAAGAAGCATGCTATAACTCACCGAGAACGCCTTTCTCCGCAAGACACTGGATAATTTTCGCGAACACATCCTCCTCAACGTTAAGACCTAGCTCCGCCTCAACAGCCCTCTTCAACCCCTCCTTCCCGATACCTGCGGAGGCAAGCTTCACAGTAAGTATTAAGGCTGTAGAAAGCCATCCCATAGACCTTCCCAACTTCACCAGATCTAAGCATGGCCCGCTCTGGGCGGACCTACTTAGTCCTCCCACCGTTACAATACCTCTACCCTTAGAAACTATTTCCTTGGGAGGTCTCAGAAAAGTTTCCAGACCTTCCTCGTAGAGAATTCTCCTTAACTCCACTAGCATCCCATCCCGGGATACCTGCATTAGATCCATACCTTTAACGAAGAGCTTATAGTGAGTATAGACGCTGAGAATGCTTGAGTTAATTAATGCCGCCTTCATCGACGCATATGCAACCTTGATTAATCCGTCCCAATCCACCTTATCAATGAAGTCGAGGCTGCTGTGATAGTACTTATCTGGCCAGTTGATTAAGGATACCGACGGAATTCCGTAGGCTATGAAGGAGTCGTGGTCGCTTCCGTACTCATAGTTCAGTATATCAAATCTAAGCCTCCCTTTATGGATGCCCCTTACATGGAACCCTTGCTTAGGACTTAATTCATGTGAAATTATTTGGTAGGTTGCCGCCTCAAAACTGCTAAGCATATGGATAGGTGGTCTGACGAAGTAGAGGGTGGAGCCCGTAAGAGACTGTTTCTCGCCAACCATGTCCAGATTAATTGCTCCCTGCACCTGGAATCCTTCACTCACTAAACGCTTCACTAGTGGAAGCGATCCGTAGTGCTCAGGAACCCACCCAAACGCTATGTTGAATCTTTTCCTAAAGGCTGGTGAAGCCTTACTTAATGCTGAAGCTGCAAGCAGAAGTGATGCTGCCCCACTTACGTTATCATTTATTGTCCCTGCTGGATGACAATAATGTGCTGTCATAACTGTTAACCCTCCCCCATCATTTCTAGGGCTTAAGGACGCGTAGATCACACGTATAGGTGAAGGATCAGTGAATCCTGAGTCAACGAAACCCTTAACCTTTACTTCCTCTCCTGCAGCCAGCCTGCTTATGATGCTTTCAGCATCCCTCCTCGATAAGGTTAGGGCCGGAGCCTTCAATTTGGGTAGGTGTTGAGGTGTAGGGAAAAGACCTATATAGGGAAGAGCATTAACTGCGGCATCCCTCCTGAAAAAGAGGACAGCTTGAGCACCTTTCTCGACAGCCTCCAAATACTTAAGGATCCCGCCACCATCCAGAAGAACAACCTCCACCCCCTCTGGAATTTCCTTCTCTCTCCCGACGTAAGTAACTCTCCCCTCGAAATAGCCAGGTGGTGAGTGGGCTACAATTGCTGTGGATGCATGACTGAAGGATGAAAGAATTTTTTCCTCCTTATCAAGCAGGTAAACCTCGCCGTCCCGAACCCACCACCCAATTAAGGGAGGTAGCCAAGGATGAGGATCTCTATAACTATAGTCGAGAACCTCCACATAGAGGTTGGAGTCCTCTAAAACGTCCTTGATGTAGTTTCCCGCATCTATCAAGTACTTAGTTCCTTGAATCCTGTGGAAGGAAGAAATATTGGTGATGTAGGTTAGGAGGCGTGTTCGCGTCATTCCCTTCTTTATTTCCTTAAGGATGCTTTCCAAGGACTTCACCCTAGAACTCCAGCCCTATTTTCTTAGTGAAGTCGAAGACTGTGAGGGACACGACCCTTCCGTTCTTTATTCGGACAGCAACATCATTCTCTGTAAGGAATGACTCGTCCGCATCCTCGATGTCGTACCCAAAATTTATGTAGAGTATGTCGTTCTGCTGATCGTACTCGAACCAGATATTGGAAAGATCCCCTACGAGAAGATCCTTCCAAGAGCTCTTCTCATCATCACTGCTATTCATTAAAGCACCTCAATTATCTGTTAATAGGTAAGCTTAAATTAATATCCCAATAAACAATATTAGGTGATAATATGATGGTGGTTAAATCAAGGTTACTGTTATGCGAAGAAAAATGTTCAGATTTTTGCTATCCAAGGAGAGGCGACGAATTTTCAGCATGTGTCGCTGAGTGTGTGAAGCAGTGCATAGCTATACATAGTGACTAGCTAGGTTCCGTATAGCCATGAAGTCAAATACTTCCTCTGCTCCTCTGTGAGCTGATCTATCTCCACACCCATTGCTTGGAGTTTATGGAGCGCTATCTCCTCATCTATCTCTTTGGGAAGAACATAGACTTTCTTGGCGAGGGCATCATGCTTCTCCGAAATATATTTCACTGCGAGTGCTTGATTAGCGAAACTCATATCCATGACTTCGCTGGGGTGTCCTTCAGCAGCAACCAGATTAACAAGCCTTCCTTCCGCTAAGAGATAAATTCTCTTACCTGAAGGGAGTGTGTACTCAACCACGTTCTCTCTGATTTTCTTCATGTCGACAGCCTCTTTCTCGAGGCCCTCAACATTTATCTCGACATTGAAATGTCCTGAGTTGGCTAGGATTGCCCCATCCTTCATATTTCTAATGTGGTGAAGATCTATCACGTTCTTATTCCCTGTCGCCGTGATGAAGACGTCGCCTAATCTAGCGGCATCTTCCATCTTCATCACTTGGTAGCCATCCATAAGGGCTTCAAGTGCCCTAATTGGGTTAACCTCAGTAACTATTACTTTGGCCCCCATACCTCTAGCCCTCATCGCTATTCCTTTCCCTACCCAGCCATACCCTGCCACAACAACTGTCTTGCCTGCGATGAGGATGTTTGTTGCCCTAAGAATTCCATCAATAGTGGACTGCCCTGTCCCATATCTATTATCAAACATGTACTTGGTCATTGAATCGTTTACAGCTATTACAGGGTATTTCAATGTACCTTCCCTCTCAAGCGACCTAAGCCTTATGACCCCTGTTGTAGTTTCTTCTGTGCCTCCCCACACACTTTCCCCGAGTTGAGGGGCTTTGCCGTGGAGGAATGCGTGGAGGTCTGCACCATCATCCAGAACTATATGGGGGTGTGCCTCAGCAACCTCCTTTATGCATGAATAGTACTCCTCAGCGGACTCCCCTCTCCACGCGAAAACATTTACTCCTTCACTAGCTAAAGCCGCAGCCACATCATCTTGTGTAGACATAGGATTGCTTCCAGCCAGCCACACCTCAGCCCCGCCCGCCTTAAGGGTTTTCATAAGGACAGCGGTCTCCTTCGTTACGTGGAGAACTGCAGAAATAACCAATCCTTTGAAAGGCTTCTCCTCCTCAAAAATTCTTCGAAGCCTCATCAGCACAGGCATATGGTTTTCTGCCCACCGAATCTGTTCCCTTCCTTTATCAGCTAAACCAATATTCTTCACTTCGTAAGGCATGTTACCACCATTAACTATGTGGTGCGTGAAGTATTAACGTCTCGCCCTGCAAAGT
>CAYOJG010000001.1:16331-59011 GCA_964404265.1 uncultured Desulfurococcaceae archaeon | reverse complement strand
ATAGGTATCTACAGGAAGATACACCTCTTCCGCCCCTACGGGGAAGACAAAATGTTTGCTTCAGGAGACAGGATAGGGGTTTTTGACACACGTTTAGGGAGGGTTGGAATAGCGATATGTTACGACTTAAGGTTTCCCGAGCTTTTCAGGTTAATGACTTTAGCAGGAGCGAGGACAATATTCGTTCCTGCATCATGGGGAGCACCCCGAGCCCTCCAATGGAGAACACTATTGAGAGCCAGAGCCGCCGAGAACCAGGTATATATGGTTGGTGTGAACAGGGTTGGTTCAAGCAGCGCCACTGGAGAGGAATATATTGGGGACTCGTCCATTTACGACCCGTTCGGTTGGGAAATCGTTCACAGTGAAGATGTGGAACAGGTGCTTATTGGGGAGCTCGATCTCAGGAGAATCGAGAATGTGAGGAGGATGCTGCCACTTTGGGAGGATAGGAGGAGGGATCTATATGGAATCAGAAACGTCTGGGGGATTAAGGAGTAAGGATCTGCAGCGGAAGGTAGCTCTCGCAGCAGGCCTAATAGGCATAATAATTCTTACAATAGGTTTCGGAATATATGAATTCACTTACGAGTCAGGAATTCAGGACTACATTTCGGACGAAGTGTGGTATGTGAGCAGTGCCAGAACAATACTCCTTAAATACTTCGGAGCTACACCTACCGGCCTCTGGGACGGGATGGTGAGGGTAACTATTCAGCTATCATACCCTCCTTCAGAGAAAGCCTATGCTGAGAGAGTGGATCAGGCCAGGGCATACATTGAAGGTTTAGGCGGCCGGCTCGTGAAAGGGAAGGAATACTACCAGTATAAAAGTAACGGCGACTTCCTTCCAGCAATATGTGTGGATGTACCCCCAGAAAAACTTCCAGCTGTCAACAGCACCCCGTACAGCAGTAAGTACGCGGTGGGTTACTGCTACCCAAACGCGAAAAACATTCTGGACTACACGAACCCTGAACACCCACCCCTAGTCAAGTACTTAATAGGGATTTCAATGGTGACTCTCGGAGACAGACCAGAATTCTGGAGGATTCCATCCATAATTGCTGGAGCACTAATCCTCATACTGATATTCCTCTCTATGAGGGCAATACTTGGAAACGTTATGGGAGGATTATTGGGGGCTGTAGCGGCACTCCTAACAGTTCTAGACATCTCCTTCAGGTCATTAAGTATGGTTGCCCTCCTCGACATATTTGTCGCACTCTTCACATACCTGACCTACTACTTCACATTAAGAGGGAAGCTCACCTACTCCTCTATAGCGCTGGGTTTCGGTTTTGTCTCTAAATTCAGCGGGGCATTCGCAGGTGTTCCAGCCCTCATAGAATGGATTAAGAAGGAGAAGCCTGCCAAAGTCCTTCTCCTCCTAATATATGTGCCGGTCCTCATACTAATCCTGATCTCCATTCCTTTCATAATTAAGGACGGGTTTATGGACTGGTGGAGTGTTTCAGTTGGAGGAGCTTTCAAATGGCACCTAAGCCAGAAAACTACTGGCGGCCCTCCACAAGCAATGCCATGGGACTGGCTTCTAGGTAGAAATCCTTTCCCTCTTCACTACGTACAAACCCCTACAGGAGAATGGAAAGCTGATCTAATCGCCGCAGGCAATCCTGCACTCTACCTCCTAACCACAGCGTTATCAATCTACTTACTACCTGTGTTCAGAAAACTTGCCGATAGGGGTGTGACTTATGTCTTCACATGGGGAACATACCTAATGTACATAGCGATATATGTTTTAGGGGCGAAAACCCAGTACAGCTTCTACTTCATTCAGATAATTCCTCTTCTCTACACACTCCTCCTGCTCCAGCTGCACTTCTTCCTTGACAGGCCGAAGAGGGTTCTGGAGGTAGGCAGGAAATGGGTTGAGATATTCAGAACATTCATAGATTGGCTTGCAGGCCTAGTGAGGGTAAAGGTAGAGGTTCGGGTGGAGCCGGTGGAGGAACTCTAAGTGTAAAATAACGCTCCAATATTTTAATATGAGACGTGGTAATTATTTGTGTTTATATTTTTTAAAAAGAAACTAAAATTTAACGCGCAAGTAATAACGTTTTTTAATTCATCCCCAATAGGTGAGTGGCGATTATCGATGGGTAAGAAGTACGTATATTCATTTGAGGAAGGTGACTGGAAAAATAAAAAATTACTCGGAGGTAAGGGTGCTTCCCTAGCCCAAATGACTCAGCTAGGGTTGCCCGTCCCGCCGGGATTCACAATAACTACTGAGGCCTGTAGAGATTTCTATGGAGGTAGGAGAGGAGAGATAGACCGTATAATTAAGGAGCTTGAGAGGAATCCTCCACCCGCCGTAAGAGATAAGCTCATCAGAGAGATTTGGGGCATTATTAACAGTCTAGATCTTCCTGAAGGTCTCATGGATCAGGTACATGAATATATGAGGACTCTAGAGAGCAAGACTGGGAAGAAGTTCGGAAGCCCCGAAAACCCGCTACTTGTTTCTGTGAGATCTGGAGCAGCGGTGTCAATGCCAGGAATGATGGATACTGTGCTTAATCTGGGCCTGAACGATGAAGTCACTCCTGGACTGGCGAGGCTGGCAAATAATGAGTGGTTCGCCTACGACGCATATAGGAGATTCCTCCAAATGTTTGGGAAGATAGTTCTGGAGATCAGTGAGGAACTCTTCGATGAGGAGTTCCAGAAGTTGGACGAGGCATTCAGGAAGGAGGCTGGGGAGAAGTTCGGTAGCGAGATAGAGGCGGTTAAGAGTAAGTACCCGAAGTACACCCTTAGGCTAGATGCTCAGCCACCAAGGGAAGTAGCTCCCAACACTTGGGCACTTGCCGTCAACTACCTCAAGGAGCTTGTGGAGAAGTACAAGAACATAATTAAGGAGAATTGGGGAGAGTTCCCGCAGGATCCGTGGAAGCAGCTTGAGCTAGCAATAAGGGCTGTCTTCAGGTCTTGGATGAATCCGAGAGCCATACTCTACAGGATTGCCAATAACATAACTCCTGAAATAGCTGACTGCACAGCCGTTAACATCGTGACTATGGTTTTCGGTAACATGGGCTGGGACTCAGGCACCGGTGTCTACTTCACGAGAGATGTAGCCACTGGAGAGAACAAGCCCTACGGAGAGTTCCTGCCTAATGCTCAGGGAGAGGACGTGGTGGCAGGGATCAGAACTCCTCTCCATCTAGACGAGCTTAAGGCTAGGATGCCAGAGCTCTACGACCAGCTAATAACTGCAGGCAAAAAGCTTGAGAAACTGAATAAGGACGTTATGGATATAGAGTTCACTATCGAGAGAGGTAAGCTGTACTTCCTCCAGAACAGGAGGGCTAAGATGACGCCTGTTGCCAGGGTTAAGACGGCCGTAGATATGGCTAAAGAAGGAATAATCACGCAGGAGGAAGCCATACTAAAGGTCTCTCCCGATGTTGTACTGAAGCTCCTTTACCCCAGAGTCGACCCGAAGGCTAAGGTGGAGCCTATAGCTAAAGGACTGCCAGCATCACCCGGAGCTGTAAGCGGCCAGGCAGTGTTCCACCCGGACGACGCTGTCGAGTGGGGTAAGAAAGGAAAGAAAGTTATTCTGGTAAGGGTTGAGACTAAGCCAGACGATGTTCATGGATTCTACGCAGCAGTAGGAATACTTACCTCAAGAGGAGGGATGACATCCCACGCCGCCGTGGTTGCTAGAGGGATAGGTAAGCCCGCAGTAGTAGGGGCCGAAGCAATAAAGGTGGACTACGAAACCAAGACCTTCAGAGTTGGAGACATCGTTGTGAAGGAGGGAGACTGGATAACGATCGATGGCAATACAGGCAACGTATATGTAGGCAAAGTCCCAACGGTCGAGCCCGAACTTATTCCAGAACTAGAGGAGCTCCTAGGCTGGGCCGATAAAGTCAGGAAGCTCGGAGTTAGGGCGAACGCTGACGTGCCGGAGGATGCAGAAATTGCTAAGAAATTCGGTGCTGAAGGCATAGGCCTGCTGAGAATTGAGAGAATGTTTAGGAAGCCTGAAAGGCTGGAAGCTCTTAGGAACGTAATCCTTTCAGGGTCGAAGGAGGAGAGAGTTAAGAATCTGAAACTCCTTGCCGAGATGCTTAAGCCTGACTTCAAAGAAATGCTCAGAACAATGGATGGTCTACCGGTAGTGATCAGGCTGATTGATCCGCCTCTCCACGAGTTCCTTCCAGCGCCTGAGGAGTTGCTGAAGGAAATATATGAGGCTAAAGTAGCCTACTACCAGCTTAAGGAGTCACAGGCAGTTAGGGAAATAGCTCCTAAGGTGCTTGAGGAGTATGAGGCCAAGATAGAGGAGCTTGAAACACTATTCAAGAAGGTTATGGCTCTGAAGGAGCACAACCCAATGATGGGTCACAGAGGTGTGAGAGTAGGGGTAACATACCCAGAGATCTATTACTACCTCAGCAGGGCAATGCTAGAAGCAACCGCAGAACTGATTAAGGAAAGCTACCACCCCAAGCTCGAGATAATGGTACCGCAGGTAAGTGAAGTTAATGAGATAGTATATGTGAAGAGGAATGCAATAATACCCGCAATCCAGGACGTGGAGAAGGAGTATGGAGTTAAGCTGGATGTCAAAATAGGGACTATGGTTGAGACTGTGAGAGGATCACTCACCGCCGCCAAACTGGCTAAGGAAGCAGACTTCTTCAGCTTCGGAACCAACGACCTCACCCAAGCAACCTTCAGCTTCAGCAGGGACGACGTTGAGAACAAGTTCATGCCTCAGTACCTAGAACTGGAGATACTGAAAGCAAACCCGTTCCAGACCTTGGATCAAGAAGGCGTAGGTAAGCTTGTCGAAACAGCGACTAAGGAAGGAAAGGCAGCAAATCCGGAGCTTGAAGTAGGAATATGTGGTGAGCATGGAGGAGACCCAGCATCCATAGAGTTCTTCCACAAGGCCGGTCTTGACTACGTAAGCGCTTCACCCTTCAGGATAGTTGTCGCAAGACTAGCGGCGGCACATGCAGCCATAAAATACAAGAAGGAGTGAACTACTCTTTTTCCTTCAGAAATTCCTCCACATGAGGAGTGTCCTTAACCACCCTGAAAATTAAGCTAGTCATACTCCTTTTTATGTAGGGATTACGTATCAGGTTCTTTATGAATTTATCTAAGTCTCTAACGCTTTTGAAGCTTATGATAAGAGCAATATCGTACTCCCCTGTAATATCGAATACCCCCCTAACATTAGGTTGCTTAGCAAGCATTTCCTCTATTTCCTCAATTTTCTCACCCTCAACCTGTATCAAAGTGATGGCATTGACCTCATAACCTATAGCTGAATAATCAATGATTGCTGTGTAACCTCTTATAACGCCAATTCTCTCCAGTCGTTTAAGCCTTTCAGACACAGTTGAGGGAGATTTCCCTAGCTCTCTTGCGAGGGCCCTAATTCCTTCCCTTCCTCTAAGAATAACATTTCTAAGAATTTCTTTATCCATTCTGTCTAATTTGAAGGTCCTAACAACACCCATTGTTCGGTCCCTAAGGAAATGTAGATTCTCTAGACCTAATAAATGTACGGCCTATATAGGGATAATTATTAAAAATTGTTCACAATCTACTATATTTAAGTGAACATTATGGGGGAAGAAAAGGGTATGATGCCGAACATTTCGACCGACTGGACAGAGGTACACTATGTAGATATTTACGGGAGGACACACGCTCTGTCTGTCCGAACGAAGCGATTATTCGATTCGGAATTATATATCGACGGTTCTTCCGTTGGTTTGGCGGAGATTAGCGATAGTGACCTTCACCTAGTGCCGGATCTCCATACAGTGAGGAAATTGCCTTGGAACCCGAGGGTTTCAAGAGTTATTGCGGAAATCTGGAATGATGGAACCCCTTTCTGGGCCGAGACAAGGAGGATAGCAACTAAAACATCTACATATTTGAAGGATTTAGGGTATGTTGAAAGGACTGGAGTGGAGATAGAGTTCTTTCTACATAAGGTGTCCTACTTAATCGAGCCTACTAAGCAGTACGTCATTATTCATAACGACGAATATCCTCCGCGAGGACATTTGAAACCTAAGAACTCCTACGAATACCCAGACCACGACTCAGATAAGTATGAGGCAAGGATGGAGTCAGTTGAATATCTGGATCGTATGGGCGTTTCCGTTTCTTTACATCACCATGAGGTCGCACCGAATCAGTATGAGATATCTACAGGTGCTGGAAGCATTAAGGAGGTCGGGGATTCCGTAGTAACTGTTAAATACGTGGTTAGGTATGCGGCAAAGAAACATGGGTACGTAGCCAATTTCATGCCGAAACCCATAAGTGAAGATAATGGCTCTGGAATGCATACGCATCTAAGCCTCTGGTCTGGCACTACTAACTTGTTTGATGTAGGCGATTGTGGAAAGTATGATGTAAGCCAGTTAGCCAGATACTTCATAGGTGGCGTTCTTTACCATGGAAGGTCACTTTCCGCCTTAGTAGCACCAACAGTTAATTCCTATAAGAGGCTCCTACCCGGCTATGAAGCTCCTATATATCTTGCATGGGGCTTCAGCAACAGGTCTGCAGCCATCAGGGTTCCGAAAACCAGCAGAAGCGATATGAAAAGGATAGAGTTCAGGGTTCCAGACCCTTCCGCAAATCCGTATCTAGCTATCTCCGCTATCTTCTTAGCTGGGCTTGACGGCATTAAAAAGAAAATAGATCCAGGAGATCCTGTAAGCAAAAATATCTATAGGATGAGTGAATGGGAACTCAAGGAGCTGGGTATTAATTCATTACCTAAAACACTTATGGAGGCGTTGGAAGAGCTGGAAAACGATAATGAGTATCTTAAACCAATTATCTCAGGGAACCTTCTGGAGATGTATATAGAGAAGAAAAAGGAGGAGGCGTTAAAAGTCTGCTCTGCTCCTACCCCAGCGGAATACGCCGAATATCTTATGTGGTGATATCAACAGACCTTTGTGCCGGGCTTAACTGGTTTCTCAACAGTTAAGATTACTGGTGTATCCCCCTCAGCACAACCGGCAGCAAGCAGCATTCCTTGAGACTCAAGCCCCATGAACTTCTTTGGCTTGAGATTCGCTACAACTATAATGTACTTACCTTCTAGGTCTTCTGGCCTGTACCATAGGGCTAGGCCCGCGACCAGCTGCCTTGTTTCATTGCCTAAATCAACCTCAAGCCGAATAAGCTTCTTCGACCCCTTCACAGCTTCAGCCTTCTTAACATATCCGACTCTCAGATCCACCTTTGCAAACTCGGAGTAATCTATAACCCCATCCATGAGTTTAACACCTTCATGTACTCATGCCGTGGATTAAGAAGTCTTCGAAGATTTTTTCTCCCCCTTATACTTAGGTTTGAACTTAATAACGTAGGGGACGACCCCGTCTAGGGTGGGTGCTGTACGCCTAACTGTGCTAACAACCTCCATACCCTCGTAAACCTCATCTGGCTTCACATCAGTTAGCTGTGAAAGGAGCTTAGCTTCACCCAACTGTATGATGGCTATAATTAATGGGGCCTGATCCTCGAATCCTTTTATCGGTACGTTAAGCACGGTGTATGTGAGGACTTTACCTTCCTGAGGTAGGCGTTCCTTAACAAGGTTTCTGGATCCACACTTAGGGCATGATGCCTTTGGGGGGAAGGATACATACCCGCATTCTAGGCATCGAGTGGCTGTGAGTTTGAGGAGTGTTTCTCTTAATCTCCAGATTCTTTGAATCGTTGTCATTTTTTCACCTCTCGAGGATTACGGTGGTTACGTTTGAACCAACCCCTCCCACGTTTTGGGTTAGGCCTACTTCACCACCTACATTGACTCCAGGGAATTCCTCTCTTAGTTGAAGGACAACTTCAGCAATCTGGTATATGCCTGTAGCCCCAACAGGATGTCCTCTGGACTTAAGCCCTCCTGACGGGTTGATCACGGGCTTGTCTCCAGGTCTGAACCTCCCTTCAGCCCAGTCCTTCGGTGCTTTCCCTCTTTCTGAGAACCCTGTTTCCTCTATACTTATCGCGGCCACAATGCTGTATGCGTCATGTATTTCAGCAACGTCGATGTCTTTTATCTCCCTCTTAGCCATCTTCAATGCCCTCCTGGTGGAGAGGTAGGCAGCAAGAAACCTGTCCAGTTCGTACCTGGATGATAGGTCAGGGCTGTCTAAAGCGTTGCCTATACCAGCAACCCTTACAGGGGTGTCAGCGATTTTCTTATGTTTCTCTGAAACAAGCATTACTGCAGCCGCCCCGTCACTAAGGGGGCAAGCATCAAATAGTCTGATAGGGTCGGCGATAATGGGAGATTTAATAACAGTCTCTAGATTTACCTTCTTCCTTAACTGCGCGAAGGGGTTGCTGTAACCGTTTTCATGCATCATGACTGCCCACCAACCCATCTCTTCCCTAGTCACGCCATGTTTGTTCATGTAGTACCTCATCACTAAGGCGTTGAGTCCTGCGAAACTAATTCCGTAGATTAGCTCGTAATCAGCATCGGCAGCATAAGCTAGTCCTCTAGTAGTGTCAGGAGTTGGTCTCTCAAGAAGCTTCTCCACTCCAACAACAATTACCTTATTAAATAGTCCGGAAGAGACTAGGGAATATCCGGCGAGAAAAGCTGTACCACCTGATCCGCAGGCCCCTTCAGCCTTAATACCACTTATTCCCCTCAGTCCGGCATGGTCGGCTATGAGTGCAGCCAGATTTTCCTGCTCAACGAGGCTGCTTAGCATATTGCCGACCACTATGGCATCAGGTTTCTCATTTCCCGAACTCTCAATAGCCTTAAGAACTACTTCCGCTGCCAAATCTCTTAGCGAGACCTGGGTATGTTTTCCGACTACAGCCATGCCTACTCCGGCAATGTACACGTTACTTCCCATAAGGTATCACCTCTTCTTACACCTCATGAAAATTAGGAAAACTCTTCCGGAGTTAACGTCTCCCATGAAAAGCATCTTATCTGAGTTCGTACATTTATTAAGTCCTTTAACTAGAGAGAGGCCTGCAGCAAGATTTCCTATAAATCCCTCCTCAAGAACTTCAGTTACGGGGGAGGTGTCGGCATTCTTAAGGCCTAGAGACGAAATCATTTTCTGAAAAACTTTAGGTTTATACATGTATCCGCTAACTACTTTGATTCCTCTATGTTTCGACCCTCTTGAGTGAATTATTTTTCGGAGTACTGAGGGGAGATGGGAGAGTGTGAGGTCAGAAACAAGGTCGGAGAACGCTCTCTCATCCGTTACAGAGGTTCTTATGAATCCCATGAACTCCTTCCTAACTTCATACTTCAGAATTTCTGCTACTCCTTTCTTCCCGAACTCTATAGCGACTGAACCTGCGGGGGGTTTAGCCCTAACAACCACTAAAACTGAAGGAAGAACGTTAAGCGCCTGTTCTAATGCATCATCTATAGAGTCATACACTGAGATAGTCATTGCAGGAAGTTCCAGAAGGTCTGCCACAATGTGGAAATCAATGATATTGGTTATTTCATCCTTAACAAACACGAGATGTGTGCTCTCGGTCAGGTTGAGCCTCCTGAGAACCTCGAAGGAAAGGGTCACCTCATCCTCGTCTCTGCCTAGAGCGGGGACAGGTTTCCCATTCACCTCAACTCGATTAGAGGGGAAGTAAGTGTCCCAGCTCTTTATGTAAACCATTATCCCAGCCTAAGAAAGTAAAGGCCGCCTCCTTTTTATGGTTGAGGGTTTTTAAATCAGTTGTCTAAGAGAATTTATAACAACTGGCTAGCGTCATTAATGGGGCTATCCTTGAGGAAGGTAGGGACGAAGACACTGATAGTGCTGGGTCTTTTGATTGGTATTGTTGTCTATGCCCTGTTCTTCTTCATTGTTTATGAGGGTGACATAACTAAGTTCTTCGACATAATTACCAGAGGAAGCACCTCTGACGTGATCGGTGCATATATTTTCAGAACCTTAGTCTTGATAGTTCATGGCTTAGCATGGTGGGCGATAATAAGGGCCCTGGGTAAGGCAGACCCAATTAAGGTGGTTGAGATAACTCTCGCATCACTATTCATAGAGTTCGTGGTTCCGATAGGTGGGGCCACAGAGCTTGCTAAATTCTATTTGATAACTAAGTTCAAGATAACAGACCGGGAAGGAGCGTTTGCTTCAATAATGATGCATAGATTGATAGGATCCACATCCTTACTCATCACAACAGTGATTTCCCTAGTTGTTGTGAATGCTCCCTTCACCCTATACCTCGGGTTAGGACTTCCTGCCCTAATACTCGTGATAGCTAACGTAACTCTGCTCCTCCTCCCGAAGTATCATCGAATAGAGAGGCTTATACAACGAATACTTAACAGGTTTGGGAAATCTGTGAGTGGTTTAGCACGGAATTATAACTTTAAGTTGGCACAGTTCAGTAAGTCCTTACCATTCATAGGTTTGGCTGTAGGGCTCACCTTCCTTGAACGATTCCTCAATGCATTCTACGGGATTGACATAGGGAATATTACGGGAATGCATCTCTCTCTTCCGGCAAGCATTCTTGCTTTCGACTCTCTCTACGCAATTATTTGGATGCTTCCAGCAATAACGCCTGGCGGTGTAGGAATCTTTGAATTCATTCAGACAAGCCTTCTTCTAGCGCTTGGGATAGGGGTTGATGAAGCAGCTACTATGAGTATACTCTCAAGGATTTATTACGTAATAGGGGAATATCCTCTCTTCATTTTCTCGGTGCTTGGGCTAGGCTACAATATAAGAGAATTCATTAGGAGTTCGGTATCCGAGATAAGGAAAGAGAAGAAGGAAGGGATATTCCCTGGCACTTAGTCCGGATTTATTAACCCAGTTAAAGAATAATTGGAGGTGTCTGACGGTTGGATAAGGAGGAACTCCGGCAAAGGATTGTTGAAGCCTTGAAGAATGTGTATGACCCAGAAATACCTATTGACGTATGGAATCTTGGACTCATCTACGAGATCAACATAAAAGATGAAGGAGTTGTGGATGTCAAAATGACGCTTACCGCCCCAGGTTGTCCAGTAGCAAACATGATTCTTTACCAAGTTATGGATGCTCTCCAAAACGTTGAAGGAGTCAAAGATGTTAATGTTGAGCTGGTTTTCGATCCTCCCTGGGATCCTACCAAAATGACGGAAGAGGGAAGAGAGAAGTTTAAACAGGTATTCGGCTACGATATTGTTGAGGAGTATTTAAGGCAGAAGGAAGTTCAGGAAAACCCATGAGGGCAAGGAATTGCCGATTAAAGAACACCGCGAGAAAAGTAAAGCTGTATCTGTCGATTTCTGCCTTGTGGTTACAAGTGATTCAGTTTTCCAGGGAAAGAAACATGATAAAGTCACTCCCTTAGTACGATCAATTCTCTCACCTACTAAACACAGACTGAAGAACTCAGTTGTTGTTCCTAACACTGCTGAAGATATTAGGAAAGCTGTCGGGGAAGGAGTGAATAGATGTGATGTAGTCATCATTACAGGCGGGACAGGAATAGGTCCTAAGGACATTAGTGTAGATGTTTTGAAGGAGATGTGCCTTAAGGAACTCCCTGGCTTCGGGGAATTGTTCCGGTACTTAACCTACTCCAAGCATGGATGGGGAGCCTTAGCCAGTAGGGCAACCGGATGTGTAGCGGGGAACTCTCTAGTGTTTGCTGTTCCAGGATCTCCAGACGCAGTGTCATTAGCGTTAGAGCAGATACTGTTGAAGGAAGTTCCTCATCTCATTTATGAGCTGAGAGGAAGGTAATCATTTCGCTAAATTAGGATTATACTTCTTCATGAAGTCTATCACGTCATCCTCAAGTACAGCTGGATAAAGCACAAGCACAACATCGTTAGGATTGACAACCAATTTGTTGAGGTTGTAGGGTGTGACAGCGACCCATTCGGCTCCCTTCCTTATAGCCAGTACAGACGCGCCAAATTCTTCCAGCTCCTCCATTAACTTGCTTACGGCAACGGAGTTCTCCGTTACGGTTATTGACTTAACTTTTTCGCCGCTTGACTCAATAATTTTTGCTATCACTTCTCTATACTCATCCTTCGCAGGCATGGTGAAGGAATATGTAAGGGAGTCAGTCACATCCTCTAATCTCGTCACGAGCGACATTAATGCGAACTTATCCTTGTTATCTAAGCTCGGAGTATCCATCAGCTTCTCGGAAAGCCGTAGCCTCAAAGTATCCACAAACATCTCTATCTCCATTACCTCATCAACCATCAAGGGATCTTGGGACTTAAGCTGATAATGAGCCAGATCATTCAGCAGCTTCACAATATCAATCATCGAATCTATATCGCTGATTATCGAGAGAATATCCTCCGGAGGCTTCACCCCTTCCTCAGGCTTCTTTCCTAGGGCCTCTAAGAACTCGTTAATATTTTCCTTAACTCCCGTTATGTAAACTATGTCCTTATCTTCGATAGTTACTTCTTCCTCAGGTATAAGGTTCCACACGCCGCTCCTTAGTATGGCTATAGGTTCAATAGCGTATTCCTCACCTACCCATTTAATGGTCTTTCCTTTGAGGTAAGATCCCTCTACACTCAACGTCAAAACATCCGTCAAGTATGTGTAGTATTGGTAAACCTTGTTGCTTGGGCTATAACCCATCAGCGAGAGATATGCGAGGTCTTTGAACGAGTCTGTTACTTTGTCGATGCTTGCCACGAAAACGTAGAGAGGTAGAGAGGCCAGGGCTTTCTCAACATTATGACCGATAGTTAATGATACGTGGATCAGTAGCTGGTAGGCGGTTTCATCGATAGCATGCTCTAACTCGATTATATGTCTAGCAACATTCTTTTCATTAGCTAGGAAGGAGTAGGTGCCTAAGTCTATTGCAACCTTGATGTAGGAGTTTATCTGCTTGAGGGCCTCACTTACTGGCATCGGTTTATATCTCAATGGTTTGGGCTTAGTGTGGAGCTTTTTATGGAGAGCATCATTCTTTTCAGGCCATCTACTCATTCTCCCTTTACTGACCTCCATCCTAACTTAAGGGATATCGGTTTTAAATGTACACCTTGATTAAAGTCGGGCGATTAACTGGTGTGGTGAATCCGTTGCCCGACAAAATACTGAAGGAAATGATGCTGAGCCTGTTTTTCCTCATTTCGTTAGAAGTGTTTGCTGGAATATCTATGTTGGGCGGCGGCGACTATCTTATTAAGATGCCTGTTCTTTTCATGCTGCTTCCCGCACTCATGGATCTCCGTGGCGACGTTATGGGCCCTTACGGCTTCCGATTACTTAATTCACTTCACTTAGGTACGAACGAACCCAGATTTGCCACGAAGTATAACCTCCTTAACTCCCTTCTAGCTGTCTCACTCATGATCATATCTACATTTTTTGTGGTTGCTGCAGTTTCGGTTTTGGCCTATGTAGTGGGTGTTCCTTCAGGTGATCTTGAAGTACTTACGTCACTTTCCTTGGTTTCGACAGTTATTACGACGTTAATTATGATGCCTATCCTCATAGTCTTCACTAACACCCTATACGTTAAGGGATATAATGTGGAGAATTTCCTTCCCTCCCTCATTACGGGCTCCATGGATGCTTTAACGCCTTCAGTCCTTTTCGGTTCCGTATTTCTTATCCAGTCTATGAGTAGGGTAGGTAGATTAGTTTTAATAGTATCATTAGGCGTAGCAGCCATAATTGGAGTATTCCTTATTTATAGGGAGAAGCACTTAGAACTCATTAAAGATTTTAAGGAGAACCTGACCACAAGCGTTATTGTGGCGACGATTTCAGGGGTTGGAGGATCCTTTTTCTCTAGAAACCCCACTATTGTGGTGGGAAGCGGGTTCGTTGCGTTCGTACCTGCTCTAAACTCCCTTATAGGTTCTGCTCAGGGGATATTGGCGGGGAAGCTTTCCGTGGATATTCATATGACGGGCATTGTTGAGAAGAGGGTGTTCTGGAGCTATTTCCGCAAAGTATTAACGGCTTCCGAGACTGCTGTCATATTTTTGGCATTAATATTTGCAGTGATTTCAATTCATCCAGTGCTTCCTCCAATATCGGGAGTGAGTGTAGCGACTTCATTTCTTGTTGTTGCGGTGATGGTTTCTTTCCTGTCATTCGTGGTTGAATGGCTGACTAAAACTTCTTTCAGGCTGGGGCTCAATCCGGACAATGTGGTGTTTCCTTTCATAACTTCATTATCCGACCTATTCACGCCGATAACTTCCTACTGTATTCTTTACTCACTTGTCTTGGTGCTGGGCATTGTTTAGGTCATCCCCAGCTCTTTAAGTAATGTTTCAATGATTTTCTTTTTGAATAGGTATACCTCATGCACCTGGCTCCTTACCTTCTTATTTCCTTCATGAATATACACAGTGTTACTGTCCCGATCCATCGAGAGAAGTATGTATGCAGGATACCATCCTGTCGGCGGAATATTTTTGTTGGCGCAGATTGTTTTCATAATATCTTTAAGGAGGCTTAGATTAGTTTTCGCTATTGCTTCCTTGATATTTATGTTATGAGCCCTGAACGGGAAGTAGAGAATGCTTTTCGGAACTTTAATGTTCTCATACTTCCTCGGGTCTTCCTCCATCAGCTTCCTTATTGCTTCCTTCTCATTCTCTAGCAGGTCGTTCAGATTCCTTACATCGCTCATGAAGTCACTAATACTGCATCCCGTATGAAGAAGCATGGGAGCATCAACAGGCATTGAAGGTGAAAGGTTTATCCCTCCGTTAAGCTTTCTGATTAGAAGCATCCTAGCTATTGGAGAACCTGTTTTAGAGGCTATGTAGCAATCAATTATATATTTTCCTTTGCATTTTCTACAGTTCCCGAACTCAGCGAGGGCAACAGGATACCATACGTGGAGGTAGTTCCCTTCCATACTTGAGGCATGTATAAACGTTCCGTCCACCATGAGGTATCTTCTTAAGAGGTAATTAATTTTAGATCTTCATGGAGTAACGTTTTATTTCTCAGCAGGCTTCGTATTTTGGCGAGGACGATTCGATTGACGGAGGAAGTATTTCTTCATCCTAGGCAGTATGAATTGCTGACGGCCTTAATTAAGGCTGGAAAACCTTTGGATGCTAGGACGCTTTCTAGTATCTTGGGCAAGAAGCAGGAAGATATTATGAGGGATGTGGAGGAACTCGGGAGTAAGGGGCTTGTTCAAACGAGAAGGGTCATTAAGTATAAAGTAGTTTTGACTGATTACGGCCGGAAATATTTGGAGGAGGGCTTCCCGGAGGAGAAGTTGATAAGGGTTATCCAGTCTTTAGGGGGGCAGGCCATACCTATTAGGGAGTTGAGTGCTAGAGCTAAGGAAGCCGGTCTGGGCAGAGAGGAGTACTCAGCCAGTATCGGGAGGCTGAAAAAAGGAGGGGTACTTCTCATTAAAGGTGGGGAGGTATCACTTAACACCAGACTTCTTGAGGAGTTGGTGAAAGAGCTCGGGAAGTACAGGAAAGTTCTTCAAGAATTAGAGGGAGGTGTTGTTTTTAATGAGCCTCAGTGGTGGTTTAGGGAGTTCAGGCATAGAAAGCTTATCTCAGTTGAGGAGGTGAAGGAGATCCTATTAGAGCCGACGCCTCTGGCCAGGCGCTTATTCAGAGAAGGAAAGATTCATGAAGCCGAAATAGTTAGCAGGCTTACTACTGATCTAATAGAGTCAGGTAAATGGAGATATGTTAAGCTAAAGAGTTTTGATCTGAGCATAGACGTTCCTGTAAGGCAGCTTCGGAAGAAGCACCCCTACATACGTTTCCTTGATAGGGTGAGAGAAATCCTCGTAGGTATGGGCTTCCAAGAGATGAAGGGACCCCACATAGAGCTCTCCCTATGGAACTTCGACGTGTTGTTTGTTCCCCAATACCATCCCTCCAGGAGAAGTAGTGATGTATATTTTGCGAAAGTTCCAGGAAAAGTTCATGTTGACCTGAACCTCCTGAAGAGGGTTAAGGAGATACACACTTCTGTGCTTAAGTACACATGGAGCGAGGAGGAAGCCCTTAAACCCGTCCTCAGAACGCATACCACCCCTGTGTCTATGAGGACAATAGTTAATAGAGGTGGCGGCGAGTACAGGGCTTTCTCCCTTGACAGAGTTTTCCGTCCGGACACCCCTGACCCCACACATCTTATGGAATTCCATCAGCTTGAAGGAATTATTGTCAGTAAGAACGTAACTTTCCGTGATCTACTAAGCTTTTTCAAGGACTTAGCAGATGCACTCGACTTGGGAGAGGTTCGTTTCAGGCCGGCCTACTTCCCCTTTACTGAGCCCAGTGTTGAGGGATATATTAAACATCCTGAGCTTGGATGGATAGAGGTTTTTCCGGGAGGCATGTTCCGCCCGGAAGTGTTGAGGGGAGTAGGTCTCCCGGATGAATATCAGGTAGCTGCTTGGGGGATAGGGATAGATAGGATAGCTATGATGGTTCTCGGCATCAGCGATATTCGGGAACTTTACACTAATGACCTCGAAGTGATTGAGAGAATGCCTGTGGCGAAGGAGGTGATAAAGTAATGCCTATGGTTGAAGTATCTCTCCCTGATCTGGAAAGACTTGTAGGAATAAAGCTCTCAGAGAAAGACATAGTTAACAGTCTTGAGATGATGAAGGGTGAAATCGAGGAACTCACCGAGGACGCCCTAGTTTTTGAGGCGAGTCACGACCGTCCAGATCTTTTCTCAGCTGAAGGTTTAGGGAGGGCAATATCATACATTATGGAGGTTAGGAAACCCCGAAAGTACAGAGTTGCACCTCCAACAACTTTCTTAGATATTTCTCAGGCACCGAAATACAGGCCTTACGCCTATTTGGCGATTGTGAGGAACGTTGAGCTTGATGATGAGGGAGTTAAGCAACTCTTCCAGCTTCAGGAGAAACTTCACTCAGCATACTGCGGAGACAGATCCCTCGTCTCTATAGGGCTCTACGACCTAGATAAGATAGTTCCACCAATCCGCTACTTGGAAGTGGAGGAATCGACTTTCATTCCATTAGGTGAAAGCAAGGAAATGACTTTGAAGGAAATACTGGAACACACCGATAAAGGTTTCCGATATAAGCACCTAGTTAAGGAAGGTGGATATCCCTTACTCACTGACAGCAGAGGAGAGGTCCTTTCATTTCCGCCCATAATTAACTCAGAGATGAATAAAGTAACTGAAGAAACCAGAAACATTCTCATTGACGTAACAGGCACTGAGCCAAACCTAATGATGAAGGTTCTTAACGTGGTAACCACCTCCGTTGCAGAGAGGGGGAACAATGTAATTATCGAGGCCGTAGAGATAAGAGGGGGTGAAGCTCCCCATAATGTCGCGCCTGATCTCGAAGGAGAAGAGGTGAGTGTCGCGCACGATTCAATTCAGAAGTTACTAGGCTACTCTCTAAATCGTGTTTCAGTGCAAAACATTTTGCAGAAAATGGGGTATGTAGCCAGAGTTGAAGATGATTTTTATGAGGTATGGATTCCTCCTTACCGTATTGATGTACATGGAGAGGTGGATGTTGTTGAGGATATAGCTATCGGGTATGGATATTCGAACATTCCCCTCTCAAGAACGCCTCCCTCGCCAACCCTAGGCTTTAATCACCCCATCGAAAGGTTCTCCTCCTTACTCAGAGATTTCATGGTAGGTATGGGACTTCAGGAGGTCCTTAACTTTATGCTGATTGATGAGGATGTTCTAAATATGTTTTCAGGCGGGAAGCATGTCAAGTTAGTTAACCCGAAGATGAAACAGTATTCTGCCCTAAGGAATTCAATAATACCTTCCCTGCTAATCAGCGCCGTTATCAATTATGAGAAGGTTTCAACGCTTGAGATATTTGAGGTAGGGGATGTTGTGCAGCTCGATAATGGTGTCCCGACGACTGAGAGAATGGTTGGTTTCTTACTTATGGGTGATAAGTACACTCTCACAGACGGTTTGGTTATTGCAAAAACTTTAACCCAAGCGCTGGGAGGAACATATAGGGCTGAAGGTGCAGAGATCCCAGGATTCATTAAAGGCAGAACTGCTAAGATTTACGTTAACGATATAGCAGTTGGGCATGTAGGTGAGCTTGATCCTGCCCTCACCACAGAATTAGGTGTTATGAAGCCGGTGATCGCAGGGGAAATTAGTCTGAACCTCCTTAGGAAAGTTCTTCTAGGTTTTTCTTCTCAATAATTCCTTAGCTGCAGCAATCACATCCTCCGCAGTTTTTCTCCCGAATGCCGGTAGCGAAGCAAGGACTGCTGGAGATATCTGGGCCAGCTGAGCCAAAGATTTGATGCCTCTAGAATAAAGTATTCTTGCCCTCACTCTCCCTATCCCTCTAACCCTAACGAGATCTAGTAACTCCTCCTTAATCCCGTGCCTTACCCTTAGAGTAAGTATACGTAACTCACTTGCATGTTCCTTCATTTTAGTGGCTTCACACACCCTTGACGATGCATAAAGAAGCCATTCAGCAGTTTCCACAATATTTCTTAAGTCCCCGGCCCCCACGTCATATCTCTCAATTATTTCGTCCTCGGAAACCTCCTCAATCCATGCATTAAGGATTTTACCGATTTTGAAAGCCTTCAGCCAGTCGTAATAATCCGCGCCCTCAACAGGTTCAGGAATCTCTCCTTGATCTAGGGCGATAGCAGCCTCTTCCTCTAGGTCCCTATATTTAACTATCCTTACCTTAGTGAAGTCCGGAGTCATGGCTATTAACGTGAAGTAGTATATGGGTTTCACGCTTTCCTTTTCCTTCAGGTTTTCCAGTACAGTCACTGCGGTCAATGGATCTATGTATAGGCGAGATACGTAGCTCCCCAATCTTGAGGGTCTAACCTTCCTGCCATTAAGTATAATCATTCCCATTCCTCCAAGTCTTGACACAGTGTATTCTGTGGCATTCTCGCCGGCCTCAGGACCAAGCTGCTTAAATGCAAGCGTTTTCCTCATTATCCTCATAAGCTCCTCAACAGTGGAAGCATCACCTGAGGCTATCAAGGACAGTATGTGTATTCTTAAAGCTCTTTCAGATATTAGGGAGGATCTAACATTCTCAGGCTCCCCCCTTATGAATTTCAATGCATACTCCGTTGTGGGCGCATCAGCTATTATGGCTTCTCCGTAGGGATCGTACTGAGGCCTTCCCGCCCGTCCAGCCATCTGTTTATACTCAGCTACAGAAATTGGACGCATATAACCTCCTTCATACCTCTTCGTGTAGACCAGTACCCTTCTTGCAGGGAGATTTATCCCTGCTGCAAGCGTGGGCGTAGCAACCACAATCTTAAGCGTTCCCTCCCTAAATGCGTTCTCTATTATGCGTCTTGAAGCATGAGATAATCCAGCATGATGAAAAGCAACCCCTCTCTGAACAAGGTCCTTCAGATTATTTTTTTCTATTCGTGGGGCTTCACTCTTTTCCAGCTGGCTTACAATATCATGGGTTGTTAGGGTTGGGGCCCCAAACCTCATAGCTAATGTTCTAGCAAGCTTCTCAGCCTTATGACGTGAATGAACAAATATTAAAGATTGATAATCGTTCCTGAAGGTCTCTCTAGCGACGTGATGGGGGACAGGACCTTTAACCGGCTCGCTTCTTCCATCCATAAACTCAATAGTTTTGCTGTACTTTGAATAGTAGCCTTCTATTAACTTAACAGGTCTCCAGTCACTGGTCACCAGTTCTGCCTTAACCCACTCAGATAATTCATCAGGGTTGCCGATTGTTGCCGAAAGACCTATTAGCTGTGCACCCAATCTTAAAGCCCTTACAGTAAGAAACTCAACTATAGGTCCCCTCTCGTAGTCACCCACCATATGGAACTCGTCTATAACCACTACCCCGACATTGCTGATCCATGAGGGTTTAAGCCTGAAGATCGAGTCAAGCCTCTCATAAGTCGCTACAACTATGTCATACTGTCCTAACCATTCACCAGGCTCGTCGAAATCTCCTGTGGTTAGACCCACTTTAAGGCCTAGAGACTCCCAATACTTAAATTCCATAGCTTTTTCAGATGCGAGTGTCTTTAAGGGAGTTGCGTAAACCCCTTTATGTCCCTTCAGCCACCAGTTCAGTAGTGCGAGTTCTGCTATCAAAGTCTTCCCGCTTGCTGTGGGGGCTGAAACAACTAGGTTTTTCCCTCTTAAAAGCCCGGCCCTAATAGCAGCTATTTGAGGAGGGGTAAGGTAAATTATTCCTCGCTTCTTCAGGCCTTCAGTAATCATCTTAGGCAGTCCAAGTGAGTCAACACTCATTCTCTCCAGTAGAGGCACCTAGATCAATTATTAGGTGCGGGAATTAAGTATGTTTTCAACATATCTATTGTTTATTACTTTGCGAGCATTATACATATGAAGAGGGAGTTTTATGGCAGGGAGTAAAACATTGCTCGGAATTAGCTACATTCTTTCTGGTATTCCTTACGCAAATCTACTGGGCCTCCTTCTTGTTCCAATCTCGTGGATTTTTGAGGGAAGGTCTAAAAAGAAAGGTTTATGGACAGCCACCGGAATTCTTGGACTTCTTGCAGTAGTTCTTCTGATTGCGGGGCTTGTGAGTATTATAGGAGCGATACTGTCCCTGCCTAGTGCTCCATCGATATCTTCAGGCGAGCCGCCCTCAGCTACATTCCCCGATTGGCTGAGCCATTTATTAAAGTCTGGAGGACTTACACTCCTTACGCTTGCTATATTGGGAGCAGCCTTCGTAATAGCAATAGTTTATTTCTTTATGATGATTGCTTCACTTTTTCAGGCAGGCGGGTTCTATAGGTCGGGACTCATAAGGATCGGTGCTATTCTATATATACTAGTTGTGGTTGCCATTATTGCCGGGACAGCAATCCTAATGATGGCTGTTCAGGAGTACATAAATAGCGGTGGAGAGCCTAGAGAAGTTCTGGGAGCAGCTGTGAGCATGACATACGTAGTTGTTTTGGTTACTCTAGTTTTGAACTTTTTGGCAGGAGTGTTAGCAGGCATAGGGTTCTTAACTGCGAAGGAACCTGAAGCTGAAAAGCCGGAGTCATTGCCTCCTCCACCACCGCCTGAGGCCCCAGCACCTGCACAGGTCCTTAAGCTTTAGGCACCAATTAAAATGATAACTAATATTTTCCCAATTCAGTTTTCAACCGGTGTGCTCAATAGGACGGGAGGAAGTTGCTGTCGTCTTCGGGTATTGGAGAAGCATTAAGTACAGTGTGCATGCTCTAGTGGGAGCCCTAGAAAGTACCGGTTTAGATAAAGATGTCCATGTATTTCTTTTCCCTCTTAGTGAACTAAAGAATAAGATAAAGGCTCTCCGCCGGAAGTATGATAAAGTGGTATATTCTCAGACACTTCTAACTACCGAACTACCGGAGATCTTGGACAAATTAAAGGAGGTCACCGGGTACTCAAAAGAAAATAATGTAATCTCTATTGCTGGAGGACCTCACGCGTCAGGGGATCCTTACGGAACCCTGATCTCATTGGGATTTGATTATGTGGCTCTTGGGGAGGCTGAAGAACTTTTCCCGCAGTTTATTTCTGTAGTGATGAGTAATGGAGATCCGCTCGCGATCAGGGGAATTGCAGGAATGGATGGGAGTAGAGTTTCCATTAAGGGCCGAGGATTCGTAGAAGACTTAGATAAATACCCACCTTTCGCAGTAAGGCACGGGTTATTCAACCCTATCGAGATAACACGGGGATGTCCCTTCGTATGTAAATACTGTCAGGTTCCTTACATTTTCTCGGCAAGACCCCGTCACAGGACTGTTGATAATGTGCTTAAGTGGGTAAAGATCCTTGTAGGGAGAGGTATTAAGGACATTAGATTCGTTACTCCTAATGCCTTCGGATACGGCTCTGAAGGACGCGAGCTCCGGGTTGAAGTAGTTACTGAGCTTCTCCAATCACTTCAGGAAGGCAGAAGTGAGGGGGTAAGAATATATTTCGGAACTTTCCCATCGGAGATTCGTCCAGAGCATGTGGTTAAAGAAACCGTTGACCTACTGAGGCGCTACGTAGATAATAAACGAGTGACTTTAGGTGCCCAAACCGGGTCCGACAGGCTGCTGAAAAGCATTGGAAGGGGTCATACTTCGGAGGATGTTATAAATGCTGTAAGGCTTCTAAGGAACAACGGCTTTCAAGTGGATGTTGACTACATATTCGGCCTTCCCGGAGAGACTGAAGAAGATGTTGAGTTCACTATTCAACATATGAAGAAGGTTGTTTCACTAGGAGCTAGGGTTCATGGGCATGTATTCCTGCCGCTACCGGGCACACCCTACTCTTTCAGCCCGCCGGGGCGTGTAGGGACAAGGTTGAGGAGAGAGATAAATAAGCTCTTGGGGAGAGGTTATGTTTTCGGTCAGTGGGAGAAGCAGGAGGTTCTGGCAGCTAGAATCGCGGAGCTCAGGAAGAGGGGAGTGATACTGATAACCTATGAGAGGGCTAAGGAAATTTTAGAGAGTTCCTCTTCAGGTAAAGCTAATGGTTGAATAAGGGGAATAGGGACATATATCTCTATAGGGACATCTTCTGCATTTCCTGCTAGATACCCATTGAGGCTCAGGAAACACTCCCTCCACAATATCCTTCAGCAGCTCCACATACTGGATAAGCATATCCTCATCGTAAGGTATAGAAACCGATCTGTTTATGTATCTCAGTACGAGCTTGGGTTCAACGCCCTTAATACTCTTCAATATATAGCCGTAGGCAATCAGCTGTAAAGCATCGCTTATCCATACTCCATGGTAAACAATATTGGATGAATGCCTGGGAGCCTTCCTCGATTTAAACTCCTCTATAACTATACCGCCGTCAGCTTCTTCTCTATAGGTGTCCGGCCTCCCTACTAAAACAACTTTATACGTTTCTATAGGTGCGTAAAGAAGTTCTTCTTTAGTCCACCCCACTCTTAAGGCATGGTGAAGTACGTGAAGCATTCTCCCCCACAAAGCTTTGAGGCGAAGATATACTGGCGGCTTCTTCTTGAGGTATATATCGAAGAAAAATAGTGTAGGGCAGAAAGCAACCTTCCTGAGGTCGCTAGGTCTAACCACGAGGAACTCTTCATCCCCTATTATTTTCCTATTTTTTCCCATATCTCGGCCCCAATCCATCCTACTTTCTTGTAATGTATTCTTCTCTTAATTCCCCAAACAACTCTGTCTTTCAAACCTCTTATTCCATAGTTGAAGACAGGCCTAACCAGCCCTTTTCTTAAGGCATTAAGCACGCACTCAACATCCTCACACTCCTCCAGAATTAAGGTTCTTGCTGAACCCACCATAGAAAGAACGTGTGCGTCCGAGTTAGATATTTTTGGCAGAGGAATGTTCATCAACAGGAGAACACTTAAGATATTCGATACAGGATCGCTACCACCATTAAACACCTCTATCCCGTCCCAGAATTTAACACACTTCGATCTTGACCCTATCCCGAGTCGAAGAACATCAAAAGGGTGTGCAGGAATGAGGAGGCATCCGTTCTCTCTTCCTATATCGACTAGTTCATACACGTTCTTAGAGATCTTAATTGGTGAGGGGCAAAGTGTCAGAATATCGCCCCAGTCTGTCCTCACCTCCGCTCCCGGAATAACCAATATTTTTTCTGTGCGCTCTCTAACTGCAATTATTGAGCCCAAAAAGGAGTCATGATCTGTTATTGATATTGCTCCCAGACCAATATGCTTGGCATACTTCACTACTTCTTGGGGGTAAGGCTCACCGTCACTTACTACAGTATGAATATGGAAGTCACTGTAGAGAGGCATTTGAGCTTAACCTCTTCCTCACAATCCCCCATTCCGTCAGGTAGCGCAGGGCCTTAACAGCCTCCTCAGGTGTTTTGAAGGCAGGTATCTTAGCGTTTTTCTCCAGGTTTTCTAAGTGATGAAGGGTGTAAGCGCCACCCGGTGAGCTTACTACCACTGGCTTACCATACCTAGGGACGAGCTCCTTAAGAATCTTCAGTACTCCAGCGGGATCATAGGCCGGGGACTGCATAATACCTATCACAATTACCGAATCAACCCCCGGGTCTTTAAGAACAGCTTCTAAAGCCGCCCTATATCTTTCGGGAGGAGCGTCGCCGAGTATGTCTACTGGATTATTTACGGATGCAGCTTTAGGAAGCTCTGCCCGTAAAGTGCTCTTGGTTTCCCCTGCCAGTTCAGCCATGAGGAGTCCCTGAAGCTCTATAGCGTCCGTCGCTAAGACACCTGCACCGCCCCCGTTCGTAACTATAGCAACCCTTCTTCCTCCTGGAGGCGGCAGCCAAGTCAATGCCTTAGTTGCTATCAGCACTTCATTAAGCTCGCTCACTATAATCCCTCCAGCCTGCTTAATTGCTGCTTCATATACTGCGTAGGAGCCAGCAAGGGAGCCAGTGTGAGAAGATACGGCCTTCATCCCTTTCTCGGATTTCCCTGCCTTAAGAATCACCACAGGTTTATTGGCCTTAACGCTTTCCCTTATAGAGTTTAGGAAGTTTCTCCCGTCCTCCACTCCCTCAATATACGCAACTATGACCCTTGTATCGGGATCCTTTACTAGGAACTCAATTATCTCCCACTCCTTCACGTCGGCGGCATTTCCGTAGCTGATGAACTTACTCATCCCTATCCCTGCCTCAGCGAACCAGTCAAGTATTGCGGCTCCTAAGGCCCCTGATTGGGAGATAAGTGCAACGCTCCCGGGAGAAGGCTTACCTTGCCTGTCAGACGGGTTAAATATGGTGTCTAGGCCTGAATGGGCATCATAAATTCCCAGGCAGTTAGGGCCTATGATTCTCATGCCCCACTTCCTAGCTGTCTTAACTAGCTCTTCCTCTAGAGCTGCTCCTTCAGGACCCGTTTCCTTGAATCCTGCGCTAATGATTATCGCTGCTTTAACACCTATGGCTCCACATTCTTCGATTACTGAAGGAACTACTCGGGCAGGAACCGCTATAACCGCGAGTTGAGGAGGCGATGGCAGCTCTTTACATGATTTGAAGCATTTCACACCTAAAACTTCCTCGTACTTAAGGTTTACAGGGTATATTGTTCCCTTAAATCTTTCGAGAAGATTCTCCATTATGGCTCGTCCAACTGTTCCAGGCTTATTTGAAGCCCCAATCACTGCAACGGATTTAGGGCTGAAGAAATGGCTGAAGGTTTGATAATCGCGATTACTCACACTTCCACACCAGGATAGATAGATGTGGATGATAAATATATTTGTTCTACGACCGCCTTTATTGGCAAATTATTTTTAATTATTGCCTAAAAAATTACAGGGGCATTGATAGTTGAGTAGTTCACGTAGAATAACGCGTCACCCGATCCTAGATTTTAGGAGAGGTAGAGAAGTTACAATATTTTTTGAGGGGAAGCCTATCAAGGCCTTCGAGGGCGAGTCCTTAGCTGCTGCCCTTTATGCTGCCGGTATAGATGTGTTTAGATGGACACCTAAGCTGGGGAGGCCTAGAGGGCCTTTCTGCATGGTGGGTAAATGCGGCTCATGTATGGTTGAGGTGGATGGCTCAGTTGTCCGGGCATGCATAACTCCTGTTAGAGACGGAATGGTAGTTAAGAGAATTAGAGGTCTTCCCCGAGTGGATTCAGGAACATCGAGGAATGTGTCTTCAAAGGATCTTAAAGAAGTTGAGGCTGATGTCCTCATCATTGGAGGAGGCCCTGCCGGAATGGCTGCTGCCGAGGTTCTTGCGGGTAATGGCGTGAATGTTCTGCTGGTGGATGACCAAATTCGGTTGGGAGGGCAACTTATTAAACAGACCCACATATTCTTCGGATCCGAAGAGATTTTCGCCGGTAAGAGAGGGTTCAAGATTGCCGAGGAGTACGAGAAAAAGCTCTCTTCCATGGATAACCTGCGGATTATGTTGAGAACAACTGCCGTGGGTTGGTTCAAGGAAGGCGTGTTACTTGTTAATGACGAAGGGAGCTATGTGGCGAAAGCGAAATACTACCTTCTCTCAGTGGGTGCGTTCGAGAATTACTTAGCGTTCGAGAATAACGACCTTCCGGGTGTTATGGGAGCTGGAGGAGCCCAAACACTCATGAATCTCTACGGTGTCCTTCCAGGAAAAAAGGTCTTGGTAGTTGGTTCAGGTAATGTGGGGTTGATTATTACTTACCAACTTCTTCAGGCTGGGGCCTCTGTCGTGGCGATCGTTGAGGCCGCCGATAGGATTGGAGGCTGGTTAGTGCATGCAGCTAAGGTGAGGAGATATGGAGTCCCAATACTTTTGAGGCATACCGTCATAGCTGCTGAAGGCAAGGAAAGGGTTGAGAAGGCTGTAATCACTGAGCTGGATGAGTCTTGGGAGCCCATCCCCGGAACAGAGAAGGAGGTTGAGTGTGACTCAATACTGCTTGCAGTAGGTCTCACACCGAATACAGAACTAGTTAGGCAGTTCGGCGTAAGGACTAGGTACGTCCCTGAGCTAGGGGGGCTTGTCCCTGTAAAGGACGAGTACTTCAGGACTAACGTTCCCAATGTTTTCGTTGCGGGGGATGTCGTCGCTATAGAGGAGGCAACCACGGCTTTCATGGAGGGATGGATAGCAGCGTACACGATGCTGATAGATCTTAAAGGTCCCTCCAAGAAGTATGTAGAGGAAAGAAGCAAGCTTGTGAAGCTTCTGTCAGACTATAGATCATCTCCGGCAAGCCAGAAGATTAGGAAAGGCTGGAAATATGCGGAGGTGGTTAAGGATGAGTAGCGAAGAGGAAAGAATTAGGAGAATGGGTCATCCAACAATCGAGGATTTGAGAGCTAAGGGTTTCATACCTACTGAAGAGAGGCTGGCTAAAGGCCCTGTAGCTATATTCGAATGTGTTGAGCCAATTCCTTGTAATGTGTGTGTTTTCGTTTGTCCTTTTAAAGCGGTGAAGATGGACAAAATAACTGACCTTCCAACCCTTGATTTCGAGAGATGTACAGGGTGCACGGTATGTGTAGGTAGGTGTCCAGGGCAAGCCATATTCGTCGTTGACTACTCCAAGCCAGGGGACGAGGGTGTACTGATTCTTCAGTATGACCTTGCAGACCCACCCAGCAAGGGTGAGAAGGTAGTGCTAATGGATAGAGAAGGGAAAGAATTAGGGTATGGGGAGGTTATTCTCACCTACAAAGAGAAAGAAACAAAGGCGAATGTAGTCTATGTTAAAGCACCTAAGAAGTACCTCATGGATGCGAGGGCTATAAGGAGGGTGGGTGATTAAAGTGCCGAGATTCATTTGTCTGTGTGAGGAAGTAACTCTTGAAGAAATCGAGAAGGTTGTTAAGGAAGAGGACATTCATGACTTAGAAACATTGAAGAGGAGGCTACGTGTCGGTATGGGTCATTGTGGAGGCAGGTACTGCTTAAATCTTCTCCTGCGGATGCATAGGAAAATCTTCGGCCGCGATATTCGCTATCTCTATGATTATGAAATACCGGTTCCTTCAGCCAGACCCCCCACAAAACCCACGCGGGTTGAAGTCCTTCTCAACGGTGGTGATAATGAATAAGGTGAACATAGCTATTGTAGGCGGTGGAATAACTGCCCTATCCACTGCTTACTACTTAGCAAAGAATGGGGCTGAAGATATCCATATCTTTGAAGCAAAATATCTGGGGTACGGAAGCACTGGGAGATGTGCAGGAGGGATAAGAGCTTCCTTCACTTCAGAGGTCCATGTTGCCCTTATGAGGGAGTCAATTAATGAATGGAAAAAATGGAGTAAAGATATAGAAGGGATTTCCTTCCGTCAGGACGGGTATCTCTGGATACTTACTGATGAGGAGCAGGTTAGGATTCATAAGGAGTTGATGAAGCTCCATAACTCCTTGGGGGTTAATACTAGGATGGTTTATGAGGAGGAGTTGAAGGAAATAGTTCCTGCGATGCAGCTGAATGATGTTATAGGAGCTCTCTACGACCCTACAGCAGGGAAGGCATCACCCCTACATGCTGTGGGGGCACTGAGGAGAAAGCTACGCTCGCTAGGGGTGAAAATACATGAATACACCCCCGTAAACAAGATTCATGTTGGTGGCGGCAGGGCTAAATCCCTTGATGTCGAAGGAGTTGGAACAGTGGAGGTGGGTGATGCATTACTGGTGGCGGCAGGGTATGAGACTAAGCATCTTCTTAAGAATGTGGGTTATGATCTACCTATTAAGGGGGACCCGCATCACTTAATGATTACGGAGAAAGTTGAAAGCTTCCTTAAGCCTTTAGTTATTCATAAGGCCTCCGGCTCCTACATCGTTCAGGTTGCTTCAGGCGGTCTAATTGTGGGGACTGAGTATCCGGTACCAGAAAATGATATGTCTCTGAGAATAGGCTTCATAAGGAAGGGTTTCAGCATTATTTCTAAGTACTTCCCACAGGTTCTTAAGGCTAATCTTCTGAGGGTTTGGATAGGTTATTACTTGAAAACACCGGATCATCATCCATTAATAGGGCTGCTTCCCAATTACGATAACTTGTTGATAGCGACAGGCTACAGTGGGCATGGGTATATGATGGCTCCTATTGTCGGTAAAGAACTCGCCAGCATGATTATGGTAGGTAGACCCACACTTAAGTATACTGAGGAGCTCCATCCCGGAAGATATGAGGAAGGGAAGTATCTGGAAGAGAAAGCCATATTTGGTTAAATCCCTAAACCCAGTGAAGCTTTAGATAATGGTGAAGAGCTAAGATGAAAGCGATTATCATGGATATTGACGGGACTCTGGTGAATACCACCCTTAACTGGGGAGAGATGAGGGCCGCTCTGGAGAGATTGCTAGGTACTAAATTAAGTAGTGAGCCCGTAGCCTCGCAACTTCTAAAAATACCTCCTGAGAAGTTGAGGGAGGTGGAAAGAACTATCCATTTCTATGAGAAGGAAAGTATTGCTGGAGTATCTAGGGATGATGAGCTATATGACATAATTAAAAGATTGAGGGAGGCAGGAGTAAAAATAGGTGTTGTCACCTTAAGGTCTAGGGATACGGCTGAGCCTTTACTTAAAGCCTTAGGATTAATGGAGCTGATAGACTGCCTCATCACTAGGGAGGATTCCCTCTATAGGAGAGATCAGTTAAAGATAGCACTCGAGCAGCTGGGTGTGAGTACCGACGACGCTGTATTTATAGGCGATATAGAGGAGGATAAGGCTGCCGGGCAGGTCATAGGCATTGAAACTAAGATAATCCGCGATAAGGGAGATTCTCCGGGTGTCCCGAACGAGCTTAAAGATATTCTGAAAAATTTCTTGAGAAACTCTACCCCTTAACTAAGAAGGAAGGCTTCTCCGGATATATTGGCCCCAGAAGTTCAACTTCAACCTCTATCCCTTCCTCCAGCCCTTCCAAAGACTCGTCAATAATTAGCAGGCCGTTTCCTTTAAGCAGAGTTGATAATATTCCGGAGCCCGTTAGCCTCAAGGGCTCGACATATATTTTATCATTCTCTCTGAAGACAGCTACTCGATAATAAGAACGGAAACCTACCGCATTAGCGACACGCCTAGTCAGTAAACCCCTGATTTTCGGTCTTGGCATTTCCTTCATGTGGTATGCCTTAAGAATGAGAGGTTTAAGGAAGTTTTCCAGCCCCACTAAGCAGGCTACAGGGAGCCCGGAGAGCATTATGACAGGCTTTCCTTTGACCATGTAGGCTCCAGCTGTTCTTCCCGGCCTTAAATTCACGCCATGAAAGATTTTCGCAGAGCCCTCTATTCGTGAGAGAACATCGGGAACAAGATCCTTCCCCCCTACAGAGGTTCCTCCTGTTATTACAACTATATCTGATTGAATGAGCGCTTCCGATATAGCAGAGCTGATCTCTTGTAATGAGTCTCCGACAACGCCGTAATATATAGGCTCAGCACCAAGCTCACTTACATAGGAAGATATAAGGGGACCTGCTGAATTAGGAATCCCTTCCTTAATGTCCCTATCTTTATCGATATCTATTAGCTCGCTGCCCGTATTGATTACTCCTATTTTCAGTTTCTTGTAAACCTTAACTCTCTTAATCATTGCCTGAATTAATGCAGCAACATGCCAAGGCCTTATTAAGGTTCCGGAAGGTATGAGAACTTCTCCCTTCCGGAAGTCTTCCCCCCTTAGACTCACGTTTTTCTGAGGGTGCACAGGCTTAAGAATATCCACATATTTACCCCTCCTGATGCCATGCTCAAAAGGCACAACAGCATTTGCTCCTTCGGGTAGGGCCCCTCCTGTATATATTATTGCGGCTTCCCCGCTTTTGATATGTAATGAGTGTTTATCGCCTGCCTCGATTTCACCCACTATCTCCAGAGTTATTGGACTATTTTCTGAGGCTCCGAAAGTGTCTTCCGCTCTCACAGCGTAGCCATCTACAGCAGACCTATCATATGGAGGGAAGTCATAGGGCGCCATTATTTCCTCTGCTGTTACTCTCCCCGTAGATGAGAGGGTTGGTATTTCCTCACTCTCAACACTCGGGAGAAAGCTGTCTAGAAGCTTCTTGCGGGCATTATCCACGTTCTCGAATGAGGTGAAGCCCAAATACTTTACCCGAGGCATCTTCACTCAGCCCTAAACAGCCCCTTTATGTGGCTGTCGAGGTATTCGAGGAACTTTTTGAACTTGGAAGGAAGTTTACCGTAACCACCTATATCGGGGTGTGTAAGATCCGCTCTCAGAGGAGTTACCACAACGTAACCCTGCTTAAGGAAGTAGGTGTCTGTCCCTTCCTCTACTCTGCTCTCACCGACCAGCCAGAAGTACTCCCTCCCCCTAGGATCAACCCTTCTCTCGAATCTTTGTATGAACCTTATTTTTTGTGTGGGCGGTGATACTGTGCCTTTGGGTTGAGAGGTAGCCGGCAGGTTCACCGATACGGTATCGACCCCGTCAAACCATCCGTAATTTATGAAGAACTCGTTTATGAGGCCGATCACTTTCCGAACCATATAGGCGTAGTCAGGCCTCTCAAATTCTTCATCTGTTTGAACATCTGCAGAGACAGCAATGGAAGGATAGCCGAAAAGACCTGCCTCAACCGCAGCCTCAACAGTCCCTGAGTATAGGATATTCTGCATGGAGGTGTTCTCCCCTATGTTTACGCCTGAGAAAACTATGTCAGGCTTAAATCCCAAGATACTCACCGCTGCATGGAAAGCATCAACTGGAGTCCCATTAATCACATGTATCGCGATATTATACATCCCCAGCTCCCTAACGAATAATGGTTTATGAAGAGTCAGCGAATGGCCTCCGCCTGACTTGGGCACCTCAGGCACTACAACAAGCACTTCGCCGAATTGGGAGAGCGCCTTATGCATTAGGGGGAGACCCTTAGTCATGAATCCGTCATCGTTCACTAAAAGAATTTTCAGAGTCATCACCTATACCCACTGAATTTAGACATAAGATAATATAAAACCCGTATACACATTCCCTCATCTTTAATAGTGTTATGATAAAAGGGTATTGGATGCTGATGGTAACGTCTCCTCGGGTCAGCCTCGATGCACTAATAGAGAACCTGAAATCCATGCCCCCTAAGAGGGTGTTGAGGAAGGAAGCTATATCACTATGGGAGGAGCCAATACCACCTGTTGAGATGTGGAAAGCCTCCCAACCTAAGAAGCTTCAGGGAAGTGTTCTAGCTATTGATGCAGCTTCAGTCAGCATATATGTTCCTGCAGGAGAAGTTGCCGTAACGGCAGGAGCTCTCCTGAATGGTAAAAACATTGTTACTCATCCTTCCCCGGCCCTCACGTCTTCCCGAGGTCCTCCCTTTATGGGGGCACCTACAGGAGTTGACCTATCATGGATCACCTACAGGTACCTCAAGATCTCTATCCCTTACGCTGAAGATCCTTTAATTCCTGAGGGTGCCATCGCTCATGATATTAGAATTAATTTGGAGACGCAACTCATAAGGAAGGCTGCTGATCTAGGTGTTGAGGGAGTACTGCTTATCGATGGGCCTTCTGTCTACCCATTCACTCAACCCGCAGAGGGGAGTAAGTGGAGTACAGAGCTTGGACTTCTTAATGAAGATAGGGTGGATGTGATGATTCGAGCTTTCCGTAAGGGGCTTATTCCTGTGTGTGTAGTTAAACGGATTTGGGGAGCGAGCCAGATACCTGAAGCTTCTAGGGGAGGTGTTAGGGATGTGGAAGTCATCATCGGTAGGCTTGGTGGGAGAATACCTGAGGATGTCCCGGTTGTTTTCGGCCCTTGGGAATCCAGAACTAGGGTGGGGTTGCCTGACAGGATTATGGCTTATGTGATTGTTCCCCACCACCCGTACCTAAGGAACTACTCCATATTTAGGGTGGAGTTTCTAAGGGATGTGGCGGAATCTCTTGGTGATGGGCTTAAGGACCTTATTGCATCTGTTGCTTGGCTCACTAAGTCATATGGTACATATGTACCGCCATCGCTCCACGTAGTTGATAAGGTATCGAAGGACCTTGTTTCACAGCTTTCTAAAATGGTTGAGTCTAAAATCAGGTTATCTGGAATACCCATATTGTATGGAGGTGGATCTCTTGAGTAACTTTCTAGGTATAGAAGGTCATATGGAGAAGGCGTTAGAGAGGGCATCTGAACTGGGCATGATAGTGGGGCATATAAGTCGTAAGGTCCCTGCCTCCCTCTCTGAGGAGTATTCTCTAGCCACCGTGGAGGTGGATCCTGAGGTGTACTATAAATACGGAGACCTCCTTGGGGCAGGCAACTACTTGGTTGCCATAGATATTAGGACATTGAAGGCTGTTGGGCTAAGGGTTGTAGGTGTTAAGAGGAGTGATATTGCTTCGGTTCTAGAAACCTTAACTCCAGTGACTCTACAGTACGATGCTGAGGGCTTGATGACTAATGCTGTAATAGAGGCGGCTGTGCTTCTGGATGAGGACGGCATTCCTTTCACAACACCTATCGAGCCTCAGTCACCAGTGATAGTGCCTGAGGATTCTGGGCTCTTAGCTAGAGTAGCGGGTGTTCCATCTGAGGGTGTTATCTTAGGGTTCCTGCATACAGGGTCCTACCCTGTAGCGGCAGGGAAAGTGGGGATGTATCTTCCTAGAAGGGAGTTCTTTAAACACCTCTTAGTGATAGGCACCACAGGGTCAGGGAAAACAACTTTCATAAAGAACTTAATATATTCCATTAACCTTGGTTGGGAAAATGCAAGGATTCTGATTATCGATGCTGCTGGTGATTATACCCAGTTAATTCTTCCTCCTCCAGAGCAACCTAGGGAGGCGGAGGTTTTCTTGAGGGTTCTATGTGCAGGGGAGGAGAATTATCCCTCCTGGATAACTGTTCTGCTTCCGCTAAGGAGAGGCGACAGAGACTTCGAGGCGCTGGCGGAGCAGTATGTTAAGGATAGACTTGCTAAGATTGCTGAAGCTTTCCATGGAAGCAACTTAGTGACACATGTAAGGAAGGGGAGAGAGTTCGGTCATATGAACTCTGTTATTGTTGAAGGTGAGGTTGCCGGTAAGAAATTCTCTGTGGAGGTTGTTCCCTTATCTCTCTCCTATCTTCAGCTTAGGGATCACCTAGAGATATTTCCATTATTCTCGCGTCAAGCCAAGATATATCTGCGAAATATTCTCAGCTATCTTGAAGACCGGGAGGGAGGGATCCAGAACTTCACACACCTCCACAGGGCTCTCCAAGACGGATATGTGGATATTCGGAAATTACTGAAGCTGCATAAAACAACTATTGAGAATATTGAGAGGGCAGTTAACTTCATCGCGAGCTCTGAGGAAGTGGATGTAATGATTAACCGTGAAATCGTTGGTATGCCTCCCGTGAACAAGCTTATGGAGAATTATAAAGGACCCATAATTCTGGATCTTGACTATGCATCCATGAGAGGAGCACACTTCATAATACTTAATATGATTGCCTATGAACTAATGCGTAACATATACCACTGGAAGAAAGCCGGTCCCGGATTAAGTATCCCAACAATATTCGTTCTGGATGAAGCCCACAGATTCTTCCCCTCAGAAGGAACCACACATGAGGAGGTTGAGATAGTGGCTGACTTCCTTTCAAGGATCGCTAGGCTCGGCAGGTCGAGAGGGCTTGGGCTGATATTCTCCACTCATTCACCGAAGGACGTTCATAGAATAGTTATACAGCTCGCCAACACGAAAATTATTTTCAGGAGTGAGAGAGAGTTCCTTGAATTACTTGATGTGCCTAAGGAATACTTACGAATACTGTCTTTAGCGCCTGATAGAGTAGCGGTGATTAGGACATCCATAATTAGGTCAGGCTACACAATATTTAAGACACCAGAAGCTTTACTGGGGCATTATGATCTTGGCAGGCTTTCTGGCACCACCTAATATATTAGTTTTATAGGTTTCAGACTCAGAATTATTTAGTTAGCGGTGATTCACTTGGCTTGCGGAATAATCGCTGTTGCCTCCCGGAGAGGCGTCTTGAAGAAGAGATTGGGGGAAGTTATTAGGGAGGCCCTCAAGCGCCTTGAGTACAGAGGTTACGACTCGGTGGGTTTTGCTATCCTCACTCATGAAGGGAGGCTCGTAGTTAGGAAGTCGATGGGTATGATTGATTCTGTAAGTAGGAAGCTGGGCTTCAGCAGTTACGATGGTTTAATTGGTATAGGACATACCCGGTGGGCTACCCATGGTCCCCCCAACGACGTTAATTCACATCCCCATCTTGATTGCTCGGGGAAAATAGCGGTTGCCCACAACGGAATTATAGAGAATTGGGCTGAGTTAAGGAACAGGCTTGCTGAGAAGGGACATAAGTTCATCTCTGATACAGATACTGAGGTTGTTCCGCACCTTATTGAGGAGTTCAAGAAGGAGGGTTTGGTGCCTTACGAGGCATTCAAGAGCGCTGTCTCCGTGCTGAAGGGGGCTTTCGCTATAGTTGCTATAGATAAGGATGAGCCGGATAAGGTTTTCTTTGCTAGACAGACTTCCCCGCTTGTGGTCGGGTTCGGGGAGGGTGTGAATTTCATTGCGAGCGATATACCTGCCTTCCTAGAGTATACGAGGAGGATAATGGTTGTTAATGATGGCGAGCTTGGATATGTGTCAGCAGATGGTGTTGTTTTGGAGAGAGCTTCCTCGGGTGCTGAAGGTATAGTTTGGGAGAGCGTGAATTACAGGGGCAGAATTAGGGTTATTGAGTGGACTGTTGAGATGGCTATGAAGAGCGGGTACCCCCACTTCATGCTTAAAGAGATTCATGAGCAGCCTCAAGCCTTAGCATCTACACTTTCCGGAATATGGGAAGATGCCCAGAAAGTGGCCAGAATTATAGATAAGGCCGACAGGGTTCTTATTTTGGGTGCGGGAACTTCTTACCACGCCTCCTACTTAGGAGCCATCATGATGAATAATATTTCTAAGATATGGGCTCACCCGCTGATTTCATCTGAGTTTTCATGGTACGTTAACTCACTGGAGGAGGGGGACGTTGTTATCGCGGTTAGCCAGTCGGGAGAAACAATAGATACTCTATTAGCGATTAGGGAAGCCAAGAAGAGAGGTGCATTAACTATATCCATATCTAATGTGGTTGACTCTGCAATTCCGCGGGAGTCCCATATATCGATCTATACGAGGGCTGGGCCTGAGATTGGAGTAGCTGCAACGAAGACATTCACTACCCAAGTAGCTGTGCTGTCAGCACTTGCCTTGGCAGTTGCTAATAGGCGGAAGGTTCTTGAGCAAGAAGAGTTTGAGAGGCATTATACATATCTTCGTCAACTTCCGGATTTAGTTGGCTCAGTTATTTCCAAGCATGAAGGGAGGATGAGGGTTGTGTCAAAGAAGATGGTGAGTAAGCACAGCGCGTTCTTCCTAGGTAGGGGGTACGGCCTACCGCTTTCCTTGGAAGGGGCCCTGAAGCTCAAGGAGATTGCATACATTCATGCAGAGGCATATCCTGCTGGGGAGTCTAAGCATGGACCTATAGCACTGGTAGAGGAGGGTTTCCCTGTTTATTTCACCGCTGTCCAAGATGAGGATGGAGAGATGATTAGATCTAATATACAGGAGATGAAGGCCCGGTTTGCTTGGACTTTGGCTGTCGCGCCGCATAATATGGAAGAGGTTCTTAGCTCTGTGGATGTACCCATAAAGATGCCTGCAGTTCCAGTAACCTCAGCTGTTGTTGCCTATATTGTGCCTGCTCAGCTGCTTGCATACTACACAGCTGTCAGGAAGGGATATGACCCGGACAAGCCGAGGAATCTCGCTAAAACCGTAACAGTTGTTTAGGTGGTGATGATGGAAGCAGTAGTTCTGGCTGGAGGTCCAGGCCGGGGGCTTTCCTCAATAACAAGGGGGAAGTCTAAAACCCTAATTCCTCTCTGCGGGGAACCTCTTATAGTTAAGGTGCTGAGGAGCTTGGAGAGTGTGGGCACGCGGAAAGCCCTTGTAGTTACGGATAAGGTGGAGGATTTTGAAAGTGTTCTATATTCATCCGATATTTCCCTAGAGATTGAGCTAAGGAGGCAGACGAAGCCAGAGGTTAGCGGAGCGATTATGGAGGCCGTAGATACTTTACGTAAGGGCGCGCTGCTAGTTTACGGTGACACACTTGTTCCTCCGAAGGCCTACATACTTACATACAGTACGGCCGTGGAGTCAGGCATTCCAACAATCATGGTTGTTCCCAATGAGGATGTGGGACTCTATGGAGCAGTACTTATGAGGGAAGGAGGCTTGGTCTCTGAGTTTTATGAGAAGCCTATGCGTCCTATGGAGGGAGCTTATGCATTTGGTGGCATTGCCGTCCTTAATGATGAACTTCTCAGTGAGCTAGAGAGTCTCGGTAGGATTGATGAAGCTATTAATACTTACATTAAGAAAGGCGGTAAAATAAGGACTACAATATGGAGCGATTGGTGGGTGGATATAGGATATCCAATAAACTTGCTTGAGGCTGCGTACTACCTCATGAAAGATCTAAAGGTTTCAAGAATCTCGGCAGACGCAAGCATAGCTAAGACAGTTGTTATTGAAGGGCCGGTAATTATCGATGAGGGTGCAGTGATAGATAATTACTCCGTGATTAAAGGACCTGCATACATCGGTAAAAACTCCTTTATCGGGGCCCACTCCTTCATAAGGGCCTACACATCTATCGAGGAGGAGGCTTTGGTAGGGAGTTATACCGAGGTAACCTGGTCTGTAATAGGTAGGAAGGCCACCATAGGTAGGGGATCCTTCTTAGGATACAGTATTGTTGGTGAGGAAGCAATAATTGAGCCAAATGTCATGACGAAAATACTCATAAGGGAGGAGGAAGGGATTAAGTCCATTAAGACTTACAAGAAGCGCAAGGAGTATAGGAAAGCCGGCTCAGTTATTTCAGCTGGTACTAGGGTTTCTGCAGGAACCATGCTTACTCCCGGCTCATTTATTGAGTGAGTCACGAATCTTCAAAGTGTTCGTAACCCACTCGATTATTTCGGAACTGAAGCTTATTCCCTTTTCTTGAAGAAAAGCACTTACTTTCTTTGAGGAAGGCTCTAGACCCATTTCCCGAATGAATTCGCCTATCTCCCAGGGGAAGAAAACCCATGCCTCAGTTTCCACGATGAAGTAGTCCGGCTTAATTATTGATTTGGGCTTATAATAAAGAGCTGCAGATTTGACATCCTTAGCTCCCCTCAGCCTTACCTGTTCAGAGACAACCTGTAGGGTTCTTCCTGAATCAACGACGTCATCAATAATGAGAACTTTCTTCCCTCTCACATCAGTTGTGAGGGGCTGGGTAATTATAGGTCTTTCAGCTCTTTCTCCAATTCCTTTATAGAACTTCACCTCCACAACGCCAAGATCCTCAACCTGAATTACGTCCGTGACTAGTCTAGCAATAATGTATCCTCCCCTAAGGACACCTATAACTACATCGGGGTAATAGCCTGACTGAAGTATTTTTGAAGATAGTTGGAGGGATTCCACGTGAATTCTTTCCCATGTAGGAGCAAGAAATTCCATAACAATCACTAAAAATAACTTTTGATTACCTTTAAAGGTATAACGAAACCTTATGTTTAAGATAGTGTTCTATCTATTTACATGTGGTGCTTCATGAGGGCCAGTGTGCGCGATATTCTAAGTAATGTAAGTAAAGTGGCGGTTGTGGGTGCCACGCCTAAGGAAGGTAAAGTAGGCAATGTGTTATTACGGAACATAATTACCTACGGTTTCGAAGGTAAGGTATATCCAGTAAACCCGAAGTATGAGGAGATCATGGGGATAAAGGCTTATAGGTCGGTGAAGGAGATTCCAGACACTATTGACGTAGTTCTGGTTGCAACCCCTGCTCCTACAGTCCCTGAGATACTTAATGACTCCATTGATAAGGGAGCTAAGCTTGCGGTGGTTATTTCTTCCGGGTTTAAGGAAGCTGGCAATGTGGAAGCGCAGAAGGAACTTGAAAGGATTGCCGCTGAGGGCAGTGTGCGTATTCTCGGACCTAACTCTGCAGGCATAACTATAAGCAGAATAAGGCTTCATGCAAGTATTGAGGTATTGCCGGATAAGGGGGTAGTGGGGCTAGCGATGCAAAGCGGTGCTATGGGAGGGATAGTGATATCTAGGCTGAGGTGGTTATCCTCCGGGGTCTCCTTCTTCTTGAGCATCGGGAATGCTGCTGATGTAGGTGTTGAGGATGCTTTTGAGTATGCTTTAGAGGATCCTGAGACAGAGGCAATGGTGGCCTATGTGGAGTGGGTGAAGAATGGTAAGAGATTCATTGAGGCTGGTACAAGACTGAGTCTTAGGAAACCTCTCTGCATCCTTAAGGGCGGTAGAGGAAACGTAAGCTTAAGGGCAGTTGCTTCCCATACAGGCGGTCTCGCTGGGGATTACGAAGTATTTAAGGCGGCTGTAAGGAAGACGGGAGGGTACTTAGCTGATGATGTTGATGATCTTGTAGAGGTGTGTGAAGTACTTAGAAGGATTAAGGGGGTTAAGGGAGGAAGGATACTCATTATTAGTAATTCAGGCGGCCTCTCCATCGTGACGGCTTCTCAGCTGGAGGAAGCGGCGGTTTCTCTTCCCTTACTGACTGAAGCGGTGAAGGAGAGGATGTGGAGGGCGGCAGGCAAGAAATTCTCTGGAAGTAATCCAGTAGATTTCGGGGGAGATTCCTTCATGGATCAAGTGGTTAAGGCATTTACTGTTGATGGACTTGAGAAAATGTTTGATTTAGGGGTGTTGGTTTACGTCCCTACTGCTGCAGAGAAACCTGAAGGTATGGCTAGAGCAATACTGGACACATCTAGCGAGTTCAAGATACCGGTGATTGGTTATTTCGATGGTGAAGGGGCTAGAGAGGTTGTTAAGGCGGTGTCAAGCCATATACCCTGTGTCACTACATCTAGGAATGTGTCTAAGGCCGTTAAGGCCCTTCAAGAAAGAACATTCTTCCTTTCTTCTAATTAGTTTAGAATGTTTACACATCATAATTATTTAAGGAGGCCCTACAATACTTTGGGTGAATCATAATCGAAGAGAATCCATTGCTTTCCCCGCCAAACACTAAACTGGCCATGATGGGTAACGAAGCTATAGCGAGAGGTGCTTTAGAGTCTGGGACTTATGTTGTTACGGGCTATCCAGGCACTCCATCCAGCGAGGTCATTATGACCCTTCACGAGTTTGGGAAAGGGCTAGACATCTATGTTGAGTGGGCAATTAATGAGAGAGTTGCTTTCGAGATAGGGCTGGGGGCAGCTATTGGCGGAGCTAGAGCGCTGGTCACGATGAAGGCTCCTGGAGCTAATGTCGCCGCGGATCCTATTCTTTCAGCTGCATACTCCGGTGTAGATGGTGGCTTAGTCATTTTAATTGCTGATGATCCTGGGCCCATAACTACTCAGACCGAGCAGGATAATAGATGGTTTGCGAAACTTGCAAAGCTTCCTATGATAACCCCTTCTACACCTCAGGAAGCTAAGGATTTTGTTAGGGTTGCCCACGAGTTAAGTGAGTATCTGAGTCTTCCCGTGATTCTGAGAACAACTACTAGAGTGAATCACACCGTAGGTGTTGTGAAGACCGGAGAAATGCTGGAGCCTGTTAAGTTCAAGAAGTTTGTGAGGGATCCGCCAAGGTTTGTTAGGGCTGGAATGAGATGGAATCTTGAGAGGCATAAATGGCTTCTCGATCAACTGTCTAAAGTTGAGGGTTTTCTCGAGAAATATGGGCTGAATAAGGTTGTAGGTAGTGGTGACTTCTGTGTTGTTACAGAGGGTGTGTCATATAATTACGTGATGGAGCTTGTTCAGAGAGGGCTCATAAAGAACTTGAAAGTAATTAAGTTGGTTCAGCTGTTTCCACTTCCGGAGAAATTCCTTCTCAGGGAATTAAAGGGCTGCAGGAAAGTATTGGTTGTTGAGGAGCTTGATCCATATCTGGAGGAAGGTATCAGGGAGCTTGCCTTCAAGGAAAACATGGATCTAGAGGTTCTAGGGAAGTTTCAGGGACTTTTACCGAAGGTAGGTGAATTAAGTACTGACATAGTTCTGCGGGCCTTTAGGTCTCTTGGACTCGTCAGTAAAGAGTCCGGTGAAGGTAGGCAGTTTGAGGCACCGCCTAGGCCACCGCCTTTATGTCCATCCTGCCCTCATAGAAATAGCTACTTAGGACTGATATTCGGGATAATTAAGGCCGGCTATAAGAGAGATCAAGTCCCCATATTCGGGGATATAGGTTGTTACGCACTTAGCGTGAGTCCACCCCTTAATGCCATATGGACTGAGCACAGTATGGGCGCCAGCATAGGAATGGCTATGGGACTTAAGCTAAGCGGATTTAAGGGACCTGTCGTGGCCACAATAGGTGACTCAACATTCTTCCACTCAGGTATTCCAGCCCTTGCAGAGGCTGTGCATAAGAGGGTCGATATGCTAGTGATGATTCTTGATAATTCTGTAGTAGCCATGACGGGACATCAGTCCACGCTCACATGGAAGGAGACAGAGACGGGCCGAAAAGCGAAAGCTATAAGCATTGATGAAGTTGTTAAATCTCTTGGTGTGGATCACTTCACTGTTGTTAACCCATATAATATTGACGAATTAATTGATGTTGTTAAGGACTTCATCAAGAGGCCAGGAGTTAAGGTTATAGTTTCGAGGGCTCCATGTGCGTTGCTAGCAGCTAGGCTATACGGCGTTAAGAAGAGGTATAAAGTGATTCCCGAGAAGTGTACTTCTTGTATGGCATGTGTAAGAGTTACTGGATGTCCAGCCCTCTATGTTGATGAAGATAAGAAAGTTAAGATAATGCTGGAGGACTGCTTAGGATGTGGTTTGTGTGCAAGGTACTGTCCTTACGACGCCATTGTGGAGGTGGAGAGTAATGAGTAAGGTAGTTAATGTCCTTATTGCCTCGGTCGGAGGCCAAGGTGGACTAACGCTCTCACGAGTTATAGCCATTTCTGCAGTCCATGATGGGAAGGATGTCCGGACAGGCGAAACACTTGGAATGGCCCAGAGATTTGGTGCTGTAGTGAGTTACGTGAGGATAGGTGATGAGGTGTACTCTCCTCTCTTCGGCCAGGGGGAGGCTCACCTGATGCTTGGATTGGAGTTAAATGAGGTTGTGAGGAATCTGCATTATTTGAGGAGCGATGGACTCCTCATCACTGCAGACGAGGTTAAACCGCCAGTCAGCTCCAGCTTGGGGTTAGCAGAGAATCTAGGGCGAGATGAATTAATATCAACTATTAAGGAAGCTAGGAATGAGGGCGTGTTTATAGTTCCTGCCAAGAGGCTTGCGGTCGAGGCAGGGAACTATAGAGCAATGAACATGGTTCTTCTGGGTGTCGCCAACTATTTAACTAATCTTCTGAGTGACGAGTCTGTTGAGAAGGCCATTAGGGAGTTGCTGCCTGGGAGGAAAGGCGAAACATCGATTAAGGCGTACTACTTAGGTAAGGAGTGGGCTAAAAGTAATTCAGGCAGAAAGGAAAAGAAATGATGCTTAGAAATATCAACACAACCGGTTTTATCCCAGGAAAATACTATCCTTCGCTCTCGGTTTCTGGGAGGCGATGTCTCCTAAACTGTCCTTATTGCTTAGGGAAATATCTAAGAAACATGCCAGATGTTTCTAACCCTCTTAGACTGAGGGAGGTTATGGATGCTTACTACTCTTCAGGTGCGAGAGGCTTTCTCATAAGTGGCGGGTTCAACCGAGAAGGTTACTTACTTGTGAGAAGTGAGCATCTGAAGGTAATTAGGGAGTTTAAGAGAGATCATGATGTCATAGTCTCGATGCATTTAGGCTTAGCACCTCAGAGCTTGGTGGAGGAGGTTTGGGAGTCAGGAATAGACTTCATCGATTTTGAAATTCCTCCAAGCAGCAAGTACATTGCTTACATGAAAAATCTGCCCGATATTCGACTAGAGGATTTTTTCAAGCTATACGAGCTGTATGAAAGCCTAGCTAAAGACTTCGCAGTGCCTCATCTAGTTCTGGACTCAGTAACCTCAACATCTCATGAGGAATTAGAAGTAATGGAAAGAATCAGGATGTTCAATCCCCACTTGTTCGTAGCTCTTATTGAGATTAGGGATAATCCGCCGAATGATTTTTCAAGAGTCTATAAAGCGTTGAAGACTGCTAGGAGGTATTTTAGGGAAGTTTCCTTAGGGTGCATGAGGTC
>CAYOJG010000001.1:15052-16231 GCA_964404265.1 uncultured Desulfurococcaceae archaeon | reverse complement strand
CTCTTATAGAAAACTGGGTACCCAACAAATTCTAAGGCATCCTTATCCCACTCTGAGTCACCTATATACATAAACTTGCTTAGGGGAATATCTAGCTCCGAGGAAAGTTCTTTTAAGATGTCACTCTTTTTGAGAGGGTTTACCACTTCAATTCCGCCAGGAAGTAGTTCCCCTCGACTATTGAATATTAGTTTGTTTGCATAGACATAATCTATTCCTAGGGCTCTTTTCAAACGGTTTGCCAGTATATCTATACCTCCGCTAACAATGACTGTCTTTATCCCCTTCGTTTTTGCATAGCTAACAACTTTGGGTGCGTCTTTATCAATCTCTATATCTTTTAAGGCCTCCTCTATCTCCTCACGAGTCACCTTCCCGCCGTTAGCCTTTATTATTGCTTCCGTGTCCCTCCTCATCCACTCCAAATAGCTTATTTCGCCATTGCGGAATCGGCTTGCATCATTAGCCTCATTAATTATTGCTTCAGAACCGAAGTGAAGATGTAGTTTTCTCCAAGAAGAACGGCACGTAACTAGCACACCATCCATATCGAATACAATTACCTTCACTTTCTCACACATGCTTCCCGAGCCTCCTTAAATAGTGATGCAAGGGTATCTATTGCCCCAGGGAGATCTACACCATAAACCCCTGCAACCATTAATATTTTCTCTATATACTTCACTACTTCATCTGTGATAGGTTTATTTCTCAATTCTTGAGGAAGAGAGTCTAGGATATCTGGATGCTCAGCGAAGAAATCACCCGTAATTAAGAAGTCTTCTATTTCACAGTCAGGAGTAAGTGCTAGCTTAAACACCATCATTTTAGATGCTTCTCCTTTCACTTTAACTTGGTAGTTCTTTTTCATGGACGTAGCCTCGTCCATTCCTGATTTCTATATTTCCAGATTAGGGACTTTATGAGCGTAAGTTCTTTCTCTGCATATTGACCTGGAAGAATTTCTGTGTTGAGTGCTTCTGAGAATCCCTTAATTAATGCTTTTATTACCTCTTCCTTCTCAACCTTTCTGCCTAACGCCCTCTCCAGCGTCGTTACTCTCTCTGTTATTGATACGACCTTTTTGGCTGCCAATTTTTCTTTAGGTGGAGTTATTAGTGAGGCTAGGAGCTCTAGGTCTGTAGCATACATTAATGTTCCGTGCTGAAGAATAGCTCC
>CAYOJG010000001.1:2145-14952 GCA_964404265.1 uncultured Desulfurococcaceae archaeon | reverse complement strand
TGAGAGACTGGAAATAACCCACTGAGACAGCGGAGGGGTTAAATACGTAGAGCCTTAAAGTGTCAGGAGATTTCTCAAGCCCTCTCAGAAGAAGGAGGGCCTCATCTGCTGCCATATTCCAGTACGCATTGTTTTCCTCTACGATAAGCCTGACCACCCTCATTCCTTATCCTTAATTTTAAGAAGGTCTCGGTTAATTATTGTTGAGATAAATGAAGATAAGAGCATCTTTAGGGACATTGGCCATACTGCGTAAAGCAAACGTAAGAATGGATGATCCTCCTACACTTGCTTATCTCATGCAGTACAGTGAGAACGGGTGTGAAGCTTCATGCAAGTTCTGTACACAGTCAAGAACGTCTAGCGCAACTAAAGATTTTCTCTCTAGGGTGTTATGGCCTGAGGCGGAGCTCAGTGAAGTAGTTGAGGGTTTAAAAGAATCAAGCTTTCGCAGAGTCTGTCTTCAAACAGTAATTAAGAAAGGCTTTGTTGAAGAGGCTCTGGATATTGTTCGGGAAATCCATGAGGAAACCGGGTTAAATATCTCGCTTTCCATAACACCTATAACCACTAATACACTCCGTAAGTTTAAGGCGTATGGGATGGATTATTTGGGCGTAGGTTTAGACGCTGCTTCACCTAGGGTTCTGAAGGAAGTGTTGAAGCCTTATTCTTGGAGCGAATACATGGACTTTATACGTAGGGGTATTGATGTTCTAGGTTCTAGGCATGTGGTTACCCACATTATTGTGGGTCTGGGGGAAACGCCGCATGAACTAATTACTACGTTAGAAACTTTGAGGAGTATGGGTTCAGATATTTCTCTTTTCGCATTCACACCTATGAAGGGAACTGCGTTAGAAGGAAGACCTCCTCCAGAAATGAGTTATTACAGGTTTGCACAGTTAGCAACCTACCTTCTGATGAGGGGCTATGAAACAACTGACTTCCTAATCTCTCGCGACGGCAAGCCCTACATTAAGAAAGAGTTCCTCATTAGGGAATTCAGAAGTATAAGGAATCTTTTCCCAGCTTTCCTTACAAGAGGATGTCCTTACTGTAACAGGCCTTACTACACTGAAGCACCCGGGAAGGAGCCATATAATTTCCCGAGCTTCTTATCCTTAACAAGGGTCAGTGAGGATATTTTATTGAGGGAACTTGATGAAATTATTGCCTAGAGATGATAGAAAGAAGTTAGTGCCTCCCCCAACTTCTCCAGGTATTCAGTGATAAGTTCCTTGGCCTCCCCCTCCTTCGTTATCGCTTCTTTCGCCCACATAGTTAGTGCCCTTGCAGTTTCTTCCTCCAGTGGAAAGAGTTTAAAGTGGAACTCCTCGATTGTAGAAATATACTCCTTCACTATTTTCTCTGATTCAAGCTGATAACCTAGTTCCTTAGCTAATGTGTATGAGTGGAGGAAAAGAACAATATCTGCAAGAGGAGAGAAGTCTGCTGATCTGAATCTTCTCCCGAAGTTCTGCTTTATGTCTCTGTAGGATTCCCTAATGACTGATTTGCTGGACATGCGGATACCTTCAACATGTTTTTTCTTTATATTACTCAGAAGATTAACTGGGGAAGTCATTATCACTCCAGTTTCTGCACATAGTTTAAGCCTCTCGCTTATTCTGTCTCCCAGCACCTCAATCTTACTCCAGTTAGGTATGTTGTTCCTTTGAAGTATTTTGAGAATACTGATTACATCGCTAACTATCTCTGTGTAAGTTAGTGAGTGTTTAAATAGTTCTTCAAGCGCATCTTTTCCTTCTTCTTTCATTTCGATGAATCGTAGGATATGCCTGGCCTTATTGGTTAGTTCGGCGGTTATTATGAATGTTAACCTATCTCCTTGACTAGTTACTAGAGTGAATTCCTTTCCGCTGATGTCGGTCGTGAGGATGTCGTGAAGATTTATGGAAACCACTTCCTTGCTGGATTTGTAGTCAATGGCTTTAACCGAGTCTTTCTGGATCAGTAGGTCGCAAATGAATTCCTTTCCAGGAATTCGGCATTTAGTTATCATGCTAAAACACCCCTACCCTGCAAAGTTTTTAGGGTGTCCCCTTCCACAATCACGTTCTCTCTTGACATAATGTAAAGCTTCAGGAACCATATCAGGGCGTTCTCAGAGAATGGCAGCTTACTTAGATTTACTTTCCCTCCATTATGCTGTAAAGCCCAATCTATGTAGTCCAGCACCATAGGAATTAGTTGTGCCTTAGTTCTCAACTCGTAGGACTCTATAAGAATGTTTGAAATATTGCTCACCATTGTGGGCAGCTTTGTTTTCAGAGTGCGTATGAATTCCTTAGGTTTCTCGGCGACTAAAGCCAGTACCTTCTGATCCTGTTCCAGCCTCTTTATCCTGCTCTCCAGATCTTCCAATGAGAGCTCAACACCTCTTACGCCTTTGGAGAGGTAGTATCCTAGGTCTGCCTTCGTCATCTCGTACTGCCTTCTAGTCTCCTTAATTATGGATGGAACTACCTCGGACAGGGAAGTCGCCTCTTTAAGCACTATCTTGGGTATTTCGTGGGGGAGGGGTGGAACCTCACTCAGTTCCTCCAGCTCCTCCAGCAGATTATTGAGCCATGGATTAGTCTGGAGGATAAGGTTCCTCCATTTTTTATCCATGTTCTGGAACTGATTAGTTATTGAGTGTTTCAGCTCTACAAGAATATTGTAGAGACCTAGGACTTCCTTCTCGTAGGGCTCTATTAGTGTGGTGTACCCGTCGAGAAGCGCAGATATGGCTCTAAAGGGAGATCTCCATTTCTTGCATGTCCCTTTCTCGTATTTGATAGGTTTGTTCAGCAGTTTAGCGTAGTATTCTATGCTTTCCCCTAATGTTTTCTCTAGTAGATCACATATTTGTTTGCCTACATTAATTAATGAGTCCGATTTTATGACGATGTCTTCGGCAGTTTTTGCTTCTGAAAGGATTTTCAGCTCGTCAGTGGAGATAGGTATCCTTATCTTCAGTGTTTTTATGAGCGGGTAGCTCTGCTGGATAAGGTTGAAGGCCTTCTTGTATATGTCTATGACTGCGGTGTCTATGGCTTTTATTTGGGTCAGCAGCTCATCTAGGTCTTCGTTAACCACCGTGAGTTTTTCGTAGTTTCCTCCACTGTTCCTTAATTCCTTGGTTATGCTTTGGAATAGGGATGTTGCGCTCTTTGTTTGGGCCATAACTATGTTTAAGCTATCTGTCTCTACACCGAATTCTTTAAGCCTGTTGAAGGCTTCTTTTATGTGCTTAAGGTGGGTCTCAGCAAGACTCATCTTCTTGTCGATTTCTCTCCTTATGCTGCGAACCTTGTTCAGGTAGAGGAGATAGTCCCGTATAAATGTTGCGGATAGGGCTATCCCCCAAGAAATTAAAGCTGGAGTTAGAAAAGAGTAATAAGTCTCGGTAGCACCCAGGAAGTACCAAGCTCCCCCCAACCCTGCGTAAAACACTACCGGCATTATTGAGTGACCGATTGATCGGAGGGCTATTTCTCCATACGTTGAAGGCGTTCCCCTCCATGTCCTCCATATACCAGCATTTATTCCGCCGAGAACCGCGGTAAGCATAAGGCTAACCGTGTAGTACATAAGTACTGCAGGTGTGTAGCTAGCGGAGCCTGTTGGGTACATGGGGACATTAATGTGTGGAAGTTCACCAATGTTTTCCACCGTGGCCGGCATGCCTGCTAGGGGAAGCATTAGAAAAGACCATGAGAGAAGAACTCCTATAAATGCCCTTACATTCTCAGTTAATGCGATGGCTATCGCTAGCGATATAAGGACATAATCGAGTCTGACACCGTAAAGTGCCGCCGTGATTCCGAACATTATGAATATTTGGGGGAGAAGCTCCTTAATGTTCAGCCTATTCAATGAATCCCAAGCGGCCACGATCAGTGCGGTTAAAGCCGAGAAAACTAGGAACTCACCTGTCCATACATGTGTCGGAACTATTTTCCCTGTGTAGCCCAGGATCAGGAGGATTGCATATCCTAGGAAGGAAATGCCTATCGTGGCCGAGAGGCCCCAAGCCCTCCTCATATACTTTAATCCAATGATCACGACGGTGGCTATTAGAAGCCCTGTCGCCGTCAACCCGTAAGTATCTCCTAATAGATCTAGCGTGTAGGCTATGGAAAGGAGCCAAAGGATTGGTATTAGGGTTAACAATCTTTTCATTCTACATCGCCCTCCCTAAAACCTTCTCCTCCAGATCTCTTATGAGCTGGAAGGTTTTCATGTAGAGGTTCATGGACCGTATCACATCTGATCCTATGCGGATAAGGCTCTTACATTCATCCAGCATCGCCGTGACTAGCGAGCTCCCCTCCTCTAGGAGAACTATTCCCAGCACTTCACTATTCTCTTTGCTTAGATCCACGTAGTTAGTCCACCCTTCCCTCCTGCTTGCGGCCCTTACCTCAATTTCGTCTATGAAGTCCCTCGGACCCTCGATATATATCATACCTTCACGTGCTGTGAAGTGTGTTCCCCAGTTAACGAATTTGGAGAACTCTACAAAACTTCCCAGATCTTTGAAGGCGTCTCTCGCCTCGCTCCGGAAGCACGTTAGTTGAAGGAGGGTATTCTTGTAATATTTCACATCCCCTAAGACGTATTGGTTGAGTAGTTTTTCCAGTCCTCTAGCACACCACTTCATGTGGTCTAGGAATGTTTCCGTTGTGAGGTAGCTTTTCAGCCTTTTAGGGTTGTAAAGAATCATACTGTTCACGAGGCTGTAGGTGAGGAGTGCTGAGACGTAACTCATTAGATTTAGTTTGGTTCCGGATGTGCCGCTAGGATCTATTTCTAGGCCTGAAACAACTTTCGCATGGGTATTAACGGATCTTAACGCCCTCAGAAGCATGTAGATAAGCTTCATGGATTCGTCATCGGAAGGCACTATAACTATAAGCTTCTGGATGTCGTGGGTCATTAGGGCAGCTATCTTGCTGTAAGGCTCCAGAAGCGCGTCCTCACCTACGGCGAGCCAGATCTCGCTCTCGCTTTCCGGTATAGGCATCTTTACGGAGTAGCCGCTGATTTCTGTGTAGGGAGATGAACTGAATTCCCTCGAGATATTTATTATTAACTGGTTTTTAGGAGAGCTGTAACCAATAAGATCCTTGATGAATTGCCCCATTTCCTTAGGTATAATAGCAACTTCCGTATAGTTCAAGAGATCCATCGACTCTATTAGTTGCTCTAGGAAATCAACTGCTTTTATAGACTACACCCCGCCCCCAAAAAATTATTGTTAAGGAATGTATTAAACCGCATTGCCATATTACTACTCTCTCAAAGGTCCTACTGATTCCCTACCCTGCCTTAATCCTTTCCCGCTAAACTGCCTCAGCCCTTCACCGCCTTTCGTAAGCAGAATCGCCAAGTTCTTAGCATGTTTCCTCGCCCGGTCCTCAGCTATTCTCTCAAGTTCTTCCGGGTCAGAGCTTTCATCCTCGTGGACAGTGACGTCAATAACGTGCTTATTGGTCAGTAGCTGTACAAGTTGGATTGACATACTTGCAACCTCGTAAGATATCTTATCGGTAGGGGTTTTACCTACCCATCCTAGCGTAATCACGCCGTCGCAGCCTTCTTCCTCGATCAGTTTCTTAGCTGCGACGGCCATGTCCTTAATGCCGGGAACAGTGTATCGAATTATTCTGGCGTTAGGCAGTTCTTCCTTAAGCACTTTCTCCGCTATCTTACCCATATCCACTCTTGAGAATGTGGTATCGACTACCCCTACCTTAATCATTTAATCACATCCTCGAGGAATTTTCCGTTGAGATATATTAGGTCTCCGTCAGCGTAAACTTTCCCTTTCCACATATCCTTAACCATGTCCCAGTGTATAGCAGATACGTTCTTCCCCCCGGTGGACGGGTAGGCAGCTCCAAGGGCCATATGTATAGTTCCGCCGATTTTCTCGTCGAACAGTATTTCCTTAGTATTCCTTTTTATATCGTAGTTGAGTCCAAACGCCACTTCCCCCAACCTCTTTGATCCTTCGTCCGTTTCAATCATTTTTCTTAGGAATTCCTCTCCTTTCTCTGCGTACGCCTCAACAACCTCTCCCTTACGAAAAACAAGTTTAACTCCCTCAACCTCATTCCCGCCCCAAACTGCAGGGTAAGTGAATTTAATGTAGCCGTCGACACCGTCCTCGTGAGGGCCGGTGAATACCTCTCCGCCAGGCATATTGTTCTTGCCGTCATCGTTTATCCAGATCCTTCCATCAACCCTTACCGTAATATCCGTATCCTCCCCAACGATCCGGAGTTCCGAAACTTTATTTAGCAAGTTCACTATCTTCTCCTGCCACCTGCTCTGGGTAATCCATTCCTGCACAGGATCTTCAGCATGTAGTTTGAGGGCCCTGAAGACAAATTCCTTGAACTCCACAGGCCCCATGCCTGCTTCCTGAGCCATGGCATGGGTCGGGTAGGCGGTAACTACCCATCGAAGAGAGCCTTCAGCATCTCTCCTCATGAATATCTCCGTAAGTTTCCTTAATGCCTTAGATCTCGTCTGGATCTTCTGCGGATCTACACCTATGAGAGGCTTTGTGTGGGTGGAGGAAAGCACAGATATTCTGACATCAATGTTTTCAAGTAAGAACTCATCGATTTTCGAGTAATGTGTGAGAAGGCTCTCTTTCCCATACCTAAAGAAGATTTCCCTCAACTCATCGTCACTTACGGCGAGCCGGGGATATCCACCCGCTGAAACAATCTCTTTCCATAACTCCTTCACTAGGGGAAAGGCTTCGAAGGAGGCAGTGACAAGAACTTCATCTCCTTCCTTTACCTCGGTGCAGTAATTAACGAGTAATTTAGCCATCTTGGAAAGCATTTCTTCAACCGTTTACCATACATGATTCACATTAAAATAATTTGACTGCTATGAAGGAATTAATTAAGCGTTTTCAAGTAAGAAAATTAATTAAAAAGGTGTGGGTTAGAGCCAACCCCTAAGCTTCATTGCGTTATAGACTCTCTCGACAGCTAGGACGAAGGCTGCGTCCCTCATGGTCACTATCTTGTTGGGGTGCTCGCCCTTGAGCTTCTCCCACCTGTCGGCAGTCCTTATGAAGTTCTTCCTCATTATAGCTGCGAGCTTGTTCCTAGTCTCCTCCTCATCCCAGAAGTACCACTGGAGGTTCTCAACCCACTCTAGGTAGGACATCACTACTCCTCCAGCATTTGCAAGAATATCGGGTACGTTTGCAATGAAGTCGGATCTCTGGTAAAGCTTCTTCTCCGCCTCAGGAGTTACTGGACCGTTAGCAGGCTCAACTATCAGCTTGGCCTTGACCTTATCCACGTTCTCCTCAGTTATCACGTTCTCTATGGCTGAGGGCATCAGAATGTCTGCCTCAACGAAGAGCGGTGCGTTGGGGTCAGGAATCTTCTCTCCCTTCGGGTAGTTAGTTACCTTCCTGGTTTCGTTCTTGACCTTCATCGCTAGCTCGACATCAATTCCGTTGGGGTCGTACACAGTTCCGGAGGTGTCACTGACTGCAATGATCTTAGCTCCCCACTTGGATGCCCAGTAAGCTGCCCACTGGCCTGCGTTACCGAAGCCGTGTATAGATATTGTCTTTCCTTCGAAGCCTCCTAGCCACTTCTCAGCCGCTTCCTTAGCGGTCACAACAGCTCCGAAGCCTGTGGAGTACATCCTTACAGGATTACCCCAAAGCTCTGGAGGCTTTGCTGTAAATACTCCAGGGACGTTATAGCCCTTAAGTTTACTGAACTCGTCAACCATCCAAATCATTATCTGCGGGTTGGTGTTTACGTCGGGGGCAGGGATGTCCTTCTCAGGGCCGATTATGGGTGCGATAGCCCTTGCGTAACCCCTGCTAAGTTGCTCCAGCTCCTTCTGGCTCAGCTGCTTCGGGTTTACCTTAACAGCGCCCTTACCGCCTCCGTAAGGTATGCCAGCGAGCGAGTTCTTCAGAGTCATGCCTGTAGCGAGCGCGATGTCGGTGTCGAGAGTCACTTCAGGATGGAACCTGATGCCGCCCTTGTAGGGACCTAAGGCGTTGTTGTGCTGAACTCTGTAACCTTCGAATACAACGAGTTTGCCGTTATCCATTCTCACAGGTATCTTCACTGTCAGAATCCTGTCAGGCTTGCTTAGGTATGTATATACCTCCTCTGGAAGTCCTGCTAACTCAATGGATTCTTTAAGAACCTTCAACATCCATTCCAGGTACGATACCATTTTGTTTTTCACCGCATAGTATTTCTGCAGAGTAATTTATACTTTGCTACCTTGATTTTAATTAGAATCAAAATGTTTTGAAATACTAAAATATGACTCCAGTGATATAGTTATATTTTTAGTGTATGGATATTGTATTAATTTTAATACCTCAAAATATCTAGGAATGTTCAAGATGGTGGGAAGAGAGTTCAGTCTTATAAATAGTGATCTCCTATGCTTTCCTTCACCCTCTAATGAATGTGTGGCTCGGAGAGCAAGGAAGCTTACAGAAGCAGGCATTGATAGAATTCTGGATGAGGGGAACGATATAGTTAACGAGATCCATGTCCTAGGGAAAGGACACTCGTCCCTTGTGCTTACTGCCCTTCTGAAGGATGGGAGAAAAGTGGCGGTGAAGATTTTGAGGACCGACTCTAAGAGAGAGGATCTCCTCCTAGAATGCAGGCTTATGAGTCTCGCATATCCCGTGGCCCCTAAGCCTTTCTTCTGTGATGAAGAGTTTATAATTATGGAGTATTTGGAAGGGTTGCCATGGAAAAGATTTCTCTCAGAGTATGAAGGTGACTGCAGGCTTCTAGTTCTTAAGGGATTGGCAGTTCTTGAGGCCGGAAGGTGGCTCGACAAGGTGGGTGTTCGACATGATGAACTCTCCCTCGTAAAGGAGCATGTTTACGTGGGTATGAGAGGGGATGTGAGGATTATCGATTATGAATCTGCCTCTATGGGTCAAGGATGTAATGTGTGCCGACTTTTCTCCTCAATATTCATGAGGGAGAGGAGGATTAGAAGGTGCTGTAAGGAAGAAACCCTTCAGAGTAATGGGCTCGAAGTGTTGAGGAGGTATAAGCTTAGGCGGGATAATTTCACTGAAGTAATATCCTTAGTTAAGGAGGCTTGCCTAAGTTAAAGCACGTATACGCGTAGAGAATCACCGATAATCCTGTTTCCTAGCATCTTCCTTATTTCCGGGATGTTTCTAGAGCTTAGGGAGCTCCTCAACCTGCTTAGGGAAAGAAGGTCGTTTTCAGTGAACAGGCCTTCCCTAACAATAAAGAATTGGCAGTCGGTGGAAACTATGCCTGCACCGATGCCTCCATCGAAGAATAAATTGATCCAGCTACGGACATCATGCGGGGAAGGAACACACCCTGCTGGATGGGTATGGATTGAGGCCGCCGACTTTATGAGGGGTATTGAAACCCTGTTCCTACCTCCCTGAAGAATTAGTCCCCTACCATTTTGGAGAACTATAAGCATGTACTCAATGTTTGTCAACTTGGTTTTAAGGGCGTAATCCATCAAGGAGGAAACAGATCTTTTAATAAGCAGTTGAGCCGCTTCCCGATAAATCTCAGAAGGATTCATTCCTTCACTACATTCTTCCATGCGGATCGTGTCGGCAAGTCCATGCTGAATAATGTCCTCCAGCTCGAATGAAACCTGAGGAGTGTCCTCGCACTGCGAGTAGCATATCTCCAAAGTCTCGTTAAGGCTTGCCCTCACCTCCTTACATCCATAGTCCGCAATAACCGATTCAATTCCGTCAGCAAGCAGGTTCAGTATTGCGAGCTTCCGTGTCCAGCTGGAAGTGATTTCATATTCAAGCACGTCACTCATCTATGCTGTTAACCCCTAATAGAGCGTTTTCCACATAATTTATTTTCTTGGGTGTCAGGGTAGAGAGGGCGTCTTCTTGGACACGTCAAAGGATTTCAGGATACTCATGGCTGAGAACGCCTTGCTTAGGCTTGAAAGCAGGATTAGAGTGTGGAACCTTAACTACCCCATACATAAGAATAAGGCGTTGGAGCTTATCAGGAAGGCTAAAACCCATCTTAACGCTGTCAAGTATTCCTACCTCCCGCTTTCCTACCTCCTGAGAAATGATGACGTTATTCAGCTGGGCCTAGTGGGAAAGGAGCTGGCGAAAGAGATCCTCCCTCCCAAGGGTGTTGAGGTGCCCCAGAAAAATAGGTTGCATGTAGCCGAGCTGAAGTATGCTCTAGTGCAGTTAGTGGGTTTGAGGGCTAGGCTGGCTTTAGGTGAGGAAAACCTGCCTGAGTATGCTGTAGATATTATTGGGGTTGAGGTAGTTTCTGTGCTTAAACACCCTTCCGCAAAGAACCTGTACGTCACTAGGGCAGGTACTCCTCAATACGGCTTCAACATAATCACAAACATCAGAGACATAAAGAAAGGGGAGGTTAGGGCAGTCGCTGTGTTACCTCCGCAGGAGTTCTTCGGTCTTGTGAGTGAAGCCATGTACTGCAGCGACCCCCTCCCGAAGGAGTATGTAGGGAAGAGACCTCCATCCGAATTAATCCATGTGAAGGAAGTTGCTGCAATAGTGGAGCAAGTGGTTAAAGGATAAGTTCAGACAGCCGCCACATCCTCACAGCAGAGCTTGGGAGATAAAGACGTCTTCATCATCGTTTAACATACCTATCCATGGTTAAAGAAGGCTTCAGTACCTAAAAAGGGTTGATTGCTGCGATAAGTAAGGGTCAAGCTCCTCCGCCTTCATCACCAATCTTCGGAAGAGCTTAATGATTTCAACCCTTTCCAGAATGCCGAAACCGTTTAGCTTCAGGTTAAGTTCCACCAGAGAGCCGTACTCCTCCTCATCGATAATATGCAGGTCTTTCGCAACCGCCCCCAAAGACACTAGGTCTGTATAGGAAGGGTATCCATGGCCCTTGAGAAGTATTAGGGAACGCAGCAAATGAATGAAGGCATGCTTAGAATACCTCCTCAGATCTTCGTCTTTGCCAACGGCTTTACTAAAGTAATCTATAGCCTGATTGAAGTGCCGTAAGGCGTCTCCGTAAGAGGACTTTCTTGAAGTGCTAATCAACACCACCAAAAACTAGATCTCTATGTTTGCATGTCTCTTCTTCAAATCCTCCTCAGTCTTCCCGAGCCTACTCATCAACTCCGAAACTATCGAGTCAAGCAGGACCATTACAGTTATCTCGAACAGTGTTCCCAGAGGCGCTAAAGGTTCATAGATCCCAACAAGCTGCCTAACGTTGTAGTCATCCTCAGTACTTATTTTAGTCCTTCCAGGCACCTGAATTATTAAGTCAGATATTTTCCCTAGAGGAGAGTTCGGATATGTAGTGAATGACACCACCTTAGCCCCCACAGACTTAGCTACTTCCGAGGCCGTAACAACAAGCTTTGTCCTCCCCGACCCAGATATAGCGATAACCATATCCCCAGAATTCAGAGCCGGAACTATCGTATCCCCTAAAACATACACATTGAATCCCATATGCATCAAACGCATAGCGAAAGCCTTCCCGACAAGCCCTGACCTCCCAGCACCAATTATTAATACCTTCCGCCCAGCCTCATACACATCAGTCAACGCGTCTGCAAATGCCTGAATCTCAGAATCCCTGACATAGTCAAGCGCATTAGTGATGAACTTAGTGATGGTTGCGTAGGACTCTTTGAATACTTTCACTCATTCCCTAGTTAACCTCAGCAAAAGGGAGGAAATAAGCTTTAACATCAGCAACAACTACATTACCCATAAACATAAAGTATTATTCGATGATGAGGGAGGTGATCTCGGAAAGGTGAAGATTTCATGACTCTCTCTGAACGCAATAGAATTCTCTATCTTCTCGATATCTTAAGCAAGAACCAGAAATGTGTTCCTAAAGTCAGCCCTGAAGCTTCTGAGCTGGTAAACTTCAATGGTTTCTTCAGGGCTGGGAATCTTGTGTGTATGGAGTCTTTAGTGCCTTTAGCGCTTAGAGGTATTGAGCTGGGTGCCTCCCCATATACGGTCTCAAAGTTTCTTGATTGGAGGGATTTCGAGTCTTTGGTCACTCGCTACCTTACCCTTAGTGGTTGGGAAGCTATACATAGCTTACGTCTGAAGAGTAGGAGGTTTGAGCTGGATGTTATTGGCGTTAGTCCTGTGTCGAGGATTGGGTTAGTTATTGACTGCAAGCACTGGTCGCCTGGGTACTATAAGAAAACTAAGTTAAAGAATACGGCTTTGCAGCATAGGTCTAAGGTCGAGCTGCTTCGTGATGAGTTCACTTTTCACATAGCTAAATACCCTGTCCTTAAGAAATGTGTGAGCCTGGTTCCTGCAGTTGTAACATTAACTGAATGTGTGAAGGGGTTTTATGAGGGATCTTTCATAGTCCCTATCCAAACCTTCAGGGACTTCCTGAACAATCTAGATATATATCTTGATGAGGTTGGAAGTAATTCTTATGTGAGGATTGTTAAGAGTCGCTGAATTCTATCCTGCCCCGCTTGTTGTGGTTGTGTTGGTGGGCGTTTGAGTAGGTGTTGTGGTTGTAGTAGTTCTTGTGGGGGTTGTTAAGGGCGTGGTTGTGAGTGTGGGTGCTGGGGTAGTTGTGGTTGTGAGTGTTGACTTGTACTGTTGATACCCTATGTAGCCGAGGATTAGGGCGATTACCATGATGGCTATTAGCAGTGAGGCCCCGATGATTCCTTTCTCATCCCTACTCTGTTTCCTAGGCATTTTCCAGACCAAGTAGGTTACTTAGAATGGATTATAAATTTAAGTTAAGT
>CAYOJG010000001.1:0-2045 GCA_964404265.1 uncultured Desulfurococcaceae archaeon | reverse complement strand
TAAATTTAAGTTAAGTCTAGGAGTCCAGAGATTTATTAGTGGATAATGGTTTCTTTTGTGGGCTTGCAGAGTGCTGGAAGGACCTTATGCAATACTGTTGGGGATAGTGATTGCCGAGTTAATTGTTTTCTTTGCCATTGCTTCAAGGAAGGACCTTATGCAGAGGCTTCAGGACAGGGGAGTGACGCTTTCTCCCTTCATCTTCCTTTTCGATGTTGGCAGAGTTCCGAGAATGAGGAAACTTACTGAGAATCCTTTAACAAGGAAAATTATGCTGGTTGCAGGAATCATTAACCTAGTGTTTCTTGTCGCTCTGTTCTATTGGCAGGTTCTTCCATCTCTTGTAAATATAATTAAGTCAATGATTTGGGGTGTTGGTGAACCTTCCTCTCCCTTCGTTCCGGTGATTCCAGGGCTCACTATAAACATCAGTTCCTTCATATACATTCTACTAGCCTTATCTATAGCTATAGCTATGCACGAGTTGTTTCACGCGATCGCTGCCTACGCTGTAGGGTGGAAGGTTGAGGCTTGGGGTGTCGGGTTGTTCCTGATTTTTCCTGTGGCCTACGTAAAACCGAGTGAGGAGGACTTCAGTAAATCATCCCTAAAATCTAAGGCCACAGTCTTATCGGCCGGTGTTCTAGCTAATACGCTCCTATTCCTAATAGTTCTCCCGCTGCTCTCCATGGCTAGTGCTCAAGTAGTTACGGTTCCCACAATCATTGGTTTAACAGGTGAGGACACACCGGCAGGTATTGCAGGTATCGAACCCCCATCAGTAATTCTAAGTATTAACGGGACTAGGATTACTTCCGTAGCGGATCTTCAGGAGTTCTTGTGGCCGTTAATGAATAGGACAGTAACTCTCGAATTCAATCTCTCTAAGGGTGTCTGGGTAGGTGAACTCATTAACTACTCTGTCACTGACTCCGAGATATATGTGGTTAAGAAGAATGCAGGAGAACTGATAGGAATATACATAGCTGACACACCCACCGTTAATACAAGCATGAGCACTATCTACTCTGTAAGGTTCCTCTACTGGATGCAGGTCGTGAACTTCTCTCTAGGCATAATTAATGCAGCCCCTCTCTACATATCTGATGGAGGCAGACTTCTTTCGGAGGCTCTGAAAGGTAAAGTCCACCCAGCCATAAACCACGTTATTCAAGGCGGAACCGTGTTGGCTATAGGTATCCTCTTGGTGGTCGGGCTAATGTCGTTCGTGTAGCTCTAAGGAAACCATCCGCCTATCCTAGAGAGCTTGCTGAGGAGGTTCCTCATTATGGTTATTCTGCTCAGGTCTTCTAAAGCCTCTACCGAGTCGAGTGCTATGGAAAGGTTCTTGGCACCCGCCACAACCCCATGATTGAGTAGGACAGCGACTTTACATGATTTTAGGGCTTCCGCAACAGATTTAGCAAGCTCAACCGAGCCTGCAGGCAGGAAAGGAACCAGCGAAATACATCCCCCTATAGTGTAGGCCTCCACGAATTCCTTGGGGTTCACTTCAAGGCCGCTCATGTATAGGGCTAAAGTGTAGGGGTTGTGGGTGTGGAGTACAGCATTAACCTCCGGGTTATTGAGGTATATCTCCCTATGCATTCTCCACTCCATTGAAGCTTTCTTACCGCTGAGTGATAGCTCAGGACCTAAATCGAAAGGTACATAAACCATATCCTCCGGGCGGAGCTGATTCTTCGGAACCTGTGAAGGAGTTATATAGAACCCGTCTCCCCACCTAATGCTCGCATTGCCTCCCAACAGATTAACTAAGCCTCTGTCATGCGCAATACGCATCACTTCGCCGAGCCTTCTAAGCATCTCTCCAAGACGTTCTTCACCCATGGAGCCACACCTAACACTTCAATGTTTCCCAGAGGAAATAATTAATTTCTTGACGGTGCGGACCCCCGACCATCGGCGCTCACCAGCCGTGCCGCACCCCCAGGCCGTCCTCCTCCCGGAGACCTGTGAACGCCGACGTCAGGGGTTAGGTTGCTCCCTTCCGGGCCTGGCCAGGTTCCCCCTGCAAAGGCGGT